>JADZDR010000010.1 GCA_020850945.1 Acidimicrobiia bacterium | reverse complement strand
TCACCGGTACCGCGCAGGGCGTTGGCACCCGGCTCGTTCAGCTCACCCCCGATCAGCCAGCTCGGGTTCATCCCCGATCCGACGAGCGCCATGGCAAGCATGGACGACGCGGTCGTCTTGCCGTGCGTACCCGCCACGGCAACGGTGCGCCAGCGGCGCGTGAGGGCGGCGAGTATCTCGACACGGGGTACGACTCTGATCCCCCGCTCGCGCGCCGACCGCACCTCCGGATTCGACTCACGCACCGCCATCGATATCGCCACGAGGTCCACTCCCGCCACATGATCCGGCCTGTGGCCGATGGAGACTCGGACCCCCAGTCCCTCGAGGCGCTCCGTGAAGCGGCTCGCCTTGATGTCACTCCCCGACACGTCGTGGCCCAGTGAGACGAGCAGTGTGGCAATCGCACTCATCCCGGCGCCACCGATACCGACGATGTGAATGCGCTGCGGAACGTCGAGATCGATGCGTTCGCCTGCGACACCGGAGGGCACGTCGTCGCGAATGGTCATGGGCGTCGCCGTCCTGTCTCGTCCGTCATTGCGCCGCGCCCTCCTGCGGCCGGTCCGTGGTCCGGGCGGATTCCAGCAGTTCGACAACCGTCCCGGCGAGGACCTCCGCTCCATCCACCTCACCCATCGTGGCTGCCGCGGTCGCCATGGCCGCAAGAGCGCCCCGGTCCTCGAGCACGGACTCGACCACCTCCTCGAGGGACACGGCGTCGAGCTCGCTGTCGAGCAGGACGCGCGATGCTCCTGCCGCCGCGAGCTCCTCGGCGTTGCGTCTCTGATGATCGTCCGTCGCGTACGGATAGGGCACACAGATCGCCGGCGTGCCCGTGGCCGCGATCTCGGCACACGTCGATGCCCCGGAACGACACACGAGCAGATCACACGCCGAGTACAGGCGGGCCATGTCATCCTCGAAGGCGATCGGGATGTACTGCAGGGCCGCAGGCTCCTGCGCCGTGGCCGCGGCCACGTCCTCGTACAAGTCCCGGCCCGTGAGGTGGACGAGAGCCACATCGGGGTGATCCCACCAGCGCTCGCGCAGGCCGAGCACCGCTTCGTTCAGTCTCGCTGCCCCCTGGCTCCCACCCATCACGGCCACGACAGTGCGATCTGCCTCGATGCCGTAGGCCAGGCATGCCCGACTCCGCTCCACCCGCCTCGTCTCGACGTCGAGCGCGGTGAGGTCGGGGCGCACGACGAAACCCGCATGCATCCCGTTCGGGAACCTCTCTGCCGTGCTGCCAAACGCACACGCGACGGTCGCGGCACGGCGAGCCGCCACGCGGACCGCGAGTCCGGGGACGGCGTTGGACTCGTAGAGGATCACGGGCCGCCTTCGCCCGGCGGCCAGGACGCAGGGAAGGCTCGCGTAACCACCCATTCCCACGACGACTTGTGCCGCATGTCGTGACAGGAGCGTCCGCGCTCGCAACACCGCTGCCGACATGGCGCCGAGCGATCTCGCCTTGCCTGCGCTGCCGCGGACACCGCGAGCCCGCGGGAGGCCACGCACGGCCAAGCCGACGAAGGGGGTACCGGACGGGGGAACGAGCCGGGTCTCGATGCCGGTGCGCCCACCCACGAAACCGATGCGCTCCCGGTCCAGCCCTGCTGCGACGAGGGCATCGACGAGCGCGAGTGCCGGAAGTACGTGGCCTCCCGTGCCTCCGCACGTGACGACCACGTCCCAGCGCGGCTCGCTCACCCCCCACTCCCGAGGTCCGTCGTCGAATCTCCGCGCTTGCGGGCCGCGCGGACATCGCGGGCGAGAGCGCGGTCACCCTCACGGGCAATCGCCATGACGAGACCGATGGCGATCATCAGAACGCACGCGTTCGAACCACCGACGGACATCAGAGGCAGAGGCACGCCATCGACTGGGGCGAGTGAGGTGACCCCGGCGAGGTTGAGGAGCGCCTGCAGCCCGATCCACGTGCCCACACCCCCGGCGACCAGGGAGCCGAACCTGTCCGGCGCCCGCCGCGCCGCGCGGACACAGGCGAACACGAGACCGAACATCAACACGAGCACGGCGAAGCTGCCGACCAGGCCCAGCTCCTCGGCCACGATCGAGTAGACGAAATCCGTATGGGCGTTGGGGAGGAACATCCACTTCTGTCGCGACGCGCCGAGACCGAGGCCGTCGGGTCCGCCCGAGCCGATCGCGATCAGGGACTGCACGACCTGATACCCCTTGCCCTGTGGATCCGACCAGGGATCGAGGAAGACGAGGAGCCGATCCAGCCTGTAGCTGGCCACGACCATGAGAACGGCCCCGACCGAGACGAGACCTGCCCCCGTCCAGGCAAGGTGGGCGGCACGGGCCCCGCCGAGGAACATCATCGTGAAGATGATCCCACCGACGATGATCGTCGTCCCGTAGTCGGGTTCGAGCAGGAGGAGCACCGCGACGACCACCCCGATCGGGGCAAGTACAGGGATCATGAGGTGTACGGGATCGTCGAGGAGGCGGTACTTCCGCTCCAGGAAGAGCGCCACGGTGAGGACGACGCCCAGCTTGGCCAGTTCCGAGGGCTGCATGCGGAAGATGCCGGCACCGAGCCACCGTGACGAGCCGTAGACCTCGATCCCCAGTCCCGGGATGAGCACCAGCACCAGGAGGGCAACGGAGACTGCGAGGACGGGGATCGCGAGCTTCCTCCAGATGCGAGGGTCGATCGAGGACATCGCGGCCAAGAGCCCGCTGCCGATCAGGACCCACACGAACTGACGCACGAACACGGTGTATGCCGACCCCGTCGTCTGGAGTGAGTAGACCGTCGATGCGGACAGCGTCATCACGAGGCCGTAGACGACGAGGAAGAGCGTGAAGGTACCGAGCAGGAATGGTGTCGACATGTCGGGGAGATATCCCAGGATCCGCCCCACGCGATGCATGCCCACTCTGGATGCCGTACGTGCGCTCCTCATCCGTCCTCCCGGACCCCGAGCCGTTTGCATGCGCGCGTGAATGCCCGCCCCCGCTCGGCGTAGTCGCGGTACCAGTCGAAACTCGCGCAGCCGGGTGACAGAAGGACGGTGTCACCGGCACGCGCCATACCCGCGGCCTGTCGGACTGCGCTCTCCATGTCTGCAGCCGTGACCGCGGGGACACCTGTGCTCTCGAAGGCTGCGACGACCTCAGGGGCGCACTCCCCGATCGCGACGAGTCCACGAACACGGTCGGCGGTAGCGGCGAACGCACCGAGATCGAGGCCCTTGTTCCTTCCCCCGGCGATGAGGACGACCGTCGGATACGAATCGATCGCCGCAATCGCGGCATGCGGGTTCGTCGCCTTCGAATCATCGACATAGGTCACGGCGCGTCGCCTGCCCACGATCTGTCTGCGGTGGGGAGGGCGGCGCGCGGCGCAAAGAGCATCCGCGACGACACCGGGCACGACACCCAGGTCGCAGACGGCGGCAGCAACGGCCGCAGCGTTCGCAAGGTCGATCGCGCCGGACCCCGGTAGGTCGGCAAGCCTCACGATCTCGGTTTCCGCTTCGTAGGGACCCACCCCCCGCACGACGAGGGTGCTGTCACGGACACCGGCTCCCGTCTCGGGGAGGTGCCGGGCCGAGAAGAGGGCGTGCCGACCCGTGGCCTGTCTCAGCGCCGATGCCGTCATCTCGTCGTCCGCACCGGCGAGGGAGAGATCGTCCTCGGTCTGGTTACGCCAGATCCGCGACTTGGCTTGGGCGTATTCACCCACCGATGCGTGCCAGTCGAGATGGTCGGGGGCGAGGTTCAGGAACACCCCGACCCTCGCGTGGAAGGCCTCCGTCAGAGTGAGCTGGAACGAGGACACCTCGACGACCGCGACACCGTCCGTCGGGATCGAGTCGACGACGGAGATCATGGGGGTGCCGATGTTTCCGCACACGACGCTGGGAGTACCCGCTGCCGCAAGGGTCTCGCCGATGAGGCTCGCCACGGTCGTCTTTCCGTTCGTTCCCGTGACTGCCACGATCGGCGCCCGACACGACCGGTACGCGAGCTCGATTTCACTCCAGATCGTGATGTGCCGCTCCCGCGCGCCGACGATGAGCGGGTGCGCGGGCGCGATCCCCGGCGAGGCCACAACGAGCTCGACGTCTTCGAGGAGGCGTGCAACGGCGTCCGGAGTCCCTCCACCGGCGAGGTGAACGCCCGTGAGCACCTCGAGTCCCCCACCGATGAGCGTCTCCGCTCGCCTCATCACCGCATCGTCGGCGGCATCGTCGACAACAACCACTTCGGACCCGGCCCTGTGCAGATGGCCGGCAGCAGCGCTCCCGGAGGACCCGAGCCCGAGCACGAGCACGCGGCCGCTCACAGAGCCGCTCCGGACGAGAGCCAGTCGGCATAGAAGAGGCCGACCCCGAAGGTCACGCAGAACCCGGCGATGATCCAGAAACGGACGATGACAGTCGTCTCCGGCCAGCCGACGATCTCGAAGTGGTGGTGGATCGGTGCCATCCGGAGAACACGCCTCCCGAAGACCCGGAAGGCGAAGACCTGTGCGATCACCGACAGCGTCTCGAGCACGAATATCCCCCCCAACACGAGGAGGAGGAGTTGGGTGTTGGTGAGGAACGCGAGCGCGGCGATGGCTCCTCCCAATCCGAGGGCACCAGTGTCCCCCATGAAGATGCGCGCCGGATTCGCGTTCCACCAGAGGAATCCCGCGCAGGCACCGGCAAAGGCGGCTGCGACCACGGCCAGGTCGAGGCTCTGGGCGAGGCCGTAGTAGGCAGGGTGCCTGAACTGCCAGAAAGCGATGAGGACGAACGCTCCGAAGACGAGGTTCGACGAGCCCGCGGCAAGACCGTCGAGCCCGTCCGTGAGGTTCACGGCGTTCGAGGTGGCGACGAACAGCAACAACACCCAGATGGCGAAGAGCCAGACGGGGAGTGCAGGACCGATCGGGCGTACGAAGCTGATCTGGGTCGAACCACCCGTGTAACGCTGCACGAGGATCGCGAAGACGAGGGCTATGACTATCTGGCCGATCGTCTTGCTCTTCTTGTTCAGTCCGAGGGACCGCTGGTTCCGGTACTTGAGGTAGTCATCGAGGAAGCCGAGCAGCCCCATGCACACACCCGCGAAGAGAACCAGGATCCCGTTGACCGTGATCGCGCGGCCCGCGCTGAACAACGGCAGATGACTGAAGAGGTAACCGCAGAGCGCAGCCCCGAGGATCACGATGCCACCCATCGTCGGCGTCCCGTGTTTCACACGATGGGTTCGGGGGCCGTCCTCCCGGATCTCCTGACCGATGTCCCGGAGGCGCAACCAGCGAATGAAGAAAGGCGTGCCGATCAGGGCGAGGATCGTGCCCATTCCGGCAGCCGCGAGCAGTGCTATCACGCGCCACCCCCCACACCGGCGGGAAAGCCGATCGCCCCGAGCTCCTCCCGGGCCACAACCCTGTCGTCGAAGGGATGGATGACGCCGGCGACGTCCTGACCCTGTTCGTGTCCCTTGCCGGCGATCACGACGACATCCCCCGCCTGCGCGGTCTGCAGTGCCGCCCGGATCGCCTCACGTCGGTCGACGACGACACGCAGCTCGGCCCCGCTGTCGTCGATCCCCGTGATCATCTCGCCGATGATCCGCTCCGGATCCTCGGACCGCGGGTTGTCCGATGTGACAAGGACCACATCGGCGAGTCGTGTCGCGGCCGCTCCCATGAGAGGGCGCTTCTCGCGGTCCCGATCACCCCCGCAGCCGACCACGACGACCAGCCGGCCGCCCACCGCCACCAGATCGCGGGCCGCGGCCAGCACGCTCTCCACGGCGTCAGGCGTGTGGGCGTAGTCGACGACCACGCGGAAGGGCTGACCGCAGTCGATCGCCTCGAAGCGGCCCGGCACATGAGTCATCCCCTCGAGACCTGCGACGACGGATTCCCAGACGAGGCCGAGGGCGCGAGCACACGCCGCCGCGCACGCAGCGTTCAAGGCATTGTGCCCACCGCCCATGCCGAGACGCACGCGTCGGTACCCAGCGCCGTCATCGAGGCCGATGACGGTCCCGCTCAGCGACACCGACTCCACCGACACCCTGAGATGACCGATGTCGACACCCGCCGGTGCCGGACCGGATCCGAAGGTCGTGGTCGGGATACCGGCCGCCCCGGCCACCTCGGCGACTCGGACTCCCCACGCTTCATCGACGCCCACCACAGCCCTGTCACACCGCCCCGCCTCGAAGAGTCGGAGCTTCGAAGCGAAGTACCGCTCCATCGTCCCGTGATAGTCGAGGTGATCCTGCGACAGGTTCGTGAAGGCACCCACGGCGAAGTGCACGCCGCCGATTCGGTCCTGGTCGAGCGCATGCGAGGAGACTTCCATTGCGGCCACGTCGCAGCCTGACGTCACCATGCGAGCGAGGAGGGTGTGGAGGTCGGGCGCTTCCGGCGTGGTGTGGAGCACGGCTTCGCGCGTACCCGCGATGCGGGTCTCGACCGTACCCGTGAGGCAGGCCGGGAGGCCGCCGGCCTCGGCGATCGCTCCGACCATGTGGGTAGTCGTCGTCTTGCCGTTCGTGCCGGTGACACCGACGAGACGAAGGTGCCGCGAGGGGTCGCCGTGCACGAGGGCAGCGACCCGCCCCATGGCCGCTCGAACCGCCGGCACGTGTATCTGCGTCGTATCGACGTCCACGACCCGCTCGACGAGAAGTGCCACGGCACCGGCCCGCACCGCGGTGTCTGCGAAATCGTGCCCATCGCTGGCGTGCCCGGGGACACAGCAGAACAGGTCGCCCGGCATCACACGCCGTGAATCGAACGCGACCCCCGACACGCCGGTGTCAGGGTCGCCCGAGACGACACCGGAGACGGCCTCGGCCAGGGTCGAGACGGACACCGTCGCCGTCACTGCCCCCCGCCTCCGGCTTCCGCGTCGGCCTCGGCCTCGCGTGCGGCCTCCTCGGCCGCACGCCGTTCGAGGCTCGGAGTGGGAGGCTTCAGGCTCACGACGGAGTTGTCGGGACGCGGAAGGCGAGGCGGACCGGTGATCTCCTGGGGGGTGGGGCTCGGCTCCACCTGAAGTGCTCTCATGGTGAACGACATGATCCGGGAGAACGTGGGTGCCGCCGTCTTCCCGCCGTAGCTGGGAGTCGGCTCGTCGAGGACGACGAGGACGACCGCCCGCGGCGCCTCGGCCGGGGCAAAGCCGACGAAGGACGCCACGTGGCGGCTGCTGTCGTAGCCTTGCCCGTCTTCGCGCAGCTTCCGACTCGTTCCCGTCTTCCCGGCAACGGTGTAGCCCGGCACGGCGGCCTCCGGGGCGGTCCCGCCCGACACGACGCTGGTCAGGATCTGGCCGACGGCACCTGCCGTCTCGGGCGACACTACCCGGACGGGCTCGGGACGGTCCGCCCGATGTTCCTCCCCGTCCGTGATCGTCGATGCGACGAGGCGGGGCTCGACCATGATCCCGCCGTTGGCGATGACTCCGAGCACCCGCAGCATCTGCAGTGGCGTGACCGCGACGGTCATCCCGATCGCGATCGAGGCGACATCGGGACCATCCCATCTCTCAGGATCCTTCGTGATCCCACGCGATTCGGCGGGGAGCTCGATGCCGGTCCTGCGTCCGTAGCCGAAGCGATCCAGGTACTCACCGAGACGGGTCGCGCCGAGGGCAGCCGCGATCTGGATGGTCCCCACGTTCGAGGAACGCGCGATGACCTCCTCGACCGAGAGGGTCGTCTCGCCATGGCTCTCCGAGTCCGTGAACGTGCGGTCCCAGACCTCGATGCGTGAAGGGACGTTTATGGGGGAATCCTGTGAGACGACACCTTCCTCGAGTGCGGCGGCGAGTGTCACGACCTTGGAGGTGGAGCCCGGCTCGAACACGTCACCGACACCCCACGCGCCCCGGCCGGACGCGGTGGACTCGCCGGGCTCGTTCGGGTCGAACGTGGGCCGGTTCGCGAAGGCGAGGACGTCCCCCGTAGCCGGGTCCATCACGGCGGCCACACCGCTCTTGGCGTCGTAGAGCTCGAGTGCTTCGTCGAGCGCAGCCTCCGCCTCGTACTGGATGGCCGTATCGATCGTGAGCTTGATGTTCTCACCCGGCTCGGCCGGCTCCAACTGCCAGGTGCCGGTGGGAATGGCACGCCCACGCGGGTCCTTCTCGCTCACGAGCTCACCGGGCTCACCCTGGAGGCGGTCGTCGAGCGAGAGCTCGATCCCGGCGAGTCCCTTGTTGTCGATGTCCACGTAGCCGAGGAGGGACGCGGCCAGGGTCCCGGAGGGATACCTCCGCTCGGACTCCTCCGTGAGGTAGATGCCCTCGAGGTCGAGGTCACGGATGTCCTCGGCCAGATCATCCGGGATCTTGCGTGCCACCCAGGCGAACTGACGGTCGTCACCCGACAGCCGCTCGACGAGCGTGTCGAGGTCCGGCAAGTGGTCGGCATCGACGCGGTCCTCGAGTACGTCGAGAATGTCCGATGCGACACCGACGGGATCCTCGATCTCCTGCGGATTGGCGAACACCGACGGGACGTTGTGCGACAGGGCAAGGGTGTGTCCGCGCCGGTCGAGGATGTCACCCCGCCCACTCGGCAGGACCGTGCGTCGCACGTGCTGGTTCGAAGCCATCTCCGTGTACCTGGCCCCGTCGATCCCCTGCAGCATGACTGTTCTCACGCCGACGAGCGTGAGTGCGGCAAGGACGGCGATGACGATGAAGACGAGCCGTGTCCGGGAGCACGTCAGCTCGGGATCTTCCGCGCGGGGACGGAACCCGGCTCGCCACGCCCTCACGTTCTCGGGGCTGAAGCGGGACAAGCCGGATCCGACCGCAGAGGCGGCAGCGGCTACCGCCGCCCCGGCGAAGTGGCCCCGGGCAACGTCCGGCGTTCGTGCGGCCTGCCCGCTCTCTCGGCGGTCTCCGTACGAGCGACGCGAGGGACGGTCCGTGTGCGTGGACCTCTGCTCGTTCCCCCGGCCGGCCCGATCGCCGCGCGACGCAGCCCGCCCCGCACCCCGGCGACCGGGCGCAGGGCGGGCCGATGCAGCGGGAGTCCCGCGACCTCGGCCCCGCGTGAGCGCACCGTGTTCGCCTGTGGTCCTCGGGGTCCGCTCAGGGTCCGCTGACCGGCGGGGCTGTCTCGACCGTGCCGCCCTCGGCTCGTTCGTCCGCAGTTCCCTGCACCTCCCTCACGTACACGAAATGGACGATGCCGGGCAGCACCATGCCGAGCCGCCCCATCGCCTCCCGCCTTATCCGTCCCGGTGCCTCGAGCTCGGCCTCGGCCATCTCGAGCCTGTCTCGGCGACTGCGCATTCGCTCCATCGCCTGCTGCTCCTCCTGGAGCTCGAATGCCGTCTGGGTGAGACGCACATGGATGGTGAGGACACTGAAGAGGGTCGCAGCCGTGAGCCCGACTGCGAACGTGGCCATGATGCGGCGGTGGCGACGCGGTCGGCGCCGCTGCCTGCGGACGAGCCGGAGGTGGCGCTGCCGCTCTCGGAAGGACGGGCCAGGGCGACGCGTGGGCCGCTGTCTGGAGCGAAGGGGAACAGCGTTCATGCCACGTTCCCGCCCATCCTCTCCAGCACCCGCATGCGGGCCGAGTCGGCTCGGGGGTTCGCGGCCACCTCCGCGGCCGTGGGGCGGATCGGTCGCCGTGTGAGAAGCCGGTACCCGACCTCCTCACCGGATGCGACCAGGTCGTCTTCGGTGACGGGGAGGCCCCGGGGCACCGGGGGACGCGTCGTGAGCGCACCAAAGGCCCGCTTGACCCTCCTGTCCTCGAGGGAGTGATAGGAGATGACCGCCATGCGCCCACCCTGGACCAGCGTCCCGGGACTGGCGTCGAGTGCCGCGTCGAGCTCGCCGAGCTCGTCGTTCACCTCGATGCGGAGCGCCTGGAACGTGCGGCGCGCCGGATGCGGTCCCGTGCGCCGCGCCGCTGCCGGGATCGCATCCCGTACGAGAGCGGCGAGCTCGGTCGTAGTCGTGATCGGGGCCTTCGTCCGCTGGGCCACGATCGCCCGCGCGATGCGGCGCGCGAATCGCTCCTCGCCGTAGGTGTGAAGGATGCGGGTCAACTCGTCCTCACTGCTCTCGGCGATCACGGTCGCCGCGCTGCGCCCCAGGTCCGGATCCATACGCATGTCGAGAACGGCGCTCCGCGAGTAGCCGAACCCGCGCTCGGCCTCATCGAGCTGAGGCGATGAGACACCGAGGTCAAGCACGACGCCGCTCACCGATCCGCCCCCGAACTCCTCTGTGATCGCCTCGATGTCGGAAAACCTCCCTCGGACGAGGGTCACCCGCCCGTCCGGGGTGGTGAACACGTCGGCGCCGGAACCCGTCACGGCCACGGCACCGAGCACCTCGGCCGCGGCTGCCACGGCAGCGGGATCGCGATCGACTCCGAGCAGCCGGAGGTGACCGAGCCTGAGGAGGGCAGACGCATGGCCACCGCCGCCGAGCGTCCCGTCGACGAGCACACCCGGAGGCGTCGGTGCCATCGCCTCGACGACCTCGTTCAGGAGGACCGGCCGGTGCTCGAACCGCCGGCTCACCCTCAGCCCCCCGACCGGAATCCGATAGAAGCGGGCGGAGTAGGGGCCTTCCACCGAAAGACCGGGGGGCTGAGGCTGTGCCGGCCTGAGGCAGGGTGTCCGTCCCACCTCATGCCCGGGAGCGATGCGCATTCGATTGTCAAGGATCTGCTCATTCGGGGCGGACTGCCGGGAGAGCAGCGTCGTCCCTGTCGGCGATGGCTGCCTCCGACAGACGGCGTTCCTCTTCCCAGAGCGGAGCTCCCCAGACTTCTACGAAGCGCCCACACCCGACGACTGCACAGTCACGCTCGATACCGGCGTACTCACGCCAGCCGGCATCGAGGAGGATCCGGCCCTGCTTGTCGAGCTCGCCCTCCTGGGTGCCGCCGAAGTAACCCCGCATCATGCGGCGGTCGTGACGGGTGGCCACGCCTCGGTTCTCGACTTCTATCCTCTTCGCCTCCCATTCACGTGCCGACCAGACCTGCAGGCACCGGTCCTCACCTTTGGTCACGTAGACACCCTCGGCGAGTTGCGTCCTGTACTTGGCCGGCATCGTCAACCGCCCTTTGGCATCGAGTGTGTGCATGTGTTCGCCGTAGAACACCAGGCACCTCACTCCTGGGACCGGGCAATGTCGCGCCACTTTATCCCACTAGCCATGTCGAGTCAACCACTGACCCCCATTTTTCCCCACCCGACCTCTACGCGAGGTCCCCTGACGCGGTTTCGCCAGGTATCCACCATCGAACTCACTCTCCGTGCCATGATGTGCACATGGCAGCCCGGCATGACACCGGTCCAGTGTTGGCAGTCGGATTCGCCGTTCCCTTCTGGGCCGAAACAGCCTTGCGCCCACCCGATGTCGACTGGGCCAACGCCCTCGTCGCCGTCCTCACGCTGGGCTATGCAGCCCTCGCCTGGCTCGCGGTTCTCACCGACCGCGATGCCGCGTTCTGGCACGGCAGCAGCTTGGCCACGGCACGATGGTCTTCTCTCGCCGGTTTCAGCGTACTGCCCACCATCGTGCTCGGCCTCCACGGCGCCGCCCTGGGCCTGGTCGTGGTCGGCGTCGCGGCTTCGGTCGTCTTCCTCTCCCCCGAGTTGTCCCGCTTCTGTGCACGCACGGTGGACCACATCATCGGACCGGAACGCACCGTGCCTCCCTCCGAACGAGCGCCGGGCACGCTGCACGAGCTCATGTCGTCGTGGGAGGCCGTGCGTCTCTGTCCGCCCGGGACTCTCGTGCCCCCCTGCTGGCACCCCTGCCTCGGTCGCCCCTCCAAGGTTCTCACAGCGCCCGCCGGCCCCGCCCCGCTGCCGAGCTGAGTCCGGCCACGTCCATGCTCGATGTCCTCGACTGCCTCGTCCTCGACTGCGACGGTGTCGTCTACGTGGGAACGGAAGCAGTGCCCGGCACCGCCCGGCTCGTGGCCGCAGCCCGGGAACGACACGTACACGTGGCCTTCATGACGAACGACACGACGAAGAGCCGGGCTGAGCTCGCGTCGGCGATCCGCGACACCGGAATAGACGCCGCGCCCCGCGACGTGGTCAGTGCCGGCTGGGCGACGGCTCTCTGGTGCGCCGAGCAGGGACTGAGCCCCGTCGCCCACCTGGGAACACCGCAACTCGCGGATGCGCTGCGCGCGGCGGGGGTCGTGGTGCACACCTGCATGCGGACCGATCCCGATTCGGTGCCCGACGTGGCAGCCGTCGTTCTCGGCGGCGCCGCCGACATGGCCGTGCGCGACCTCGACACCGCACTCGCCGTGTGGAGACCCGGCACGCCTGTCGTCGCAGGCAACGGGGACGCAACCTATCCCGGGTCGAGCGGACCCCGTGTCGGTTGTGGATCCCTCGCCGCTCTCTTCGCGAACGCAACCGGTGTGGAACCGGTGATCGTGGGCAAGCCCGGACCCATCATGTTCCGGGAGGCGGAGGCCGGCCTCCGCGACGTGGTCCCGACCCGCCCCCGTATCGCCCTCCTCGGCGACTCGGTCCCCAGCGACATCGTGGGTGCGAACCGGGCGGGCTGGACATCGATCCTGCTCCGCCTGGATCCCACCCCTGCTGTCGGGTCACCTCGACAAGGTGGCCTGGACGTGCCGGACCTCGTGATCCGGTCGCCACTCGACCTCCTCTGACTGTGAGGTCCCCCACGCCCACCCCGGCCGGGTGTGATGTGATACGCCGCTGCATAGACTTCGACCGGTCTGGGGTATCGGGGGCGACCTGCTAACTCGGGACCGCCCCCGTGCCGATGAGATCCCGAGAACGGACAGAGCGACACGCGGCGCGGAAGGCACGGTCCCCACCACCGGGCACGGCGCGCGGCACGACATTGCCAATGGCCAGAACGCAGACAGCCCCCCCGGTAGCAGGTCGACCGCCGGCGAAGCGGCGCGGCCTCCTCTCGCGATCGCTGGCACTGTTCGTAGCGATCATCGGGATCACGATCTCGGTGGGAGTGGCGTGGCAGTTCCGGCAGGTCGAACGGCGTGACGCCGCGGACGAGCTCGAGGAGCTCGCCGACGAAGCGTCCCAGGACATCCAGGCGGCTCTCGACAGCTACCGCGATGCCCTGCGGTCCCTGCGAGCCCTGTTCGAGACGTACCCCGGTCCCGTCACGAAGGCGACCTTCGAGGCCTTCGTCGCATCGCTCGACTTCGCGGAGAACTACCCGGGCGTCGAGAGCATCGCGTGGATGCAGCTCGTGCCCGATGCGGATCTCGCCGCCTTCGAGCAGGAGATCCGGACCCGAGACGACCCCGACTTCACGGTCTACGACCTCGGCGACAGCCCCGTGCACGGCATCGTGACCTACCAGTCCCTTCTGGTCCCGTCCGTCCCCATCGTGGGCCTCGACGTGTACGGCTACCCCCAGCTCTCCCAGCCGTTCATCGACTCAGTGATCGAGACGGGGAACTCGGTCGTGAACGTCACGAACTTCGACTCGAGCGTAGGACCCGTTCCCATCTTCATGGGGATGCCCGTGTTCGACACACCCGAAGTGCCGGCGACCCCGGCCGAGAGAGAGCAACACCTGCGCGGCTTCCTCGTCGAGCTCTTCAGGGGCGAAGGCTTCGTGGAAACCGTCTTGGCCGAGAGCAGCGACCTCGTGGTCGAGCTCTTCGAAGACGACTCGTTCACTGACGAGAGCAAGATCGCGACCACGCATCCGAACCTGGAGCTGGACGGTCCCCAAACGGTGAGCGAGATCAACGTGTCGGGAACCCAGTGGGTGGTGCGCTTCACGGCCCTCGACACGCTCACGAGCTCGAGCCAGACGATCGCCCCGTTCGCCATCCTCGTGGCCGGGGCAGGCCTGAGTGTGCTCCTCGGCCTCGTGGTGTATGCGTTCGGACGTTCCGAGACCCGGGCCCTGCAGCTCGTGGACCAGACCACGGAGGACCTGCGCCGCAGCGAACGCCGTTTCCGTTCACTCGTGCGGAACGCGTCTGATGTCATCGTCGTCCTCGACAGCGACGGACGGGTCTCCTACATCAGCCCGGCCGCCGCGAGCGTGTTCGGCACGGCTCCCGAGGACCTCGTCGGCCGCGAAGGACTCGACGCCTTCTCCGACGGGGGGCCACGCCGCGACCAGGAATCGTTCCGGGACTGGATCGCAGACGGCATCGACCCGGAGGAGGTCCTGGCACTCACGTTCGAACGTCCCGACGGGGAACTTCGCCATCTCGAGGTGCGGGCGAGGGATCTCATCGACGATCCCGCTGTCGAAGGGATCGTGCTGAACCTGCGGGACGTCACCGACCGACAGGCGGCGCAGGAGGGTCTCCAGCGCGCGAAGGAAGCGGCGGAGGCGGCGAGTCAGGCGAAGAGCGCATTCCTCGCGAACATGAGCCACGAGATCCGCACGCCCATGAACGGCGTGATGGGAATGACGCAGCTCCTCCTCGATACCCCCCTCACTCCCGACCAGAGGGACATCGCACACACGATCAGCTCGTCGTCCGAGGCGCTCCTCACGATCATCAACGACGTCCTCGACTTCTCGCGGATCGAGGCAGGCAAACTCGAGACGGAACGAGTCCCCCTCGCTCTGGTCCGACTCACCGACGACGTCATCGAACTCCTCGGCCATCAGGCGACCAGCAAGGGGCTCGACCTCGTGTGCGACACGGCAGGAGACGTGCCATCGCACGTCATCGGCGATGCAGGGCGTATCCGCCAGGTTCTCATCAACCTCATCGGCAATGCCGTCAAGTTCACCGACGAGGGTGAAGTCGTCCTCACCGTGGACCTGGCGGAGAGGCACGCGGACCAGGTCGTCCTCCGCTTCGCCGTGACCGACACGGGCATAGGGATCCCTGAAGACAAGTGCACGTCGATGTTCGATGCCTTCACGCAACTCGACGACTCCATGACACGTCGCTTCGGTGGATCGGGACTCGGACTCGCCATCACACGCCAGCTCATAGAGATCATGGGTGGCTCGATCAGCGTCAGCAGTGCGTTCGGCGAGGGGAGCACCTTCACCGTCCTCCTGCCCTTCGGCATCGCCCCAGCCGACACGCGGGACACCGCTGACGATCTCGAGGGGATGCGAATCGTGGCTGCACTCCACCACGACCGGACGGGGCGCCTCCTGCAGCGCCACCTCACCGACCAGGGAGCCGTTCTCCACGAAGCCGGGTTCGACGAGGTCCTCGACACGATCCGAAGCCTGGCAGAGAGAGGCGAGCCCGCCGATGCCGTCCTCCTCGACTACACCCCCGGCGGTGAGACGGAACGCGTCATCCGTTCAGTCCGGGCGAACCCGGCCGGGGCAGGCGTCCGCCTCGTGGTGATCGCGCCTGTCGCGACGGCACCGGGGACCACGGCCTTGCGCGCCCTGGGTGTCGACGCCCTCTCCGCCCGGCCGATCCGCCTCTCGCGGCTTCGACGCCAGCTCACCACATCGGGCCCATCCCTGCCTCCCACACCGGCGACCGCTCCTCTGGCCACCCCCCGCCCGGACGGGCCTCTGATCCTCGTCGCCGAAGACAACCTCGTGAACCAGAAGGTCGCGCAACGCACGCTGGAACGAATGGGATTCCGCGTCGAGATAGCCGAGGATGGCGAACGGGCCGTGGAGGCCTACCAGGCCACGACGAAGCCCGATCTCATCCTCATGGACTGTCACATGCCGATCCTCGACGGCTACGAAGCGACACGTCGCATCCGGCACCTCGAGGACGGGACGGACAGCCACATCCCCATCGTGGCGATGACCGCGAACGCGATGACCGGTGAGCGCGACAAGGTGCTGGCGGCGGGCATGGACGACTACGTGGCCAAGCCGGTGAAGAACGACGAGCTGACTGCGGCACTGCGTCGGTGCGGAGTCGAGCCCGTCGCACCGACGGTCAACGCCTGAAGGTCCACGCTCCGTCTCGTGAGTTGGCGGTGCCCTCCCCACCGCCCGGCACCATCAGCCTGCCAGGTACTCCATCCAGTGCGGGTGGACCGATCCGACGAGGGCGGCGATGAGTGTGTGCGGGCGGGGGGCAGCGGGCTTGGTCCTCAAGCGCAGGCCGGCCTCCTGAGGCGTACGGTTCTCCTTGCGCCCGTTGCAGTGGCGGCAGGATGCAACGACGTTCTCCCAGACATGCGGCCCACCCTTGGAACGGGGGATCACATGGTCGATGTTCTCGGCCCTCTGGCCGCAGTACTGGCATGTGTGATCGTCCCGCATGAACACGGCACGGCGGGATGGGGACACACGGCGACGGCGCGGCACCTTCACGTATTCGCGCAGGCGGATCACCGACGGTATCGGAACTGTCAGGAACTGGGAGTGGAGGACCCGATCGTCGTGACGTATCAGCTCCGCCTTCTCGCCCAACACGAGAACGACCGCGCGGCGTGCGGGCACGACGCACAGCGGTTCGTACGTGGCGTTGAGCACGAGCGCCTTGGGCATCCTGTCTCCAATTGCCAGGAGTATACGGAAGGCGCGGACCTCTGCCCGCGCCGCGGGTGGGACGGTCACCGCGCGGATTTGCGCAGGGCCCGGCAGAACTCGAGATAGGACACGAGGTCGTGCACCACGTCGGGATGCTCCGCAGGGGATGAGTTCCGAACCCCCCCGTACGCCGTCTGCCGGCGCCATTCCAGGTACGCGGGATCGGGAGCCGGGACGGGCGGCCACCGCCGCCACCACCCACGCGCAGCGAGGTGCACCAGTGCCCGCATGGCCGGCCCCCACAACCTGGGACGGGCGAGGACCGCCGCGACCGCTGCCGGTGTCACGAGACGGGCGCCGCCGGCACTCACGCGACACTCCGCGGCATCTCACCTCGCTCACGCCACAGCCAGTCCGCGGCAGCACCGACGATGCCGGCAACGGTCGAAAGCGCGGCCGGCCGGATCTCGAGCCCGGCCGCGTAGGGGAGCGTCGCGCGCCGCCCCGCTTCGTCCCGCATGGGCGCGAGGATGAGATCGCCCGCAAGCGAGACACCGCCGCCGACGACCACCGTCCTCAGGTCGAGCAGCGTGGCCACGTCCGCGAGGACACGGCCGATGAGGCGACCGGCACGTTCGAGGATGCGCGCGGCACTCGCATCTCCCTCCTGCGCCGCCCGCACGACATCACGAGCCGTCAACCCCTCGACCGCGGACAGCGGGCCACCGGCCTCTTCACGCCCCCGCGCCTCTTGCCAGAGGTGACGCAGGACCGGGTCGGCCGATCCTGACCGGCAGATCTCGACGGCATCGCGGCTGATCGCCGTGCCGGATGCCTCCGCCTCGAGACAGCCATGCGCACCACACTCGCATCGTGCCCCACCCGGTACGGCAAGCATGTGGCCCAGGTGACCGGCGTTCCCGAGGCGACCGTCGAGGGGGCGCCCGTCGAGTACGATCCCGCCTCCGACACCGGTCGAGACGACCATGCCCACGTAGTCGCTCTCGCCCCGTGCCGCCCCGACCCAACCCTCGCCGAGAGCCATCGCCTTCGCGTCGTTGTCGACGAGGACCGGTCCCCTGATCGAGCCGGAGAAGCGCTCGATGAGGTGGCCGGCAAGCGGGAAGTCGCGCCAGGCCGGGATGTTCAACGGGCTCACCCCCGACTCGGTGATCGGTCCGGCACACGCCACACCGAGGCCCACAACCGGAGGGAACTCGGCAAGGGCGGTGGCGAGGAGATCACATGCGTCGGCGAGAAGATCTTCGGAGCTTCCGGTAGCACGCGTGGGACACTCACGCCTCCCGTGGACGTTGCCCTGCCCGTCGACGACACCGGCAGCCAGCTTCGTTCCACCGATGTCGAGGGCCGCGACCAACTCCATGAGAGAACTCCACGAGCACGTACTCTTGGGACCAGACCGACAGGCTACGCGGATGTCACAGCTACACCCCTCAACCGAGTTCGCCGAGACCCGGCTCAACGCGATCGTCGAGAACGTGGAGAGCCGGCTGCAGGGCAAGCCCGAAGCGGTACGGCTTGCCCTCGTAGCCCTCGTGGGTCGCGGCCACGTACTGATCGAGGACGTCCCCGGGGTGGGTAAGACCCTGCTCGCCCGCTCGCTGGCCGAATCACTCGGCTGCACCTGGCGCCGCATCCAGTTCACGCCCGATCTGTTGCCCTCGGACCTGATCGGGATCAACGTCTACGACCCGGAGGCCCGCGACTTCACGTTCCACCCGGGACCCGTCTTCTCCAACATCCTCCTCGCCGACGAGGTGAACCGGGCGTCACCCAAGACCCAGTCGGCGCTGCTGGAGGCCATGGAGGAATCACAGGTGTCGGTGGACGGTCACACGTACAGGCTCCGTCAGCCATTCGTCGTCCTCGCCACACAGAATCCGCTCGAGCACGAGGGCACGTATCCCCTGCCCGAATCCCAGCTCGACCGCTTCCTCGTCCGCATGTCGCTCGGCTACCCCTCACGCGATGCCTCCCTGCGCATGCTCGAGGTCCACGCCGACGGCCCAGACGAGACCACCCCGCTCGCGGCCGTCGTCGGACCCGAGGACGTCATAGCCCTGCGCGAGGTGGCCGACGCCTGCTACGTGGCCCCCTCCATCAAGGAGTACGTCCTCGACATCACGGAGACGACGCGCCAGGTCCCCGAGATCCGCCTCGGTGCCTCGCCCCGGGGGAGCCTGCATCTCCTCCGGGCAGCACGCGCCGCCGCCGTGCTCGCCGCGCGCCACTACGTGATCCCCGACGACGTGAAGTGGGTGACGAGCCCCGTGCTCGAGCACCGCATCGTCCTCGCGCCGGAGGCGCAGATGCGTGGTGTCAGCCCGGCCGAGGTCCTCGCCGGGGTGTTGCATGCGATACCCGCACCGGTCGGCCAGTGACGAACGCGGCGGGCCGGCCCCGCCTCCCCCTGCGCCTCACCGGCCGGGGCGTGGGGCTGCTCGTACTCGCCCCCGGCGTGATCTTCACCGGCCTCATGTTCGGAGTGGCTGACTTCGTTGCACTCGGCACGGCACTCATCGCGGTCGTTCTCGTGGGCGTCGTGCTCGCCGCTCTCGTACCGCGAGATCTCCAGCTCGTGCGGTCAGGCCCGCGGGACGAGCTGCGTGACGGGCAGACGGCCCTGGTCGTCTACGACCTCCGGGCGGGAAGGCTCGGCATCTGGCCCGTGCGGGGGACGGCCGACCTCCTCGAACGCCGCGGACGCGCACCCGAACCACTCACCATCACAGGTGTGCGTCTGAATCGTCCGACAGCCGTGCGTTTCGAAGCCCTGCCCCGGGGACTGTACGGGCTCGGGCCGGGGTGGATCCTGCGCTCGGATCCCATGGGTGTCGCGCAGCGCATCCAGGACTTGCCGGGCAAGGAGGTGCTGCACGTCTGGCCGTCGACGGTCCCGATTGCGGCACCGCTGCTTCCCGGCCTCGCCGAAGCCGGCCAACCCGCGCCGGTGAGCGAGGGGTACGAGTTCCGGCAGTTGCGGGAGTTCGTGTCGGGCGACGATCGGCGTCGCATCCACTGGCCATCGTCAGCCAAGCGTGGAACCCTTCTCGTCCGCGAGACACAGGATGATGAATCCGAGCGGGTGCGGATCGTTCTCGACTGCAGGGTGGACTCGTACCGAGATGCCGAAGCGGAGCGGGACGGCGTCATCCGCAACGTCGCCTATCCCGGATTCGAACTCGCTGTCTCGGTCGCGGCCAGTCTCGTCGAGTCCTATGCACGCGCGGGCGTGGAGTGCTCCCTCGCGCTCACAGCCCAAGGTCGACCCGAGGTGGACATCGCCGATTCCACCGCCCTCGGCCGCGCTCTCGATCTCCTCGCAGGTGCCGCGGTGGACAGCGTCGTGCTTGGGACTGACGTTGTCGACGCCCTCGTCCCGGACCGCAACTCGCGCACGCGGGCACTGGTGCTGGTGGGTGGGAAAGCGGATACGGCGATTGCCGACGGCCTGCAAAGAGCGCGGGCTGCGCGTCGCTCGCGGGTCGCGATCCTCTGCGACGAAGCGGGGAGCGCGATGCACCAGCCCGACGTCGCGGCAGCGTGGGTGACACCCGCAGGTCCGGGACGGCGTGTGCTCATCTCCTCGCTCGAGCAGCTCGCAGATGCGCTTGGTGCCGCCGCAGGGGAGGGCACGCGGTGACGCTCGTCGGCATGTGCATCCTCTGGCTGCTCGCCGTGACCGGATTCCGCTGGGTGTTCAAGGACACCGCGTGGATCGTGCCCCTCGTCCTGGCCACGCAGGTTCCCCTCCTCATCGAGTGGGGTGCCCGCCGTGTCAAGGATGCGGGACGGCGGCCTGCCCTCACCGTACGTCTCGTCGCGAACGGCCTGCATGTAGTGGGCTTCATCGTCGTCCTCGCCTGGGCCGTCTACCCCGAGTCGACCATCGCCGGGATTCCGACGCCCGAGACGGTTGCCACGTTCATCTCGGGCGTCGAATCCGCCCTGCAACTCGTGCACGAGTCGGTCGCCCCTCTCGGCTCACCCCCCTACCTGGGGATCGCCGTGGCCGCAGTCTGGTGGTGCGCGGCAGCGTCGGGGGCCGGTATGTGGAGCTCGGGTGCGTTCGGCCTCGCCGTCGCCCCGCCCGTGACGATCTTCCTCGCAACCCGCATGATCGTCGAAGGCACACCGAGCGAGTCCGGCGGCCAGCTCCTCATGCTCGTGCTCGTGCTCGTCGCGGCAGGCACGACGATCGTCGCCGCTGACCGGGAGCGATTCGGGGGTGCGTGGTGGACATCGCTCATACCCGCAGCAGTCGTCGCCCTCACCGTCGTCGGCGGTGTCATCATCGCACCCCTCGTACCCGGCTACGGGCAGCCGGCGGCGTGGGACTTCCGCAATCGCGTCGGCACGTTCGTACCGGACAACCCCTTCACAGACATCAGATCCCGTCTCGTCGATCCGAGTGAGACCGTTGTGTTCCGGGTCACATCCCCTGAGGGCAACTACTGGCGTCTCACATCCCTCGACGCCTTCGACGGCAGGCGTTGGGAGAGATCGGACGACCCGCCGCTACTCCCGGCCACGGCTCCTCCGACGCGGGACCTCCTGTACGAGGTCGAGATCGTCGACCTCTCGAGCCCGTGGCTTCCCGTTGCACCCTTCCCCGCCGCGGCCCACCGCAGCTCGAAAGTGAACGAGGCGACGGGATCCCTCGACCTCGCGACCCGGACAGAACCGGGGGTGACGTGGGAGGTCCGCTCCGCGGTCCCGGCGCCCAGCGCAGATGACCTGCGCCGCGCCCCGGACGCGTTGCCGGACTCGAGCGAGGTCGACTACTACCTCCGCACGGACGGCGTGACCGAGGGGATCAAGGCGTGGATCGAGGAGACCACGGCGGGAACCGACACCAAGTACGACGCGATCATGGCGATGCAGAAACGGCTACGCACCTACACGTACAGTCTCGAACCCGATCCCGGTCACTCCAGCGATGACCTCGAGCACTTCCTCCTCGAAACCCGCACGGGGTACTGCGAACAGTTCTCGGCCGCCCTCGCCGTGCTCGCCCGCGAGATCGGCGTCCCGTCCCGTGTCGCCACCGGATACCTGACGGGTGAACGCGTCGGCCGCGTGGGCGACGACCTCGTGTTCGAGGTGCGGGGTGCGAACGCCCATGCCTGGACGGAGCTCTGGTTCCCCGACTACGGCTGGCTGCCGTTCGAGCCGACACCGGACGTGGGCAGCCTCTCGGCCCCCTACTTCCAAGAGGACGTCCCGACCTCGGCCCCGACGCCTCCGACCACCTTGCCTCCTGCGACACCGACCACCCTGCCTCCGGCCCCCGAACCCGAGGTGAACACGCCTCCTGGCGAGGCGGACTCGCTCACCTCGAGAGTCTGGGCCATCGTCGTTCTCCTCGTCCTCGTCGTCACTCTCCTGTGCGCTGTGCCCACCCTCAAATGGGCGCGGCGCACCATGCGGCGCCGCACGGGTCACACGTCTCTGCGTCACGCCCTGTCACGTGGGGTGGCAGCACCCGAGCTCGCGGCTTGGCGCGAGACACTCGACTGGCTCACGGATGTCGGCGTCACATGCCACCCGTCCTCGACCCCCAACGAGATCGCCGTCGAGGCCCTCGGGCACGGGATCGATATCGGCCCCCAGGCAGATCTCGTCACCCAGGCCCTGTACGCCCCGGAACCTCCCGGCCACTCCCGCGAGGTCGACCGCGCGGAGCGCATGTGGGCCGAGCACACCCGCGTGCGCCGGGAGTTCGCCCAGAACCATCCGCGTGCAGCCCGTCGCGCCTGGTTGCGGCCACGTTCCCTTCTTCCCACACGACGCCGTGACAGACCAAGCCCCCCGGTGTCCGTCCGTGAGCAGGAAGTGAGCCCACCCGTCATGCGGGACAAGGTGGGGACAGGCCGACACCGGGGCTGAGATCAGACGTCTTCGTCGCGGCGCAACCTGTTACGCGTGAGGCGCCCTTCCCACATGGTTCGGCTTCGCCGGCGCAGGTCGTTCAGGCCCGCCTTGGTCATGCGCCGGAACGAGTACCACGCCCAGACGCCGCACGCGAACGCGCCGATGAAGGCGAGGACCGTGAGGAGGATGCTCTGCAGGGCGAGGAAGAAGACCATCATCGCCATGGCTCCGACGAGACCCGCCACCGCGAACTTGAGCTGGCGTCCCGTGTGTGAGTAGACGCTCGTCTGCGCGACCTCGCGAGCGAGTTTCGGATCGTCCGCGTGGAACTGCGCCTCGATCTCACGGAGGATGCGTTGCTCTTCTTCGGACAGCGGCACGCCGCCCCTCCCGGTTGGCCGTTCTCGTGGACTCGACCCTAAGCAATTCCGGTGATTGCGGTCGAGAGCACCGTCGGAGCCCATTATATTTCCACCGGCCCGCGAGAGAACCCTGCGATGCCGGATCTTCGCACCTCGAGGTGGTCGGCAGTGGCCGCTTCTCCGCCAGGCAGGAGCCGCGCCGGCCTCACGGCATCCTCCCCCCAGCGGTCCCGCACCCTGTCTGTCGCCCGCATGACCGCCTGCCAGTGGGGCCGTGACTCGAAGCTGAGTTGGCGGATCGGGCTTCCCACGCGCAGCCCGGACGCCGAGACTCCGAGGAGTCTGATCGCGGGATGACCCAACCTCAACTTCGCAAGGCTCTCCACGACTGCGGCGTGGATCTCGGGTGTCGCGTCCACGGGCTCTTGCATGGTTGTCGACCGCGTCAGCGTCCGGAAGGTGGCGAGGCGGCATTTGAGAGTGATCGTCCTTGCGGAGCACCCGCTGCGGCGCAGGCGTCTCGACACCCGATCCGAGAGTCGCAGCAACTCGGTGTGGATCGTCTCGGGATCCGACAGGTCGACCGGGAACGTCTGTTCGTGCCCGATCGACTTGGGAGCCCGATCAGTCGTCACGGGGGAAGGGTCGTGTGCATGAGCCAGCGCATGAAGGTGGCGGCCGTGCACACCACCCAGAACGCGCTCGAGCGAGGGGAGAGGGACCCCGGCGAGGTCACCGACCGTGCGGATCCCGAGACGGTCGAGCAGTTCGAGCGTGGCCTTCCCCACTCCCCACAACGCCGATACGGGGCGGGGCCAGAGGAAGTCGGTCTCCGTGCCGGCCGGCACGAAGACCAGTCCATCCGGCTTGGCGGCGCGGGAGGCGAGCTTGGCGATGAGCTTGCTCGTCCCGATTCCGACACTCGCGGGCAGGCGGCGATCGCGGGCGATGCGTCCCCTGATCGCCCTGCCCACGGTGACGGCATCCCCGAAGAGCCGGCCGACACCACGCACGTCGAGGAAGGCTTCGTCGAGGGAGACCGACTCGACGAGGGGAGTGAAGGCCTCGAAGATCAGCCGGATGGCTTCGGATTCCTCGTGATAACGCGGGCCGTGTGGCGAAAGGAAGATCCCGTCGGGGCAGAGGCGCCGGGCCCGCAGTGTGGGCATTGCCGAATGCACCCCGTACCTGCGGGCCTCGTAGGAGGCGGCCGTCACGACCCCTCGATTCCCGAGTCCGGCGACGATCACGGGTTTGCCTCTCAACTCCGGGTTGTCCCGGATCTCGACCGAGGCGAAGAACGCGTCCATGTCGACGTGCAGGATCGATTCCTCACCGATCATGGTTCCGGAACCGATCGGTGCGGCCCACCGGTATCCACCTTCATCCGGCCGAACCTCCACTCACGTGCCAGACCCGCCGTGGAGACGGTAGGTCCTCGAAGCGCTGTGCCGGAGGATGCCTGCCACCGCATGCGGTGTCCCGGGGGGCGAAGCGTTGCAGATCCCACAACTCCTCGGCGACGATCGAGATCCCGCGTCCGGTCGGGCCGGTCCGACGCAGCCTGCCCCTTGCGGCAAGTACGAAGGAGTGGAAGGCGATCGTCGCGAAATTGCGATCGTCGGGAGGGGCTTCGGTCTCGGCGCGTCCCGTCCTGCGCCGACGCGCCTGGACGTTGGGGAACAACGTGATGTCGCTCGGACCGGTGGGGTCGTCGAGAGTGAGGAAGATGATGCGCTTCCCCGACCGGACTGCGGGGGTCTGGGTCGCCACCTTCACTCCGGCAACCGTGACGCGCGCGCCGTCTTCGTGCCGGCACAGCTCCGCCGCCGCGATCACCTCGAGGCACTCACACACCTCCGCATAGAAGCGGAGCAGGTGATCCGTGACATCGAGACCGAGGATCTCGAGCTCCATCCGGACTTTCTCGGCCGGAGTGAAGTCGCGGAGGCCGACGAGGGGGATGCCCTCGGTGCGGGACCGGAGGGGAAGTGGCTCCACCCCGGATCCGACCTCCGCGCGAGAACCGCCCGCCCGCCAGATCTCCTCGATCCTCCACAGGAGTGCGCGCCGTCCGCGCGGGGCGAGGGAGTCGAAGGCTCCCACACGCACGAGGTTCTCGACAGCCGGTCGTGGGACCTCGGTACGGTGCACGAAGTCCTCGAGGGACGTGAACGGGCGTTCCGCCCGCGCACGGGCGATGGACGCGAGCTCGGCCTCACCGAGGCCGACGACATGGTGGAGCCCCAAGCGGATGCCTCGATGTCTGCCCCGTGTTGTCCGACCCACTGACGACCCCCGTGTCCACGCGAGGCCTCTCATCTTACTCGAACACATGTTCGAGTACAAGCCGCACCGCTCAGTCGGGACCCTGGTCCGGCGAAGGTGTGACGTTGTCCGATGAGTCGAGAGTCGTCGTCGTGTCTTCGGTGGAGGACTCGACGGTCGTGGTCGTGGTCTCCTCGTCGGGAGGCTCCCCTGCAGGCGGTCTCGCCTCGTCCTCCGGTCCCTCCGGTGACGTCGTGGTCGACGATGTCGTCGAGGAGGAGCTCGTCGTCGTGTCGGGAGGAGGAAGGAGCGGATTGCCGCACTTGCATCTCGTGACGACGTTCGGTGGCTGCGTTGGTCCTGTCGTCGTGGTCGCCGCCGTCGTCACCGTGTCCGGCGGGTTCGGTTCGCCGGGTGGGGGCGCGCCCTGCACCGGGTCCACAGGCTCGACCAGCACCGCAGTGCCCTGCTCGAGCAGCGACAGGCGGGCGTACGCCTTCCCGCCGGAAAGCCCGTGGTTCGTGACCAGTGTGTCCTGCGGGAGAACCGTCGGCTCGAGGGACATCACGTACTCCTCCAGCGTGTCCGCGTCCACGTCGAGGACACGGACCCACTCACGCCTGGCATCGGGCCTCTCGTCGAGGTAGCGGAGGAACCGCTCCCGATCGCAGATCTGCGCGGTGTCGGCCGTGACCGGTGGCGTGAACGCGTCGGGGCCGATCGAGTCGGCGGGCTCGACGGCGGCCGACAACATGTTCGGATCCGGCGTTCCCTCCGTCGCGGTGTCCGCGTCCCGCCACGCGACGACTGCGGTGGCAGCGACGATCACGGCGCACGTCGCGACGACAACGGCTCCGATCGCGACACCGCGCCACGATCGCGAGGACGCGTCGGCCTCTGTTCGGTGTGACCCAGGCATGGTGCCCCCCTGGCTCGCCTCCGCGCAGCCTCCCACAGGATCCGCCCCGTATTCCAGGACCGAAAGTCACCGATCCCGTGAGCGGTACGACTCCGGCTTCGGATACGCTGGGACCATGGTCGCGTCCACAACGCCTGTCCGGCAGTCGATCGCCCGCGAGGACTACCTGCAGACGATCATGCAGCTCTCGGAGGACGACATCCCCGTCATCCGCGCCCGCCTCGCCGAGCGCCTCGGGGTGAGTGCGCCGTCCGTCTCGGAGGCGATCCGCGGTCTCGTCGACGACGGCCTCGTCGAGCTCCAGGACCGCAAGCGCATCCGCCTCACACAGGACGGCAGACGCGTCGCCGACAACATCGTGCGCAGGCACCGGGTCGCAGAGCGGATCCTCGTCGACCTCCTCGGCATGTCGTGGTACGAGGCGCACGAGGAGGCACACCGCCTCGAGCACGGCCTGTCCGATCGCGTCGTGGAACGGGCCCTCGAAGTTCTCGGAAACCCCACGACCTGCCCGCACGGGAGCCCGATCCCCGGCAGCGCCTACGACGATCCCGAGGCCGTGCCGATCCTCGAGCTCGCGGCCGGCCACAAGTTCCGCCTCGAACGCGTCACCGAAGGCATCGAAGTTCAGGGCGACGTCATGCAGTACTTCGATCAGAAGGGCTTCCGACCCGGTGTGCGCGGCCAGATCATGACTGTGGCACCCGACGGGTCCCTGAGCGTGATGACGGACTCGACGACGGTGTCGATCGGCCCCGGACTCGGGGCCCACATCCACGTGACCCACATCTGACGTCGGCCTGACCGACACACGACGTGGGCGCATCCGAGTACCGCCGCGGTATCTCAATTCACCCACGTGAGTTCGACCCGGTCCTCACCAGCCGAACCGTTCACATCGACGGGAAGGACGGGGACGCCGAGGCGGCGTGCCTCGTGCACGAAGAGACGCGAGTGGTACATGCCCGGGTCGTGGGTGAGCACTCCTGCCAGGAATGCGGCCGGGTGGTGTGCCTTGAGCCAGGCAGACTGGTATGTGACCAGAGCAAACGCCGCGGCATGCGCCTTGCAGAACCCGAAGGAGGCGAACCCGGCGACCTCCTTCCAGATCGCTTCTGCCTCCTCCGCCGGGATACCACGTGCACAGGCGGCGGCGCGAAGCCACTCCCCCACCTCGATCGTTCCCGGATCGTCGGGGGCGCCGAGCCGACGCCGGATCGCGTCGGCCTCGGCCTCGGACACACCCCCGAGCGCGGCGATCGTGCGGATCACCTGTTCGTGGTAGACGATCACCCCGTGAGTCTCTTCGAGAAAGGGCACGAGCAGGGGTGAGACATACCGGGCCTCCTCCTCGCCGTGATGGCGGGCGACGAAGGGTCGCACCATGTCGTTCTTGACCGGCCCCGGCCGGAACAGCGAGATGTCCACGACCATGTGGTCGAAGGCAGTCGGTTGGAGCTTGCCGAGAAGCTCACGCTGACCCGGACTCTCGATCTGGAAACAGCCGAGCGTCCGGCTCGCGCGTATCAGGTCGTAGGTCTCCGCGTCGGCGAAGGGCACGCCGTTCAGATCGATCCGCCTGCCCTCGACACGTTCGATCTCGGTGAGAGCATGCGAGATCGTCGACTGCATCCGCACTCCAAGCACGTCGAGCTTCACGAGGCCGAGATCCTCGACGTCGTCCTTGTCGAACTGGGTCATGAGGAGGTGCTGCGGGCTGCGCTCGAACGGGATCAGATCACGCAGGTTCGACGGGCCGATGATCACCCCGCACGGATGTACGGCAAGGTGACGCGGGAAGCCGTCGATGGCACAGCAGAGCTCGAAGAGCCGGGCGAGGTGGGGCCGGTCGAGATTGCGCCCGTGTAGCTCCGGGAGCTCCTCCAGGGCGGTGGAGATCCCCGAGGCACGGATGTGGGGAAAGGCCTTGGCAAGCACGTCGATCTCGTCGTAGGGAAAGCCGAGCGCCTTGCCCACCTCGCGGATCGCGCCTCTCGCCCGATACGTGTCGACGGCAGCGACCATGGCAGTGCGCTCATGGCCGTACCGGGACATGATCCAATCGAGGATCTCGTCGCGGCGGTGTGATTCGACGTCGATGTCGATGTCGGGGAGGGAGTGGCGGTACTCGTTCACGAACCGCGCGAAGCACAGATCGTGACGGATCGGGTCTACGTCGGAGATCTCGAGGAGGTAGGTGACGAGGCTCCCCGCCGCCGATCCGCGACATGCCACACGGATACCTGCTTCCCGGATGTGCGCGCAGATCTCGGCGACGAGTACGAAGAAGCCGGAGAAACCGAGGTTGCGGATCACGGTGAGCTCGTGGCCGACCCGGTCGAGAACGACACGATCAGCCACCCGGGCGGGCATGCGACGGCGCAGGCCGGCATCGCATGCCATCTCGAGGAGGCAGGCCGGATCGGCATGCATCCTCCCCTGTGCCCCGTAGGGGAGGCGGTCGGAGCCGATGAGCCGCCGGATCGTGTCGTTCACGGCGAGCTCGGGTAGGTGGTGCACGTGCAGATCGAGCTCGAACTCGCAGGAAGCCGCGATCTCGAGTGAGGCATCACAGACCCTCTCCGCACCGGCGAAGAGGCGACGCATCGCGGCAGCCGGCTTGAGGTCGTACTCGGCAGTGCTGCGTCTCTGTTGCCGCGAGGTCACGGGAACGAGATCTCGCATGGCGACGAGCAACTCGTGCACGACGGCGTCGCGGCGGGCCACGTAGTGGACGTTGTTCGTGGCACAGACCGTCACCCCGAGATGGTCACCCAGATGCAGGAGTGCCTCGATCCGGTGACGGCTCTCCGGCAGTAGATGGTGTGACACCTCGAGGGCATATGCGTCCGACCCGAACACGTCGAGGTAACGGCGTGCCGTGGATTCGGCCCGATCCATGTCACGACGGCCGAGCCAACGTGCCACCTCGCCGCGCGCGCAACCGGAGAGGACGAAGAGGCCCCCCGCATGCGCGCAGAGCACATCCCACGGGATCGGGGGCTCGGCACCGTCCCAGGTCCCACTGCAGGGCAGCGAGAGGTGCCAGTGGCTCACGAGACGGCACAGGTTCGCCCAGCCGGTCTCGTTGCGAGCGAGCAACGTCACGTGGTTCCCGGAGTGGAGGTCCGGGGTCTGGCGCCGGCCACCCCGAGGCCCGGTCTCCCGAGATGACGGGTCGGGAACACCCGGCGGCGGCGCGACCGGCAACTCCACGCCGAGAACGGGTCGCACCCCCTCGGTACGGCATGCCTTGGTGAACCGCACGGCACCGGCGAGCGTCATGTGATCCGTCAGGGCAAGGGCGGACATCCCCATCCTCGCAGCCGCACGGGCAAGGTCCTCGACACGGGCCGCCCCCTCGCGGAACGAGAAGCACGAGTGCGTGTGGAGGTGCACGAACGAACCTGTTTTCTCGAACATATGTTCGAGAATAGCCCCCCTTCGGTCCGCCGACAACCGGTCGGAACAATCCGGCTGGGGCAGTAGGCTGGTCCGGTGGGCAGTCGAACAAACCGCAGGCTCCTCGTATTCGCGATCGTCGTGCCGGCCCTCGTCCTCACCGCGTGCACGTCACCGCCCGCGCGCGAGGACACACCCGTGGCCGCCAAGTCCACGACGACCACGACGGCGCCGAAACCGGTACTCCCGGCCGGCTACGAGACCTGGTCCGCCACGGTCTTGAGCGGATCGGTCTCTGTGCACACCGACCCGAGCGACGCGGCTCCCGTGATCAAGACGTTCGAGCGCACGAACCGGTTCGGCTTCGACCCCACTGTCTTCGGTGTCCTCGGTGAGACCAGGGATGCGGCGGGCGATGCGTGGCTCCACGTCCAGGTGCCCGAGACCGAGCCCAACGGCACACAGGGTTGGGTACGCCCGTCCAACACGCTCGCGATCCGCGGGCACAACGAGCGCATCGTCATCGACCTCGCCGCCCACACCGTCACGTTCTCGACCGCGGGCCAACCCGTCGCCCAGTGGTCGGCCGGCATCGGCAAGGCCGGCACCCCCACTCCCCGGGGCAGCTTCTACGTCTGGACGAAGTTCCTGCCCGAACACGGAGCCGCCGCCGCCTACGGCCCGGGAGTCCTCGGCCTCAACGCCATGAGCGAGACCATCGACACATGGCAGGGCTCGGATCCGCTCATCGGCATCCACGGCACACGCCGCGCCTCCGACCTCGGGTCGGACGTGAGCAACGGCTGCGTCCGCATCGAATACGACGCGACCACGTTCCTCCTGGCCGAGGCGGATCTCGGTATCCCCGTCGACATCGTCTGAGGACTTCGCCCTCGGCGAGGCGAGATCGCCGGGTCGCCGACGGCACGCACCTTCGGACCGGGTCAGTCCTCCGGGGAGACGGCAGCCTGCTCGGCGATCGCCTCCATGATGTCCGCGTTGGCGAGCGTCGTGATGTCGCCGAGTTGGCGATCCTCGCTTATGTCACGCAGGAGCCGACGCATGATCTTGCCCGAGCGTGTCTTGGGCAGGTCGGGTGTGAAGACGATCGACTTCGGCTTCGCGAACGGGCCGATCAACCCCGCCACGTGCGCACGCAGCTCGCCGTGCATCTCCTGCGTGCCGTCGACGCCGGCTCGCAGGACCACGAAGGCCGCGACCGCCTGCCCCGTGACGGGATCGTTGCGGCCCACGACGGCCGCCTCGGCCACAGCCGGATGCTCGACGAGGGCGGATTCCACCTCCGTCGTCGAGATGCGGTGGCCGGACACGTTCATGACGTCGTCCACGCGGCCGAGAAGCCAGAAGTAGCCGTCCTCGTCCCGTTTCGCACCGTCGCCGGCGAAGTACACGCCGGGGAAGCGCGTCCAGTAGGTCTCGCGGTAGCGCTCGTCGTCACGGTAGAGGCCGCGCAACATGGCCGGCCACGGCTTGCGCAGGACGAGGTAGCCGCCGTGGCCGAGCGGCACGCTGTTGCCCGCGTCGTCCACGACATCGGCCGCGACGCCGGGCAGGGGGAACGTCGCAGACCCCGGCTTCGTCGTCGTGATCCCGGGCAGGGGCGAGAGGAGGATCGTGCCGGTCTCGGTCTGCCACCACGTGTCCACGATCGGACAGCGGTCACCGCCGATGTGCTCCCGGTACCACATCCACGCCTCCGGGTTGATGGGCTCGCCCACACTGCCGAGCAGGCGCAGGCTCGACATGTCGTGGCGGGCGGGGTATGCGTCTCCCCACTTCATGAACATGCGGATCGCAGTCGGCGCGCAGTAGAGGATCGAGACCCGATGCCTCTCGATGATGTCCCACCAACGGTCCTTGTCCGGGTAGTCGGGTGTCCCCTCGTACATCACACTCGTCGTGTGGTTGAGGAGGGGTCCATACACGATGTAGCTGTGTCCGGTCACCCAGCCGACGTCTGCCGCACACCAGTACACGTCCTCGGGTCTGATGTCGAAGACCCATCTGTGCGTGACGGCAGTCCCCACCATGTAGCCACCGGTCGTGTGCTTGATCCCCTTCGGCTTGCCTGTCGTCCCCGAGGTGTAGAGGAGGTAGAGCATGTGCTCACTGTCGACCTCGACCGGCTCGCACGTGGCCTCCGCAGCCTCCATCGCCTCGTGCCACCAGATGTCCTCATCGTCGTTCCACTGGATCTCGTGGCCCGTGCGGCGCACGACCAGCTTGAGGTCCACCGTGGGTGAGTTGTCGAAGGCCTGGTCGGCGGCAGTCTTCAGGTCCGAGACCTGACCCCGCCTCCATCCCCCGTCTGCCGTGATTATCACCTTGGCTTCGCAGTCGTGCACACGGTCGGTGAGTGCCTCGGCGGAGAAACCGCCGAACACGACGGTGTGGGGGGCGCCGATGCGGGCACAGGCGAGCATCGCGACGACTATCTCGGGGATCATCGGCATGTAGATCGCGACGCGGTCACCCGTCCCGACACCCATGCGCTCGAGCACGTTCGCCGCCCGGCAGACATCCTCGTGCAGTTCGGCATACGTGATCGTGCGCTCGTCCCCCGGTTCGCCCACCCAGTGGTAGGCGACCTTGTCGCCTCCTCCTGCCTCGATGTGCCTGTCGAGGCAGTTGTACGTGATGTTCGTCGTCGCCCCGAGGTACCACTGCGCGAATGGGGGCTCCCAGTTGAGGACCCTGTCCCATTCCCTGTACCAGTGGAAGTCGGTTGCCTCCTTCGCCCAGAAACCCTCGAGGTCCGCGGTGGCCTCGTCGTAGATCGCGGGATCCGAGACGACGGCCTCGGCCGCGAAGGCGGGGGGTGGCGGGAAAGTCCGGGACTCGGCGAGCAGGTTCTCGATCGCTTCGTGTTCGCCGGGCATGGACGTCTCCCTGGAGCGGATTCGTGGCGAATGCGGATTGTAGTTTGGGTGGTCAGTCCCAGACGGCTCCGACTCGCCATCGACCTGTGACCAGATCGCAGGTGAGGACGGCGATGACGTCCTCACCACCTCCGGCCGGCACGGCGTGCACACGCCACATCTCGATGTCCGAACCGGCCTCGCATCGACCCGATGCGTCGCCCCCACCGAGCGACCACTCGCGCCACACGGCCTCGACACTGGTCACGTACCAGGTGGACGGTCCGACACGAAACCGCCCCTTCATGCACGCGGTCATCTCGACCCCGTCGCACGCGACACCCCGCCTGAGAGTCTTATCGAACATACGTTCGATCCTAGTCGGTCTGGCCGCACCTCCCACGAGGCCCATAGGATTGGCGGGTGACCGCCCCCGACGACCCAGAACGCCCCGTCGACGAAGAGCGATTGACCGCACGTCCCATCGAACGGCGCTACCCCCTTTCGACACCGATCCGGATCACGGTCCTCGTCGCCGTGGTCGCGGCGACGGTGTTCGGTGCGATCATCGCGTTCGCGATCGCGTCGCTCGACTGCCGCTTCACGGCCATGAACCGGTGCGTGGCCGACGCCACCACGCTCGCCGCCAAGGTCGCGTGCGACAACGCCACCTGCTCGAGCTCCACACCCGTCTACTGGGCAGTCGTCGGAGCAGGGATCGGGCTCGTCGGCTCGACCGTCGTGGCCGTCCTCGTCGCCCGCTCGTTCGGGGAGTGGCAGATGCTGCGAACGCAGCGTCGCACCGACGCCGCACCACCCGGCCCCGCCACATGCTGAGGCCGGAAGCCGACATGACGGCTGAGGATGAAGAGGCGGGGGTGCACGGCCACGATCTCGACCGCGAGCTGTCGGCTTACCGCGAGTCGCAGCGCGCCGCGGATCGCAGGCTCGCCGGGCGCTACGGGACCCTCGCCCGCGTGGCATACGGAGCAGGTCTCGTCGCCTTCGTCGTGACACTCGCGATGTGGGCCGTGGGCGCGATCAGCTCCTCCGACGCCCTCTTCCGCGTCCTCCTCGTCGCCGGGGCGGTGTTCGTCGTGTGCGGCATCCTGCTCGCGAAGCTCGCCGAAGTCGTGTTCACCCGAAGAACGTCGCCGCCACGTCGAGGATCCGCTGATCCACCGCCTTGAGGGTGCCGGTGGCGTCGGCGAGGGGAACCCGCACGATGTCTCCGCAGCGCAGTGCGACCATCTTCCCCCAGTCCTCAGCCTCGACGGCCTCCCATGCGGCCACCCCGAAACGGCTCGCGAGGACACGGTCGAACGCCGTGGGTGTGCCTCCCCGCTGGATGTGTCCGAGGATCGAGACTCGCGTCTCGAAACCGGTCCTGGATTCGATCTCGCGGGCGACGACGTTGGCGATGCCGCCGAGGCGCACGTGGCCGAACTCGTCGACCTCGCCGGACTGCAGCCCCAGGGTGCCGGCCTTCGGTGTCGCCCCCTCGCTCACGACGATCACGGAGAACTTGATGCCCCGTTCGTGGCGGCGCTGGATCGCGGCGCACACGTCTTCGATGTCGAACTCGAGTTCGGGGACGAGGATCTCGTCGGCCCCTCCGGCAAGACCCGACCAGGCCGCGATGTGCCCGGCATGACGCCCCATGACCTCCACCACGATCACGCGGTTGTGTGACTCCGCCGTCGTCTGGATGCGGTCGATCGCCTCCGTCGCGATTTCGACTGCTGTGTCGAAACCGAAGGTCATCTCCGTTACCGACAGGTCGTTGTCGATCGTCTTGGGGACACCCACGACGTGGCCGCCCTCCTCGGCGAGGCTTGCCGCCACACCGAGCGTGTCCTCCCCGCCGATCGCGACGAGGGCGTCCACGCCGGCCTCGCCGAGACGCACGAGAGTCTCCGCGGCCGACCCTTCCTTCAGCGGATTGGTGCGGCTCGTGCCCAGGATCGTTCCTCCCCGCAGGAGGATTCCCCGCGTGTTCTCGACGCCGAGCGGGAACCAGTCGTCGCGCAGCACTCCGCGCCATCCATAGCGGTACCCCAGGATCTCTGGTTGCAGGGTGCTCCGATGCGCGCGGCGCACCACCGCGCGGATCACGGCGTTGAGCCCCGGACAGTCCCCCCCACCTGTCAGAATCCCGACTCGCATGAGTGTCCTCCTCTCGTTCCCGCTCACCCCGTTAGGATCGCCGCCATGACGGAGCAGCGCTCGGCACCCCATGTGCTCGCCATCGATGCCGGCACGACCAGCGTCCGGTGCCTCGCGATCGCACCGGACTGCACGGTGACGGCGTCCAGCCAGCGCGAGTTCGCACAACACTACCCACGCCCCGGTTGGGTGGAGCATGATGCAACCGAGATCTGGGACGGCGTGCGGGCATGCGTGATCGACGTGTGCGCGAACCCCGCCCTCGACCGGGAGTCGATCCGCGGGATCGGCATGACGAACCAGCGAGAGACCGTCGTGGCGTGGGACCGCCGTACCGGCACCCCCCTCGCGCCGGCGATCGTGTGGCAGGATCGCCGCACCGCGGATCGTTGTGCCGAGTTGCGTGAGGCGGGTTCCGAGGAGGAGACGCGTCGCATCACGGGGCTCCGCTACGACCCGTACTTCAGCGCCACGAAGATGGAATGGCTGATCCGCAACACGCTCGACGTAGGCCCCGACCTCTGCTTCGGCACCATCGACACGTGGCTCACGTTCAAGCTGACGGGCGGTGCGTACGTCACCGACGCATCGAACGCGTCGCGCACCCTGCTGTTCGACCTTCACACGGGCACGTGGTCGGATGTGCAGCTCGCCCGTTTCGGTATCCCCCGCCACAGCCTGCCCGAGATCGTGGACAGCAGCGGCGACGTCGGCCGGACCGACCCGTCCGGCCTCGGGGGCCTCCGCGTCCCGGTGGCGGGGATGGCCGGTGACCAGCAGTGCGCCCTCTTCGGGCAGGCGTGCGTCGAATCGGGGATGGCGAAGAACACCTACGGGACCGGGAGCTTCGTACTCGTCAACGCCGGTGACTCCGTACCCGAAGGTGGCGAGAGGCTCCTCTCGACTGTCGCATGGCGGCTCGGAGGCAAGACCACGTACGCGCTCGAGGGTTCGATCTTCGTGACGGGGGCCGCCGTCAAGTGGCTGCGCGACAAGGTCGGCCTCCTCGAATCCGCGGCCGAGACCGGCCCTGTCGCGGAGTCCGTACCCGACACGGCCGGTGTCGTCGTCGTACCCGCCTTCACCGGGTTGGGTGCGCCACACTGGGATCCGTACGCGAGGGGCGCCGTGTTCGGCCTCGCCAACGGCGTGACCCGTGCCCATGTCGTGCGCGCCGTGGTGGAGTCCATGACCTTCCAGACGCGTGATGTCGTCGAGGCGATGACCGACGTGCTCGGAACCGCACCCGTGGAGCTGCGTGTCGACGGCGGCGCCGCCGTCATGGACATCCTGTGCCGCCTCCAGGCGGACCAGCTCGGCATCCCGGTCCTACGCCCCCGCTCCACCGAGACGACCGCCCTTGGCGCTGCCTTTCTCGCCGGCCTCGCGACAGGCCAGTGGGACTCGCTCGACACGATCACCCACTCGTGGCAGGCAGAGAGCCGCTTCGAACCCGCAGGCGACCGCGCCGCCGCCGACATGGCCTACGCGAGGTGGCAGCGTGCCGTCGCCCGCGTGGTCGCCTTCGGGACGGGATGAGTTACCCCTGCGTGTGGGTCTCCTCTGGGTACCTGAGCGGCGATATATCGCCGCTCAGGTACCCAGAGGGCGCACCCGGAGAGTGCGTCAGGCTGCGGCGGTCGTGCTGGGCACGGGGCGGCCGGCTGCGATCGCCTTCTTCGCGTCTGTCGCGTAGAGGTCCGGCACGTACTCCTGGCCGGACAGGGCGGCGATGCGCATCATGAGCTCGTCCGTGAGGGCGCGGCATGCCGCACGCCGGTCACGCCAACCCCGGTAGCGCTCGACGTCGATCGGCGCACCGTAGGTCACGGTGACGGGGGCGATCCGCGGGCGCTTCGCGCCGGCCGGCAGCACCATGTCACTTCCCACGATCGCCGTCGGGATCAGGGGCGCGCCGGTCTCGAGGGCGAGACGGGCGGCGCCGGTCTTTCCCCGGTACAGGCGTCCGTCGGGCGACCGCGTCCCCTCCGGGTAGATCCCGAAGATCTTTCCGTCTTCGAGGACCTCACGGGCAGCGAGGAGGGCGCCCGTGCTCGCGCTGCCACCGTCCCGCTTGGTCGGGATCTGGCCTGTGCCCGAGAAGAACCAGCGCGTGCGGCGGGAGTCGAAGTACTCGGCCTTCGCCGCGTGTGTGACCTTGCGCCACTTGACGCCACAGGGGATGAATATCCAGTCCATCGCACTCAGGTGATTCGCGGCGATGATCGCGGCACCGTGGCGGGGGACGTTGTCCCGCCCCACGTAGCGCGTGCGGTAGAAGACGCGCAGGAGGCGGGGCACGATCGCTTTGAGTATCCAGTACAACACGAGGAGTGGTGCTCCAGCATTTCCGGCCCGGCCGGGGCGCGGCACGGACGATGTCGAGTCGTGAGTTCGACCTGACATCGCGCGAATGGTTACAGGACCTCTCGATGACGTCGACCACGAACTCGACCGCCCCCCTGCAGGATGCGGATAGGGTGCAGGGGACGCACGGCGTCCGCGACGCAGCCCGAGGAGAGAGTTGGCAGAGCCGGCCCGGCACGAGACGACGGAGTCGAACGGTGGAGCAGACCGCGACGCGGTGGTCCTCGGCCGGCATGACACGGCCACCTCCCCGCGCCGATGGGGCTTCGCGCTGCCCGGTGACTCGGAGACGGGCGTCGTCCTCGTGCACGACCTCGGCACCACCCCCCTCGGCCTCGAAGCCGTCGCCGAGACGATCAATGCCACGGGCTCGAGCGTCGTCGTACCGCTCCTGCCCGGCCACGAGGACTTCGCGAGGCCGGGCAATCTCGATGGCCTCACGCCACCCGAGCTCGCCGCGGCCGTCGACTCCGCCGTGACCTCCCTCGCCCGCACACACGAGAACGTCGTGCTCGCGGGATTCGGCCTCGGCGGCAGCCTCTCCCTCGCCGTCGCGACCGAGCTCGCCCGGCGTGCCGGCGGGACGCCGGGCAGCGTCGCTGCCGTGGCCCTCGTCTCGACCCCCTTCCGGGTGCACAGGAGGCGGCGCACCCTCGCCTGGCTCAGCCGCGTGGCCATCGGTTCGATGCCGGGACCGGCACCCGACAGCAAGGCACCCGACGGTGACGAGGTCCGACTCGAGGCGTGGCCGGGCGACCTGTCGCATCTCCCGGCCGACGTCGAGCGGCTCGGTGCAACCGCAGCACGGGGGGTCACCGTGCCGGTGATCGTGTTCCACGCACGCGAAGACCACCTCGTTCCCCCGTCCGATGCCCGTCGCCTCGTGCGGGCCCTTGGAACGGAGGCCAAGGAGCTCGTCTGGCTCGAGCGCTCCTTCCACCAGATCTGGCTCGACTACGACGCCCCCCTCGTCGCCGAGCGCATCGCCCGCTTCGCAGAGGCAGTGGGCAGCGTGGACACGGACCGCCTCGGTGCACCCACCCCCTGATCTCTTGACCCGCTGGTCAAGAGGGCCTTAGGCTCGCCGCATGAACCGACGCCTGACCCAGCGCGGGGAGGAGCGGCGTGACCAGCTCATCCGGACCGCGGCGGGACTGTTCGCGGCCCGCGGCTACCACGGCACGTCCGTCTCGGACATCGTGTCGGAGTGCAAAGTCGGCAAGGGCGTGTTCTACTGGTATTTCCCCTCGAAGGAGTCGCTCTTCACGGCGATCCTCGACGTCGGCTTCCACAACCTGCGCCGCGCCCAGCAAAAGGCGATCGAGGGTGAGATCGACCCCGTCGCACGCGTCGTGCGGGGGATCCGGGCCACCATCGAGTTCCTGGCCGGCAACGTCGAGCTCTTTCGCCTCTTCGAGCTCGCGGCCGTGGACAAGGACCACGCCGCCCAGTACGAGGCCGCCGTCGAAACCGCGGTCGAGGACACGAACCGGCATCTCACCGAGGCGATCTCGCGCGGACTCCTGCCCGACCGTGACCCCCACTACATGGCCCACGGCATCACGACGATCACGATGAACTTCTTCCGCCAGTTCATGGCCCTCGATGCGCCGGAACGCCGCGCCCGCCAGGACGAGGTGATAGAGGCCGCTGTCGACTTCTGCCTCAACGGCATCCATGCCGCGGAGGGAGCGAAGCGGGCCGTGGACGCGGCGCGCAGCCCCGCATCCGCCTAAGCGCGGCTCTCGAGGAACCCGCGGATTCCGCGCAGGGCCTGCTTGATGCGTTGCTCGTTCTCGACGAGGGCGAAACGCACGTATCCGTCCCCACCCGGCCCGAACCCGACCCCGGGCGAGACGGCAACCTTGGCATCCTCGATGAGCTCGACCGCGAACTCGAGCGAGCCGAGCTTGTCGAACCCATCGGGCACGGGTGCCCATACGAACATCGTTCCCTGCGGTCGCTCCACGTCCGTCCAGCCGATGCGCTCGAGCCCGTCGCAGAGCGCATCCCGCCGTGCCCGGTAGATGTCACGCACGACCTTGGGGTAGTCCGACGCCTCGTTCATGGCGACGATCGAGGCGACCTGGATCGGCTGGAAGGTCCCATAGTCCAGATACGACTTGAGCTTCTGGAGCGCGGCGATGATCTCGGCGTTCCCGACGAGGAAGCCGACCCGCCACCCCGCCATCGAGAACGACTTCGTGAGCGTGTACAACTCGACTGCGACATCCGTCGCGCCGGGGACCTCGAGGATGCTCGGTGGCTTGTAACCGTCGAAGTACACGTCGGCGTACGCGAAGTCGTGCACGAGCACGACCTCGTTCTCCCGCGCGAAGTCGACGAGGCGCTCCCAGAACACGAGGTCCACGCAGTAGGTGGTGGGATTGTGGGGGAATGACGTGACGATCACGCGGGGTCGCGGCCACGCCCGCCGGAACGCCTCCTCGAGGTTCTCGAAGAAGTCGCGCACGTGCGGGCCGAGCGGAACCTGTGTCACGGAGGCCCCGGCGAGCACAGGTGCGAACTGGTGGATCGGATACGAAGGTGTCGGTACGAGAACACCGTCACCGGGCTGGGCGAGCACCCACAGAAGGTGGGCGAGCCCCTCCTTCGCGCCGATCGTGACGATCGCCTCCCTGTCAGGGTCGAGCTCGACACCGAAACGGCGCAGGTAGAGGTCGGTCACGGCCTTGCGCAGCTTCGGGATACCGCGACTCGCCGAGTATCGGTGGTTGCGGGGGATGCGGGCGGACTCGCACAGCTTCTCGACGGCGATCTCAGGTGACGGGATGTCCGGATTCCCGAAGCCGAGGTCGATGACATCCTCGCCCGCGCGACGCAACCTCATCTTGAGGGCGTCCACCGTGGCGAAGACGTAGGGGGGGAGGTTCTCGATGCGGCGGAATTCCATGCTGACCTCGTCGGGACCGGGAACGAGAGTGAACGGCCGCCTGACGTAGATGCCATGGTACAAGGCTCGGCCCACCGGAGCCGATACCCACGCCTGCGCCGGGCCGGCAACCCCACATGCGTTCCCTCACCCGTACGCGTCGAGGGCCATGACACCGGCCCCGACGAGGGCGGCGTCGATGCCGAAGTGCGCGGCGACGATCGGGGGTGGCGTCCTGTGGGAACGCCCGCTCAAGCAGGTGTCGAGGCACGCACGCACTGGGTCGAGGAGAGTGTCCCCCCAGGCGGCGAGGCCGCCGCCGACAACGACGAGCTCGGGATCGAAGGTCTGGACGAGGTTCTGTAGGCCGGTGGCAACACCTCGCGCGAACGTGTCGAGGGCTTCGACGGCTCGCACGTCCCCGCGCTCGACGTCGGACAGGAGGGCCCAGCCCGGGCTGGGGGGTGGCGTCGTGGCCCCGAGCAAGTCGCGCGCGAGCTGCTCGAGCGCCCGGCCCGAGGCGATCGTCTCCCAGCAGCCTCGCTGCCCGCAGGTGCAGAACGTGCCGTCCCGGTCGACGACCGTGTGGCCGAACTCCCCCATCCACCCGTGTGAACCGCGCAGCAGGTTCCCCCCGGCCACGACTCCCCCGGCGATGCCGGTCCCGAACGCCACGTACACGAGATCGTCGTGGCCGCGACCTGCACCCAACCTGTGCTCTCCCAGGGCGGCGGCGTTCCCCTCGTTGTCGGCGACGACACCGAGCCCCACGCTCTCCGCGATGCGAGCCCCCATGTCCTCGTCATGGAGCGGGAAGTTCGGGCCGTACACGAAGCGTCCCGTCCCCCGTGTGACGAGACCGGGCAGTCCCAGCCCCACACCCGCCACGTTCCCGACGCCGGGCCCCTCGGCCACGGCTCGTACCACATGCACGAGAGCGGCCACCGCCTCGGCGGGACCGGGCGGCGTCGGCACCTGGATCCGCCCCGACACATGCCCGGAGGGGTCGACGAGGCCGGCCGCGATCTTCGATCCGCCGGCATCGACGCCGACGGCGCGGATGCTGCTTTCAGGCGCTGAGGTGTCGGGTCTCCCGGCCAAGTCCCGAAGAGGGTATCCGCTCACCGAGGGCGTGCCCGAGTACCTCGTCCATGTCCGCCACAGCGACGACATCGAGGGCATCGAGCACGAATGCCGGGACGTCCGCCAGATCCTTGCGGTTGCGGGACGGGATGAGAACCTTGGTGAGACCTGCCCGGTGGGCAGCGAGGAGCTTCTCCTTCACGCCCCCTATGGGCAGAACCTTTCCCCGCAGCGTGATCTCACCCGTCATCCCGACAGTGCGCTGGACAGGCCTCTCCGTGAGAGCTGAGACGAGCGATGTCGTCATCGTGATCCCCGCGGACGGCCCGTCCTTGGGGATCGCCCCGGCCGGCACGTGGATGTGGACGTCGTGCGCATCTGCCCATGTCGGGTCGAGCCCGAGGTCCGGGGCGTGGCGGCGCGCCCATGTGATCGCCGCCCGCGCCGACTCCTGCATCACATCGCCGAGTTGGCCCGTGAGCGTGAGCTTGCCGCTGCCCGGCACGACTGCGACCTCGACGAAGAGCACATCTCCACCGGCAGCAGTCCAGGCGAGCCCCGTGGCGATGCCGATCTCGTCCTGCTCGCCCGCGACGTCCGGTTCGAAGCGTTCCGGTCCGAGCCATGCCCGCACTTCGGCCACGTCCACGCGGACCGGAGCCACAGCGCCCTCGACCATCTCGCGAGCGGCCTTGCGTACGAGGGAGGCGATCTGACGGTCGAGCCCGCGCACACCCGCCTCCCGCGTGTATCCCGTGATGAGCTCGCCCAGAGCATCGTCCGTGATCTCGACCTGAGCGGCCACGCCGGCACCTCCCCCGCCGGCAGTGCCGGCAACACCGTGCGCGTCGAGCTGCTTGGGAATGAGATGGTCACGGGCGATCTCGTGCTTCTCGGGTTCGGTGTAGCCGGGAAGGCGGATTGTCTCGAGACGATCGAGGAGGGGACCGGGAATCGTGTCCTCGACGTTGGCGGTGGCGATGAAGAGCACACCGGAGAGGTCGAGGGGGACGTCGAGGTAATGGTCGCGGAACGTGTCGTTCTGGGCCGGATCGAGGACCTCGAGAAGGGCGGCGGCCGGGTCTCCTCTGTAGTCGGCTCCGAGCTTGTCGACCTCGTCGAGCATGATCACAGGATTCATGGAACCGGCACGACGCAGGGCGGAGACGACACGCCCCGGCATCGCCCCGATGTACGTCCGCCTGTGTCCCCGCAGCTCCGCCTCGTCACGCACACCGCCGAGGCTCATGCGCACGAACCTGCGGCCGAGGGCCCGCGCTATCGACTGGCCGAGTGACGTCTTACCGACGCCGGGCGGTCCGACGAAGCAGAGGATGGGGCCGCGCATGTCGTCCTTGAGGTGGCGCACGGCGAGGTATTCGAGAATCCGGTCCTTCGGCTTCTCGAGGCCGAGGTGGTCTTCGTCGAGCATGCGGTGCGCCACCGCGACGTCGACTCGATCCTCCGTGCGGACACCCCAGGGCAACTCGAGCATCCAGTCGAGGTAGGTGCGTATGACGGAGTGCTCGGGTGAGGCCGACGGGATCTTCTCGAGCCGTCGCAGCTCCCGCAGAGCTTCGTCCCGCGCTTCCTCCGGCAGGGGCTTGGCCTTGATCTGCTCGGCGAGGTCGGCGTACTCGGCCGACTCGTCGTCCTCGCCGAGCTCACGCCGGATCGCGTCGAGCTGGCGGCGCAGGACGAACTCGCGTTGCTGTTCGTCGATCTCCCCCTGCACCTGTTCGCTGATCTTCGACCCCAGCTCGAGGAGCTCGACCTCCTCGTTGAGGATTCGGAGGAGCTTGCCGAGCCGCTCCGGCACGTCGAGGGTCTCGAGCAGGTCCTGGCGCACGTCGAGATCGACATTCACGTTCGCAGCGAGGAACTCCGCGAAGGCCTCGGGATCCGACACGTTCATCGCCGCGGTGACGAGCTGCTCGGGCAGGTACGGCGCGAGCTCTGCCATACGCTTGAACCGGGCGAGCAGGGACCGCAGGGTCGCCTGCGCCTCGGGGGTGGCAGCATTCTCCACCCGGAGCGGGCGCACACGGCCGAGCAGGAACGGCTCCTCCGCCTCGATCCCCTCGACGGCGACGCGCTCTATGCCTTCGATGACCACGCGGATCGAGTTGTCGGGGAGCTTGAGCAACTGGATCACACGCACGAGGGTGCCGACGGTGTGGAGATCCGACGCGCCGGCCTCCTCCACCGTGGGGTCCGGCATCGCCACGACGACGAGCCGCTTCTCGTCCGCGTCCCCCGACATCACCGCCTCCACGGCGGCACGGGACCTGGGCCGTCCCACGAGCACGGGCATGACGATGCCCGGGAACACGACCGAGTCGCGTACGGCGAGGACAGGCAGTTCGAGGACGTGGGCCTCTGAATCGTCGTGTGGCATGCGGGGATTGTACGCGAACCATCCCCTCCAGCCGGTGAAATCTAAGTGTTATGGACTCAAGTTGGAATAGAAGCTATAGGGTGAATGTTGATGGCTATGTACTCAAGTACGAGTTGAATGCCGTGTTCACGGCAGGACAAGAGGAGAGATCATGCAGTTGAAGCGTTGGGAACCCTGGTCCCCGGACCTCTTCGACATCTTCCGCCTCGGTGACGCGCCACGGGACGGGTACCTGCCCGTGCTCGACATCGCCGATCGCGAGGGCGAATACCTCGTGGACATGGACCTGCCCGGCTTCCGGTCAGAGGACGTCGACGTGTCCGTGAACGCCGGTCTCCTCACGATCACCGGCGAACGTGTCGAGCGCGAGATGCAAGACGGCGACCGCTGGCTGCGCCGCGAGACCCGTACGGGCCGCTTCGAACGCCAGATCAGGTTGCCCAAGGACGTCGACCCCGAGAAGGTGGCGGCGAACTTCGAGAACGGAGTTCTCACCGTCTCCATCCCCAAGGTCGAGAAGGCACAGCCCCGCAAGATCGAGATCCAGTCCGGATCAAGCGCGGGCTGAGGATCCGTAGCAGTACAGGTTGCGCTCCCGGAGCGGTGAGTCACGCATGTGGGTTCTCACTCCACCTCGAAGTGCTCGACCCGTGCGATCGAGGATGTCCTCGAACCGGAGCGTTCGAGGGTGTCCTCGATCCCTTCCATGAACGATCGCACCGCGGCGACGAGTTCCCGCGTCGCGCCGACGAGGTGATCGAAGGTCTCGGGCCGGGCGCTCTGCACGGCGCTGAAGGCGAGGCCGATCGGGCATGCCTGGCACTCGGGGGCACCGTGGGCCGCGAGCGCCGAACGCGGCCTCGTCCCTCCCACCCTGCGCGCTCCGCGCCTCGAACGCTCCTCGGCGGGCGGGGACGAATCCACAGCACGGGGACGAGACATCCCCTCCGACCGCAGAGGTGCGACCGTGCCCTCGTACTCGTTGTCCGCACCCATCGGCCGGAAGAGCGGATTGCGGGGGCGGCGTGGAACGAACGGTGCCACGTTGCCCCCCACGAGTTGTGTCGACTGCCCACGTCGCCCCCCCACCCGCTCGGTAGGCTCCGACAGCTGCTCCGGGCCGGGCTCGGGACCGAAAGCCTCGGGATCAGGCAGACGCAACATCAGCCCTCCCGAACCTGATCTCGAGATGCTCGTCCCGCATGCCCACATGGTTCACCTCACGCCGGTTCAGGCTCTGGGGCAGGAGGAGGATCCGCTTGTACGGCCCGACGGTGACGAATAGCTGGTCCCCGCTGCGCGAAACGTCAACGCTGCTCCTGTCGACCATGGGAAGCCGGATCGAGACGACGTAGTCCTGGCCGTCGACCGCCACGACGAGCGGCGTCTCGCTCGGCCCCAGCTGGAGCGGATCACGCGACCCGTAGAGCTCGTCCGCGTACCTGCGCAAGGCGTCGACGCCGCACACCTCCTCCTCGAAGAGCCGGCTCTGCACGATGTCGAGCGGTGCGAACGACGCCTCGATCTCCTCGAGATACTCGGCCTGGCGTGTCTTCCACGTCGCGAAATAGGGATCGGTGACCGAGCCCGGGATCACCTTGTTCACGACGACGGAGTCGACCCTGTAACCGAAGAGAGAAAGGTAGGCGTACATGCGCCGCGACTCCGCGATGACCATGCGCTCGGGGTTCATGACGAGGCGTACCGCCGACGTCGTCTCGTCCGACAGGAGCTCACGCACACCCTCGAGGCGGCCGTAAAGGCCCTCGACGAGGTCGAACACCTCGTCATCCGCGATGTTGGGCATGTTGGGGAGGCGATTGACGACAGGGCGGGCGAGTCGGGCGAGACGCCGGCCCGCCGGAAAGATCCGCTCCATCGCCCACGCGAGCACATCGGGCAGGCTGAGCAACCGGATCGTCTCCGCCGTCGGCGCGCAGTCGACCACGATGAGATCGAACTCGCCGCTGTCGGCGTAGTCCTTGATGTCGGCAAGGGCGAAGAGCTCGTCGAGGCCCGGCACGACCGTGAGCTCCTCGGCTCTGACTCCCCCTACACCCGACCAGTCGAGGAGTTCGACCAGGTAGCGCTGGATCTCGGTCCAGTTCTCCTCGAGGCGGGCCTGGGCGTCGATCTGCACCCCCCAGCAGTCGTGGTGCACGAGCTCGGGTGCATCACCCAGTTCGACACCGAAGGCATCCCCGAGGCTGTGCGCGGGATCGGTCGAGAGGGCGAGCACTGCATTGCCCTGCTCCGCTGCCGCGATCGCCGTCGCTGCCGCGGTCGTGGTCTTGCCCACGCCACCCTTGCCGCTGAACAGGAGAACCCGCACCTCGTCCCTCACATCCCTCGTTCTCACGCACCGATCGCGACCCACCACTGCTGCTGGCCGGGGTCGGTGACGCACTATAGGGCACGATGTCCGCTCGCACCGATAGCGGTGGCGTCGAGGTCGGGTCAGCGCCGGGTCGGCCACGGGCAATACCGGGCACCGTGCACACCGGCAAGGGCAGGCGGGAAGATCGGAACCAGGATCCCGTACGCCATCGTGGGGATGTTGAGGATGTACGGGCCGGGATCGGTGGAACCCGACACGACGAGTGCAGCGCCGAGACCGAGGACGATCGTCCACGCGAAACAGATCCGGAACACGAGTTGCAGGTCCCGGGGCGCGAACCCGGCCAGGTACAGACCGCTCGCCCGGACTCCGACCCCACGGAGCGCCCGGCTCCCCGAAAGGACGATCGCGACGAGGAATGCGGCGATCCCGACGAGGAAGAGGGCCATGTCGACGAGGGCCACGACACTCCGGATCCCACGTACGAAGATGCCGAGCGACGTCAGGACCGTGAAGGTCGCCGTGCCGGCCGAGGTGGCCCACGCGAGCCAGGCCCCCCCGGTGGCAGGTGGTGCCTGGTGGCGGATCTCCCCACCCTCGTCCGGTGTCCGATCCGGGTCGCGCCCCACGTGTCTCAGGGTCGCGGTGGCACCGCGGTCGGAGACTGGTTCATGGCGCCCGCCACGAGGGCGAGAACCCCGGTTGCGAGAAGGAGGCCGATGATCCCGAGGGCGACCCAGAAGAGTCGCCGCCCGTGCAGGAACATGTTCGCAGGCGTACCTGTCACGGCGACCTCACGCGCATCTCGCGCCCCGATCCCCCAGAGCGCGAAGGCGCAGACCGAGAAGGCCACGAGCCCGAGGAGGGTTCCGCCCTGCCGCGGGAAGATCGCGGCCGCGGCGATGCACAGACCCACGAGGGCACCGAGGGTCACACCCTGCGCCCTGAGCCCCACGTACCAGAGCCCACCGCCGGGCAGGATCGACCAGCGCAACGCCCTGCCCGGCTCCGCCTCGAGATCGACAGCGCGCGTCTCCTCGGACGAGAACAGGGACGTGTCGCACACGGGGCAGGAGACGACGTCGAGCCAGTCCGAGTGCCCACAGACCCCACATCGCCACGCCCGGTCCTGGCCCGTCCCGATGAGCTGGTGGTCGCCGATTGCACCCATCACGAACCAGTCGGTGGCCACATCGGCGTCGGTGCCGGCGTGGGCCGAGGTCGCTGTCGCCGCCACCTCCGCATGCGGGGACGGCATGGGCACGTCACCTCCGCCCGCGACCGGGGTGGTGGTATCGACACGGATGAAGCAGAGGCCGCACCACGCCGCCCCCTCGGGCAGCATCGCCCCACAGGTCCCGCACCTCACCGCGTGCGAGCCTCCACCTCGAACTCCGCCTTCAGGCCGTGCAGCGCGCGCCAACCGAGGCGGCGCAACAGGAGGAGGAGAGCCTCCTGCCGACGGCGGGGTTCGGCCCGCACGCGCCAGAACATCGTGACGAGTGTGCCCTCCCGCCACTCACGCAGGTACCACTCGGTCTCCGCTTCGAGATCCCGACGCCTCCGATCGAGGCCGACGACGGGATCGACGTGCCCCCGCATGTCCATCCAAACGTTGTCGGAGCGGTCCTTGCGGCGCATGTCGGTCACGACCACCTCGGCGTCGACCCCTGCCCAGCCGACCACGGCACGCACCCGCCACGCGTCCCCGACGGCGGCCTCACCTTCACCCGACAGACGCTGATCGGTGGTGCGCAACCCCGGCCAGAACACGGCGTGCGCAAACGGGTCACAGAGCGCCCGCAGGAGGTCGTCCCTGGAGGCCCGCACGAAAGCCGTGTCGGACGAATGGAGTGGCTCACCTAGCTCGATCACGCATACATCGATTCGATCACGTCACCGTATCTATCCTCGATCTTGTGGCGGCGCACCTTGAGGGTGGGAGTGACCTCGCCCCGCTCCTGCGAGAAGTCCTCGGGCAGGATCTCGTACTTCTTGATCTGCTCGACCTTTGAGAGCTGGGAGTTCGTCTCCTCCACGGCTGCCTCGACGAGTTGCTTCACCTCGTCGGACTGCGCCGCGTCCCCCTCGATCCCGTGCGCGTCGGCGAACTTGGCGACCGCCTCGGCATCGAGCGTGATGAGTGCCGAGAGGAACTTGCGGCGGTCGCCGATCACGACAGCCTGGCTGATGTAGGGATCGGCCTTGAGGGACGACTCGATGTTCTGGGGTGAGATGTTCTTGCCGCCGGCCGTGATGATGAGGTCCTTCTTGCGGCCCGTGATGACCAGATACCCGTCGGCGTCGAGCTCGCCGAGGTCACCGGAGTGGAGCCAGCCGTCTTCGAGCGTCTCGGCAGTGGACTCCTCGTTCTTGTAGTACCCCTTGAACACGTTGCCGCCCTTGACGAGGATCTCGCCGTCGTCGGCGATCTCCACCTGGCAGCCGGGGATGGGCGGACCCACCGTGCCGATCTTGATGCGCGAGGGCGGGTTCAAGGACGTGGGGCCGCAGTCTTCTGTCTGCCCGTACACCTCGGCGATGGGGATACCCACGGCGTGGAAGAAGACGAGGGTCTCGCGAGTGATGGGTGCGGCCCCGCTGATCGCAGCCTCGAGGCGATCGAAACCGACCTGATGGCGGAGTTTGGAGAGCACGACCTTGTCGAGAAGGGGGTGCGTGATCCGATCGAGGAGCCCGGGAGAACGGTTCGCCTGGTGGGCCTCGACGACACGAGTCCCGACGCCGACGGCGGCCTTCACGAGGGTCGCCTGCACACCTTCCATCTCGGCGAACTTCGCCTTCATCGCGACCTCGAACTTCTCGAAGACGCGGGGCACCGCGAAGAAGACGGTCGGGCGGCAGGCCGCGAGGTCGTCGCGCAACGTGTCGATTCCGCCCCCGAACCACGTCTCGCCACCGAGGTTGATCATGTTGTAGTGGCTCACCATGCGCTCGGCGATGTGGGCGAGGGGCAGGAACGAGAGGAAGACGGCGTTGTCGAGGTCCAGGATCTGGCGCAGGGAGTCGGCGGTCCAGACCACGTTGGCGTGTGTGAGCATCGCGCCCTTGGGGGGCCCCGTCGTGCCCGACGTGTAGATGAGGCAGGCGAGATCCTCGGGTTGCACGTCCCCGCAGGCCGACACGTACGCGTCCGGGTCCGCCGCGTCGAGCTCTTCGCCCTTCTCGCGCATCTCGGCGTACGTCGTGTCGGCCGCTCCGCTGGTGAGGGTGACGGTTCGCTTGAGCGACGGCACGTTCCCGCGGATCTCGACGACCTTGGCGAGCTGGTCCGCATCCTCCACGAACACGACCTTCGCCTCGGAGTGGTCGAGGACGTACTGGACCTGCTCGGGTGAGTTCGAGTGGTAGATCGGAACAGCCACACCCCCGCACGCCAACGTCGCGAGGTCGATGATGTGGTACTCGGCCCGGTTGCCCGACAGCACGGCAACCGCATCACCCTGCCCGACACCCTCGGAGGCGAGGGCACGTGCGAGGGCACGCACCTCGGCGGAGTAGTCGGCCCATGTACGCACCGTCTTCTTCCCGTCCAGGTAGGTGATCAGGGCCGGCTTCTCGCCGAGCTCGCCGGCCCGGTCGTTGAACAGTCCGATGATCGTCTCAGCCATGCCTTCCCCTTGGTGAAGTGAACGGTCCAGTCCGGGAGTTCAAGGATCCTGTACGCGTCAGGGTATTCGATCTTCGCGCCCAGTGCCGCCGCCCGTGGGCAGAGCGGATCTCAGGCGAAGCGGTCGGAGAGCCAGTCTGCGAAGACCCGACCCTGGTGCTCCCACGAGAAGATCGTCTCGGCCCTCTCCCGTCCCGCCGCACCAACGCTCCCGGCGAGGTCCGGGTCGAGTAGGTAGTCACGCAGCGCCCCGGCCACCACGGCCGTGTCGGTACCGTCGACCAGCGTGCCGGTCACGCCGTCCGCCACGGCGTCGACCGACCCGCCGGAGCGGCCGGCGACGACAGGGCGGCCGCAGGCCCCCGCCTCGACGAAGACGATCCCGAACCCCTCCTGTTCGAGACCGACCCACCGGGTGTGACAGAGCATCGTCGCCACGTCGGCTGCTCTGTGCACGTCGGGGACGAGCGCGTTCGGGACGCGGCCGAGCATCGTCACGGTACCCGTCAGGCGGTGTGACTCCACAAGACGGGCGAGGCGGTGGTGCTCACGCCCGCTGCCCGCGATCCCGACCTGAAGGGTCGGCACATCCTGCCTGAGGGCACGCACCGCGTCGAGGAGCAGATGCATGCCCTTGCGGGGTACGAGACGCGAGATGGACGTCACGGTGGGTCGGTCCGGATCGAGCCCGAGCGCCTGCCGCGCGGGCTTCGCCGGGCCGGGCGTGAAGCGGGCAGTGTCCACGCCCGGATAGACGCAGCAGATGTCCATGTCCGGGCGACGCGCCACGGCCTGCGCCTGGGCTGCGACCCAGGGCCCCATGGCGACGGTACCTGAGCACTCGCCCAGCACGTGGGCGAGGAGTCGTCTGCTGACGGGGAGCCGCGCGGCAACGGGCACCTCGGCGCCGTATACGAAGACCACGTGAGGAATCCCGCGCCGCCTCGGTATATCGCCGAGAAGGCCGAGTGGCAGGGCGGACCCGAAGATGACGACGTCGGGCCGCACGCGTTCCACGAGGTGTTCGAGACGGTGCCGCACTGCCGGGGTCGGGAGGAGGATGCGTGAGCTCACGCGGGTCGTGGACCACGGCTGCGCCGCGTCGTAGGCCGCCGCATCGGGGTGTGCGGAGGCCAGGACCCAGAGTCGCTCGGGATCGAGGAATCCGAAGAGAGCACCCTGCACGACCTGGATGCCACCCACCTCAGGGGGGAAGTCGTTCGTGACGAGGAGAGTGCGGGGTGTCGATGTGGCGGGCCGTGATGCGGGATGGGTCACGCCCTACCCCAGTGGGCACGATCGTGGTGCGATCATGCGCCGACTCCGCGCTTGCGGGCGGGGCTGCGCCTCCTCCCGCGTCCCCCCCGGCGGCGCCGCGGACGGCGCGGTCGGGCCTGCTTCCACCAGCCGAGCATGGCGGCAAGGTCGTTCTCGGGTACGAGCATCGCTTCGTCGGTGTCGAGCACCCACTCGGCCTCGTGGATACGGCCCCTCGACAGGAAGCGGAAACTGATCTGCCAGGCCTTGTCACCCAGCTTCGTGACCCACCAGCCCTCGTCGAGCACAGCAGTGGGGATGCGCACGTTCCACTTGTGGAGGTTCGCGAGGACGGAGTCGTGCAGGCCGAGGTCGGACACGGAGTCGAGTGGCACGGTGGCTGCCTGTCGGCCGCCGTCGCCGTCCACCGCGGCCTCTCCCTCGACCGTGTCGTCCCCGGTGTCGCCCTCGCCCGTGCCGTCCCCGTTCGCCGAGGGGGGGGCGACGCGCATGAGGCGCAGTCCGTGCGCGGTCTCGAGCGCCTCGGCCGGGTCACTCACGGCGAGAGGCCGGGCGGGAAGCTCGTAGACCGGCTCCGGTTCGGGCTCGGGCTCCGGCACCTCCTCTGGCGCCATGTCGCTGTCGTCGACCACGGATGTGGAGTCGGCCGGGGGGAGGACGATGTCGCGGATCCTCGCATCGACGGCGATGGCGTAGCCCGCCGTCTCCGCCTCCGGATGTGCCGCGAGCAGGATCTTGTCGCCGTCCTCCGAGAGTCTCAAGACGTGGAGTTCGATCACGCGGGGGAGTCTATCCGTGTTACCGGACGACAGGCCCATACGGCCTGTCGTCCCCTCCTGTCACGCCCCGTCCGACACCCTTGCGAGCTGTGCTGTAAGCGGAGCCGCTGCCGCCCGCGCTGTGGCGAAACGCAGCTCCGCCTCGGCGTGGTCCATCCTGCCCACGACCTCACCCAGGAGACCGGCGCCGTCGAGAAGGCGCAGAGCCCTCTCTTCGCACATGTCGTGCACGACGGCGTCGTCGGCGTCGCGGCCGAGGAGGTAAGCGACGACACAGTCGTCACATGCATCGTGTCCATCCGGTTCGTGCCCCCGGGCGTGGCGACCCGCACCCCGAACCGGGCAGCGGTCACAGTCGACGTGGACGTACGCCCCACCGGGCACCGGCGTCGCCCTCCCGGGGGCGAACACGTGGTTGTCCTGCGCGTTGTATTCGGGCATCGGGATACCTCCGGGCGGCTTCCGAGGGAGTTCGTTCCTCTCTGGCGCACCGTACATCGGGGGTGTGACATCACTTCTTCCCGGATCGAGGCGCACATGTCGCGGCTGACCGCCGCTCAGGTGCCTGCGGACAGGGAAGCGCGGGTGCGGCGGCGCGCCTGGCGCGCTTCGACACGGCTCGTGAACTGCATGGCGAGGAATCCCGACGGGATCAGGAGCAGATACGAACCTGCATCGGCCAGGTACAGCCAGCGAGGCAGGTCAGGCGCCGTCGCGGCCGTCACGTCAAGCGGCATGCGCGCCCCGACGAGCACGGCGAACTTTACACCCTGTGCGAGCGCGGAGCCGATCCAGAACACCCAGAACCAGACGAGGCCCGGCCAGACCGGCATCGCGGTGAGGGGTGTGTCCGCCGGCCGCTCCGGGTCGCTCGCCCGCCAGATCTCGCGGAGGACGAGGAAGGGGAGAACGTAGTTGGCGCCAGGGATGAACCACCCACCCCACGACCAGCCCGGCCCCCACACGAGGTCTGGGGTGCCGAGGGCGACGTTGTTCCGCGTCGCCCGGAACATCCAGCCTGCGAACGCGACACCCGTGGTGATGTAGAGGACCGTCCACAGCGTCTCCGCGAGCTCCCCGACCAGGGCGGCCCCTCGCGGGTTCTCGACGACGACACCGTAGGTGTCGGAGTTCGTCCACGCGGCGAGGGAATGCGCGAGGGTAACGACGCTGCAGGTGACGGCAACGCCGAGCAGGAAACGCACGACCTGACCGGGCACCGTGAGAGGCCGGTCCTCCGATGGTGGCCGAGGGGGGTGTGGATCCTCGGGCCCCGCCTGCATCCCGCAATCCTATTGCATGCCGCGGAGAACACTGTTCTCCAGATCGGAAATGACGTATCCTGTGATGCGGCGCCGGGGCCGGCCCGGGCGAACCAGGGGGGAGTTGAGTTGCGAATCGAAGACATGATCCTCGTGTCGGTCGATGACCACGTCGTCGAACCACCCGACCTCTTCGAGGGCCACCTGCCCGCCAAGTACATGGACGAGGCTCCCCGCGTCGAGGAGAAACGCGGAGCCGAGTTCTGGGTCTACGGGGAGACCGTCGTCCCGAACATCGGCCTCAACGCAGTCGCCGGCCGCCCCAAGGAGGAATACGGGATCGAACCGAGCTCGTTCGCCGACATGCGGCCGGGCTGTTACGACATCGGGGAGCGCATCGCCGACATGGACGCGGCGGGGATCCTCGGCTCCCTCAACTTCCCGAGCATGCCCGGGTTCGCGGGACGGCTCTTCGCGGCCTCCAAGGATCTCGACGTCGGTCTCGCGATGGCCCGGGCGTACAACGACTGGCATATCGACGAGTGGTGCGCCCACGAACCGGGCCGCATGATCCCCCTCGCCATCCCGATCCTGTGGGACGCGGACCTCCTCGCCGACGAGGTGCGCCGTGTCGCCGCGAAGGGATGCCACGCCGTGACCTTCAGCGAGAACCCCGATGCGCTCGGCTTCCCGAGCCTCCACTCCGAGGCATGGGATCCCTTCTGGGGTGCGTGCTGCGACGAAGGTACGGTCGTCTGCCTCCACATCGGCTCTTCGGGCCGTCTCGCGCTCACGTCGCCGGACGCGCCGATCGACGTGATGATCACCCTCCAGCCGATGAACATCGTGCAGGCAGCAGCCGACCTCGTGTGGTCGGGCATCTTCAAGCGCTTTCCCGACCTGACGATCGCTCTGTCGGAGGGGGGCATCGGCTGGATCCCGTACTTCCTCGACCGTATCGACCGCACCTACGAGCAGCACAGGCTCTGGACGGGGCAGGACCTCGGTGGCCTGAAACCGTCCGAGGTGTTCGCACGAAACGTGATCACGTGCTTCATCGACGACCCGATCGGGATCGAGATCCGCCACCGCACGAACGTCGACCACATCACGTGGGAATGCGACTTCCCCCATTCCGACTCGACGTGGCCGAACTGCCCCGAACGCCTCATGCAGGCCCTCGGCGACGTTCCCGACGACGAGATCGACAAGATCACGCATCTGAACGCGATGCGGGCGTTCACGTTCGATCCCTTCGCCTTCCGGCCCCGGGAGGACTGCACCGTGGGCGCGTTGCGGGCACGGGTCCCCGGCAGGGATCTCACCACGCGAACCACGCACGTGAAGGGAAGCGAGCGAGGGACGACGGGCGCGGATCTCGCCGGCCGGACCGCCTGAGCGACCCATGTTGCTGCCCGACCCCGACCCCTGGGCGAGGTTCGTCCCCATCGTCTCGGTCGACGACCATCTGATCGAGCCACCGCACCTCTTCGAAGGCCGTGTCCCCGCCCACCTTGCCGCCCGGGCTCCCCGTGTGGTCGAAGCGGCAGACGGCAGCCAGCTCTGGGAGTTCGACGACAGGCAGTACCCGAACATCGGGCTCAACGCCGTCGTGGGACGCCCCAGGGACGAGTGGTCGATGGAGCCCGCCAGGTTCGACGAGATGCGCCGCGGCTGTTGGGACATCAAGGCCCGCGTCGCCGACATGGACGTCGCCGGCATCTGGGCCTCGGTCTGCTTTCCCTCCCTCCTGCCCGGCTTCGCGGGGACGATCTTCGCCCGCTGTAGCGATGCCGAGCTCGGCCTTGCGTGTGTCCGCGCCTGGAACGACTGGCACCTCGAGGAGTGGGCCGGAGGCGCCCCCGACCGGATAATCCCCATCCAGATCCCCTGGCTCGCCGATCCGAGGGTGGCTGCCACCGAGGTGGTCAGGAACGCCGCGCGGGGCTTCCGGGCAGTCTCGTTCGCCGAGAACCCGGCCAACCTCCGCCTACCGTCAGTTCACACCCGGCACTGGGATCCCCTGCTCGCGGCGTGCGAGGAGACAGGGACCGTGCTCTGCCTCCACACAGGGTCGTCGGCATGGTCGGCGGTCACGTCACCTGAGGCGCCCCTCGAGCTCATCACCACCCTCTTCCCCGTGAACTCGCTCGCGGCGGCTGCGGACTGGATCTGGGCGGGTATCCCTCTGCGCTTCCCCGATCTGCGGATCACCCTCGCAGAGGGAGGGATCGGTTGGGTGCCGATGCTCCTCGATCGCCTCGAGTACGTCGTGGGCCACAGCGGCACACCCACAGGCAGGTGGGCGAGGGCCGAGCTCACGCCTGCCGAGGCCCTCCTGCGCAACTTCTCGTTCTGCACCCTCGACGATCCCTCGACGATCGCGCTCTGGGAACGCATCGGTGCCGACAGAATCATGGTCGAGACCGACTACCCGCATGCCGATTCGACATGGCCCGACTCGCAGGGAACGCTCGAGAGGACCTGTGGCGCCCTGCCACGCCCCGTGCTCGAGGCCGTGGCGTGGCGGAACGCGTGCCGGCTCTTCGACCACGCACCGCCACCTGCGGGGTTCTGACGGCGCTCCGGGTACCCGGACTCCTCACCCGCGGGCTCTGCGCCGAGGTGTGATCCACTCGGCACTCTGGCCTGTCACGGCCGAGATCACCTCGAAGTCCTTGTCGTAGTGCATGAGGTTCACACGGTGAGCCTCGGCACATGCAGCCACGACCAGGTCGGGAATGGACGGGGCCCGGTGGCGACCCTGCTCGGCCAGTAGGCCCTGGACTTCGATCGCACGGTCTAAGACGCTCTGGTCGATGTCCAGTCTGTGGAACCCTGTGCGACGTTCGGCGAAGACGGCGCGCCAGTCGGAAGCCGACTTGGCGCTGAAGAGGATCTCGAGATCGATGACGGAACATGTCAGCGCCTGCCTCTGCGCGAAGAGACCCGAGAGCCGGCGCCGGGCATCCTCGCTCACCGACGCCTGGACCAAGGCCGACTTGTCGACCAGGTACTGGCTCAACGCCATGCGTCCTCCATCACGTCGGGATCGCCGAGATCGATACCCCGCATGGCCGAAAGGCGGTCCAAGTGGCGCAGGGCGGAGTCCTGCCTCATCACTTCGGCGAGCGCGGCGTCGATGGTGTCGGTGATCCCCTTCGTGCCGAGAATCCGGCGCACGGCATCCACCTTTGCGTCGTCGATACCGATTGCTGTCTTTCTCATGTCTTCCAGGATAGGAGTTCGGGGGTGAATCATCTATCCACTTCTCCGGCCGATGGCTTCGGGGATCACGGGCAGGCCGTTCCGGTCAGAGCTCGCGGACGAAGCAGCGGGCGGTGCCACGGCGTTCTGCCGGGTACCCCACCCACTTCGCAGGCGGTACGTCAGCATCCCCGACCTCGACGTAACCGCACGTCCCGAAGAACCGGGCGGCGTCGTCGTTCGTCGTGACCGCGAAGACCCGGCTGATGTCGCACTCGCGAGCGCGGTCGTCGAGTGCCTCGACGAGCCGCCTGCCGACACCCTCGCCGTGGAAGCGACTGATCGTGAAGAGGGATTCGAGCTCGCCGAATCCGCTCCCCGCATAGCGATCCGTCTCGAGGGCGACGACCCCGGCAGGGGACTTGCCGGCCACGAAGAACCCGAGAGCCCGGGGGAGAACGGCCTCGATCTCGTCCGGCTCGCGGGGCCTGAGGTAACCGAGTGTGCTGCCCCGCCGGAGGAGGGCGGCAACGGAGGCGTAGTCGTCGAAGCCGAGAGGCCTCACCTCCCCGTAGTCACCCAACGTGAGCAGCGTACCGCTCCCCTCGTACGTGAGGAGCTCGGCGGTGACGTGCCCGGGCTCGCACAGGTTCACGCCCTCCACACCGCGGTAGAGGGGTGCGGCAGCATCCATGAGGGGGCCGGGCAGGCCGGCGGAGGCGATGTCCACGAAGCTGCGCCGCTCCCCCCCTCGGTCCCGCAGGACGAGCCCGGTGCCGACCAGCACGAGCTTGTGCACGCGTCCCGCCGCCGCGAGCGCCTCCGCGGCGGCCCTGACATCAGAGCGCGTGAGCGTCGCCATCCTCCGGTGGCTCAGCTCGCGCCACACGGCGGTCACGTCGTCCCCCGAGATCGCCTCACCGGACGCGCCCGGCTCGACGAGGACGACGGAGGCACCGTGGCGGTGCAGCTCCCCCGCCACATCGCGGCATTCGGCGACGGCGCCGTCCGTGAGCGGCGCGAAGATCACGGTGCGGCCCACGAACGTATCGAGGTAGTAGTGCCGCTCCTCGTCGGGCACGGACGGTGTCGCCCTCATCGGCGTGGTGCCTCGGCCACGTCGAGGAAGATCTC
>JADZDR010000009.1 GCA_020850945.1 Acidimicrobiia bacterium | reverse complement strand
GGCCCGTCCCGCCCCGCCTTCGTCCTCGTGGTCTTCATCGCGGTAGTCGCTGTGGGCTGCGACCATCCGTCCTGCCCTCCGCCAGTCGAACACCGATCTCGCCACTCGAACGTGTGTTCGAGTCTAACGCACGACTGCGACAAGAACCACCCATTTCAGGACGAAACCCGAGAAAATCATGCGCCTTCGGTGGTCATCGGCGATCGTGGGCGATCGTCGGGGCGGCGGGGGGTGGGGTGAGGATGGTCGCATACGGGGTGCCTGCGTCGGTGGCGGCGGTGAGGGCGTCGTAGACGGCGAGGATCTTGTCCATGGCGCGGTACGTGGCGTGGGCCTTCTCGTCGTGGAAGACCCGGAAGATGCGGCGGCACTCGTGGATACCTGTCGTGGTCGGGCGCGGCACCCGTACAAATGCCGGCGAGATCGATCGCCACCTGTCTGATGACGTCCCGCCCCTCGAGGTCGTCCAGGAGGGCAGGCGGGAGAGCCTCTTCGCCGTGCATTGCGCCCAACAGGTTGCCGGCGATCGAACCGGTGCTGTCGCTGTCACCCGAATGCGTGACCGCCACGTTCAGTCCGTGACTGAAATCATCAGCGACGAGGGTCGCGTACACACCTATCGCAAGGGCTTCCTCGGCAACCCAGCCGGCCCCAAGACGCTCCACGGTCTCGGCGCCAACGGGCGCGCTCTCGGCCACCTCGAGCGCGGCCCGCAAGGCATTCGCGGTCTCCTCTCCGCCATTCATCTCGTCGAGGTTCTCGATCACGATGTTGCACGCCGCCGACAGATCCGCACCGTTGAGAACACGGGAGAGGAGCGCCGCGAAGGCCCCTGCGGCAAGCCAGCCTGTCGGGTGCATGTGAGTGATGGAGGCAGCAGTGGCACCGAGCTCGAAGGGATCGTTGGCGGTGAGACCGACCGGGGCGACACGCATCACCCCTCCACAGCCCTTGCTGTCGTTGATACGACGACGCCGGGACCCGCCGCCCTCTCGCATCGCGGACAGGCAGGTTCTGTGCGGGATTCGATCCCGGCTCACACGGGGGCTCTCGACAAGCTCTACGGCACCGAGGGATAGACCGGCCGTCAGGTGGATTGCGGAGCGGACTGGTGCTGCCGGTAGGCGTCGATCGAGTCGGTGAGCACCCACACGAGACCATCAGCGCCCTTGCCGGCCCGCAGTTCCCCCGATTCGATCAGCCGGTACACCTCGGCCGTGTCGACGCCGAGTTGCCTACCCGCTTCGGTTGTACGAACAGCGTCGTCGCGCATCATCCCTCCAGGGTAGATCACAGGTCGGGCACGTCGGGTAGGAACTTTTCAACGATGATCTGGGCGGCAACTTCGAGACGTCGGCGCAGCTCGGGGTCGGAACCGAGTGCGTCGGCCGCGTCGTCGAGAGCGAACAAGATCGAGCCTGCCTCGTCGCGGCTGAGAAGAATCTCATCGGGCAGCGGGTCACCGTTCGGCATGCGCGTCAATCTATCGAGAGGATCATGCGGCCGATGGATCGCTCAACTTCGAGACGTACTGGCGGATGGCTTCGGCCGGTATCCGCCGCGAGCGGCCGATCTTGACCGACCGGAGCCGGTGCCTACGCATTCGAGGAGCCCGTCGAGCATCCCGAAGCGCTGACCAGGGACTTAATGGAGCCTCCTCTCGGGATTGAACCGAGGACCCCTTCCTTACCATGGAAGTGCTCTACCACTGAGCTAAGGAGGCAAGGGTCGCATTGTACCCGGGCACGTGGGGGGTATCCTGCCCAACGTGCCTGCCCGAAGACACCCCCTCGGATGCCTGCGACTCGTGGGCGCGGCGTTGGCCGCGGCAGTGCTCGTCGGGGGATGTGGGGAGGCCGAGACGCAACCGCGTGACACGGTGACGACGGAGGCCACGTCCACGACCGCTTTCGCTTCGACGACGGTGCCCCCCGACACCGGCCAGCCACCCCCGGAGAGTGTGGCAACGGAGTTCATGGGCCTCACGAAGGCGGACGCGATCGCGCTCGCCGAGTCACAGGGGCGGCCGTGGCGCATCGCCCGCGAGGACGGCGACTCGTTTCCCCTCACACTCGACTACTCGGAGAACCGAGTGAACTTCGAGATCGACGACGGCACAGTGACCTTGGCGACATTCGGATGACCGGATGACCGACCACGACGATCCGCCCCCAGCCCCGTCACAGGCAGCGGACGACACCACCCCGCCCGCGCCGGCACGGCCGAGCCGGGGTAGGCAGGTCGTGGCAGCCCTCGTCACCCTCGCCGTCCTCGTGATCGTCTTCCTCGGCATCTTCCCCAAGTTCGCCAGCTACAAGGACGCGTGGGCCTCCATCCAGGAGATGTCGACGGAGTCGCTCGTCCTCCTCGCCGTCGCGACCGTCGTGAACATCCTCGTGTACGTCCTCCCGTACCAGGCGGCCCTGCCCGGCCTCGCGTACGGCCCCGCATTCGTCGTGCGCCAGACATCCTTCATGATCAGCAACACGATTCCCCTCGGTGGCGCGTTCGGCCTCGGTGTGCAGTACGCGATGCTCTCGGGGTACGGCTTCGGTCCCGCCCCGACCACTGCCGCGATCGGCATCACGAGCGTGTGGAACCTGTTCGTGACCCTGGGACTTCCCGTCCTCGCGCTCCTCGGCCTCGCCGTCTCCGGCGAGGCGACAGGGCACTCCGTCTGGATCACGGCGCTCGGCCTCGTCGGGATCGGCGTCATGGTCGCCCTCTTCGCCCTCGTCCTGCGCAGCGAAGAGACCGCTCGCAAGATCGGGAAGCTCGGCAACCGCATCGTGCACCGGTCGGTCCGGCTCGTACACAGGGACGTCGAGCCACACCTCGACGACGAGATCGTGCGGTTCCGCACATCCACCGTCGACGTCATCCGCGCGCGCTGGCTGCGCATCTCGCTCACGAGCGTGCTCCAGCAGCTCGCCCAGTTCGCGGTCCTGTACGTCGCCCTCGTCGGTCTCGACACGTCGGGCAGTGGCGGCACGGTCTCCTTGGCGGAGGCGTTCTCGGCCTTCGCGTTCTCGCGTCTCGCCTCGTTCATCCCCGTCACACCGGGCGGACTCGGCACCGTCGACGCCGCCCTCGTCGCCCTCCTCACGGCAGCCGGCGCCCCGAAAGACGTCGCCCTCGCAGCCGACATGGTGTGGCGTGCCTGCACCCTCTTCCCGCAGGTGTTCCTCGGGATCGGCACGTTCGTCTTCTGGCGGCAGCAGCAGAGCAGGGAGAAGCGGGCCGAAGCTGCGCAAACCACCTGAACGTCGACAGGCACCCGCATGTCGGGTACGGGCGAGCCGCCCTGACCAATTAGCATCGTGGACATGCCAGGTGAACCGCTTCGAGCTCCGAGCCCGCCGGTGTCCGTCCTCGTGGTCGACGACCACGTGCTCTTCTCGCAGAGTCTCGTGCGGCTCCTCTCCGACCACGGGATCGACGTCGTCGGCACGTGCACGACCGGCAAGGAAGCCCTGTCCCTCGTCGGCGACCTCCGCCCGGACGTCGTCCTCATGGATCTCCTCCTCCCCGACGTGACCGGCGCCGAGGTGACGAAACGCATCAACGAGACGAACGGGAGGGCGAAGGTCCTCCTCCTCACCGGCCTCGCTGACGACACGACACTCCGCGATGCCGTCCGCGCAGGCTGCGTGGGCCATCTCGCCAAGACCGAGTCCATCGACGCCGTCGTCGATGCCGTCCACCGCGCCGCCGCGGGAGAGTCACTCATAGATCCCGCCCTGCGAGCGGAAGTCGAGAGCAGCGAGGAACCCGGCGCGACCCTCACGCGGCGCGAACGAGAGGTCCTCGCGCTTCTCGCCGACGGCATGTCCACACGCGAAGTGGCCGCGACCCTCGACATCCGTCTCAACACAGCGCGCAATCACATCCAACGTCTCCTCCCCAAGCTCGGCGCCCACTCGAAGCTTGAGGCCGTCGCCATCGCGTCCCGCGAAGGCCTGATCCGCCGCAGTCCCGGAGTGAACCCGAATGGTGGCGAACCATAGGCCTGAGGACTCGGAACGCCACGTCCGGCTGCTGGGTGACATCTCCGCCCGGTTCGTGCGCGCCGACGCCATCGACTACGCGACGAGCCTGCGCCGCTCGCTCGAAGACCTCGCGACTCTCCTCGCGCTCGACGCATGCGCCCTCGCCACGGTCGTGCCCGAAGAGGAGCTCGACCCACGCCGCACGTGGACGTGGACGCGGCGTACGGACATGTCCGTCCTCGATCTCGTCGCCCACCTCCTCGCGCAGGACGGCCCGGTCCTAGCGGAGGACCGGGTCTGCATCGTCCGCTCCGACACCGCACGGGGTGTGGTGGGTGACGACATGCACGCTCTCGGCCTCGTCGAGGTCGTCGCCGTGCCGGCGACGCACAACGGACTCGCCGCCCTCCTCGTCTGCGGTGCGAACGGGGCGCGCGAGTGGGACAGAGCCACGATCGGCCTTGCACGCGCGGTGCTCAACGTGCTCGTCTCCGCATGCCAGCGCCAGGAAGCGCAGGCCGAGCTCGCCCTCTCGCGCCAGGACCTCGAGCGCGCCCTCGACCTCGCCGGGCTCGGAACGTTCGTGCTCGATCTGCGAACCGGTGTCGCCCATCTCTCCCCGGCGATGGCCGACATGTTCGGGTTCGGCCCGAGATCCGTGTCCGCACCCGCGGCGGAGGTCGCGGCCCGCTTCCATGCGGATGATCGCAGCTACTTCTTCCATCTTCTCGGTGACGTGACGAACGAGGCTCCCGGGTCGCATGTGCAGCTGCGTGTCGAGCAACCCGAGGGGGATCCGCTCCTCCTGCGTTTCACGTCGGAGCTCGTGCACGACGCGGACGGCAAACCTGTCGCCCTGCGTGGGACCGCCCTCGACATGACGACCGTCGAACGGCACAGCTCGGAGATGGCCCGAGTCGAGGAGGCGGCCTATCGGGCGAAGGTCGAAGCCGAACTCGCCCGTGGCCGACGCCTCGAGAGCCTCGGCCTCCTCGCGGGCGGTGTCGCCCACGACTTCAACAACCTGCTCGCGATCATCTCGAACCACGCGACCCTGCTCGAGAAGTCGGTCACCGACGACCCGCAGGGGCAGGCGGACCTCTCCGCGATCCGCAAGGCGGTACAGGACGCGGCTGTACTCTCGCGGCGTCTTCTCACCTTCGGGGGTCGAGGCGCGACTTCGTCGCCGCGCATGATCCCAGATCCCGGCCGCGTCGTGACGGAGAGCCTCCAGCTTCTCGAGAGCACCGTCCCGATCGGTGTCGGGCTCTCCCTCGATATCGAGGGCGACGTGCCCGACATCGTCGCCGACCCCGGGGACCTCCAGCAGGTCCTCTCGAATCTCGTCGCCAACGCCCTCGACGCGGTCGGGGACGAGGGGCACGTCGAGGTGCGAGTGAGGCCGGTACGGATCGGGATCGACGAGGCGCAGGCGGGGCGGCCGGCCGGCACCTACGTGACGATCGAGGTCGCGGACGACGGTGTGGGCATGACCCCTGAACAGGTGGAGCGCGCCTTCGACCCCTTCTTCTCGGCCAAGCTCGACCGCGGCGGATCCGGGCTCGGCCTCTCGATCGTCCACGGGATCACGGCGTCGCTCTTCGGGTGGGTCGACATCGAGTCCGAACCCGGTACCGGTTCGGTCGTGACGGTCGCGATCCCCGCGCGCGGGCCGCCGGTCGAGGCAGAGGGGTCGGAGCCGATACCTGCCGAGGACGACGACGCCACGGATGTCTCCGGGTCCGTGATCCTCCTCGTCGACGACAGCGGCGATCTCCTCGCGTCCACAGCACGCATCCTCCGCGAGGCCGGATACACGGTGCTCGAGACGCAGTCCCCGATGCAGGCGGTCGACGTCGCGGCACGCCACACCGACGGCGTGGATCTCGCCGTGACGGACATCGTCATGCCCGGCATGTCCGGCCCCGAGCTCGCCGCCGCCCTGCGGACACACCACCCCGACATGGCGGTCCTGCACGTCTCGGGCCATGTCCCCCCCGATGTCACGCCGCAGGACCGCGTGCTCGACAAGCCGTTCGAACCCGACACCCTGTTGCGGGCCGTGCAGAGCAGTCTGGCCACGGGCTCGGGATGATGACGGCCCGATCCGCTCCAGGCGATCCCGGCTCAGGCGGGTACGAGCTCGCTTCGGCGCGTGCCGACGGTCTCGAGAAGCTGCTCCCAACTCTCCGCGAAGGCCTTCACACCCTCGTCCTCGAGCTGGGCGCAGACAGCGGCCATGTCGACTCCGACTCCGGCAAGGTCGTCCATCACCCGCTTCGCCTCGTCCAAGTGCGTGAGCACGGTCGTGGTTGTGATACGGCCGTGATCCGCCACCGCGTCGATGGTCACCTGTGGGATCGTGTTCACAGTGTGGGGTCCGACGAGCTCCACGACATAGCGTGTGTCGTCGTACGCTGGGTTCTTCGTGCTCGTGCTCGCCCACAGGGGGCGCTGCAGGTTGGCGCCCCGTGCCGCGAGTGTCGCCCATCGCTCGCCGCGGAACTTGGCGCGGAAGGCCTCGAACGCGATCTTTGCGTTGGCAATGGCGGCCTGGCCCCGCAGGGCGAGTGCCGCCTCCGAACCGTCCTCCTCGAGCATCTTGTCCACGAGCGTGTCGACACGCGAGACGAAGAACGACGCCACGGACGAGATCCGACCGATGTCACGCCCCGCGTCGAGGGCGCGTTCGAGCCCGGCGACATAGGCTTCGGCCGCCTGCATGTGGCGGTCTACGGCGAAGAGCAGCGTCACGTTGATGCTGATCCCGTTCGCGATCGACTCCTCAATCGCCGGCAGTCCCTCGGCCGTGCCCGGGATCTTGACGTACAGGTTGGGACGGTCGATGCGCGAGTGCAACTCCGCAGCCTGACGGATCGTCCCCGCGGTGTCGCGGGCGAGACGGGGTGAGACCTCCATGCTCACGTAGCCGTCGCCGCAGCTCGATCCCGACCGATGCACGTCGAGAAGGACGTCGCAGGCACGTTGGATGTCGGAGACCGCGAGCTCGAAGAAGATCGCCTCCGGGTCGGTTTCGTGCGAGGTGCGGATCTGCTCGTCATAGGCCTTCGATGCCGTCACGGCCTTGTCGAAGATGGTCGGGTTCGACGTCACCCCGCGTACGCAACGCTCACGCACGAGGGTCGTGAGGCCGCCCGCATCGAGCAAGTCCCGGCTGATGTTGTCGTACCAGACGCTCGTCCCGAGCGGGAACAGCGATTCGAGCGGATTCGACATCGTGACCTACCTCTCTTCTCGTCCGCGTCGGAGCATAGGAGCGTGTCGGAGGGGCCTGTTACCTTCATCGTATGCACACGCAGGGGACCGGCGAGGTACTGGGCCGATTCGGCGTGCACGTACGGGAGTGGTTCAGGGGCCGGTTCGGTTCGCCGACCGAGATCCAGGCCCGCGGCTGGGATGCCATCTCCGGCGGGAGTCACACGTTGCTCCTCGCCCCGACCGGTTCGGGCAAGACGCTCGCGTCGTTCCTGTGGTCGATCGACCGGCTCCTCACGCAGGAAAGGGACACTCCGGGTCGGGGTGTGCGTCTCCTCTACGTCTCACCCCTCAAGGCTCTCAACTACGACATCGAACGGAACCTCCGTGAGCCACTCGAAGGGGTGCGTAGGGTCGCCGCGGCAGCAGGCGAAGACCTCGCGCACATCCGCATCGGGGTGCGGACGGGTGACACGTCGTCGTCGACGCGGAGCTCGATTCTTCGCAACCCGCCCGAGATCCTCATCACGACGCCCGAGTCCCTCTACCTCATGCTCACCGCCCCCAGAGCCCGTGAGGTGCTGCGCACCGTCGAGTGGGTCGTCGTGGACGAGATCCATGCCGTGGCCCGCACGAAGCGGGGCACGCACCTCGCGCTCAGCCTCGAGCGCCTCGAGGAGATCACGGCAGGGAACGGCCGTGCCGGTTTCGGGCGTATCGGCCTCTCCGCGACAGCGCGGCCCGTGTCTGCCGTGGCGAACCTGCTCGGCGGATTCGACGAGTCTGGGACGGCACGTGACGTGGCGATCGTCGACTGCCCCGGGCAGCGACCCCTCGACCTGCGCGTGGGTTACGTCGGAGGGCGCGGTGCCGACATCCCCGTGACGCCCGGCAGGCCGGCGACACCGAACGCCGGACCGGCGTTCACCGAAGCCTGCCGCCGCATCGTCGAGATCGTCCGCAACCACACGGCGACGCTCGTGTTCGCTCCCTCACGGGGCAACGTCGAACAGATGGTGCAATGCGTGAACGAGCTCGCGGGCGAGGAGCTCGTCCACGCCCACCACGGATCGGTCGCGCACGAGGTGCGGCGCGACCTCGAAGTCGGCCTCAAGGAGGGCAGGCTGCGCGGCCTCGTCGCCACATCGTCACTCGAGTTGGGCATCGACATGGGAGCGCTCGACTGTGTCGTCCAGTACGCGTCTCCCCAGGAGGCCACGGCGGCCGTCCAGAGGGTCGGCCGTTCGGGCCACGGCATCACGGAGACGAGCCGGGGACGGCTCCTCGCTCGCCACCCCGTCGACCTCCTCGAGTGCGCCGGTGTCGCCGCCGCCGTGCTCGAAGGCGACATCGAGCCGGTCACGATCCCCGACCTCTGCCTCGACGTGCTCGCCCAGCACATCGTCTCCATGGCCGCAGTCGACGACCTCCACATATGCGACATCGCGAGGATCGTGCGTCGCAGCCTCCCCTTCCGCACACTGTCGGACGCGCAACTCGAGAACGTGCTGCGCATGCTCGAGGGCGGCTACGCCGACGAGCGCTACCGCGAGCTCCAGCCCCGCATAGTCGTCGACCGGGCGACGGGAACGGTCCATGCCAGGCGTGGCGCACGCCTCCTCGCGACGACGAACGGCGGCACGATCCCCGACCGCGGCGAGTACACGGTGCGCCTCGACCCCGGAACCGGCACGGACGAGGTGGAGGGTCTGCGCCTCGGTTCGCTCGACGAGGAGTTCGTGGGCGACATGCAGAGGGACAGATGGCCGTTCGTGCTCGGCGCCTCGACGTGGCGGCCCACCCGCGTCGACCACTCGAACGTGTTCGTGGTCCCCGCCCCCGGGGAGCCGGCAATGCTCGCGTTCTGGAACGGCGAGAAGCGGGGGCGTGGCACACATCTCGGCCGCCGCGTCGCCGGTCTCGCCCGACGGATCGCAGACGGCCTCGACGACCTCGATGGCCTCCGGCACCTGCTCGACGACCACTGCGCGCTGGACGACGAGGCCACCCACGCCCTGATCGAGCTCGTCGCGGCGCAGCAGGCCGCCCTCGGGCACGTCCCCTCCGACAGGGTCGTGCCGGTCGAGTGGTACCACGACGAGATCGGTGACCTCCGCATCGTCATCCACTCGCTGTTCGGATACGCGGTGAACGGGGCGTGGGCTCACGCCGTGAAGCCGCCGATCCGGGATCGCTTCGGGAACCTCGACCCGCAGGTCACATGGACCGCCGACGGCGTGATCATCCGTCTCCCCGAGTTCGAGGGGGATCCCGACCTGAGCTTCCTCGACGCCGTCGACGCCGGATCTGTGCACGAGCTCCTCATAGGTGAGCTCGCCGACGCCCCCATGTACGCGTGGCGCTTCCGTGAGAGCGCCCAGCGCGCACTTCTCCTCCCGAAGGGCTCGCCCGCCCGCCGCACGCCGCTCTGGCTGCAGCGGCAGCGGGCGGCGGATCTGCTCTCCGTCGTGCGGCGCAAGGAGGGGTTCCCGGTCGTGCAGGAGGCGGTCCGCGAGTGCTACCAGGAGATGTGGGACGTCGAAGGCCTGCGCAGCGTGCTGCGCGGGATCGAGGCGGGAGAGATCGCCCGTCCCGTCGTGCCCACGCGTCGCGCATCACCGTTTGCGGCTGCACTCGACTTCGTGTTCCTGAAGGCATTCGCCGAGGCAGGTGACGCCCCCCGCGGTGAATGCCGTGCCGCCTACCTCGCCCTCGACCGCGAGCTGCTCGGCGAAGTCCTACGCGTCGAGGATCTGCGCTCCCTGCTCGACGCCGACGTCGTCGACGAGGTCCGGGCGGAGCTCGGCTCCCTGCCGTCGCCCCGCCTGCCCTCGCGTCCCCTCGACGACGTGTCCGTCCTCGCCCTCCTCTCGGACCTGGGCGACATGAGCGATCACGAGATCGCACAACGCTTCTCGTGCCCCCCCGAGGAGACTGCTTCGCGCGTCGCGCGACTCGCCGCCGAGGGACGCATCGTCCGACACGCCGAGCTCGCCCGCTGGGTCGCCGCTGCCGATGCCGACCGCTCGCGGGAGAACCTCCTCCTGCGCCGGCTCGACTGGGCTGGGCCGCTGGCGGCATCCGACCTTGCAGCCCGCTACGGCATGGAGGTGGAGTCGGTCGTATCCCTCCTCCGCGTGCAGGAGAAGACCGGCCGCCTCGTGTCGGGCCACTACCTGCCCATGGGTACGGCACGCGAGTGGTGTCCACCCGACGTTTTGCAGCGTATGCACCGCGTCTCACTCGCGCGAGCGCGAGCTGCGATCGCGCCCGTGAGCGCCGCGCACTACGCGTCCTTCCTCCTGCATCACCACCTCGGTGCGCCGGGACGAACGACAGCAGGCAACGACGCCCTGCCCCGCGTCCTCGATTCCCTCGGCAACTTGCCTCTGCCCCTCGGCGACTGGGAGAACGGTCTTCTCGAGGCGAGAGCCGAGGACTACACGCCGGCATCGCTCGACGGGGTTTGCGCGGGTGGGGACTGGTCTTGGTCCGGTAGCGGTCGCGGGTTGGTCGTCGTCGCCCGGCGTGGACAGGCACGGGCACGGGACACGGCCTCACCGCCACCTCGGGAAGCAGTCTGCGACGCGATCATGTCGGTGCTCGGCAGCGGTGGCGGCTGGTTCTCCGCAGACCTCGCGGATCATGCCGCGGTCCCGGCCACGGACCCGGCGGAGATCGACGCGGCGCTCATGCGTCTCTTCTGGGCAGGATTGGTGACCGCCGACACCTTCGCTGCCCTGCGCGAGTGGCTTCGCAGGAGACGGGGCAGCCTCGCGCACGACCGGGCGGCCTTCGCCCTCACAGGTGGGCCGGGTCAGACAAGTGGTCGTGGGGGCCTACCGGGCCGCTGGCAGATCCGGCACCCCGAGACCCCTGCCCGGCTGCCTGTGGGAGTGGCCGTCGACATGCTCCTCGCCCGTTGGGGCATCGTGTGCCGCGAGACCTTCCGGGCCGAGCGGCACGACGTGCCATGGCGGGCCGTGCTCCACGAGCTGCGCCTCCGTACCGTGCGTGGAGAGCTCGTGCAGGGTCGCTTCGTGCTCGGGCTGAGCGGCATGCAGTTCGCGCGGGCGGCGACGATCGACGACCTCCGTGACCATGCACCCGCAGCCACACCGCGCCTCGTGCTCGGGTCGGATCCCGCCAACGCGTGGGGAACGGTGTTCGACCTCCCACGACAGCCACAGGCGGGTGGGACATGGCGGGCACGCACGCCGGGCAGTGCAGTCGTGAGCCGCGGCGGTGAGCCCCTCGTGCTCGTCTCCGCCTACGGCCGCCGCCTCATACTCGCGGATCCGGACGCCACGGCGTCGGAGGTCCTCGTGGCGGAGGTCCTCGAGGAACTGTCCCGCCTTGCCACATGGCGGGGTCGGCCCGTGCGGATCGAGGCCGTACGCGACGTGAACCTGCTCGACTCCGAGCTCACACCGGCCTTCGCCGCTGCAGGCTGGCGCCGGACGGGTGCCGGGTTCGTGACCCATCCCCTCTCCCGCACTGTCCGTGCCTCCGGCGAGCGCACCTCCCCCACAGTCAGCGTCGCCTGACGCCGCCCGCTACTCGTCGGGGTTGTTGACCGGTTCGGGGGAATCGAGGTTGGACATCGCCGTCTTGACGAGTCCCTCGAGAGCGGGGATGTCGGTGTCCGTACCACCTGCGAGCTGTACCTGGAAGGTGTGGTCCCCGTCGGTCGCGACCACGAGAGGGCCCGTGCTCCCCACGGCGCTGAACGCCTCGGTGCCCACTCCCGTCACGGCCGTCGCCTCGGGCTGACTCGCCTTCAGCTCTGCGTAAGTGGACGCGTCTCCGACTGTGAGGGTGAGGAGCTTCGCCTCTTCGTCCGGTGGGGCGTCTGCCTGTCGCCACGAGCACGTGTCACTCCCCGAGTCCGGGCTCGCCTGACTCGACTCGGGTTGGGAGCCCGCACCGACGAGTGGGGCAACGTCGTCCTCGGTGAGGAGGCCGCACGCCTCGACGGCTCCCGCCTCGGCTGATGTCGTCGTGACCTCGGACGTCGTCTCGGTGTCGTCCGTACCAGACGGTTCGTCCGAGCCACATCCTGCCACGAGCAGGAGGGCAACTGTGAGGGCAGCGATCAGTCTCGGGTAGCAGCGCATGGCAGAGGAGGGTACCCGACAGGCAGCGGTGGTGTCGCGTCTCACCCTATATTGACGGCTCGGAGCGGCAGGCCACTCCACGTCCGCAAGGAGGGGTGTGTGACCGTCCCCGTGCGCCCCATGGCTCGCGACGAGGAGGAAGAGATCACCGCCGTGTCCGCGCGGGCGTTCTGGCACGATCCGCTCGTCGACTTCTTCTCGCGGGATCCCCTGCACGAATACCGGTTGCTGCCGACTGCGTTCACCGGCCTCCTCGCGGACCTCCGCGACCCCTCGGCCTGCGTGTGGGTCGCCGAGTTCCGTGGCCGGCCCCGCGGCATCGCGGGCTGGATCGCCCCTGGCGGCTGGCCGCGGAGCCGGGCCCGCGACGCCCGCTACACCGCCCGCTCCCTCGCTCTCGTCGGGCGTGTGCGCCACCGCGCGAAGGCAGCGCGTCTCTTCTTCGAGGTCGAGCGGCGCCACCCGCGTGAACCCCACTGGTACCTCGCCCTCCTCGCCACCGATCCGACTGCGCAGGGACGCGGGGTCGGCACCGCCCTCCTCCGGCCCGTCCTCGACCGCTGCGACACGGAGGGGATCCCCGCCTACACCGAGACACAGAAGGAAGCCAACGTCGCCTGGTACGCACGGTCGGGCTTCGAGGTCAGCGACGAGATCCGTCTCCCCGGCACACCGCCGGTGTGGTGCCTGCACCGTGAGCCGTCGGCCTGACACTTCCGGCCGATCCCCGGGGTATTCGCTCCCTCTGGGTACCTGAGCGGCGATATATCGCCGCTCAGGTACCCAGAGATTGCGTGAGTACTCCGGGCTGGTGGCGGGAGAAGGATTTGAACCTCCGAAGGCTGAGCCGCCTGATTTACAGTCAGGTCCCTTTGTCCACTCGGGCATCCCGCCTCGATTGTTGCATCCCTGCAACCGCCCGAACCTAGCACCCGTCCCCACTTGCACCGGAAGGCAAACGGACCCACTCCCCTCCCAATGTCACACCTCGAACGTATGTTCGTCACAATACCGTTGCACCCCGCAAAGGAGTCGGACGATGATGGGACGACCCGAAGAACGCAACGAGCTGTTCGAGCGCCTCGCCGAGGTGCTGGGCGAGGAGAACGCGGCAAGACTCATGGAACACCTTCCCCCCAGCCGCTGGGACGAGATCGCGACGAAGGACGACCTGCGCCTACTCGAGAACCGACTCACCGCCCGCCTCGACACACTCGAGAACCGCTTCGGCACATTCGAGGCCCACTTCGACACATTCGAGACCCACATGGAGGGACATCTAGGTGGAGTCGCAGGCAAGACCGAAGGTCTCATTGCCCAGGTCGCCACGTTGACAGGGCAGTTCGACGGCCTCCAGGCCCAGTTCCGGACCTTCGACACCCGCCTCGGTGGCGTCGAGTCAGGCATCCGTGACCTCGCCCTCAGCTACGCCACCCAGATGCGGACCGTGCTCCTCGCCATCATCAGCACGATCTTCGCCGCCGTCGCCCTGATCGGGCTCGGTGTCCAGCTCGTCCGCTGACGCGGGGGCGAGCTCCACCGATCACGTCCCCGCACTCGTCAGGACTGCGAAACCACCCAGACCGTCCGGATCGGCGAGGGCCTTCAACTCGTTGAGGCGGTGACGTGCCCGCAGCTCCCCCATCGTGTCCCGGCTGCGAATCGCCGCCCCCTGCGCCTTCACCACCTCCTGCCTGAGCGAATCGAGGCCGCACTCGTCGAGCCAGTCGGCCTGCGTGCTGCGCGTGAGCGCGAGCCCCGATACCGCAGCATGGCGCTCCACGAGGTCGAGCGGCACCTCGCAGGTGATGTCGGCCGTTCCCGGCTCCGCGACCGGGTCGACGCGGGCGTGGCCGCGGTAGGCCCGCACGGGAGCCTCCGTCCGTCCGAGCAGCTCAGTGACTTCCGCCCCGTAGTCGACGAGGAGGAGCCGCACCCCCCGCGGCAGGGAGTCGAGCCACGCCCACGCCCCCACCGGGACAGGCACGATGCCGTGAGCGGAGCTCTGCCACGCCACGCCTGAGACCCCGTCGACCGCCCGCACCATCCCCTCGGGTGCGGGGCGGTCCACCCACACGAGCCGCCCGTCCCGCACACCGACGCACCGCTCCGTGTCAGGTGAGGACATGAGCCGGGCCGGCAGGTTGTCGAGCAACTCGTTCGCGACGACCACGTCGGGTGTCCAGGGCAGATCCCGAACCGTCCCGGCCACGACGTGCTCTGCACCCGCCGCCGCGCGGCGTGCCGCCTCGGAGGCATCCACGACTGCCGTCTCCACACTCCGCCCCGCCTCTGCCGCGACGTCCCTCACCTGTGTGGCCAACGTGCCCCGCCCACCACCCACGTCCGCCACGCGTCGTCCCGCACCACGGGAGATCCACACCTCGACACATCGCGCGAAGGCATCGCCGAGCTCAGGGGACGTGACGAAGTCGCCGCGGAGGCCGGCCCGTTCCGGTGAACCCGCGTAGTAGCCGGTGTCCGGGTCGTAGAGGGCGACCTGCATGAAGCGGGCGAAGTCGATTGAACCGTGCCGTGACGCCTCGCACATGCGGACGAGATGTGCCCCGGTATCCACCGGCGCCGTTCAGAGCGCGAGCTCGGCGACGCGACTGAAGTAGGGAAGGATGTCCGTGATGCCGAGTAGCACGACCCCGAACGACAGGAGGCCGAGCGCGAGCGCGAGTGGCGCGGGAGGTGCCGTCTCGCCCCCGGTGAGGAGTGCGGCGTGGTAACGGGGATCGGGCTCCTCGAAGTACATACGGCGCACCACACCCATGTAGTAGACGGCGGCAATCACCGAGTTCACGACGGCTACCACGACGAGGGTCCAGGCGGCCGGCTCGTCGGCGGAGGCAAGGGCACTGAAGACCTGGAACTTTCCTAGCCATCCGGCGAGGGGCGGGATTCCCGTGAGCGAAGCCATGAACAACGTCATCATCGCCGCCAAGGCGGGCATCGTCCGGTACAGCCCGTTGTACGAGCCGAGGTCGACCGTGTTCGTGCGGCGGGCAGCGGCGATGACCACACCGAACGCACCCAGGTTCATCACCGCGTAGACGAGGAGGTACAGGACGGCCGCCTGGAGCGCCTGCTGTGACACCTCGGCGCCCAAGCCGACGACGGAGAGAGGCGCGAGGATGTAACCGGACTGGGCGATCGACGAGTAGGCCAGCATTCGCACGAGGTTCGTCTGGCGCAGGGCGATGAGGTTGCCGATCGTCATCGTGAGAACCGACAAGACCCATATGAAGGGTCGCCATATCTCGCCCGAGAAGCGCAAGGCCCCGAAGAGGAGAAGGATCATACCGACGAAGCCTGCTGCCTTCACCGACACGGACAGGAAGGCCGTGACCGGAATCGGTGCGCCCTCGTACGCGTCCGGCGCCCAGAAGTGGAACGGCACGGCAGACACCTTGAACGCGAAGCCGATGATGACTGCGACGATCCCGAGCACGGCGACAGCCTGCACGTCCACACCCTGCAGCCACGCCGCTACCTCGGGCGCCGACGCCCCAGGCAGGGCGGCGGCGATCGCGTCGAACTTGGTCGATCCCGCCACGCCGTAGAGGAGGGCCATGCCGAGGAGCATGACCGCCGTCGAGAGGACACCGAGGATGAAGTACTTCAGTCCGGCCTCGGTCGAGCGGAGACTGCTCTTGCGCCAGGCGGCGAGGAGGTAGCCCGGCGCCGAGAACAGCTCGAACGCGATGAAGAGGACGATGAGGTCGCGGGCGGACGAGATGAGGAACATGCCCGCGATCGAGCTCAGGAGGAGGAAGTAGAACTCCCCCCGGTAGTACGCGCCCTCCTCGATGCTGTCGATCGAGAGGAGGAGGACTATGTACCCGGCGGCGATGAACAGCCCTTTGAACACGAGGGCGAACTCGTCGACCACATAGCTGCCTGCGAACGTCTCGCGGGGCAGATCCCCCGCCGCGAGCGTGAGGAGAGGCACGACGGCGAGGAGCAGCCCGACTGCCGACACGGCACCCAGGGTCCACTTCGCCCGGTTCGGCACGAGCAGGTCGACGAGGAGCACCGCGAGGACGGTGCCCGTGAGGACGAGCTCGGGCGCTACCGCATGCCAGTCGATCATCCGAAGATCCCGCTGAAGAACGGTGCGACTGTCTCGTTGGTCACGTTGAACACGATGCCGGGGAACACGCCGAGGACGACCGTGAGCGCGATGAGGGGCACCCACGACACGTACTCGACGGCGTTCACGTCATGGAGCCGTTTCCCCTCCCACTCGACAGGGATCGGTCCCTGCGCGACGCGCTGGAGCATGTAGAGCATGTAGCCCGCCGTGAGGACGGTCCCGATCGCGGCGACGATGAGGAATGTCCGGAACACTGCCGCGTCGAGCCCGGCCGCGGGCTCATAGGCAGCGAGCATCGACGTGAACTCACCTGGAAAGCCGGCGAGAGCGGGCAGACCGAGGGACGCGAAGGAGATGAGGACGAGGATGCCGGCGAGGCGGGGAATCGAGCTGATCATGCCACCGAGGCGCGGGATGTCGCGTGTGTGGTAGCGCTCGTGCATGGAGCCGGCGACGAAGAAGAGCATGCCGGTCACGATTCCGTGCGCGACCATGCCGAAGATGGCGGCGTTGATGCCGGTCGGGGTCAGGGTCGCGATGCCGAGCATGACGAAGCCCATGTGCCCCACAGAGCTGAAGGCGATGAGGCGTTTGAAGTCGGTCTGGGCGAGGCAGCAGAGGGATCCGTAGATGATCCCGATCACGGCGAGGAGGCCGATCCACGGTGCCCACGTCTGCGCGGCCTCGGGCAGGATCGGCAGGGCGATGCGGACGAACCCGTAGGTGCCCAATTTCAGGAGGACAGCCGCCAGCACGACGGAACCGACCGTCGGCGCCTCGGTGTGCGCATCCGGCAGCCACGTGTGGAACGGGAACATCGGCACCTTGATCGCGAAACCGAGGAACAATCCGGCGAAGACCCACACGGCGGTCGAACGGGCGATGTCGAGACCCTCGTCGGCGAGCCGCACGATGTCGAACGTGTGCGGCTCGGCGAGGAAGTACAGGGCGATGAAGCTCACGAGCATGAATGCCGAGCCGAAGAGGGTGAAGAGGAAGAACTTGATCGACGCGTACTTGCGGTTCGGCCCACCCCAGATCCCGATGAGGAAGTACATGGGGAGCAGCACGATCTCGAAGAAGACGAAGAAGAGGATGAGGTCGAGGGCGACGAACGTGCCGAGCATCCCGGTCTCGAGGATGAGGAGGAGGATGAGGAACATCTTCGGGTTGTGCGGCTCCGGGAAGTGGTTCCAGGAGTAGATGACGCAGAGCACCGTGATGCCGAGCGTCATCATGTAGAGGGGAAGCGAGATGCCGTCGATCCCGACGTGGTAACGCGCGTTGATGGCCGAGATCCACGAGGCGTCGACCTCGAACTGGAGCCCCGCGCGCGAGTAGTCGTACTGGAATAGGATGCCGATGCCGACGGCGAGCGAGATGAGCGTGAGGATCAGCGCCGTCGCCTTGAGCTGATCTTCTTTGTCCTTCGGGATGACGAGCATGATGATCGCCCCGACGATGGGGACGAAGGTTGCGATCGTCAGTGCCGAGTCTTCGAACCACTCCATGGCTAGCTCTCTGTCTCCTGTTCCAAGATCTTGGTGGGCTCTGTCAGTTCACGAGGATGAAGAAGATGCCGAAGATCGCCGCCGCGGCGAAGAGCACTCCGGCATACTGCTGGACCTGTCCTGTCTGGGTGCGGCGCAGCTCGCGCCCCCCTCGGTTCGTCACCGCGGCCAAACCGTTGTAGAAGCCGTCGAGGCCGTCCTGGTCGAACATGTAGAAGCCCTTGCCGAGCTGGAGCGACGCCGCGCCCGTGAGATCGATGACGCGGTCGACGATGTGCATGTTCGTCCAGTACATCGCGCGTGATGCCGAGTCGCGCACCCAGAGTGTGAGGGTGCCGTAGAGCGAGTCGAGGTAGAGCTTGCGCTCGAGGAACGTACGCGCATACGAGAGGGGCGGGCGGGTCGTCCACCCCGAGTGGAGCCCCTCCGGAACCCAGCTGTCCCGCCACTTGGGCAGGAAGAGCATCGAGGCGAGGATGATCCCGGCTGCGGCGACAGCGAGGGAGACGGCTGCGAGGACCCACGTCGTGGTGTCGAGCGACTCGTTCACGAGGCCGTAGCGCTCCACGATCTCGTGCACGACATGCGGTTCGAACCAGCCGTCGAACAGGTTGAGCTGGCCCGGCAGGCCGATGAATCCGATGACCGCAGACGGGATCGCGAGCGCGATCAGCACACCGGTGATCCAGTTGTCGCTCTCGTGCGGGTGGCCGTGCCCGCGGTAGTCGCCGTGGAAGGTGAGGTGCGTCGCCCGGAACATGTAGAAGGCTGTGAGGAAGGCGCCGAGGAGTCCGAGCACCCACACCCACTGGTACGAGTTGTGCCACGCCCCGGCGAGGATCTCGTCCTTGGAGAAGAACCCCGCCGCCGGGAACACACCGCAGAGGGCGAGCGTGCCGATGATCCAGGTCCAGTAGGTGCGCGGCATCACCTTGCGCAGCCCGCCCATGTCGCGCATGTCCTGCGTGTGCACGGCATGGATGACCGACCCGGATCCGAGGAACAGCAGTGCCTTGAAGAACGCGTGTGTGAAGAGATGGAAGACTGCCGCCCCCCACGCCCCGACGCCGAGACCGAAGATCATGTAGCCGAGCTGACTGATCGTCGAGTAGGCGAGGACCTTCTTCAGATCCCACTGCACGAGGGCGAGGAACGCTCCGACCAGCGCCGTGACACCACCGACGAGCGCGATGAGGTGGACGGATTCGATGCCGCCGAACTGGCCGATGTCGAACGCCTCGGCGAAGACCGGGAACATGCGGGCGACGAGGTAGACGCCCGCCACGACCATCGTCGCGGCGTGGATCAGGGACGACACGGGCGTGGGACCGGCCATGGCGTCGGGCAACCACGTGTGGAGCGGGAACTGGGCGGACTTGCCGATCACGCCGATGCAGAGCGCGATCGCCGCGACCTCGAGGAGGTGACCGCCGAAGACACCCTCGACGGCGGCGACGTTGATCGCCTCGATGTCGAAGGTGCGCACCGCCCAGAAGCACATGATCGAGCCGATGAGGAGGCCGAGGTCACCGGTGCGCGTCGTGAGGAACGCCTTGATGGCCGCGGTCGAGTTCGCGACGTCCTCGTGGTAGTGGCCGATCAGCATGTACGAGCACAAGCCCATGATCTCCCAGCCGAAGATGGCGAGGAAGAGATTGTCGGCCGTGACGAGGATCATCATGCCGGACGTGAACAGGGCGATGATCGCGTAGTAGGTCACGTAGCGGACCTCGCCCCGCATGTAGCTGATCGAATACACCTGCATGGCGAGGGAGATGCTCGTGACGACGACCATCATCACGACCGCGAAGCCGTCGATGTGCACGCCCATGCGCACGCTGCCGGCACCGAAGTCGAACCACTCCTTCGACTGGTTCACGACGTCGTGGCCCACGATGATCTGGCCGACGGCGAAGAGGGCTACGAGCCACGAGAAACCCACGACGGGCACCGTCCAGAGGTGCGCCTTGCTCTTCGTCACCGATCGCGCGAAGAAGAACGTGAGGAAGCACGCTGCGATGTTGAGGATCGGCAGGAGCCAGAAGATCTCCACGTCAGCCCTTCATCAGATCTGCGTCGTCGACGTTCACGTGCTGCTTGTTGCGGTACATGAGCAGCACGAGCCCGAGTCCGACTCCGACTTCGGCGGCCGCGACGGCGATGACGAACAAGGCGAAGACCTGGCCCGTCAGGTTCCCGACCATGACGCCGAACACGACGAGCATGATGTTCACGCCGTTCAGCATGAGCTCGACGGAGAGGAGCAGCATCACGGCGTTGCGTCGGGCGAGGACGCCGTAGACGCCGAGGGAGAACAGGAACGCGGCAAGGATCAGGAAGATGTTGACCGTCACGTCTCGCCTCCCCGGCCGATCTCTTCGTCGATCACTTCGATCTCGGGTCTCGCCACGCGGGGCCGAGTGTGCTCGCGGTCATCGCGCCGGGCGAGGACGATCGCGCCGATGAGGGCGGCGAGGAGGACGAGGGAGACCGCCTCGAACGGCAGGACCCAGTCGCGGAACAGGTCGTGGGCGAGGTCGGCAGCCGTCGTGGGACTCGTCAGGGCCCCAGGCTCGCGCGGTGCCTGACCCGTCACGACGGTGATCTCGGCGCTGCCGAACACCTTCACGAAGACCGTCGTGAGCAGGCCGAAGACGAGGACGGCGGTACCCGCCGCCGCCCAGCGCTGCGCGACGGGGGCGTCGAGGTCGGCCTCGCCGAGGCGGGCACGCGTGAGCATCACGCCGAAGAGGAAGAGGACGACGATGGCGCCGATGTAGACGAGGACCTGTGTCCAGCCGAGGAACTCGGCTCCGAGCAGCATGAAGGTGGCCGCGACACCGGCGAGGACACCCATGAGGCTGATCGCGGCGTGGACGACGTTGTCGGTCGTGACGAGGCGGATGCCTGCCACCACCATCACGATCCCGATGACAACGGCGGCGATCGTCGGTCCGATGGCGAGACCGAGGAGGAGGGGGACGGCCTGGCCGGCTGGGGCGCTCACTTCTTCCCCTTCGTCTCTGCGCCTGCCTCGAGAGGCGGGGGCGTGTGCCTGTGGTCGTCCCAGTAGCCGAGCCGCTCCATGTTGTGGAGGAGGTCGGTGATGCGCAGCTCGCTGTACTCGTACTCGGGCGACCAGTGCAGGGCGTCGAACGGGCAGACCTCGACGCAGATGCCGCAGTACATGCAGAGGGCGTAGTCGATGTCGAAGCGATCGAGCATGTTGACGCTGCGCGGCTTGCCACCTTCGCGGCGCGGGGGGCGCTTCTCCTTGTGTCCCTCTATGTAGATGCACCAGTCCGGGCATTCCCGGGCGCAGAGCATGCACACGGTGCAGTTCTCCGCCTGGAGGCCGATCACACCCCGCGCGCGGGGGTGCGGCTCCTCCTTCACATGCGGGTACTGGACCACCTGCGTCTTCTGGAAGAGCGTGTAGAGCGTGCGCCACAGCCCGCGGACGAGGCCGACGGCGGGCTTGGGCTGCTCGGGCGAGCCCCGGCGCAGCGTCTTCTTGCCACTCTTGGCAGCCATCACCACACCACCTTGAGGACACCGGTGATCCCGATGTTGACGAGGGAGATGGGGATGAGCCACTTCCACGCGAAACGCTGGAGCTGGTCCTCACGCAGCCGCGGGTAGGTGGAGCGCATCCAGAGGAACACGAAGACGAGGAAGAGGATCTTCGCGACGAGTACGAACGGACCGATCACCTCGAGCACGCCGTCGGGCACCCACGGCAACCACCATCCGCCGAGGAAGAGCACGGCTCCGATCGCGGCCATGGTGAAGTTCGACGCGAACTCGGCGATGAAGAAGAAGAGGTAGCGGAAACCGGTGTACTCGGTGGCGTAGCCCGACACGAGCTCGGACTCGGCAAAGGGCATGTCGAAGGGTGCCTGCGAGAGCTCGGCCTGTGCCGCCACTATGAACACGGCGAAGGCGACGAACTGGGGGACGACGTAGGGGATCGGGATCGTCCCGAAGAGCTCGAAGCCGCCCTGGGCGGAGATGATGCCCTGCATGTTCATCGTCTGCGCCATCATCACGACGGCGACGATCGAGAGGAGGAGCGGGAGCTCGTACGCCATGAGCTGTCCTGCCGCCCTGAACCCGCCCATGAGCGAGTACTTGTTGGCGGACGACCAGCCGGCGAGGAGGACTCCGATCGTGCCGATCGACGCGACGGCGAGGGCCATGAAGACCTGGGCGTCGATGTCGATCACGTTGAGCGAGGGCCCGAAGGGAATCGTGATCATGACGAGGACGACGGAGACGAGGACGAATGCGGGCGCCATCGCGAACGCCGGCTTGTCGGCCGCCTCCGGTATGACGTCCTCTTTCTGCATGAACTTGAGTCCGTCGGCGATGAGCTGGGCCCAGCCGTGGAACCCGCCTGCCTCCATCGGACCGAGTCGAGACTGCATGTGGGCTAGGAGCTTCAGGAACAGGTAGCCGAGCACGAGGGCGGACAGGGGTACGAGGAGGGCGATCACGAGCATCTTGACGACGAGCGGGATCACGAAGTCGACCCACGGGATGTCGTAGGCGAGCACGGATCCGGCGTGGGGGGCCACACCTGCGGTCGTCATCGGTCGACGTCCCCGAGGATGAAGTACAGGCTGCCCACGATCGCGATCAGGTCCGCCATGTACGTGCCCTCGAGGAGCCACGGCAGGATGCTCACGTTCGAGAAGGACGGTGTGCGGATCTTCACGCGGTAGGGGATGCGGCCGCCGCGGGACACGAGGTAGAAGCCCATCTCACCGAGGGGCCCTTCCGCCCGTTGGTACACCTCGCCGGGCGGGACCTGGATCACCTTCGGGACCTTCGCCATGAACGGCCCCGCCGGCAGGGCCTTGCATGCGCCCTCGATGATGCGCACCGCCTCCCGTGTCTCCTGCAGCCGGCACCATGCGCGGGCGAAGCAGTCGCCCCGCGTGTCGGTGACGACGTCGAAGTCGAGCTCGGGGTAGGCGAGGTACGGCTCGTCGCGCCTGATGTCGACCGTGCAACCCGACGCGCGGATGTTCGCACCGCTCACCCCGCAGGCGAGCCCCCGCTCGAGGGGGATCACACCCACGCCCACCGTGCGCTCACGGAAGATGTCGTTGCCGAGGATGAGGTCCTCGAGGTCGTCGCAGACCCGCTTCACGGCGTCCATCGCGACGGCGGTCTCGGCGAGGAAACCGGCGGGCAGGTCGTCGAGGAGGCCGCCGACACGGTTGAAGTTCGGGTGGAAGCGGCCGCCCGTGACGGACTCGATCAGGTCGAGGACGCGCTCGCGGTCCCGGAACGCGTGGAAGATCGGCGTGATCGCACCGATCTCGATGCCGTAGACGCCGAGGAACGCGAGGAACGTCGCGATCCTTGCCATCTCGGTGAGGATCGTGCGGATGTACTGCACACGGGGTGGGGCCTCGATGCCCATGAGACGTTCGGCGGCGAGGATGAAGGGGATCTCGTTCGCGTAGCCCGACAGCCAGTCGATCCGGTTCACGAGTGTCGTGATCTGCGGGTAGGTCCTCACCTCGCACAGCTTCTCGTATCCGCGGTGCATGTACCCGATGACCGGCTCCACGTCCTCGATCTTCTCGCCCTCCACGCGGGCGACGAGCCGGAACACGCCGTGCGTCGAGGGATGCTGCGGACCGATGTTGAGCGTCATCTCGGGCGTCTCGAGCTCGACGGCGACACCGACGTCGGCCATGTGGGCCGCCACCCTTGCCTGGGCCGAGACCTCGGCGGAAGTGATGCCTGCCATCAGCTCGACTCCTCCGGGGGTGTCTCCTCCGACACCTCGGGGTCGGACAACTCGACCACGTTGCCCGCGTCGTCGAGCACGGGCGCGTCCTCCGGCATCTCCTCGACGTTCACGTCACCCGGCCAAGGCTTCACCTCGCGGGCGCCGAGCTTGTAGGACTTGAGGAGGGGGTGGCCCTCGAACTCGTCGGTGAGGTAGAGCTTCTCCGGATGCGGGTGACCGCTCACGCTGATCCCGAACATCTCCATCACTTCGCGCTCGTGCCAGTCGGCGCCCGCGTAAACGGATGTGAGCGTGTCGATGACCGGCGCGTCCTTGGGCAGGTTGGACTTGATGGTCACGCCGTGGCCCTGCCCGGTCGAGCTGACACGGCCGACCATCTGGAGCAGATCACGTGCCGGCGCCACATATGCGCCCTCCTCCGGCTCCTCCACCGCGTCGCCCTCATCCGCGTCGTCGGTGACCCAGTCGATCGCGGACACGAACGTGAAGAAGTCGCACGCGAGGACGTCGCGGGCATGTGTGAACGCAACCACCCACGCGTCGGGTGTGACGACGACGGCCGCCTGACCCTGAAACGTCGACGTCGACTCGACCTTCTCGCCGAGCACGTCCCGGAAGGAGGTGGTGATCTCCTCAGGCACGAGTGCCAATCGGCTCACCTCTCCACTTCTCCTGGATGTCCTCGCTCTGGATCATCTTCTGCAGTTCGAGGATCCCCTGCAGGAGTGCCTCGGGCCGGGGCGGGCAGCCCGGCACGTACACGTCCACGGGGATGATCTGGTCGACGCCCTTCGTGACCGAATACGAGTCCCAGTAGGGTCCGCCGCAGTTCGCGCACGAGCCCATGCTGATCACGTACTTGGGTTCGGGCATCTGGTCGTAGACACGCTTCACGGCGGGGGCCATCTTGTCGGTGAGCGTGCCGGCCACGACCATGAGGTCCGCCTGGCGGGGAGAAGACGGGAGAGGGATGACCCCGAAGCGCATGAGGTCGTAGCGGGGAGAGGTGATCGCCGCCCCCATCTCGATCGCGCAGCAGGCGAGCCCGAACTGGAACATCCAGAGTGAGTAGCGCCGGCCCCAGTTGAGGAGCCACGCGACCGGCTTGCCGACCGCGTTCTCGTTGAGGTTGATCCGCTCGAGGAGGGGCATCAGCGGGCACCTCCGGTCCCCGCCGCGCTCGGGAAGCTTTTCACTAACTCCGGCATGGTTGCGGGCAGGCAAGAGACAGGGAGGGACATCTCCAGATCACATCCACCTGAGCAGACCCTTGCGCATGACGTAGGCAAGGGCGACGACGAGGATCCCGATGAAGACGAACATCTCGACGAGCACGGCCCACGCGTCGGCGATGCTTCCCATCACCGTCGCCCACGGGAAGATGAAGGCCGCCTCGATGTCGAAGACCACGAAGAGAAGGGCGAAGACGTAGTAGCGGACATGCTGCTGCGTCCACCAGTCGCCTTCGGCTTCGACACCACACTCGTACGTGGCGAGCTTCGCCGCCGTCTGACGCCGTGGCTGGAGGAGGCGGGCGACACCGATCATGGCGCCGAAGAGGCCGAGACCGACCAGCACGAACAAGAAGATCGTGAGGTAGTTCTCGTAGTAGTCGCTCACGGAGCGCTCCTGCGCAATACGGTGGGGCGTCGGGGGGCCGGCCTCCGGCGTCCGTCGGGAGCCGACCGCGGGAGATGATAGGCATCGGTCCCCACGCGTCCAAAGCCGTGGCACGGACCGGCCCGTACCCGCTTCCGCGACATCGGTGTCACGGCCCCGGCTCGTCGAATAAGCTGATAAAGGCGGTCACTCTGCGTGAGGTCAGAGCAGGGTTCGGCCGCCGTGAGAGAGAATTCAGAGGAGGTCAGAAGGTGTTCCTTCGGGGGAGGGGACGGACCGTGCGCAAGAGGAGAGGTCTCGGCGATCTGCTTCACCGCTGGCCGAGGCGTGACACCGAACAGGCCGACGGATGGCGTCCCACGACGGCCATCGTCCTCTCCGGTGGTGGCCATCTGGGAGCGGTCCACGTCGGGCAACTCCGCGCCCTCGTCGAACACGGCATCGAGGCCGATGTCTACGTCGCGACGTCCGTGGGGGCACTGAACGCGACCGTCATGGCCGCCCTCCCCGGCATGAAAGGCGTCGACCGCCTCCAGGAGATCTGGCGCGGCGTGAGGACCGACGAGATCTTCCCCGGCGGCCCCATGCAGCACGCGTGGAAGATCGCCCGCGGCCACGACCATCTCTATCCCAGCGACGGCATGCTGCGCCTCATCACGCGGGCCATCCCCGTCACGGGCTTCTCCGACTTGCGCGTCCCTCTGCGCATCGTGACCGCAGAACTGGATTCCGGCGAGGAACACGTGTTCGGATCGGGCTCCCTGCTCCGTCCACTTCTCGCGACGACCGCCCTCCCGGGCGTGTTCCCGCCGGTGAGGATTGGCGACAAGACGTACGTCGACGGTGGCATCGTGAACAACGTGCCGATCAGCCATGCCGTCGATGCCGATCGTGTCTTCGTGCTCGAGTTGCAGGAGGCATCGCACGAGGCGGTGCCGACCTCCTCCTTCGGCCTCCTCCTGCGCTCGTTCGCGATCAGCCGCGCGAACCGCTTCCGCCTCGACCTCGAGCGCTTCCGCCACGAAACCGAGATCGTCGTCGTTCCCCAGCCCGAGCTGCCCGAGATCCGCTTCCCCGACCTCAGTCACTCTGTCGAGCTCATGCAACTCGGCTACCACGCCGCCGTCGACTTCCTCGACGACATCCTCGGTCACGCTCCCGCCGCAGAACCGGCGGTCGAGGAACTCCCCGTGCCTCGGCCCGCCCTCGTCTCCGTCGACAGCGGCACCGTGGCCGGCGAGGCCCTCGCCTACTGACCGGCGGACACCGTCGCATCCGGTCCGGCCCCCGGCACCGGATCTCGCGTTGACCCGCCTGCGCACCCTGTGCGAGACCGCCGACGCTCCGCTAGGGTCAAACGCGGCAAAAGGTGCAGTGGGAACCGACGGGCAGGGAGCACAAACGTGGGATGTCGCAAAGCCGGGAAGCCACACACTTGTGCCAAGCCGGCCGCTCTCGTGCTGATCCTCGCGTTGGTCGGCGCCGGGGCTGCCGTCGCAGGAACAGGCGCCCGCGCAGACGACCCGCCCCCGGGCACACTCGAGGGCCCCGGCGTGAGCTCCAAGCCGCCCGTGCCCGGCCTCGACTCGGACCTGTGGAACGCGTACAAGGCGGCGACGGTGCTCTCCCGCCTGCCCTTCGGATTCCGTCCCGCCACGCCCGACACCGCACGCGTTCTCGTCTGGTCCAAGCCGGGTGAAACAGCCGCCGCCGTCGCCGCCGTCGCCGCCATCGCCGCGGCGGGTGGGACAGCACACCGCGTGGTCGGAGAGGCGATCGACGCCGAAGTTCCGGTCACCGCCCTCCTCGCTCTTGCCACAGCACCGGGCGTGCGGTCGGTTATGGAGCCTCCGCGGGCGGAGCCCCAGGTGGTCGCGGGCGAAGGCCCCGGCGTCACAGGGGCGGACACGTGGCATGCCGCAGGCCGCAAGGGCTCAGGCGAGAAGGTCTACGTGGTCGACCTCGGCTTCGGCGGCTGGGAGAACGCCGTCGCCGACGGTGAACTGCCCGCCGCGACCGCGACGAAGGACATGTGCGGCGACTTCGACGCGATCGAACACGGAACCGGAGTCGCCGAGATCGTGCACGAGATGGCGCCAGAGGCCCCGATCACTCTCGTCTGCATAGACGACTTCCTCGATCTCGTGCAGGCACAGACCGACGCCCTCGCCGAGGGGGTGACCGCCCTCAACGCGTCCATCTCCTTCTGGCCGGGGGGCTATGGCGACGGCACATCACCCGCCCCGTGGCCCGAAGGTACGCTGCGCGACGGACGTGCGGCCGGCCTCCTCTGGAGCGTCTCGTCGGGCAACTACGCCGAACGGCACTGGGGTGGGCCGAGCGCCGATGCCGACGCCGACGGCTGGATGGAGTTCGCCCCCGGGGACGAGTGTCTCGACGTGGACGCCTGGGGCGAGTTCGACGTGTACCTCGAGTGGAGCGACTGGCCCGGCACGGCGGAGGACTACGACGTGTACATGTGGGAGAACCCCGACTGCGAAGGTGACCCCGCCGTCGGTTCCGAGACCACGCAGGACGGGGACGACGACCCCTTCGAGACCTTTACCGCCCAGGTTCTCGGTGGCGGCAACCTCGACGGTGGTGTCGGCATCCGGGCCGCCTCCACGACCGGCCAGCCCGTCGAGTTCGACCTGTTCCTCTTCCGGGCCATTCTGCCCGACGAGCACGTGGTCGCCGCGCGGAGCCTGCTCGCGATGGCGGCGTCTCCGGGCGCTTTCACCGTCGGCGCGGTCTGCTGGGAGGACAGCCTCCTCCGCCCCTACAGCTCACAGGGACCGACGATCGACAACCGTGTGAAACCCGACATCGCGGGACCCGACGGCGTGTCAGGCAGCACGTACGGGGCCTTCACGTCATGCGACGACCAGGACGGCTTCACGGGCACATCGGCGTCCTCACCTCATGTCGCGGGAGCGGCGGCCCTCGTTCTCGCCCAGTTCCCCACTGCCGACGCCGAGGACACGCGCGCCGCGCTCGAGGCTGCCGCGGCCGCGGCCGGCGATCCCGGCGCGCCCGGCAAGGACGCGTCGTACGGAAGCGGTGTGCTGACGATGCCCGACCTCGACACGGTGGTCGGCGATCCGGACCCGGATCCCGACCCCGACCCCGACCCCGACCCGGATCCCGATCCCGACCCGGATCCCGACCCCGACCCCGATCCCGACCCGGTTCCCGGCAACACTCCCGTCCAGACACCTCAGGACCCCGCGACCACACCGGCGTCGGCGAACAGCTCGTCGATGCCGTTCACGGGCAGCACGGCGATCCGTGCACTCGTCGGGGGTGCCCTCCTGCTCCTCGTCGCCGGTGCCGGGTTCCTGGTCACGAACCGAGTTCGCACCCGCGCGACACCGACGCGCTGACCGGCTCGTCCCGCTTCAGGTCACGGCGCCGCACGCACGCAGCTCGGCGACCTCCGCGGTCGAGAAGCCCCAGTCGCCCAGCGCCTCGTCCGTGTGCTCTCCCAACGAAGGCGCCGGCCGCGAGATCTCGGGTTCTGTACGGGAGAAACGTGGGGCGGGCGCCGGCTGCACCTGACCGTTGAACTCGACGAACGTGCCGCGCGCCTTGATGTGGGGGTGTTCGAGGGCCTCGGGGATCGAGAGTACGGGAGCCATGCAGGCGTCCGTTCCCTCGACGAGAGCGGCCCACTCGTCACGCGTCTTCGTCCTCACGGCTGCGGCGATCTTCTCCTTCCCCACATGCCACTGCGAACGGTCCATCTGCCCGGGCATCTCGGCCGGGTCGATACCGAGCCGCGAGAGCATCTCGGCGTAGAACTGCGGTTCGATCGAACCCACCGACACGTACTTCCCGTCCTTGGTCTCGTAGACCTCGTAGAAGTGCGCACCCGTGTCGAGGAGGTTCGTGCCCCGCTCGTCGAACCAGAACCCCATCGAGCGCATGGCGTAGACCATCGTCATGAGGACAGCGGACCCGTCGACCATGGCGGCGTCGATAACCTGTCCCGTCCCGGAGCGCTGCGCCTCGAGGATCCCGCACACGACCCCGAACGCGAGGAGCATCCCTCCCCCGCCGAAGTCGCCGACGGCGTTGCAGGGCGGCTGGGGCGGCCCGTCCGCGTGACCGAAGCTGTGCAGGACGCCGTTGATCGAGATGTAGTTCATGTCGTGGCCGGCAGCCTGCGCGAGCGGCCCGTCCTGGCCCCAACCCGTCATCCTCCCGTAGACGACCTTCGCGTTCCGGGCGAGCACGTCGTCGGGCCCCAGGCCGAGGCGCTCCATGACGCCGGGACGGAAACCCTCGAGGATCGCGTCGGCCTGCTCGCAGAGGCGCAGCACGGTCTCCACGCCTTCGGGGGTCTTGAGGTTGACGGCAACCGAACGCCGGCCTCTGTTGAGGAAGTCGCGCGGGTTTCCCGCCATCGGCGCCCCCGCCCGCTCGATCCGGATGATGTCCGCGCCCATGTCGGCGAGCATCATGGCGCAGAACGGACCCGGACCGATCCCGGCGATCTCGACGACCTTCACACCTGCGAGAGGACCCACTCGTCTCATCCCCCTTGTCTGGACTCCGTCCGAGGGTACGGGATCCGAAGTCGGGACGGGCAACTCGCGGCCGTGAGGCGGCAGGACAACCCGGGGTCCGGGAAGAACGTGGGACAGTATGCGAAGGGCGGGCCTTGTCATCCTCGTGTGCTTACTGTGCGCGCAGGCGGGCGCGGCCACGTCCGCCGTGGCGGACACCGAACCTGCTCCCCTCGTGATCCTCTGGGCGGTGGACGGACTCGAACCCTCCGCCGTCTCGCCCGCGACGATGCCGGGGGTCTCCTCCCTCGTGGCGGGAACAGATCCCGACGCGCCCACGCACACGTGGCGCAACACGCGGGGAGTCATGGTCGCCGAGACCTACCCGAACCATGCGGCGATGCTGACCGGTGCCGACGGCCTCGGCAGCGGCATCCTCGGCAACACGATCTGGGACGGCAGCCGCTTCCGTGACGTCTCGGCCGCAGACCTGGAGGCGGAGACGCTCTTCGACACACTCGCCGCCGAACGTCCCGAGGTCGACACCGCAATCGCGGTCGGTGACCCCAAGATCGACGACCTCTTCCGGGACGAGCCCTACGACATGCGATGGGATCCGAGGCATGCGAAGTTCACGCTCCCGATCGCCGGCTATCCCCTCGACTCCGAGGTGACGTCGGCGGTGCTCGGCCAGATCGAGGACGGCGCCGACTTCGTCTTCGTGAACACACAGATGGTCGACACCTTCGGCCACCTGTCGGGGCCGCGCGCGAGCACGACGCGACAGGCGATGCGCGAAGTCGACCGCCAGATCGGCCGCCTCATCGGCGCCCTGCGCACCATGGGCGAATGGGATCGCACGCTCCTGTTCGTGACGAGCGACCACGGCATGGAGGCAACCCCGCGCCGGTTCCTCCTGCCCCTCGCCCTCCTCGCACAGGGTGACACGGGCTGGAAGGCCGACACACACGGGGGGACAGCCCTCCTCGCCAAGCCCGGAGCCACACCGGCAGAGGCCGCCGCCGTCGCGGAACGCCTGCACCGCTGGTCGGCCGTCTCCGAGGCGCACGCCACCGGTGGACCGCTCGACGCCGCCCATCCGGACTGGCGCCTCGACGGTCCCCGGGCCGGGAACGTCGTCCTCACGGCCCGCCCCGGTCACCAACTCGTCGGTTTCGACTTCATGGGTTGGCTCGCCACCGGCACGCACGGTGGCCCCGGAGCCCTCGACCACTGGCTCATGCTCACGGGCGGCTCACCCATGATCGTCCCCGGCGACGACTCCGTGCACACAGCCGGCAACCGTGATCTCGCGCCGACGATCGCATCGATCTTCGGCGTTCCGGCACCTGCCCAGGGCAGCGGCCGGATTCTGTCCGAGGCGGTTGCCCCGGAGGTGTGAGCCGGCCTCGCCCCGGAGGCGCAGCGAGACGATCTGCGCCGCTCGGGCTGACCCCGTGCCGTGAGCGGGAATCGGACGACGGCGTTAAGATGCCCCGCAGGGACGACGCACCGCCGTCCCGGGGGACAGACCAGGGGGAATGGAAATGGGCGAGATCGTTGCGCGTCAGGCAGGAGAGGGCACTCCGATCTGGATGCTCGGCGGACTGTACGAGGTGAAGGCATCCGGCAAGGAGACGGACGGACAGGCGACCGTCATGGAGATGACCATCCCCGCAGGTATGGGCCCGCCTCCGCACATCCACCCCGGACCCGAGATCGTCTACATCCTCGAGGGGACCGTGCAGTACCACGTCGAAGGTCGCGCGATCCCAGGAGGGCCCGGCTCGCTCTTCTACATCCCGGAGGGCCTGCTCGAGAACTTCGAACCCACGAGTGACGTACGTGTCCTCGTCACCTACCTGCCTGGGGGGATAGACGAGTTCTTCGAGGCGGCAGGCGAGCCGGCCGGGGAACGCACCATTCCGCCGACTCCCGACGGGCCGCCCGACGTCGAACGCCTCCAGGCGATCGGCGCCAGGTTCGGCATGGAGATCCCCACCCCCGTGTAGATCCGACCGTCCGAAGCCTCCGCAAGCTGCGGATCCCTCTGGCCGATCTGATGGCACGCCGGGGGACACGTTAGTGTTCCCTCAGGCGAGGCGGGGGACGACACCTGTGAAGATGCAACTGCTGCCCGAAGACGAGTACATGCACGACGTGGAGGCGGCGTCGCACTTCAACGAGTCGATGTACTTCAACGTCTTCGACCCGCAGGCGGGAATCGGCGGCTTCGTGCGCATCGGGAACAGGCCGAACGAGGGCTACGCGGAGCGGACCGTCTGCGTCTACCTGCCCGACGGCCGCGTCGCGTTCATGTTCGGCCGGCCCGAGATCACGGGCAACACGGCCTTCGACGTGGAGGACACGCGTTTCGGCGTCGAGGTGCCCTTCGAGAAGCTCACTGTCAAGTATGACGGCCGCGTCGTCCTTCTCGCCGAGCCCCTCGACATGGCCGATCCGAAGCGGGCGTTCGAGGACAACCCCTGGACCGAATGCGCGATCGACCTCACGTACAAGGGGATCTCGCCCATGTACGGCGGACAGCTCGTCAACGACGACGGCAGCCCACTCGGCGAGGGTGAGGGCTTCGACTTCGCCCGCGGGCACGACGAGCAGCCCGTCGCCGCCGCGGGCACTATCCGGGTCGGTGACGATTCGTGGCCGATCGAGGGGTTCGGACTCAGAGACCACAGTTGGGGTCCGCGTCACTGGCAGGCGCCTTGGTACTACAGGTGGCTCACGGCGAACTTCGGTGCGGACTTCGGCTTCGTCGTCTCCCGCGTCGTACGCCGCGACGGCTCCCAGCACATAGGCGGTATGTTCCTCACCGAGGGTCGTTACGACCACATCACACAGGCCGAGATCGACACGGAATGGGAGGGGGACGACCTCTACCACCGCCGCCTTCACATCCGCGCCAAGACATCACGCGGCGAATGGATCGTCGAAGGAGACGTGAAGAACCTCATCCCCCTCCGCAACCGCCGCACCACACCGGACGGCGAGGAGCTCACGACTCGCATCTCGGAGGGTCTCACGCGCTGGGTGTGCGACGGTATCGAGGGTTGGGGTCTCTCGGAGTACCTCGACCAGATCGTCGACGGGCGGCCGGTCGGTGCCGTCGAGGACTGAGAGGGTCGCCGCGGCACTCGGGCCCGCGACTGAGGCACACCTCGGTGCGGGTGATGTCTCGGGGTTGCGCCGCCTCTCCGGCGGGGCCTCCCGTGAGACATGGTCCTTCGACTGGGTGCACGCGGACGGCGAATCCACGCCTCTCGTCCTGCGCCGCGATCCGACCTCGACACCTCTCGGCATGGACCGTGAAGCCGAATACCGGCTCCTCGAGGCCGCGCATGGTGCAGGAGTCGCCGTCCCCCGTGTCGTGTTCTGCCTCGGTGAGGACGACGGCCTCGGCTCGGGATTCGTCATGGAGCGGATCGAGGGCGAGACGATCCCCCGCAAGATCCTGCGGGACCCCGAGTACGCCGACGCCCGCCCTCGCCTCGCCCACCAGTGTGGTGAACAGCTCGCCCGGATCCACTCCATCGACCCCGACGGCCTCCCCGGGCTCGGCACCCCACGCGAGGGCGATCATCCGGCCGCAGCTCTTCTCGCCCAGTACGAGATGATCCTCGACTCGATCGGTGAGCCCCACCCCGCGTTCGAGCTCGGCCTGCGGCGCCTGCGGACGGACATGCCCGACTGCAGCGAGCTTCGCCTCGTTCACGGCGACTTCCGCAACGGCAACCTCGTGGTCGGGACGGACGGCCTGCGCGCCGTCCTCGACTGGGAGCTCGCCCACGTGGGCGATCCGATCGAAGACCTGGGCTGGCTCTGTGTGCGCTCGTGGCGCTTCGGCAACGACGACTTGCGCGTGGGGGGCTTCGGCGACCTCGATACGCTGCTCTCCGCCTACGTGTCCGCGGGCGGCAGACAGGTCGATCCCGAGGCCGTGCGCTGGTGGGAGATCTTCGGAAACGTGAAGTGGGGTGTCATCTGCCTCGTGCAGTCACGCACGCATCTGGGTGGCGCGCACCGGTCCGTGGAACTGGCTGCGCTCGGCCGGCGTGCCTGCGAGATGGAATACGATCTCCTCACTCTCCTCGCCTGACGGCTGGTCCGGTCGGCCACGACCTCGCTACTTTGAGGCCAGGTTGGAGATCGAAGGCGCAGTCGCCCTTGTCACAGGTGGAGCATCGGGCCTCGGTGAGGCATCGGTGCGCAGGCTTGTCGGCGCGGGCATGAAGGCAGTCATCGCAGACCTCAACGCCGACAAGGCGGCCGGCGTGGCGGAGTCACTCGGCGACGGCGTCTCGTCCATCCGCTGCGACGTCACGGACGCCGAGCAAGTGCAGGCCGCCGTGGACCGAGCGGGAGAGGCCGGTCCGTTCCGGGCCGTCATCCACTGTGCCGGCACGGGCTGGGCTGGACGCACGATCAACCGGGACAACAGCCCCCACGACGGCAACGCCTTCGAGCTGATCGTACGGGTCAACACGATCGGCACCTTCAACGTCCTCACACGGGCTGCGGCGAGGATGGCGGCGACGACGGATCCAGACGCAGACGGCGCCCGGGGTGTGATCGTGAACACGGCATCCGTCGCGGCATTCGACGGCCAGATCGGCCAGCTCGCCTATGCCGCCACGAAGGCGAGCGTCGTCGGCATGACCCTGCCCGCCGCACGCGATCTCGCTCCCGTCGGGATACGCGTGTGCACGATCGCACCCGGCCTCATGGACACACCCCTTCTCGGCCTCCTGCCCGCCGACCAGAAGGCCGAGCTCGCCGCCAACGTCGTGTTCCCCCGTCGTCTCGGCTCACCCGCGGAGTTCGCGACACTCGCCGAGATGCTCGTCCGTAACTCCTACATGAACGGCGAAACGATCCGCCTCGACGGCGCGATCCGCATGCCGCCCAAGGGGTGATCCGCGTCGCTCCGGCCCCCTCCTTCTTGCGCGCGAACCGCGTTCCTGCGCGCGTCCCGCGCCCACTGAAGCGCGAATCGCGCGCAACAGCGCGACTCGCGCGCAAGAACGTGGGGGTCAGGGCCGCGGGTCGGGGTCGGCGAGGACCTCGTCGGCCTGGCGCTGCCGGAACACGCGCAGCCTCTCCGCCATCTCGCCGTCCGTAGCGGCGATGATCGCGACGGCGAAGAGGGCGGCGTTCTTCGCACCCGCCTTGCCGATCGAGAACGTCGCGACCGGCACTCCACCCGGCATCTGCACGATCGAGAGGAGGCTGTCGAGGCCGTCGAGCGACCAGGCAGGGATGGGTACACCGAGCACGGGAACCTGGGTGCGGGCCGCGACGACACCCGGCAGGGCCGCGGCTCCGCCCGCACCGGCGATGATCGCAACCGCACCCCGGCCCGTCACGTCCTCGACCCAGGACTCGACGGCGTCCGGTGTCCGGTGCGCCGAGAGCGCCCGGGCGTCCACCTCACACCCGAACTCCTCGAGGATCGCGGCTGCGTGCTCCATGACCGGCCAGTCCGACTTCGATCCCATGATGAGGCCGACGAGGTGCGCCGACTCGGACATTCCGTCTCTCCGCGTTCGCATTCCGGGAACCGAGAACGGTAGTTCGGCTCAGGCCCCCGTGGCGAGCAACCGCTGGTGCCGCGCACCCGGTCACACCGGGGAAGCGTAACCGGGGTTTGCGACGGCGAGCTTTCGCCTGACCTCGGCCAGGACGAGGTCGTAGACGTCCGCTCGGGCGTCGAGCGATCCGTTCCGTATCGCAGCCGCGAGCTCGGCTTCGAGTTCGCCGAGATCCCCGTCGCTGCCGAGAAGGGCCACGAGGGTGCGGCGGTGGTTCTCCTCTGCGTCCGGGTCCTCGACAAGCTGCCTCTCGACCATGCCGAGCACGTTCACGGCCACACGCGTGTGGAACTTCACGCGGCCGTCGACGGCGTCGAGCACGTCGGCCTCGAGGAACTCCCGCACCGCGGCGAGGAGCTCGACTGGGGTGGGACGATCGTGCACGACAGAATCATGGCATGCGCCCCCCGCTCACACGTGAGTCCATAGTGGCCGCGACCCGCGACCTCATCGTGGAGAACGGCCTCGAAGAGCTCAGCCTGCGCAAGGTGGCGGCTCGGCTCGACGTCACCGCCCCTGCCCTCTACGCCCACTTCAGCGGGAAGGCGGACCTCCTCCGGGCTGTCGCAGAGGAGGCGTTCGAGGACCTCATCGACATCTTCACCGATGTCGCAGGAGCCGACCCGGTCGAGACGATCCGCGCCCGGTCCCTGGCCTATGTCGACTTCGCGCGGAGCAACCCGCGCCTCTTCCGCACGATGTTCCTGTTCCAACCCGAGCTCAGCGCCGCGCCCCGCGGCAACGAGCTTCCCCTCGCGACCATGGCTTTCAACATGGGGCTCGAATCCGTGCAGGAGGCGATGAAGGAGGGGGCGCTGCGTGACGGCGAACCGCTCCTCACCGCGCTCACGATCTGGACTGCGACGCACGGTGTGGCCACGGTCTTCCTGCAGGGACCTCACCTCGGACCCGATGCCGAGAACGCTCTCGCCACTTCCGTCATCGACGCGGTCCTCGCCGGCCTCCGGCCCTGACCCTCGTCTGGGTACCTGAGCGGCGATATATCGCCGCTCAGGTACCCAGTGGGTGCGTCAGAGGGCGAACACGGCTTGGCCGGCCATGTCGAGCAGACCCTGGGGCAGGATGCCGAGGAGGACGGTGGCGGCCACGGTCACGGCGAGCACTACGGCCGGGCCGGCTGCCACTCGGGCTCGTGTCTCCGCCAGGTCGGGGCGCTCGGTCGAGTCCTGCATGTACATGAGGACGATCAGGCGCAGGTAGAAGAACAGGGCGATCACGGCCGCCACCGTCCCTATCCCGATCAGCGCCCACTGGCCGCCTTCCGCGGCGCCCTCGAACACCACGAACTTGGCGACGAACCCCGACGTGCCGGGTATCCCGGCTAGGGCGAACAGGAAGAAGGTGAGGATGGCGGCGAGGAGCGGCTCACGCGCGAACAGGCCCCGGTAGTCCTCGTACTTCGTGTACTGCTCGTCCTTGCGGCCGATGCAGTCGATCACGGCGAAGGCACCGGCGATCATGAACGTGTACGTGACCAGATAGAACAGCGCGCCCGACATCCCCTCGGCCGAGGCTGCGGCGACGCCGATGGCTATGAACCCGGCATGCGAGATCGACGAGTACGCCATCATGCGCTTCACGTCCGACTGCACGAGGGCGAGGAGCGAACCGACGATCATGGACAGGATCGCGAGGCCCCAGAGGAGGGGCTTCCAGTCGACCTCCATCGCCGACAGGCCGAGGAAGAGGATCCGGAACAGGGCGGCGAAAGCCGCGATCTTCGCTGCCGCCGCCATGTACCCGACGACAGGGGCCGGTGCACCCTGGTAGACGTCCGGTGCCCACATGTGGAAGGGGACAGCGGCGATCTTGAACGCGAGGCCGACCACGACGAGGGCCATGCCGAGGAAGACGAGCCCCTGGTTCTCCAGCACGTTCCGAGCGAAGAACTGCGCGAGGGCGGCGATGTTGAGCGTGCCCGTCCCGCCGTAGAGAAACGAGATCCCGAAGAGCATGATCGCCGACGTGTAGGCGCCGAGGAGGAGGTACTTCATGCCGGCCTCCTGCGACGCGAACTTGTCGCGGTTCCACGCGCTCAGCACGTAGAGGCAGACGCTGAGGATCTCGAGGGCGAGGAAGACCATGACGAGGTTGTTGGCCATGGCCATGAACTGCACGCCCGCCGCCGAGAAGAGGAGGAGCGCGAAGTACTCGGCCTTGTCGAGCCCCTCCCGCTTCAGGTAGCTGTTGGCGAGGAGGACGGCGAGGACCCCGGCGACGCAGGAGAGGATCACGACGAACGTCGAGAAGCCGTCCGCCGCGACCATGCCCGAGAACGCATACGTGGCGGCACCGTCGGTCACCTCGGGCCAGAGATCCACATAGGCGACGATGCCGGCCGCAGCGAAACCGAGGGCTGCGATGAGCGCATACCACCCGATGTTCGAGAAGCGCCGGATGGCGAGCATGAGCACGATGAGCAGTCCGGTCCCGAGCACGATCAGCTCGGGGATGATCGTCGTGTAGTCGGTCTGAGGTGCCGGTATCGCCTGGGCGAGCACGCTCATGGTGACACCTCCCCACCCGTCCCGGACAGCGCCTCGTCCTCGGCCTCGTCGTGCTCCGCCTCGCTGGGAGCAGGCGCGGTCTCGACCTCGATCCCGCCCGGACTCGTCTGCTCGGGCTGCACGTACTCCTGGTCCGTCCCCTCCGTCTTGCGCTCGACCTCGGTGACGATGCGGTCCACGGACGGCTCGATGCGCTCGAGCACCCACTTGGGGTAGATGCCCAGAGCGAGCACGAGGACGGCGATCGGCACGATCACGGCGAGCTCCCGGGCGTTGAGGTCCTTCAGGCCGCGGTTCTCCTCGACCGTGAGCTCACCGTTGAAGAGACGCTGGTACAGCCACAGCATGTAGATGCCGGCGAGGATGACCCCCGTGGCGGCGACGATCGCGAACCAGCGGTGGCCGACGAACGTGCCGAACAGCGTCAGGGCCTCCCCGACGAAGTTCGTGAGTCCCGGAAGACCTGCAGACGCGAAGGCCATGAAGAGGAAGACCCCGGCATAGACGGGCATCACGGTGCGCACCCCGCCCCCGAACGCGGCGATCTCGTGCGAGTGGCGGCGGTCGTAGAAGAAACCGACGAGGAAGAACAGGCCGGCCGTCGTCAAACCGTGGGCGAGCATCTGGAAGATCGAGCCCTGCACACCTGTCGTCGTGAGAGCGAAGAGACCCATCACGACGAAGCCCATATGGCTGATCGAGGTGTATGCGATGAGGCGCTTCGCGTCGTCCTGGCGCATGGCGACGAGCGCTGCGTACACGATGCCGACTACACCGAGGGCGATGAGGATCGGGACCGCCTCCACGGCAGCCCGCGGGAAGAGGGGGATGGAGAAGCGGATGAGGCCGAACACGCCGATCTTGAGGAGCACGCCGGCGAGATCGGCCGAGCCGGCTGTCGGTGCCTCCGTGTGCGCGTCGGGCAACCACGAGTGGAACGGCACGACGGGCACCTTGAAGAGGAAGCCGATCGTGAAGCCCCAGAAGAGGATGCGCTGCGTCCAGAGCGGGAAGTCCGTCTTGATGATCTCGTTGATGTTGAAGCTGACCGGGCCGTCGGCAAGGAAGCCTGTCGCCACGATCGCGGCGAGGAGGAAGGCGCTACCCAATGCCGTGAAGATGAAGAACTTGACCGCGGCCCGGATGCGATCCGGCCCACCCCAGTATCCGATGAGGAAGTACACGGGGACGAGGGTCAACTCCCAGAAGATGAAGAATAGGAAGAGGTCCGTCGCTCCGAACACCCCCATCTGCACGCCCTCGAGGAAGAGGACGAGGACCGTGAAGTGCTTGAGGCGCCTCCGGATGTGATAGGAGCCGAGCAGCATCAGCGGGAAGAGGAAGCCGGTGAGGGCGAGCAGGAAGAGGCTGACACCGTCGACACCCATGAGGTACCCGATCCCGAGCTCGGGGATCCACGACGAACGCTCCACGAACTGGAACTTCGCGCTGTCGGCGTCGAAGGCGACGAGGAGCCAGATCACGATCGCGAGGTTCAGGAGCGAGACACCGACCCCGAGCACGTGGGCGAGGTCACCGCGACGTGAGGGGACGAGGAGGCCGATCAGCACCGCGCCGACGATGGGAATGAAGACGAGGAGGGTGACGAAGGGCATGTCGGAGGATGCGGCAGCAAGCGTCACAGACCTGCACCTCCCCGCACGATCACGTACGCGGCGATGAGCACGACGCCCCCGAGGAACACCGATGCATAGACCCGTACGGAGCCGTTCTGGAGACGGGCGAGTTGTCTGCCCGCGCGCTTCGCACCCCCACCGATACCCATGACGGTCCTGTCGATGGCGTCCTCGTCGACGGTGGCGAGCACGCCTGTCAGCTCCCAGCCGGGGCGTCGCACCCCGTACTCGAGCGCCGCGTCCACGTCGTAGGCCTTGCGCCAGAACATCCCGGCGCCGGCCGGGATCCGCTCCCCGAAGGAGATCCTCCGTTCCCGGGTCGCGCGTGACCACACGGCGTATGCGGTCGCCACGCCGAGGACGCCGACGAGGAGGCCGGCCGTGAGGAGGAGAACGACTTCGCCCGTCCAGCGCTCCGCCTCACCTCCGAAGACACCGAACGTCGGTTCGAGGAAGCCGTGTAGCCACTGCGATCCCGGCAAGTCGGCGAGACCCCAGAGCGTCGTGCCGACGGCGAGCACGAGCATGGGGATGACCATGACCCAGGGGGACTCGTGCGGGTGGGCCTCGTCTCCCCACGACCTGTCCCCCGTGAAGGTGAGGAAGTAGGTGCGGAACATGTAGAGGGCCGTGAGGAAGGCGGCAGCAAGGCCGATCCCCCACGCGATCTTCCCCCACGACTCGGGTGACTCGTAGAGGGCGCCCAGGATCGCGTCTTTGGACCAGAAGCCACTGAAGGGGATGATGCCCGAGATCGAGAGGCCGCCCACGAGGAACAGGCCTGCCGTCCAGGGCATGACCTTGCGCAGCCCACCGAGACGGCGCATGTCCTCTTCGCCGTGCATGGCGTGCATGAGCGAACCGGCTCCGAGGAAGAGCAGGGCCTTGAAGAAGCCGTGCGAGATGACGTGGAAGACACCGGCGGCGTAGCCCGCGCCCCCGATCCCGACAGCGGCGATCATGTAGCCGAGTTGGCTGATCGTCGAGTAGGCGAGGACGCGTTTCACGCGGTACTGGCCGAGGGCGATCGTCGCCGCGTAGAAGGCGGTGCCGATGCCGACGAACGTGACTATCGCCCGCGACACCTCGGACAGCGCGAAGAGCGGATGCGCGCGGGAGATGAGGTAGACACCGGCAGTCACCATCGTGGCGGCGTGGATGAGGGCTGAGACCGGCGTCGGGCCCGCCATCGCGTCGGCGAGCCACACGTAGAGCGGCACCTGGGCCGACTTGCCCGTGACACCCACGAGGAGGAGGAGACATATCGCCGTAGCCGTTCCGAGTGCTATCGGAACCCCGGCACCCCCGCCGAGGGAGGCGTAGGCGGCGCCGAAGACGGTGTCGAAGTCGAGGGAGCCGACGGTAGCGAAGATCAACATGAGGCCGACGAGGAAACCGAAGTCCCCCACACGGTTCGCGAAGAACGCCTTGTTCCCCGCCGACGAGTTCTCGATCTTCTTGAACCAGAACCCGATCAGGAGGTAGCTGCACGCCCCGACGAGCTCCCAGCCGACGAAGAGGACCAGGAAGTTGTTGCCGAGGACGAGGATCAGCATCGAGGCCACGAAGAGGTTCATCTGCCCGAAGAAGGTTGTGTAGCGCTCGTCCCCGGCGATGTAGCCCAGTGAGTACACGTGGATGACGAATCCCACACCCGTGACGAGGAGCATCCACAGGATCGACAGGGGATCGACGAGGAAGCCCGCCTCGATCCGGAAGCCGCCGGCAGGGATCCACTCGAAGAGCACGTGCTCGAAGACCCGTTGGTCTGCGGGGAGGGAGAGGAGTGCCGCGAAGACCACGACCGTGACGAGGAAGGCGACGCCGACGGCACCGACGCCGACCACACCGCCCCACGGCTCCTTCAGTTTGCGGCCGAGCGTGGTCAGCACACCGGCCGAGACGAGGCAGATGAGGGGGACGATCCAGGCGAGCTCGAGGATGTTCTCTGCAGCTTCCTTGCTCATGTCATCCCTTGAGACTCGACATGTCGTCCGCCGAGGCACGCGCCCGGCGCCTGAAGATCGCGACGAGGATCGCGAGGCCGACCATGACCTCGGCGGCCGCGACCACGAGCACGAAGAACACGAGGATCTGCCCCGACAGATCCGAGAGCGCCCTGCCGAAGCTCACGAGCGAGAGGTTCACGGCGTTGAGCATGAGCTCGATGCACATGAACATCACGATGGCATTGCGTCGCACGAGGAAGCCGACCGCCCCGATCGAGAACAGGAACACGGCGAGCACGATGTAGGCATCGGGATCCGGTGGGGTCTGCAGGAACTCCATCAGCCCTCCCCGTTCTCGGAGGTCTCGCCGACGAGGACCGCGTCGGAATCGGGGTCGGGGTCCACGTCGTCCGCCTCGAACGCGTCCTCGGGATCGAGCTCGCCCTCGGCCGCGTCTGCCTCGACTTCCTCGCTGATGCGCTCGGCGAGATCGGGCGTGAGACCCATGCCGGACCCCCGCAGGTCCTTCGTGCGCTTCGCGAGGACGACCCCGCCCACGATCGCAGCCACGACGAGGATGGATGTGAGCTCGAACGGCAGCAACCAGTCCGTGAACAGGCGCTCCGAGAGTGCCTGCACGTTCCCACCCGCCTCGTTCACGGCGTCGGCCGTGTCGGTACCGCTCACACCGAACGGCAGGTCGATGCCGGTGATCGTGAGGACGAGACCACCGACCCCGATCACCCCGCCGAGAAATGCCCAGGGGAACCATTGGCGGCGCAGGAGTTGCTCCTCGCGCGGGTCGGCGCTGTCGATACCGAGCAGCATGATCACGAAGAGGAAGAGGACGACGACTGCGCCCGTGTAGACGATGATCTGGACGACGGAGAGGAAGAACGCCTCCTGTGCGAGGAACAGTCCGGCAACCGAGGCAAGTGCCCCGATGAGGGACAGGGCGGAGTGGATCGGGTTCGCGAGGAACACGACACCGATCGCCGAGACGAGGGCAGTGGCCCCGAAGACGATATAGAGGATCCACTCACCGCTCATGTGGGTGTCTCCTTGCCGGAGAGGCCTGCCTTCTTGGCGAGTGCCCCGAAGTCGAGCGCCTCGGGAGCGGCGCCACGCCCGGCGAGCCCCACGTCGTCACGGTGTCCTGCGAGCACCTGTTCCGGATCGGCGGGGTCGGCTCCCTGGCCGGCCTCGGCCGCACGCACGCCGTGGCCCGCATCCGCCGACCAGCCGGGGATGCCCTCGTACGAGGCATCTCCTCCCGGAGATGTCGCCCGCATCCAGCCGCCACTCTCCTCCAGGCTGCGCGGGTCGTAGTGGGAGCCGCTGTGCTTCGGAGTGCCGTCGGGATCGACGAGGAGGAGGTCCTTGCCGAAGATCGCGTCGTCGCGGTCGGTGAAGCTGAACTCGAACAGGTTCGACATCGTGATCGCCTCGGTCGGGCACGCCTCGACGCACAGTCCGCAGTAGATGCAGCGCAGGAAGTTGATCTCGTACACGTAGCCGTACCGCTCCCCCGGTGACACCGGGGCCTCCGGCGGGTTGTCGGCACCTCGCACGTAGATGCAGCGGGCGGGGCACACGCCGGCGCACAACTCACAGCCGATGCACTTCTCCATGCCGTCGCCATACCTGTTGAGGACGTGGCGGCCGTGGAATCGTTCCGGCTTGGGCCGGATCACCTCCGGGTACTGCACGGTGACCGGCTTGCGCATCGCATTGCGCAACGTCACCCAGAGACCCTTCGCGATCGCTCCGACGCCGATGGCCATCAGCCACCCCCCACGAGGCGGGGCAGGTCGCCCGTCGCCTGGTACGCGACCCACACGGCCACGGCCATGAGGTAGACGAGGTTGATCGGGATGAGCCGCTTCCAGCACAACGCCATGAGCTGGTCGTAGCGCAGGCGCGGCAACGTCACGCGCAGCCAGAAGAAGATCCCGATGATGCACACGGTCTTGGCGAGGAACCAGATGGCGCCGAACAGCGGCGCCCAGTTCACACTCCCCGCCACGGGATACGGGCCGGTCCAGCCACCGAGGAAGAAGGTGACGAAGAGAGCCGAGATCGTCACGACGTTCACGTACTCGGCGAGGAAGAAGAGCATGAAGCGCACACCCGAGTACTCCGTGTGGAAGCCTCCCACGAGCTCCGACTCGGCCTCGACGAGGTCGAAGGGAGGCCGGTTCGTCTCGGCGAGAGCGGCGACGAAGAAGAACAGGGCGGGGATGAACAGGGGCAGCAGGAACCAGCGGTACTGGGACTGGGCTAGGACGATCCCCTGTGTGTCGAGCGTTCCCGCCGCGACCACGACCGGCACGACGGAGAGGCTGAGGGCCGCCTCGTAGCTGATCACCTGGGCAGAGGCCCTGACCCCGCCGAGCAGCGGGTACTTCGACCCCGAACCCCATCCGGCGAGGAGGGCGGCATAGACGCCGATCGCACTCATCGACAGGAACCAGAGGACCCCGACGTTGAGGTTCGCGATCTGCATGTCCACGAAGTAGCCACCGCTGCAGTCCGTCCCCTGCCCACCTATGCAGAACCCGGGGCCGAAGGGCACGATGGCGAGGGCGAGGAACGCGGGCAGAACGGCGAGCAGCGGAGCGAGCTCGTACACGAGACGGTCGACCTGCCTCGGAGTGATGCTCTCCTTCATGAGGAGCTTGATCCCGTCGGCGATCGTCTGCAGGAGCCCGAACGGGCCGGCCCGGTTCGGGCCGATCCGTGTCTGCATGACAGCGGCGACACGGCGTTCCGCCCACACGGCGAGGATCACCATGAGCATGACGACGACGAACACGGCGACGACGGTGCCCGTGCCGATGAGGGCCGTCCAGCCGTCGAACTCCATCAGCCTGCCCCCTCGACGTCGACCTCGAGACCCGGCGGCCAGGCTACGGGAACGTCGCCCTGGTTGAGGGGAACGAACACCGTGCCCTCGTGCGTGCCGGCGTCGACGACCACACGTCTCCGGAGCGGCTCGGCCCACGTCGCCGCTTCCCCGTCACCTGCCGGGCGGAGCACTGCCTCGGTTCCGTCCTGCAGGCCGAGGCGCTGCGCGTCGGCGGGATTCACCCGCACGACAGGCCCGGGAGCGAGCTGGGCGAGAGACGGACACCGGCTCACGAGCGTGCCCATGTCGTAGAGGGTTCGGGCCGCCCGCACAGCGAGAGCACCGTCCCGGGTCTCGGACGGGGCGGGAAGCACGCCGGCGGCTTCGACAGCGAGCGGGCCGGGTCCGACCATCACTCCCTTCTTCCCCTCCGTGCCGCGCAAGGCCGACGGTTGCGTCTCGGCGTATGCGGGAACGACACGGCGGATCTCGGCGAGCGTGGCCGCGGGAGTGCCGCAGCCGAAGTCGACACCGAGACGCTCGGCCACCTCGCGGAAGAAGTTCGAATCCGAGGCAGCCTGTCCGGGGGGGACAACCGCGGCTGCGAGCCGCTGCACGCGTCCCTCCACGTTCGTGACGGTGCCGTTGATCTCACCCCAACCGGCCGCCGGGACGAGCACGTCCGCGAAGGCCGTCGTCGGTGTCTCGAAGAGGTCCGACACGATCACGTTGGGGGTGCGGTCGAGCGCCTCACGGGCGAGGTCGGGGTCGGGGAAGTCAGCGACGGGGTCGGCGCCGACGAGGAAGAGCACGTCGATCTCTCCCGCCGCCGCGGCCTCGAGGATCTCACGTGTCCCCCGTCCCGGCTCCGTCGGGAACTCACCCCGCCACGTGGCGGCGAGGACATCTCGGGCCGTGGGGTCCTCCGTGCCGACACGGCCGGGACGGAGGTCGGGGGCGAGACCCATGTCGATCGCACCATGCGCGTTGGCGCGGCGCAGCACGGGCAGGAGCTTCACGCGACCACCGAGTCTCTCTGCGAGCACTGACGCCCATGCCACGAGATGCTCGGGGTCCTGCGTGAGGCTCTGACGTCCCACGACGACGACGATGTCGCCGTCGGCGGGCAGGTCTGCGGCATCGAGGTCCTCGAGGCGCCCGGCGATCCGTGCTGCGAACCGGTCGAGCCCGGTCTGGGCACCACCCGCCACGTAGAGGGCAGTGCCGTGGTCCAGGACTGCGCGCCTCACACGGAGGTAGAGGACGGGCAACTCCTCCTTCAGGTCGGGGGCGGCGAGCACGACGGCGGCCGCGGTGTCGATGTCCTCGAAGGTCGCCCGGTCCTGCACGGCCGCCACGAAACGGGCGGGCAGGCCGTCGTCGAGCTGACAATCCACGTCGTTGCTGCCGGCGACGACCCGCATGAACTTCGACAGGGCATAGGCCCCTTCGTTGGTGAGGCGCGCGCCGCCGATCGCGGCGACACTCGCAGCGGATTCGACCGCGATCGCCGTTGCCTCGATCGCCTCCCCCCACGTGATGTCCTCACCGTCCATGCGGGGACATTCGAGGCGGTCTTCGGCAGCCGTGAACTCGTATCCGAAGCGGCCCTTGTCACAGAGCCAGCCGAGGTTCACACAGTCCACGTCGACACCGAGGAGCCGGATCGCCTCGTTGCGCGTCTCGTACAGAGCACCGCGACAGCCCACGCTGCAGGCCAGGCACGTCGTCTCGACGGCGGTGACATCCCAGGGTCGCGCCCGGAACCGGTACGGCGCGGCCGTAAGAGCACCCACGGGACAGACCTGCACGGTGTTGCCCGAGAAGTAAGAGGCGAAGGGCTCGTCGGGGAAGGTGATGATGTGCAGGTTGTTCCCACGCGAACCGAAGTCGATGAGGGCGTCGCCGGCAACCTCGGCCGCGACCCGCGTGCAGCGGGCGCACTGGATGCAGCGCTCCCTGTCGAGGAGGACGAGCTCGCTCACCTCGATGGGCTTCTCGAAGTGGCGCTTGTCCTCCACGAAACGCGACTCGCCCGGCCCGAAAGCCAGCGTGTGGTCCTGGAGCGGACACTCGCCCCCTCTGTCGCAGACCGGGCAGTCGAGAGGGTGGTTGATGAGTAGGTACTCGAGGACTCCCTCCTGGACCTTCCTCACCGCGTCGGTCTGGGTCCGGACCTCCATGCCCTCTTTCACGGGCACATAGCAGGCAGGTTGGAGACCCCGCATCCCCTCGATCTCGACGAGGCACATGCGGCACATGGCGACGGACCGCAACCTCGGATGCCAACAGAAGCGCGGGATGTACACGCCGTTGCGCTCGGCCTCGGCGATGAGCAGCTCGCCTGCACGAGCCTGCACTTCGCGGCCGTCGATCGTGATCGACACCGACTCCGCGGTCATGTCCGCCTCAGACACCGGCCGCCACCTCGTTCGCAGTGGGGAGGAGCTCCTCGTAGTCGTCCCGGAAAAGGCGCAACGTCGACCAGATGGGAGCCGCGGCGGACGGGGCGAGCACGCAGATCGTCGTCTGGGCGGGAGGCCAGCCGAGCCCGGGGGTGATGTTGTCGCACACGTCGAGGAGGAGGTCGAGATCCTCGCGCCTGCCCCGGCCGTCGACTATGCGGGCGAGGATGTCCTGCAACCAGGTCGTCCCCTCCCGGCACGGCGTGCACTGTCCGCAGGACTCGTGCGCGAAGAAGTGGACGAGGTTCCAGACGGGCCGTACGACGTTCGTCGTCTCGTCCATGACCACGACGGCGCCGGAACCGAGCATGGACTTGACGGAGTCGAGGGCTTCCATCGACATGGGGAGGTCGAGGGACGAGGCGTCGAGCCACGGCGCGGACGCACCACCGGGGATGAACGCCTTCACGCGTTCCCCGTTGCGGATTCCCTGACCCCAGCGGTCGAAGAACTCCCGGAAGGGGGTCCCGAGCTCGATCTCGTAGTTGCCCGGACGGTTCACGTGGCCTGACAGGCAGAAGAGGCGTGTCCCAGGGGACTTCTCCGTACCCATCGCCGCATACGCCGCACCCCCGTTGCGCACGATCCAGGGGACGTTCGAGAGTGTCTCGACGTTGTTCACGACGGTGGGACCGGCATAGAGCCCCTTCACAGCCGGGAACGGCGGCTTGAGGCGGGGCCAGCCCCTGTATCCCTCGAGCGAGGTGAGGAGCGCCGTCTCCTCACCGCAGATGTAGGCGCCGGCCGCCCGGTGGACCGTGAGCTTCACGTCGAAGCCCGATCCGAGCACGTTCGTCCCGGCGTAGCCCTTCTCCGTCGCCTCGTCGACCGCACGGCAGAGGCGCTCGTACGCGTTGCGCAGCTCACCCCGGCAGTAGATGAAGACGTGCTCCGCCCCCACCGCGTAGGCCGAGAGGATCGCTCCTTCGACGAGCTGATGGGGGTCGCGTTCCATGAGCATGCGGTCCTTGAAGGTCCCGGGCTCGCCTTCGTCCCCGTTCACGACGAGGTATCGGGGGTACTCGCCGTCGGGCAGGAACCCCCACTTGACCCCCGTCGGGAAGCCTGCCCCTCCCCTGCCTCGCAGACCCGCCGCCTTCACCTCGTCGTGCACCTGTTCGGGGGTCATCTCACGCACGGCCTGGCGCAAAGCGCCGTACCCTCCCGTCTCCTCGTACGTGGCGAGGGTCCAAGAGTCCCTGGGGTGCTCGATCATGCGCTTCGTGAGTACGAGCTCGGCCATCAGTCCGTCGCCTCCGCCTCGGCGCGTGGGTGGGCGGTCTTCGGCGCGGGTCCCGCGGCGAGGGCTTCCTCGGCTCCCGGAGACAGCGGCGCCGTCATGGAGCCGCGCTCGGCGTAGACGGTGTCGAGACCGAGCCGGCGGATGTCCTCGAGGAGCTCGACGCCGTCGTCCGCGCCCACGTTCTCGAAGAACAGGTAATCCACCTGGACGGCAGGCGCACCCCCGCATGCCGCCGCGCACTCGACGAGCTCGAAGCTGAACTCGCCGTCGTCGGTCGTCCCGAGGCTGCCCACGCCGAAATGGTCCAGCATCCTGCGGTACAGGTCGTGCGACCCCATCAGCATGCACGAGATGCCGCCGCATACCGAGACGAGATGCCTGCCCATCTTCTCGAACTTGAACATCGTGTAGAACGACCCCGTACCGAGGACCTCGGCCGGTGTGATGCCGATCAGGTCGGCGATCTCGCGCATCGCGTCCCGCGGCACGTATCCGAGCTCGCCCTGAACCATGTGGAGGAGGGGCAGGATCGCCGACCGCGGCTGTGGGTACTCCGCGACCTTGGCCCGGGCGGCGGTGAGGCGCTCCCCGTCGAAGAACCCGCTCATCGGTCGACCTCTCCGAGCACCGGGTCCGACGACCCGATGACGAGGACGGCGTCCGCCACGAGCCCGCCGACCATCATCGCCGGCATCGCGTGCACGTGGTAGAAGCACGGACCACGCGTGTGTTGCCTGTATGCACGTGCCCCGCCATCGGAGACGAGATAGCAGCCGAGCTCGCCCTTGGGCGATTCGACCGCGACATAGGTCTCACCCGGAGGGACCTTGAAGCCCTCGGTGAAGAGCTTGAAATGGTGGATGAGGGCCTCCATCGAGGTATCGATGCGGTGGCGGGGCGGCGGTGTGACCTTCTTGTCCTGCACGCGGTAGTCGCCGGCGGGCATCGTCTCGATCACCTGCTCGACGATGCGGGCCGACTCGTAGATCTCGGCAACTCGCACCTGGTAGCGCGCCCACACGTCGCAGTCGTCGTGGGTCGGCACCTCGAAGTCGTACTGCTCGTAGCCCGAATAGGGGAACGCCTTGCGCAGATCCCATGCCACGCCGGTCGCCCTCAGGATCGGGCCCGTGGCACCGAGCGCGACGGCCTCCTCGCGTGTGAGGATTCCGACCCCCTGTGTCCGTCTCCGGAAGATCGGATTGTCGTCGAGGAGGTTCCGGCTCTCATCGAGGCGGCGCGGTATCACGCTCGTGATCTCGGCCACGTCGTCCGCCCACCCGTCCGGCAGGTCGGCAGCGACGCCACCGGGACGGATGTAGTCGCAGTTCATGCGCAGACCCGTCGTCCTCTCGAAGAAGCGCAGGATCAGCTCACGCTCACGGAAGCCGTGGATCATCACGGTCGTGGCGCCGAGGTCCATGCCCGAGGTCGCGAACCAGATGAGGTGCGAGTTGATGCGACAGAGCTCGGCCATGAGGACCCGGATCGCAGCCGCACGGGGTGGGACCTCGAGATCGAGGAGCTGCTCGACCGCGAGGCTGAAGCACAGCTCGTTCCCGAGCGGGTTCAGGTAGTCCATGCGGGTCACGTTCGTGGACCCCTGGATATACATGAGGTCCTCGGCGGTCTTCTCCATGCCCGTGTGGAGGTAGCCGATGACAGGCTTGACGCGAAGCACCTCTTCCCCGTCGAGCTCCATCATGAGGCGCAGCACGCCATGCGTCGACGGGTGCTGCGGCCCGAGGTTGATGATCATCGTCTCGTCCCCGGGCGCCGAGAGCTGCTCCTCGGAACCAGCGGGCACCTCGGTCACGATCCCGCGTTCACGTGTGAGCTCGAGACGGTGGGTCTCACCCGGAAGGAACATCTCCTGCTCACCCTCGGATGTCGCCGTGGGTGGCGCGAGGATGGAAGGGGGTACGACGTGCCCTCTATCCATCCGTCCCGTCTCCCTCGTCGTCGCCTTCGGCGCGGGTGGAGGCCGTCGGCTCGAACCGGACCGGTGTGCGACTCGGCCTCTCGGTGTCGCCGACGAAGGTGACCGGGATGCGGCCCGTGTCGTAGTCCTTGCGGAGCGGATGCCCCTCCCAGTCGTCGGGCATGAGGATGCGCGTGAGGTCGGGATGACCGTCGAAGACGATGCCGAAGAGGTCGTACACCTCACGCTCGGCCGAATCGGCAAGTGGCCACACGAACGCGAGGGAGGGACAGCGGCCCTGCTCCTCGTCGATGGGGACGCGCAACCTGAGGCGACGTGGGTCGCGTCCTTCTCCGCCGAGATCGAGGACGTTCACAACGACTTCGAAACGCGTGCGCTCACCGGACCACGTTCCCATCGCGCGGTCCCAGTGCGTGAGGTAGTCGACCGCCGTGACATCGACGCACATGTCGAAGTGCGCTTCGTCGCGGAGCCACGCCGCGACGTCGAGGAGGGAGTCGGGGGGGACGAACACCACCTCCTGGCCGTGTGACACGTCCCAGGCGGTGTCCGGGAACCGGGTGAGCACATCCGCGAGGAGAGGGGTCGGAGGCTGCGTACGGGCCTGTTCGCCCTCTGGGGTGAAGTCGACCACACCCTCGACTTCCCCGAGCGTGGGGCCGTCGGGGGCGGCACGACCGACGCCTGCCGGATCTCGGGCAGGCGTCTCGTCCTGTCCGTCCGCAGCGGGAGTGTCGGGGGGGGTGTCCGTCATGGGCTGGTGGTCTTCTCGTCGTATCCGGAGCTCAGGCCGGTGCCGTCTCTCGCTTCAGGATCTCGGATTGCCGGATCTTCTCATGCAAGGTCAGGATCGCGTTGATGAGCGTCTCCGGACCGGGCGGGCAGCCGGGCGCGTAGACGTCGACGGGAACCACCTGATCCACCCCCTGCACGATCGCGTAGTTGTTGAACATCCCCCCTGTGCTCGCACATGCCCCCATCGAGATGACCCACTTCGGGTCCGGCATCTGGTCGTACACGGTGCGCAGGACGGGGGCCATCTTCTGGCTCACGCGGCCGGCGACGATCATGAGATCGGCCTGGCGGGGGCTGGCCCGGAAGACCTCCATGCCGAAACGGGAGAGGTCGAAGTGGGCGGCGCCGGTGGCCATCATCTCGATGGCGCAGCATGCGAGTCCGAACGTGGCCGGGTAGACCGACCGGTAACGGGCCCAGTTCACCACCTTCTCGAGGCGCGTCGTGAGGAAGTTCGCGGAGATGTCGTCCAACGCCATCAGGCTGCCTCCGTCTCGGATGCACCGGAGGCAACTCGCGCCGCCTCCGCCTCCCGCCTGTAGCGCTGTAGGAGGAGGGTGCGGTCCAGCTTCTTGCGCGGTGCCCAGTCGAACACACCCTCGCGGCGGATGTAGCCGTACGCGACGAACACGATGGCAACGAACACGGCCATCTCGACGAGGCCGAAGACGCCGAGGCGGCGCACGAGCACAGCCCACGGGTAGAGGAAGATCACCTCGATGTCGAACGCGATGAAGATCATCGCCACGAGATAGAACTGGACGGGGAAACGCTCCGGGTTGTCGCGTTCGGGCACGATGCCACACTCGTAGGGGTCGAGCTTCTCGGGCGTGGGGTCCCTCGGGTGCAGCAGGGCCGACAGCCCCCGTGACACGGTGCCGAAGAGGAGCGCGACGACCAGCAGCACGAGGATCGGGAGGTAGTCGTGCAGTTCCATACGGCCAGGCTGCTCCGGATCGTCGGGGCGGCGGATCGCCGCCCAATCTACGGACGACCCACGCCTCCCGCAAAGTCAGGGCGAGGACAGGAGATCACGGCTCGGGACCGAGCAGGACCAGCTTCTCCGCCACGCGGTAGAGGATCTCTTCCGGTCGCTTCAGCTCCGGGGCGAGGAGATTGGCCATGACGCGCAGCGCGAACTGCATGACGGGACGGGAACGCATGCCAACTCCCGTCAACAGCCGCATCGCCTTCGGCTCCCCGATGAGGCGCACGAACGCGCGTGCCGCCCGGTAGTAGGCGCCGTATCGGGCGTCGAGCATCTCGGGGTAGCGGTGGAGCACGGAACCGTCGTTGAACCGGAGGGCGTCTCCGAGCACTCGCGCGGCTACCTCCGCCGTCTCGAGCGCGTACGCGATCCCCTCCCCGTTGAACGGGTTGATGGCGCCTGCCGCGTCTCCGACCACGACCCAGTTCGGTCCGGCTCGCGGTCGCACGGACAGACCCATCTGCAACTTGCCGCCACGCACGCTCCGTCCCGCCTCGGGATCGATCGCCCAGTAATCGGGTGCCATGTGGCAGAACGCCTCCATGAGGTGGGACGTGTTCACACCCTTCCACTCGCGAAACGTGGAGAGGAGCCCGATCCCGAGGTTCACGCTCCCGTCCCCCTCGGGGAAGATCCAGCCGTATCCGGGCAACGCCCTGCCGTCGCGGTCATGGATGTCGAGATGGCTCTCGATGTAGTCGTCGTCCGACCGGGGCGAGTCGAAGTAGCCCCGGATCGCCATACCGAGCGGGTACTTCCTGTCCCGCGTGGTGCCGAGAGTGCGCCCGAAGCGGGACAGGGAGCCGTCCGCCACGACGACGAAGCGCGGTCTCACCTCGAACACAGCGTCGCCCTTTGGCCGCACGCGCACTGCCTCGAGGTGGCCCGCCACCACGACCGGTTCCGTGGCCTCGGTCTCCTCGAGGATCCTCGCCCCCTCCTTGCGGGCCCGGTCCGCTATCGCGGCGTCGAGCTCCGCTCGCGTGACGACGCAACCGAACGACGGGAAGACCGGGTGCTCCGGCCAGTCGAGCTCGAGAACATGGCCACCGCCGTAGGCGCGCAGGCCTCGGACCCTGTGCCAGGAGTCGAGCTCGTTGACCATGCCGAGATCGGCAAGGGCCTTCACCGACCGCGGCGTGAGACCGTCACCGCACGTCTTCTCGCGTGGGAAGCGCTTCTTCTCGACGACGAGCACGTCAGCGCCCTCGCGCGCGAGGCGCTGCGCCACAGCCGCCCCGGCCGGGCCGGCACCGACAACGAGGACATCGCAATCAAGTGACATGGTCGAACGCGTTTCGCAGAGACGCCTCGCTTGCCGCCCCCTCGAAGCGGCGGAACACCTTGCCGTCGGAGCCGACGACGTACACCCACGGTTCGCTCGGCAGCCTCCATGCCTCGACCACGGGTGAGAGCGTCGGCTCCGGGCTGTGGAGGTTCTCGAAGACCTCGACGTGGACGAAGTTCATGTTCGGGTAATCGACCTTCACGGTCTTCACCGTGTCGAGCAGGGGGCCGCAGGTCCCGCTCGTGCAGAACTCAGGTGTACCGAGGACGACCGCGAACGGCTTTCCGGCGGCGACGGCGTCGGGCACGCTCAGGTCGTACAGGTCAGGGTCCGGCGCCGCGTCTGTCGTGATCGCGGACAGGTCACCTCCTGCTCCCGCCGCCGTCGGAGTGGGAGCGAGAGGGGCCGGTTCGCCGACTGCGATTCCCCGCGCCTGCTCCTTCACGTCGAACTTGACGCGGACGGTTTCGTCGCCGGCCTCGACTTCGGCGCCCCAGACGCCGGGCCTCGCGAACGTGATCTCGTCCACCTCGTACATGGCACGCGAGCCCGGGATCGCCCAGAAGAAGTGGGCGTCGGCCTCCCGGGCGGGTTCCTCCCCCGACTCCTCGATGTCGTAGAGGCGAACGTGCACCGGCAGATCCGGCTCGGCGAGTGGTTTGCCCGATACGTCGAGGAGGCCGAAGAGGAGACGGGTCGGCTCCCCCGCCACGAGGTCACCCGAGACGATCTGCGGCACGATCTCGTCCTCGCCCACGACCACGGGTGCGTCCCATCCCCCGGTCGTCGCGGAATTCGACTTCGCCTCACCGCAGGCTGCCGTACCGGTGGCGAGGACGAGCAGCAGGCTGAGGATCCGCAGAGCAGTGAGCATCGGACTCCGAGATTCCGGGGGTGACTTCGGGCCGGGTGGCCGGCCGGGTGGCAGGAAGGTTGCCCGCACCGGGGCCGGATCAACTACGTTACCCCTGCTGCGGCTCACTTCCCAGACGAGAGACGCCGTCGAGAGACGCCCGAGAGGCGGATGCCATGGCGACATCAGCGACCACTGCACCCCGGCGCATCGGCCTGCGAGGCATGCTGCGCGCCTACGTCCTCCTCACGAAGCCGCGCATCGTCGAGCTCCTGCTCATCACGACCGTGCCCACGATGGTCGTCGCGAACGACGGCATCGGCCCTGACGCGACGGCCTTTCTGTGGCTCGTCGCCGCCACGCTCGTGGGTGGTTCGCTCGCCGCGGGCGGCGCCAACGTCTTCAACTGCTGGTGCGATCGCGACATCGACGCGCGCATGTCACGCACGAAGGGGCGGCCCCTGCCCCGCGGTGACGTGTCCCCGCGTGCCGCCCTCGTCTTCGGCGTGGTCCTCACGCTCGTCTCCTTCGCGTGGCTGGCCTTGCTCGTCAACGTGCAGAGCGCCGTCCTCGCCCTGGCCGCCAACGCCTTCTACGTCTTGGTCTACACGCTCGCCCTCAAACGCTCGACTCCGCAGAACATCGTGATCGGGGGTGTGGCAGGGGCTGTCCCGACTCTCGTCGGCTGGTCCGCCGTCACGGGGCAGGTGTTCGCCCTGGCCGCGATCCCCGCCTGGGTCGCGTTCCTCCTCGTCTTCTACTGGACACCGCCGCACTTCTGGGCGCTCGCGATCAAGTACCGGGACGACTACGCAGCGGCGGGCGTCCCCATGCTCCCCGTCGTCACTTCGGCCGAGACGACCGCCCGCTACATCCTGCGCTACTCGTGGGTCATGGTGTCGATGAGCCTGCTGTTCTTCGTCGTGGCCCGTATGGGCGTCATATATCTCGTAGCGGCAGTCGTCCTGGGCGCGATCTTCCTGAAGGCGGCGTCGGACCTGCGGGCACGCCCGACTCTGAAGCAGGCGATGCTGCTCTTCCACTACTCGATCAGCTACCTCGGGCTGCTCTTCGCGTCGATGGCCTTGGACGTGCTCGTCCTGCGTTGAAGGGACGTGCTCGTCCTGCCCTGAAGGGACGTGCTCGTCCTGCCCTGACGGTCGAGTCGCGTGTCGAGGACTCGCGCCTTGGCCTCCTCGCTGCGCATCCAGCGCGACACGACCACGAGGAGCACGGTCAGGGTGATGACCTCGCTCGGCGCCCACATCACGAAGGCAGCGAGGCGCTGGTCGGCAAGCGCGTCGATTCCCCACGCGGCGGCGGTCGAGGCGTAGGTCGGGTAGAGGGGGGTGGGGGCCGACGTCAGGACCATTCCGAGAAGGGCCATGAGGGGCATGGCCAGGAAGAGGTAGAGGACGCGGGCCGGATACGGGAGCCGCCATCTACTCGGATCGACACCGAGGACCGGCCACCAGAAGAGGCATGCGGTCGTGAGGTACACGGCGTGCTCGAGCTCGTGCAGCCACTCGTTCGTGAGGGCGGCATCGAAGACCGGCGTGAAGTGGGAACCCCAGAGGATCGCGGCGAAGAGCAGCCATGCCGTGACGGGGTTCGTGAGCACCGCGACCGGTGTGCTGCGCAGGACCGGGAGGAGGACGCGGCGCCGGAACGGCGGGGGCGACGCCCGGATCGCGAGGGTGACGGGCGCGCCCGCCCTGAGGAGGGGTGCCGCGATCATCGTGATCAGCATGTGCTGGACCATGTGCACGGAGAACAGGGTGTCCTCGTACGTCCCGATCGGGGTGACCGCCGCCACCATGAGTAGGGCGATCCCGGTGGCGAACGACACCGACCTCCCCCGCGGCCACGTGTGGGTCGGAGTGCGTTCCCGAACCGTGCGCACGCCTCTCACGTAGAGGGCGGCCGCGACACAGATCGCCCCCACAGTGATCACCGGCAACGACCAGTCGTCCAGCCATTCCAAGCCGCTCGGCCTTGCAGGAAGAGTCATGGGTGACCGCGCGTCCGGCTTGATTTTCCGGCAAACTCGGCGCAGCCTACACTACGGCCCACTTCGGCTCCGCTGTTGTGGCTCATCCGACCGCCGAGACTGACAAGGAAACGCATTCGATGCCTCGTGCCACGAGTCGCCGATCCTCGCGGGGATATGTGCCAGGTCTCCTCGCCCTCGCCCTGGTGCTCGGAGCGTGCGGCGCCGGCCAGCCCGACCCGGTGACCGAACAGGGCGAAGGCCTGCACTCGCTCTATCTCGTCGTCTTCTGGCTCGGCTTCGCGATCTTCGCCGCAGTCGAGATCGCGATCTTCTACATGGCGATCAGGTTCCGGCGGCGCAAGACCGACGACGACAGCCTGCCTCCCCAGATCCACGGCAACGACAAGCTCGAGATCGCCTGGACGGTGATCCCCGCCATCATCGTCGTGGTCCTCTTCGTGCTGTCGTGGATCCAGATCAACGACGTGCAGAAGGTGTCGGCCGAACCGCAGTTGACGATCGGGGTCGAGGCCTTCCAGTGGCAGTGGAACTTCGTCTACCACGACGAGACGCTCGCGAGCGGTGAGCCCGTCACCGTGAAAGGCGCCCTCCCCGACGAGATCCCCACGCTGGTCGTACCGGTCGACACGCTCATCCAGCTCGACCTGTCCACCGAGGACGTGATCCACTCCTTCTACATCCCTCAAGCCCTCTACAAACTCGATGTCGTCCCCGGCCTCGACAACCGTTTCGACGTGACGTTCACGAAGGAAGGCCGCTTTCGCGGGCAGTGCGCCGAGCTGTGCGGCCTCTCCCACTCCCAGATGGTCTTCTGGGTCGAGGTCGTGAGCGCCGCCGAGTACGAGGACTGGATTGCCGGGACGAAATCCGAGGCCGAGGCGGAGCTCCTCGCGACCACGGCCTGCAAGCCGAGTGGGACGAAGGTCGAGGTCGTGGCCAAGGACATCAAGTTCGACAAGAAGTGCCTCGCCGCACCCGTCGACTCCCCGTTCGAGATCGTGTTCGACAACCAGGACGAAGGCATCGACCACAACGTCGCCATCTACACGTCCGAAGAAGCCGTCACGGCGGGCGAAAAGGCCCTCTTCCAGGGCGAGATCTTCAAGGGCGTCGATGAGAGGACCTACGACGTGGAGCCGATCGCGGAGGGCCAGTACTTCTTCATCTGCGACATCCACCCCACTGCGATGACCGGTACGTTCAACATAGCGCCAGAGGGTTGAGAGATGGCCACGACTGAAGTCAGACCGGAGGCACCCGCGACGGACGCGGGCTACGTGACGGCACCGTATCGGGCGAGGTGGTTCCGCTGGTTCACGACGACGGACCACAAGGAGATCGCGAAGATGTACGCGGTCACCGCGTTCTTCTTCCTCCTCGTCGGCGGCACGCTCGCCCTCCTGATCCGCACGCAGCTCGCCGCGCCCGAGCAGACGCTCCGCCTCCCCGGCCTCGAGGTGACGGAACAGGTCTACAACGAGATGTTCACGATCCATGCGACGGTCATGGTCTTCCTCTTCCTCACACCGATGCTGGCCGCGTTCGGGAACTACTTCGTCCCCCTCCAGATCGGGGCGGCCGACATGGCCTTCCCCCGCGTGAACGCCTTCTCCTTCTGGCTCGTGCCGGCGGGTGGGATCGTGCTGTTCCTCTCCTACTTCGCGGGCGGCCCGGCCGCGGCCGGCTGGACGTCGTACTCACCGCTCGCCGGCCCGCAGTTCTCGCCCGGCAACGGGGTGAACCTGTGGATCGGTGCCCTCGCCCTCCTCGGCATGAGCTCGACGCTGGGCGCCATCAACTTCATCACGACGATCTTCAAGCTGCGCGCGCCCGGCATGACGATGCTGCGCATGCCCATCTTCTGCTGGAACATGCTCATCCAGTCCGTTCTCATCCTCTTCTCGTTCCCGGTCGTCACCGCGGGCCTCCTCCTCCTCTGGATCGACCGCAACTTCGGCGGGGCCTTCTTCGACCCCGCCAACGGCGGCAACGTGATCCTCTACCAGCACATCTTCTGGTACTTCGGGCACCCCGAGGTGTACATCCTCATCCTGCCGCTCATGGGCGCGATCTCGGAGATAATCCCTGTGTTCTCGCGCAAGCCCCTCTTCGGGTACAAGGCGTTCGTCTACGCGACGCTCGCCATCGGTGCTCTCGGTACCGCGGTCTGGGCCCACCACATGTTCACGACAGGCGCGATCGACGTGAAGTTCTTCGCCGCCACGAGCTTCCTCATCTCCGTGCCGACCGGCGTCAAGATGTTCAACTGGACGGCGACGATGTACAAGGGAAAGATCCAGTGGTCGGCGGCGATGCTGTTCGCGATCGGGTTCCTGTCGATGTTCCTCATCGGCGGCATCACCGGTATTTTCAACGCGACGGGTGCCGTCGACTCCGCCCTCCACGACACCTACTTCGTCGTCGGCCACTTCCATTACGTGCTCGTCTCGGCCGCCCTCTTCGCGATGTTCGCGGCGCTCTTCTACTGGTTCCCGAAGATGACGGGCCGCATGCTGAACGAGAAGCTGGGCATCTGGCAGGTGGTCGTGCTCTTCGTGGGTGTGAACCTCACGTTCTTCCCCCAGTTCGCCCTCGGCCTGCAGGGAATGCCGCGCCGCATCGCCACGTACAGCGACGGACTCGGCTGGGGCTGGCTGAACATGCTCTCCACGTTCGGTTCGTACCTCGTCTCCGTCGCGATACTCCTCTTCATTATCAACTTCTTCTGGGCCCGCAAACGGGGCGCGATCGCCGGCGACAACCCGTGGGACGCCTACACGCTCGAGTGGGCGACGACATCGCCACCGCCCTATTACAACTTCGATGCCCTGCCGCCCATCCGCACGGAGCGTCCCGTCTTCGACGCCAACCACCCCGAGATCGCCGCATCCGACGAGGACTATGACCACCGTGTCTCAAGCAGCACGCCCTGAGATCTGAGGAGCGACTCACATGACCGCGACAGCACTCGACCGGGAGGACTGGGAACTTCCCGACAGCTTCGAGGACGAAGGCGGGATGAGCATGCCCGTCATGGGTACTGTCCTGTTCATCGCGTCCGAGGTCATGTTCTTCGCAACGCTCTTCGGCACGTACTACGCCCTCCGCGCGCAGGCGAGCCAGTGGCCGCCCGCCGACGTCGAGGAGCTCCCGATCTTCATCCCCATCGTCCTCACGGCGATCCTGCTCACGTCCTCGGTGAGCATGCACGGGGCCGTGTGGGGTGTCCGCAACAACAACCGCACCGTCTTCGTCTCGTCCCTCGCCATCACAGTCGTCCTCGGACTCGTGTTCCTCGTCGGCGAGGTGTTCGACGCCCTCGAAGCCGGCTTCGAGATCTCGAGCGGAGCGTACGGCTCGATCTTCTTCACGCTCCTCTCCTTTCATGTCCTGCACGTGACCGGTGGTGTCGTGTTCCTCGCCTACCTTCTCTTCGGAGCCGCAGCCGGCCGCTTCAGCAGCCGCAACTACCAACAGGTCGAGTCGGCCTCCTATTACTGGCATTTCGTCGACATCGTGTGGATCTTCGTGTTCACGACCCTCTACATCATCCAGTGAGGCACGCATGAGGTTTGCTGTTCGACTCCTCGGGCTCTTCGGGGGATTCCTCCTCCTCACCGGCATCGCCTTCTCGTTCTTCTTCGACCAGTCGGCCGGTATCGCCGTCTGGCTGCTCCTCTTCGCCAACGCGGCCTTCTTCTTCTTCATCGCGATCATGATCAAGGCCGCACCCGCCATGGAGTACATGCGGGAGAACCGTGAGACAGCCGTGGACCGCGATCCCCCCCGCGCCGCCCTGAAGGAGGCGCCGGCGCCGCCACCACCCCCGGCCGGAGTCCACATCCCCGGTCCGTCCTTCTGGCCGGCACTCGTCGCGATCGGAGCTCTTCTCGTCGGTGCCGGTCTCGTGTTCCGCAAGGTCGAGGTGAACCTGTTCCTCGCCGTCGGGGTCGTCGTCCTCGTCTTCGTCCTCGCCGGCTGGGCCGTGCAGGCGTGGAACGAGCGCGACGAAGTCCTCGACCACGAGGACCATGACGCGGGTGACGACGCACCCGCTGCGCTCGAGGAGCACACGTCCGGCTGAGATAGCCCGGCTCGGTGGTCGGGTCCCGGATGTCGGGGGGGAACGGCGTCAGGTGTCGGGGCTGTCCGGAACGCGCTGGCGTTGGCGCTCGAAGACGTGCATGAACACGACCATCACGAGGAACACGATGAGGGACACGAGCCCGATCGTGATGCCGGCGACACGGAGACCCCAGAAACCCGTGGCCGCGGGGTCGAACCGGGGGGCCTGTGTGGCATTGAGCATCCAGGCGAGGGAGTGGAAGGCGAGGTAGCCCGCGATCGTGGCGATGATGACCTGGATCGCGCGCTTGAAACCGACATCCGTCGTGAGGATCAGGGCAACTGATCCGATGAGGAGGACCGCGCCGAGCGTGACGAAGAAGAACCCCCAGAACAGGAGGATGGTTGAGCCGGCCTCGCCCCCGTGGTGGGGCAGCTTGCCGTCAAGGATCTGGGCAAGGATGCCCGTTCCGGCAAGGCTGTTCATCGTGTCACTCCCTCACTTCTCTCATTCCTCGACGTTCGGAGTCTCTTGGGGCTGTTCCTCGGCCGGTGTCACGTCCGATTGCGGTTCGTCGGCCCGCGTGTCGTCTGCGGGGATCGTGCCCTCGAAGCCACCGGTGAGGCTGCGCTCGTACCGGACTATCGCTTCGATCTGTTCGGGGAGGAGCATGAGGCCGAACCCGGGCATGCGGCCCGTTCCCTGACCGCGCACGCCGTACGCGACCTGCCATTCCGACCCGTCGGTCACGAAGGTGATCTGGTCCTCGATCTTCGGGAACTGCTCGAGCGACGCGCCGCCGCGCAGGCTCGGGCCGAAGCCTCCGCTCCCCGGGGCCTCGGGCTGGTTGTAGCTGAAGCCGATCGTGTGGCAGCGAGCACAGAACTTGTCGAAGAGAGCCGCCCCGTCGTATTCGGCGTCGTCACTCAACTCACCGTTCGTGTACGAGCCGGCGACGAGGCCGACCTCGGCGTTCTGGGCCTTCGCCTCCTCCTCGGTGAGCTGGATCGACTCGAGGAACGCGATCGTGTCCTCTATCTGCTGCTTCGACATGGCGCCACCACCCGCCTCACCCCATGCAGGCATCGGGGTGCCCTGGCGGCCGTACGTGATGATCGTGCGCACCTCGTCCTCGCTGTAGCGCAGCAGCACGTCGTTGAGAGCGGGAGCCGTCCAGCCGACCTGCTGCTGCTCGCCTGTCTCGGTCGTGATCGTGTAGGCAGCCGCACCCCCCTCGCCTGCCGGGCCGTGGCAGCTCTGGCAGGCGAAGGCGCCGGCGATCGCGTGCGGCTCGCCGTCGATGATCTCCTCCGCCGGACCGTAGACGATCGCGCCGCGCGCGACGGCCTTCTCGTTGAGCTCCTCGTATGCGTCCGCCTGGCGCGTGGGCTCGAGCGCGAAGATCACGGCCATGAGCACGCCGAGGAAGAGGACCGTCACGACCGCCGCCTGCAACATGCGTTCGAGACGGGTCGTCTCGAGGACGTCGTCCTCGACGAAGGGTTTGAGGTTGGCCGGCACGGGGGTCTTCGCGCGCCGGTCGAGCATCACACCTGTGAACACGAGAAGAGCGACGATGAGCAGGACCACGACGATCCCCACGGTCACCGTCATCAGCGTGTTTGCGACTATCACGTCAGCACTCTCCGGTAGATGGCATCGTCAGCCGACGCAGTGCGGCCCTGCAGCCTGCTGCCCTGTCGTGTCCGTACCCTCGGGTGGGCCCTCGACGAGCTTTCCCGTCTTGATGACGAGGTAGTCGCCGGCAAGTTCGAACTCGAAGCGGTCCATGCCCCGCGGCGCCGGCCCACCCTTCTTCTCCCCCGCCGCGTTGTACTGCGAACCGTGACAGGGGCACTCGAACCACTGCGACGAGTCGCACCAGGGCACGCGGCAGCCGAGGTGGGGGCACTTCTGGAAGAGCGGCATGACCCCCGTCTCCTGCACGGCAGGCCAGAGGATCTTGTAGGTCTCCTCGGCGAGCGCCTCGTCGGACGCCTCGTAGAGCTCGATGTAGGAGCGGGCCTCCGCCGCGTAGAACGGCGTCTGCTTGCTCTCGATCTCGGACTTGATGTCGTCGAGGGGAGTCCCGATGGTGATGTCACCGCCGAAGCCCTTGGGTGGGGGCGGCACGAGGAACGCGACCGATGCCCCGCCGAGGGCGAGGAGCCCGAATCCGCTGCCTGCGACCGCCACGCGGTTGAGGAGGCGGCGCCTCTCGATACCGACCTCCGTCGGGTCGGGAGGTGTCGTTATGTCGGGGGCGTACACGTCGGGCTCGGAGCCCTCACGCACGGCGAGTCCGGCCGGCTCACTACCACTGTCACCCTCGGACGCCGCGACCTCGAGGCGCACACCGGCAGCAGCCTTCGCCTGCTCGGCCCGCCGCTTCGCGTCACGCTTCATCGCCCGCGCGTCGACGTCTCCGACATCCTTGCGTGGCGATCTCAGGGCCGACACGCCGAGCACGACGAGGCCGAGGAGGATGACGACCGGGATCGCGATCCCGACGATTGTTGCTGTGCTTGTCTCTGCGATCATCGATGACTCACTCCGTCGTCTCAGAAGTCGAAGAAGATCCCGTCCGCCCACGGCCACACGAAGTTGAAGCCGGGCCCGCGGAAGAACACGCCGAACATGACGAGAACCGACCAGTAGATGAGGAAGAACGTGAATATCGCGATCGCGAACTTGCGCTCCGACGGCTTCGTCGCCGGGTTCCGGTCGATGTAAGGCACGGCGAGGAGGGCGAAGATGCCGATACCCGGGATCGTCACACCCGCCACCATGGGGTGGAACATCGTGAGGAGCTCCTGCAGGCCGAGGAAGTACCACGGCGCCTTGGACGGGTTGGGCGTGAGGTTCGGGTTCGCCTGGTCCTGGAGCGGGGCGCTGAGCAGGACCGAGAACACCATGAGGAAGGCGGTGACGAGGAGGAGGGCCACGAACTCCTCGACGAGGAGATGCGGCCACACGTTGACCTTGTCGACGGGGTCCTTCTTCGTCGTCTGGATCGAGCCTGCCTTCACCACGGCGAGGAGCCGCTGCGTGCGAGCCGGACCAGCGCCCGCCGCGGCGGGCTTGGCGGCGGGTGCCGCCTTGGCGGGAGGTGTCTTGGTCGCGGTCGCCGCCTTGGTCGCACCGCCTGCGTCGTCGCCTTCGTCCCCGCCCTTGGAACGGGCCGCCTTCGAGCGGGCGAGAAGGTGAGCGGGGATGCCGGAGGACTCGGCGGCCGCAGGCGCGTCGGCCTCTGACGCCTCGGCGGCTCCGGCTGCCTCCTCGGGTTCCGGGGCGTCAGCAGGCGCGTCGGCGGCACCACCCGCCTTGCCCTTGGCGTCCTTGGACCTCTTCAGGAGGTGTTCGGGGATGTCGACCATCTGCTTCCCTCATTCCTTCAATCAGAGCGGGCCGGAGATGCCGCCGTCCTTGCGGACCCGCCAGAAGTGGATTGCGAGGAATATGACCAATATGAACGGGAACATGAGCACATGCAGCGTGTACCAGCGCAGGAGCGTGTTCGGTCCGATCTCGTTCGAGCCGAGGAGGATGAATCGCACCTGATCACCGAACACAGGCGTGAAACCGATCATGTTCGTGCCGACTGTGACAGCCCAGAGCGCGAGTTGGTCCCACGGCAGCAGGTAGCCGGTGAAGGCGAGCATGAGCGTGAGGACGAGAAGTATCACGCCCACGACCCAGTTGAACTCGCGGGGCGGCTTGTAGGCACCGTGGTAGAAGACCCGCGCCATATGTAGGAAGACGGTGAACGTCATGAGGTGCGCGCCCCAGCGGTGCAGGTTGCGCACGAGGAGGCCGAAGGCGACCTGGGTCTGGAGAGCCTGGATGTCCTGATAGGCGTTTGCCGCGGTCGGGCGGTAGACGAACATGAGGAAGATGCCCGTCACGGTGAGGAGGATGAAGAGGAAGAACGACACGCCGCCGAGACAGAGCGTGTAGGACACCTTCACGGCATGGCGCTTCACCTTCACGGGATGCAGGTGGTACAGCACGCTGTTCATGACCGTGTAGGCACGGTTGCGGGGGCTGTCGCTGTAGCCCTTCCGGAACACGGACCCGGGCCGGAAGATCGACGACCAGACCTGGCCGCCGTGGACCTTCTCGGTCATTACGTTCGAGACCGACTCGGCGATCTTTCCCTTGCCGTTCCCGTTTCCGTTGGTCTTCGTTGCCACTGTCTCTCCCGAGAGCCGTCAAAGACGCATGCCGTACGCGTAGCCGAGGCTGAAGTTCCGTCCCTGTTCCCCGGCCCCTTCTGGGTCGTCACCCATCTTGCCGAGAACGATCACACCGGTGGGGCAGCGATCGACGCAGAGGGCGCAGCGCGTGCACTCGTCTTCGTCGATCACGAAGACGACGTGGTCGCGGGGGTCCGTCCCCGGCATCTCGATGCCTTCGGACTCGGTGACGATCTCCGTCGAGAGCATGTGGATGCACTTCCACGGGCAGATGTCCACACACCCTTCGCACATGATGCACTCGGACTGGTCGAGCGAGATGAACTGCTTCGGCTTGACCCGCGTCTGGAACTCGGCCGGCTCGACACGCACGAGCTCGTAGTCCGTCCGGAAGGGAGGTGTCTCTGAGACGTAGTCCTGCTTGGCCATGTGTCACTTCTCGGCGGAGAGCATGGGACGCCCGTAAGGCGACTTGGAATCGGCGGTGGCTTCCCGCTGCGCCTGGCGCTTCGGGTACTCCTGCGCCCAGTACCACACGATGTACATGAGGAGGAGCGTCACGATGTACCAGCCGGCGACGATCATGTCGCGCACGGCCCGCCAGTTCCACTGCCAGCCGAGCGCGTTCTCGTTGTAGAGCCGGGCGATGTCACGTGTCGGCCACACGGTGAACGGTGTGGCGGCGACGTTCACGTCCCAGATCTTGATTATGTAGTGGGGGATGAACCCGTTCACGATGATCAGGTAGCCGAAGGCCACGAACCCGTAGAAGACGGCCTCACCCCACGTGAGGGGCAACGATTCGTCACGCCGCCAGAGGGCGATGGCTGCGGCGGCGAGCATCCCGAACTGCGCGACCACGATCCAGGCCGTCATGACCAGGTAGTCGTTGCTGTCGATCCAGCCCGGATCCTTGATGCCGGCGAGCTCCGCCTCGAGCTCGGCCTTCTTGTCGGCGTCGCCCTCGTCGGCGATCTGCTCCTCGAGGCTCGCGCGCCGCTGCTTGTTGGAGGCTTCGGTCTGTTCGACGTTGCTCTGCGCCTGGTCGCGCTGGTACACGAAGATGAGGGCAGTGTTGATCGCCGCGATCGTCCCACCGATGACGATCATTGCGAGGATCAACTTGGCCTTGGTGCTCATGTGGGGCCTTGTGCGGGAGCTCGCCGTGACTCTACGACGGGCCTGTGAATGTTTTCACTAACTTACCCGGAAGGGCAAGCCACGCCGGGTTTGCGGGGCCGCCGACAGCGTAGGACCCCGAGCCCGAGCCGGGCAAGAAGAGCCACGTGGGACGTGTCACCAGCCGTATCCCTGCGGGTGCGCGGAGTGCCAGCGCCAGGCGTCGGCGAGGATCGTGTCGATCTCGGCACGTCGGGGCTGCCAGCCCAGCTCCCGCATCGCCACGTAGGACGAGGCGATGAGGATCTCGGGATCGCCCTCGCGCCGCCCCGCCTCCGCAGCGGGGAAATCGACACCTGTCACGGCACGAGCGTGGTCCACGACCTCGCGCACCGTGTGACCCTCGCCGTTGCCGAGGTTGTAGACACCGAAGCCCTTGCCGTCACAGAGTGCGGCGAGGGCGAGGAGATGCGCGTCGGCGAGATCGGCCACGTGTATGTAGTCCCGGATGCAGGTGCCGTCGCGTGTCGGGTAGTCCGTCCCGAAGATCCGCAACTCGGGGAGGCGGCCGAGCGCCGCCTCCATGCACAGCGTGATGAGATGGGTCTTGTGGTGGTGGTCGGGTCCGTGCTCACCGGACGGGTCCGCCCCCGCGGCGTTGAAGTAGCGCAGGAAGATCGCCGACAGGCCGTAGGCGTGGGCGTGGTCGCGGATGGCCATCTCGGCGGCGAGCTTGGTCTGGCCGTAGGGGTTCGTGGGTGCGAGAGGCGATTCCTCGGGGATCGGGTTCGCGGGCGGGTCGCCGTAGACGGCTGCCGTCGAGGAGAAGACGAGCTTGTCCACACCGGCGTCGACCATGGCCCGGAGGAGGGTGAGGGTGCCCACGACGTTGTTCAGCCAGAACCTGTCGGGCTCCGTCACGGACTCGCCCGCCTCGATGCTCGCCGCGAAGTGCAGGACCGCCTCACAGCCGGCGAGAGCAGCCGCGCAGGCGGCGGCATCGTGCACGCGGGCCTCGACGAGCTCCACGCCGGGTGGCAGGGCGCCTCGGTGCCCCGTCGACATGTCGTCGAGGACCGTCACCTCGTGGCCGGCCGCGACGAGCTGGCGCACCGTCTGACTCCCGATGTAGCCGGCCCCGCCGGTCACCATCACACGCACCTGGGTCTCCTTGTCCGTTCGCTCGAAGTCGGCTCCCAATCCGGGACACGGACCGATTAGGCTCGGTCAGGCCGATCGACACCACTGACTGCCTCGTGCGCCGCATCCCCCTTTCCGCAGCACTCGTCCTCATCCTCCTGCTCACTGCATGTGGTGAAGCGGCACGTGAGAGCGCGTGTGGTGCGTCTGCACGGCAGGTGGACCGGATGATGCCCGACTATACGGGTAGGACGACGGATGGCTCTCCCTTCGATCTCGGCGATCACACCGAAGGTACCGTCGTCATCAACGTGTGGGGTTCGTGGTGCGGACCGTGCCGCGAGGAGGCGCCCGAGCTCGTCGCCGCCGCCCGGTCCCTGCCCGATGCCCGATTCCTCGGTATCGACGTCCAGGACTCCGAGACGAACGCCCGCGCCTTCGAGAAGGAGTTCGGGATCCCCTACCCGAGCGTGCTCGACCCGACCTCGCAGCTCGCCGGCAGGCTCACCGACGCGGTCTCACCGCCCGTGACTCTCGTGGCCGTGGACGGGCACGTCCGCACGCAGATCCTCGGTGCCACGAACGCCGAGCAGATCGCCTGCGCCGTGCGTGAAGCCGAGGCCGCATGACGGACAACTCCGGCAAGACCCTGACCCCGGACAAGCCACCCGAGAAGGCAGAGGCCCGGCCGTCCGAGCCGGACGGCTTCTCACACCTGCCGCCCACCCCCATGCGGGCGATGCAGCGCCTCGGCGGCTGGCGTGCGCTGCGCTCGATGCGCACGGCCATCTGGCTCCTGCTCGCACTCGTGGCCGCCACCCTTCTTCCCACCCTCGTCCCGCAGGAGCTCGCCAATCCCCAGGGTGTGCGGGACTGGAAGGAGAAGTGGCCGGCCTTCTCCGACATCCTCGAGCGTCTCCACCTCTTCGACGTGTTCTCGGCGCCGTGGTTCGTGGCGATCTACGCCGCACTCCTCGTCGTCCTGGTCCTCTGTCTCGTGCCCCGCACCCGCGCCTTCGTACGCCAGGTGCGCCGCGCCGTGCGCCGCCCGGGTGAGGGGGCGCTACCCGACGTAGCCCTGCAGGCGGAGTGGGTGACGGCGTTGCCCGCCGAGGAAGCCGCGCGGCGCGTCGTGCCCTACCTACGCCGCCGCCGCTGGCGCGTGGGCAAGGCCAACGCCGCCGGCCAGTGCGTCGCCGAGAAGGGGGCTGCCCGCGAAGGCGGCAGCCTCCTCTTCCACTGGTCGTTCCTCGTCCTCATGGCGGGACTGTTCGTCTCGGCGATGTTCGGCTGGAGCGGCTACGCCGTTCTCGTCGAGGGTCGGGAATGGGTCGAGACACCCATGTCGATCATCCAGTACGACCCGCCGGTGTTCTTCGAGGACTCGGCGCACCGGGAGTTCACCCTGACTCTCGACACGTTCGACGTGCGGTACCGGGATGACGGCAGTGCCGCCGATTTCGTCGCATCCGTGCGTGTGGCAGACGAAGGCGAGACCGTCATCGCGAAAGAGGTGCGCGTGAACGACCCGCTCGACTACCGGGGAGTCAAGGCGTACCTGCACAGTTTCGGCTGGGCAGCCCGGATCGTCGTGACGGATCCCGTGAGCGGCGACGAGGTGTTCGACGACTGGGTGATCCTCGAACCGGGTGGACCGCGCAACATGCACACGGGTGTTGTCAAGATCCCCTCGATTCGCCCCCAGGCGGGCCTCGAGCTCTTCTTCGCCCCCACCGGGGTCGTACTCACGCAGGAGCAGGCTGCCGCGTTCGACGACGAGCTCGGACCGAACGTCCTCCTCGCCCAGCGGCCGGGACCGCCGACCCCGGATGCGCCGGTCGTCTACTTCCGGGAGTACCGCGGGAACCTGGGGCTGGACCGGCCCCAGCCGATCGGCGTCCTCGACAAGTCTCGCCTCGGTGATCCCGTCGACATCGGTGCCGTGACACCGGGTGGAAACGCCTTCGAACTCGAGGACGGCCTCGAGGTCTCGTTCCGCGAGCTCCGCCAGTACAGCCGCCTCCAGGTGAAGCGGGATCCCGGCCTCGGTCTCGTCGCCGCCGCCGGCGTGCTCCTCCTCGTCGGCCTCGTCCCGTCCCTCTACCTCGCGCGGCGCCGCCTCTGGATCTGGATCCGGCCCGACCCTGACGGACAGGAGAGGACGGTGATAACGTTGGGTGGCCTCGCCTACCAGCGCAAGGAAGCATTCAACGGCGAGTTCGAGGATCTGCGCCGACGTCTCGAGGCTCTCGCGCCCACCGACGCCGACAGCGGGGCCACGCCGAACGAGTCCCGCGAGTCGACCTGAGGAACAACCGGACGGAGATGGCATGTCTGCAACGACGCTCTCGAAGGTGATGCTGCTCGTCGCCTGGTTCGCCTACGCCGGCGCGGCGACAGCAGCCCTGATGACCGCACTCACGAAGGGAGAGCGGTGGCTGCGGGCGACGTTCTGGTGCGCGGTCGCGGGGCTCACGTGCCACACCATCGGCCTCGTCGCGATCACCGTGGGCCACGGACGCGCCCCCTGGGGCACGCTCTACGAGTGGGTGGTGTCAGTGAGTGCCGTCATCGTCCTGATCGCCCTCGTCCTCATCGTGCGGCGGGCCGAGTTCGCCGCCCTCACGGCGATCGTGTACGGAGTCGTCGTCGTGCTCATGCTTGCGGGCGCCTCGCAGTACCGTGAACCGGGTGCGCTGCAGCCCGCCCTCCAGTCGAACTGGCTCACGTTCCATGTCGCTCTCGCCCTCACGGGTTCCGCCCTGCTCCTCTTCGGCGGAGTCGTGTCTGCCCTGTACCTCGTGCGCGTGCGCTGGGAGAACCGCTATCTGACGTCGGTGCTGGGCACGACGGGCACGGAGCCGCCCGACCTGGCCGCGGGCGACGAAGTCGTGCCGCTTCGCGAGACCGACGACCGCGAGGGAGACGCCCTCGCGGGAAGTGGGGGTGGCGCGGTCGCTCTCGCCGCTCCCCGCGTCGAGGTCGAGGCGGATACCGAACCGGTGCCGGTCGGCACGACGCGTCGCGGTCTCGGTGGGCGCCTGCCCACGTCGTTCGCTCTCGACGACCTCGCCCGCAAGTCCTTCACGCTTGCCTTCCCCATCTACACGCTCGCGATCCTGGCGGGCGCCGTCTGGGGGGAACAGGCGTGGGGCCGCTACTGGAGATGGGATCCGAAGGAGACGACGAGCTTCATCATCTGGGGGCTCTTCGCCGCGTACCTGCACGCGCGGGCGACGCGGGGCTGGAAGGGCACAGGCGCGGCGTGGCTCGGCGTGATCGGAGCCGTCGCCGTCGTGTTCAACAGCTTCTTCGTGAACCTCGTGATCGCCGGCCTGCACTCGTATGCAGGCGGATGAGGCCGCGACGGTCTTTGACTCACCACGGCCGGGCGGGACAGAATCTGCCGACCGTGAGACGCGGCCTCCGGTCTGGAATCACTCGATCCCGGAGGGACCCGACAGGTGAATGCCCTGCTGGCGATGGCTCTGATAGCCGTCAGCCTGACGGCTATCGGCACGGCCTTCTTCCTGTGGACCCAGACGTCTCCCGGTCCTGACATGACAGGCGAGACCGACACGGAAACGGAAAGTACCGGCGAACCGGCGGAAAGCGCCGAGCGGGAAGAGGAACCAGATGGTCGACATACCTGAACACCTCCTCAAGCGTTCTCGCGACGCGAAGGCCCAGGCCGGCACGCAGTCGGCGCCAGAACCCGACGCGGACGACACCGACACCGCGGATGCACCCGAGCCGGAGGCAGCCGAGGCCGCCGCCCCCGCAGGTACGGTCGAGACGGCCGCGGTCGAGACGGAAGTAACGACGCCGGGTGGAGGTGAGCTCGAACCGGTCGCCACGCCGACACCGGCTCGCCCGGAACCCGCCCGTGCCTACGCGCCGGCATCACAGCCGACCGGCCTGCACCACGGCTACAGGGGTGCGCACGTGCCGGGCTGGCTCGTTCCCGTCTACATCCTCGTTCCCATCCTCATCATCGCCCTCGGCATGTCGATCGTGAACGCCGTGGAAGAGGAGGAAGGCGCCGCCGAGGCTGCCGGCCCGGACGCCGAGGCGATCTACGCCAAGAACTGCGCCTCCTGCCACGGGCCGGACGGTGGTGGAGGGGTCGGTCCGGCACTCGCCGCCGTCGGTGACGTCTTCCCCGACTTCAAGGCCATGTACGACTGGGTCGCGACCGTAGCCGCAGAGACCGACGGGCCGTACGGCGAGGGCGGCACGGGGAACAACGGGGCGGGCGCGACGTCAGGACGCATGCCCGCCTTCACGAGCACGCTGAGCGAGGCGGAGATCTACGCCGTCGTCGCACACGAGCGGGAGAAGTTCGGCGGGATGGACCCCTCCACGTTCCCACCTGCCGGCGACTTCGGCGGAGCGTCGGCCGAGTCCGCAGGGGCGGAGTGACCGACACCGCGATCGCGGTCGAAGCAGCCACGCTGCGCTATGGCGACCTCACGGCGGTGGACAGCCTCACCTTCCACGCCGAACCGGCTTCCGTACTCGCTCTCCTCGGGCCGAACGGGGCGGGCAAGACGAGCACGGTCGGCATGCTCGAGGGGTACACACGTCCGCACTCCGGGGCGGTGCGAGTGCTCGGCCTCGACCCCGTGGCGGATGCCCACCTCCTGCGGCCGCGTGTCGGACTCATGCTGCAAACAGGCGGCATCTACAACGGAGCCCGCGCGTCCGAAGTCGTAGACCTCTTCGCGGCCTTCTATCCCGACCCGTGCGATCCCGCCGGCCTCCTCGACCGCGTCGGCCTCGGCGCACGGGCCCGAACCCCGTTCCGGCGCCTCTCCGGAGGGGAACAGCGCCGCCTCGCCCTCGCCGTCGCGCTCGTGGGCAGGCCCGAGGTCGTCTTCCTCGACGAGCCGACCGCGGGCATGGATCCCAAGGCACGCCAACTGACCTACGACCTCGTCCGCGAGCTCCGTGACGATGGCGTGACCGTGCTGCTCACGACTCATCTCCTCGACGAAGCCGAAGTGCTCGCCGACCGTGTGGTCATCATCGACCGGGGCCGTCTCGTGGCGGAGGGCACGCCGGCCGAGTTGATGGCGGGTGGGGGGATCCGTTTCGGAATCGACCCGGACCGCGCGGCGGGCAGTGTCGAGGTCGAGGGGAGCTGGCCGGCGGCACTCGGGGTCCTCGACCGGCTGCGGCCGGGCCACTATCTCGTGCACGGCGATCCCACACCCGAACATCTGGCTCGTATCGCCCGCTGGGCTGCCGACAACGACATCCTCCTGCGGTACCTGACGGCCGGGGCCCGCTCTCTCGAGGACGTGTTCCTGGAGCTCGTCGAGTGAGAGCCGTCACAGCCCAGGCACGCATGGAGCTCGTCCTCACCCTCCGCCGCGGTGAAAGCCTCGTCGTGACGCTCGCGATCCCCCTCGGCCTTCTCGTGTTCATGCCGCGCCTCCTGAGCGGTACGCACTCGATCGACGACGTCGCGCCCGGGATCATCGCCCTGTCGGTCGTGGCGACGTCCATGGTCGCGTTCGCGATCTCGACCGGCTACGACCGTGCGTACGGCGTGCTGAAGCTCATAGGCGGCTCACCGCTCGGGCGGGGGAGGCTCATCGTCGCCAAGGTGATGGCGATCCTCGTCATCCAGACTGCCCAGCTCGTGCTCGTCGTGGGCGTCGCCCTCGTGCTCGGCTGGGAGCCCGCCCCGCTCGGCATCCCCCAGGTGGTGCTGATCCTCGCCGTCGGTTCGGCAGCCTTCACGGGACTCGGGCTGCTCATGGCGGGCACGTTGCGTGCCGAGGGGACACTCGCCCTCGCCAACCTCCTCTTCCTCGTCTTCATCCCGCTCGGCGGCGTGATCGTCCCGCCTGCCGACCTGCCAGGTGTCGCCGCCGGCATCAGTTGGCTTCTCCCGATCACGCCTCTCGTCCAGTCCCTCCGCATCGCGTTCGACGGGGGCTGGGGAATCGGTTCCGTCGCCTTCGTGCTCCTCTGCGCGTGGGCGGTCGTCCTCTGCGTCGCCGCCGCCCGCTGGTTCCGCTGGGAGTGAGCTCAGACGTCTTCGGTGACGGTGCCCGAGACGTAGAACGCGAGGATCTGGAGTTCGATCGAGAGGTCGACCTTGCGGACCCGAACGTGATCGGGCACCGTGAGGACGGCGGGTGCGAAGTTGAGGATCCCCGTCACGCCCCCTTCGACGAGGCGTTCCGCCACGTCCTGGGCCGAGCCCGCCGGGGTGGCGATGATGCCGATCGAGAGGTCGCGTTCTCGCACCGTGCGTTCGATGTCCTCGGTTCCCTGGATCACGACCCCGTTGATCTCCGTGCCCACCTTGGCGGCATCGGCGTCGAAGAGGGCCTCGACGCTGAAACGGCGTTCGCCGAAACCGCGGTAGTTGACGAGTGCCCGTCCGAGGTTGCCGAGGCCGGCTATCGCCACGCGCCAGTCCTGGTCGAGACCGAGTTGTTCCTGGATGCGCCGCACGAGGTACTCGACGTCGTAACCGACCCCACGCGTGCCGTACGAACCGAGGTAGGAGAGGTCCTTACGCACCTTCGCCGCGTTCACGCCAGCCACCGACGCGAGTCGCTCCGACGACACGGTGGCAACGCGCTGTTCGGTGAACTCGAGGAGGCTGCGCAGGTACAGGGGCAGGCGCGAGACGGTGGCCTCGGGGATGTGTCGAAAGCCGGTCGTCGAGTCCACGGGATGCCTCTGAGGGGATGGCAGTGCAGCGCCTCGCAGCTCGAATGCGCACGTCAGGCGCGCCAGACCGGCACCCTACCGACTTTGTGCACGCGTTCTCAAGCTCGCCCGGATGCGTGTCTCGCTCACCTTGCCTTCGCAGAGCACGCGGCCGGTCTCGTCCGTCACGACAGGTATGCGGGTACCGTACCTCGCCTCGAGGATCGCGTCGCCCGAGATGTCGACATGGACCACTTCCACCGGCATACGTCGCGACGTGCGGTGCAAGGCGGCGTCGGCCACGTCGCAGAGGTGACAGTCCGGCCTCCCGTACAGCGTGAGGCGCACGGGCTCACGCGCCCTCCTGAACCTGGGCATCTGCATGCGAACCCGCACGATACCGCAGGGTGACGTGTCCCCCGCCAGTGGTTCGCGCCCACAGTGCTGCCCGCGGCGAAAACCCCACTTCAAGTGTCAAGCGCCCGGGGTGGGCGGCCGATACACCATGTAGCCCGGCACAAGAAGTCGGTCACCCTCGGGATCGTCCTCCGTGGGGGTGGGCGTCGTGACACCTCGGTCCAACCGAGTGGTCATGGAACAAGCCTCCCAGCCCGCCCCAAGCGCGCCCGCCCCCACGGACGACGACCTCGGAAGTGACGACGGGCTTGTGTGAGAGCTGCGCCTCGGCCCTCCGAAGGTCGATTCCGGACACGAGTGGGTGAGTGTCCGGGAACCCTCCGGGGGGCTCGGCGCGCGTCGCGAGCCCTCCCTCAGAGAACGAACTTCACGAATGCCGCGCCGAGCAGGGCGACGAGCAGGAGGATGAGGACGATCGAAGTGCCGAGCCGCACGGATCAGCGCCTCCCTCTCGTCGAGGCGCCCCTCACCAGAACCACGACCGCCGCTCCATGAGGTTGCGGTAGAGGATCTGCTGGAGGGTGTCACGCACCGCGTCCCCGATATGGAAGATGGTCATCGCGTCCCCAGCGGCGTCGGCGGACAGATCGTCGACTTCGACGGGAGGTCCGAACTCGATGATCCACTTCGACGGGAGGGGGATGGCCCCGAGCGGACCGAGCAGCGGGAAGCCGGGAGTCACGGGGAAATAGGGCAGACCGAAGAGGCGGGCAAGGGGTGTCAGGTCGCCGAGCATGGGGTAGATCTCCTCGGCACCGACGATACCGACGGGTACGATCCTCGCCCCCGTGCGCAGGGCGACCTCGACGAACCCACCCCGGCCGAAGCGTTGCAACCTGTAACGCTCCGAAAAGGGCTTGCCGATGCCCTTGAACCCTTCGGGAAAGGTGCCCACGATCTCCCCCTCGAGCAGGAGACGCTCGGCGTCGGCGGCGCAGGCGACCGTGATACCGGCCTTGCGCGCCCAATGCGATAGGAAGGGCACACGCCAGAGAAGGTCCGCAGCCAGGATGCGGGGTACGGGGTGCGTAGGCACCTCGTTGCGAATTGCGAGCGCGAGCATGACGGCATCCCAGGGGAGGACACCGGAGTGGTTGGCGCAGACGAGGGCGGGGCCCCGTGTGGGGATGTTCTCGAGACCCTTGACCTCCACGCGCCAGTACTTCTCGTACAGAACGTCGAGCAGAGGCGCGAACACGTCGTCGACGAGATCCTCGTCGTACCCGTACTCGTCGACCACGTACTGGCCTTCGAGGCGGCGGCGCACGAAGCGGGCGATCTGGCGGAGGCGCGGGTCGGCAAGGGCGCCGTAGATCGGGCCGGGTCGGCCGCGGGGGAGGCGTGCGACTTCGGCACGCCGTCTCGAGGCTCTCGCCTCACGCCGCGACGCGGCGACGGCTCGCGCCCGGGCCGCGACCTCGTTCGGTGTGACCTTGCGCGCCTTGCGCCTCTGTTCCTGGGCGAGTGGGATCACCCGCGCGCCTGTGTGCTTGTCAGCCATCGGGATGACCTCCAGGCCTGTCGCCGTGGGTCGAATGCGACATTCCAGGACCCGCGTCCGCCGCCTCGGCGAGCTTGCGGTCGATGAAGCGGCGCAGGTCGTCCTCCCACTGCTGTTCGGCGGGCTCGGGTTTGATTCGCTCCGCTCGCTTCTTCAAGGCGAAGTCGTGGATGGCGTCGAGCACCGTGTACCGCGGCTCGTACTCGAACACGGTCTTGAGGCGGGTGTTGTCACTCACACGGCCGAATGCGAGGTACCGCACGAGGTTCAGGGGGACCTGCACGAACGGCAGCACCCGGAGGATCTGGGCTGCGAGAGCGGGTGACGGGGGAAGCAGGGGCACCTGGATCCGGCCCGCGAGGCGGATCGCCTGCGAGAGGTACACGGCGTCGTCGGCAGCCACGTTGAAGATCCCCTGCGCGTCCGACTTGGCCGCGTGCACGAGCACCTCGACAGCGTCGTCCTCGTGGATGAACTGGATGCGAGGGTCGAAGCCGAGGAGTGTGGGAACGACGGGTTGGCCGAGGTACAGGGACATCGGGTTGTTCACCGTGTTGCCGAGGATGTTCGCGTACCGCAGGACGCACAGGGAGACGTCGGGCCGGCGCCGTCCGAAGTCGCGTGCGTACTGCTCGACCTCGAGCACGTCGCGGTGGTAGCCGCTCTTGGCACTCGTCTCGGGCCCCATCTCCTCCGTGAAGAACGCGGCCGTGTCCGGCTCGGAGCCGTACACCTCGGTGGAGGACCTGACGACGACACGCCGCAGGGTGTCGGCCTTCTGACAGGCGGCGAGCACCTGCATCGAGCCGATCACGTTCACCTCCTTCATGAGACCGCGGCCGATCTCGAGCTCGTCCGTGACGACGTTCGCGTGCACGACGGTGTCGACACCCGTCGCCTGCAGCACCTTCACGAAGAGGGGGTTGCGGATGTCGGCCCGTACGATCTCGACCCGCTCGAACTCGAACAGCGGTGGATCCGTGTCGACGCCGATGATGGTCTCGACGTCGGGATCGGATTCGAGTCGTTTCGCGAGCATGCCGCCGAGAAAGCGACTCGTACCGGTGATGAGAATGCGCTGACCCACGTCGAGGCCAGCGTAGTACCGGGACCGGAAATGCCAAGGGGCATGCCCCCGCCAATGGCGAACGCTGCGTGAACGGGCCGGAACGCAGGGTCTGGGTACCTGAGCGGCGATATATCGCCGCTCAGGTACCCAGACGGTTGTAGACCCGCTCACGCCTTGCGGATCGTGAGCCCTTCCCCCTCACCGAGCCCGAGCACCTCGGCTGCGCTCCCGTGCGAGACGGAGAGGGCGAGCTGGCCGGCGGAGTCGACGGCCGCGAGAGGACGGCCGATCTCGACCGCACCGTAGGTCGGCACGAAGGGGAAGCGCTCACGCCGGCCTCCCGCCTCGACTTCGAGCATGTCGCCTTCGGAGATCCCCGCGTCATCGAGGTCGAGCTCCGAAACGTTCGTGGCACAGTTGCCGTAGTGGTCGACCCAGAGGACCATGGCCGCGAGGCTGCCGTCGTCATGCTGCCGGCAGAGAGGAAGGAGCAGCGGCAGCAGGCCGGCGGGGTCTACCGCGTGGCCGATCTCATCCATCGGCACGCCCCCCGCGAGGGCAGCGGCTGCGGGCGCGAACACGTCTCGGCCGTGAAAGGTCGAGGCAGGAGATCGCATCCCCCAGCGGGAGGGATCGAGCACGACCGCTCCCGTCGCGCCCCCGCACACCTGCACAGCCGGGGAGAGGAGGCCGTTGTCGGGACCCACGAAGAGGCGTTCGTCGGCCGACCGGACGGCGAGCGCCTTGCGTTCCGTGCCCACACCCGGATCGACCACGGCCATGTACACGCCGGCGGGCAGGTACTGGATGGCGCGGGTGAGCGCGAGCGCACCCGCGCGGACGTCGTGTCGCGGCACACAGTGCGTGACGTCGAGGATGCGGACATCCGGGAGGATCTGCCAGATGACGCCTTTGCAGACTGCGACGAACTCGTCCTCGAGACCGAAGTCGGAGAGGAAGGAGATCGGCCGCGGGCTCACTTGCCCTGCTGACGACGCTTCCACCTTGTCTTCTTGAGCAGCTTCTTGTGCTTCTTCTTGCGCATCTTCTTACGCCGCTTCTTGACAAGTGACGACACGCTTCACCTCGTTGTGTTGAAGGGACTTCTCACGAGAAGGCCTCGCCGAGCTCCCGGCTGCGCAGCGCCGCCGCCTCGAGAGCGTCGAGGAACGCGGCCCGCACGGCATGGTGCTCGAGACTGCCGACCGCTGCCGCAGTGGTACCTCCGGGTGAGGTGACCTGGGCTCGCAGATCGGCGGGTGCCAGGTCGGACTCGACCAAGAGCCGGGCGGCCCCGGCAATCGTATGCTCGCTCAGCCTAGTTGCGGTGTCCCGCGGCAGCCCCAACGCGACACCGGCCTCGACGAGTGCTTCGGCAAGGTAGAACACGTAAGCGGGCCCCGATCCGGACAGTGCCGTCACCGCGTCCATGAGCCGTTCCGGGACACGTGCGACGAGCCCGACGCGGCCGAGCAACTCTTCGGCCGCCGCCACCGCCGACTCGTCCGCACCCGCGCCGGCCGCGATCGCCGTCGCAGCCGCACCGACGAGGGCAGCCGTGTTGGGCATGGCCCGCACGACGGGGGTCCCCTCCGGTAGGCGCCGTTCGAGGGCGGCGTTGGTGACACCGGCCACGATGGAGACCACGGTCGCGCCGGGCGCCAGCCGCGGCCCGATCGCCGCGCATGCGTCGTCGAGGTGGGGTTGTTTCACGGCGAGGACGACGATGTCGCTGTCCGCCACTGCCTCACCGGGATCGGCCGTGACGACGACACCGTGGTCCCGGCGCATGCGTTCGAGCACGTCGCGGGATACGTCTGCCACGGTCACGGCAGCGGGATCGTTCCCTGGATCGGCGAGCCAGCCGCTCACGAGTGCCGTGCCCATGGCGCCCCCGCCTATGACAGCGAGTCGAGTCACACGAACCTGCCTTCCACCCTGGCGGCTGCCCTGTCGGCGCCTGCGGCCGGCTGCGGAGCGGCCCGGGTGTTGCAGATCATAACGGGGAGAAGGAGATGGCCCGAGTCGTGTGGCATGCCGGTCGCACTTCCCCGAACGACCGACCTGTCACCCGCGCTCGGGCCGTGTCGCACTGTACCAGCGCACGATATCGCTGTCAAGGACGCTCACCGAGGCGCACTCGTATGTATCCACATGTATCCACATGGTGTGGAAATGCTTCTTCACACCTGTGGAAAAGCTGTGCACACGAGGTCCTGTCCCGTGGCAACCACATGCTTCACTCCTCGAATGCCTGTGGATCATCTGTGGACAGTGGGGGGGTCCTCCGGGGTCCGGGCCCGGACCCGACCCGCCCGAGGCGCATCGCCGTGCGGAAGTGCGCCTCGACAGTCGAGTAGACCGTGCCGACGAGGTGGTCGATCTGCTCGGCGTCGACCCACTCGAGCGGGATCGCGCCGACGAGGTAGACGTCGTCCCCCTCACCCAGGGCGAAGCGGGCGCCGACGATGCGCCGGTTGAGGCGCAGCAGATAACGCCAGAGGTCGGGGGCAGGTGCCGCCGGCGCGGGCATGAAGTACGTCTCGTGATGCAACATGCGCTCGCGCAACGTGAGCCAGATTGTCACGAAGTCCCGTTCCGTCGCCTCGATGCGCAGATACCAACGCCGCACCTCCTCGTCGACATCGAGGGCGGCCACGGCGTCGTAGGCGAGGAGGATGTGCTCGAGCTCCTCTTCGAGGATGCGTTCTGCCTTGCGGTACCGCGAGGGATGAACGGGCATCCTGCCTCACCCGCACACGGCCACACCGTCGGGGGTGAGGAGGCTGCAGTAGGCCACACCGTGGCGGGTTGCGGTCCGCCCCCACGAGAACGCCGCCGCGTCCTCGCGTGCGGCCATGGACATGCGAAACCGCCCGCAATCGTCGGTCAGCACATCCTCGAGGACGCGGCCGAACTCACCTGCGCGCTGCGCGTCGACGAGGACGCCACCACTTCCGTGCCTCACGACATGGGGGAGCCCGCCTACACGGGACGCCACGACAGGTGTGCCGCATGCCTGCGCCTCGAGTGCCACGAGGCCGAAGCTCTCGGACCGGGAGGGGACGACGCACACGTCTGCGGCCCGGTACAGGTCGACGATCTCGTGGTGGGGACGGGCGGGGAGGAAGCAGAAGTCGGGGATCGTGCGGATGTCGCCTGCGATCGTCTGCATGCGCTTCATCGTCATGTGTCCATCCACACCGCTCGGGCCTCCCGCGACCACGAGCGTGACGCGAGCGGCGAGTTGTGGGTTGCGCGTACCGAGGTCGGCGAGGGCCTCCGCCGCCACGTCGGCACCTTTCACGCGCTGGATACGGCCGAGGAAGAGGACGACGAGGTCAGTGTCGTCGAGCCCGAGCCGCGCCCTCGCAGGTCGCTTCGGCCCGGGCGAGAACACCTCATGGTCCACACCCGGTGCGATGACCTCGACTCGGTCCCTGTCAGCCGCGTACGACTCTGCGAGGACCGCTGCCTCGAAGGGTGTGTTCACGACGAGGAGATCGGCTTCGGCCGCGATGTGTCGCTCTGCCTCGTGCCGTTCGTCGCCTGCGTCGGGCAGGGCCCGCGACACGGCAAGCGTGTGGAACGAGTGCACATGCGGCGCCGAGGTCTTGGCGGCCACCGTCTGGCCTGCGAGCCCCGACATCCAGTAGTGGCTGTGCACGATGTCGTGGTCACGTTCGTGCACGAGCGGGGCGAGACCCGCCGTGAACTCGTCGACGTAGGCCGGCAGGTCTTCCTTGGGCATGGGGCGGCTCGGCCCGGCCGCGATGCGGACCAGGTTCACGCCGGGGGCGATCCGTTCCTCCGCGGGGCTCACCTCGTCAGTGCGGCGCGTGTAGATGTCCACGTCGATACCACGCGAGCCGAGGCGTGCCGCCACGTTGCGCACGTGGACGTTGAGGCCACCCGCGTCGCCCGCGCCGGGTACGGCGACTGGGGACGTGTGATAAGAGACGTGGGCTATGCGGCGCATGAGGAGTCGGCTCGAGGTCTCCCGGTGAACGAGCCTGGAATCCTACAGGGCAGAGCACCCAAGCTCCTCACCGTGACTCGCTCGGTTCGGTCGACGTCTCCGGTACCGGCTCCGCCTCGTTCTCCGCGGTCGCATCCGCCTCGTCGGCAAGCGTGCCGTTCTCGCGACGGAAGCTCTCGTAGATGTCGACGAGCACCTGCTTCTGACGCTCACTGATCGAGGAGTCGCTGAAGATCGCCGTCGCCACCGCTTGGTTGTCGAGTTCGGGCGCCTCGAGAATCCCTGCCTGCACGTAGAGCGTCTCGGCCGAGATCCGCAGCGCCTTGGCTATGGACTGGAGGATCTCGGCGGACGGCTTGCGCAGGCCACGTTCGATCTGGCTCAGGTACGGATTCGAGATGCCCGCCTGCTCCGAGAGCTTGCGGAGCGAGAGGCGGGCCTGGTTGCGCCGCTCTCTGATGAACTCGCCGAGGCGGGCCATGCGGTCTTCGTGATCAGCCATCCGCACAAGGGTATGCGCGCGCCGGTCTCAACCCTTGAGAAGGGAGTCGACATCGGCCTCCCCGTCACGGTAGCGGCGGGCCATCTCGGCCTGGATGGCATCGAGTCGTTCGTGGAGGATTCGCCTGAGTCGCGAGACCTCCCGTTCCGCTTCCTCGAGGCGGTGCAGGGCGTCGTCGAGGGCCGGGCCGTCCGCTGTGGCAATGTCCCCGAGTGACATCCCGAGCAGGTCCTCGACCTCCTGCTCCACCGCCTCCATCTGTGCGGGGGCGAGCATGCGCATGAGCCGGTTGCCGCGGGGTGCCTGGGGGCCTTCGCTGAGGATGGACGGGAGACGCGAGACGAGATCCGCCGGTGAGGAGATCGTGCCCTCCCGCCGTCGCACGGCTTCGTCGCGCAGGATGTCGATGCGGCCTTGGAGGAGGCGCCTGCTGTAGGAGAGCTCCGTCTCGACTTCGTCACAGCCGTCGCGCATGTCCCGCAACTCCTGCAGGGAACGCGTCTCGAGGTCGGACGCGTATGCGTCACCCAGAATCTGTCCGATCACGGGCCTGTCTCCGCTCATGCGACTCCTCCCCGAGGTGCACTGATCCGGGAATGTGGTGGCGTCCTGCCCTGTGCCGGTCCGGGACGCCTCGTCCTCGCGTCGAGAAGGCTACGCGCCCCAGACCGGCCCCAGGACACGACTCAGCTCACGTCGGAGAGCCGGGTCGCGACATCGTTCCAGTTCACGATGTTCCAGAACGCCTCGACCCAGTCTGCCTTCACGTTCTTGTACTGGAGGTAGAACGCGTGCTCCCACATGTCGAGGACGAGGAGGGGTGTGCCCGCCGTCGGCGTGTTCGACTGGTGGTCGTAGATCTGGGTCACGACGACCTTGTCGCCGAGCGGCTCGTATGCGAGTGCAGCCCAGCCCGAGCCCTGGACCCCCATGGCGGCTGCGGTCACCTGGGCCCGCATCGCCTGATAACCACCCAGGTCCGCCTCGATCCGGGTCGCGAGGGCACCGTCGGGCTCGCCGCCACCGTCGGGACTCATGTTCTGCCAGAAGAGCGAGTGGAGCGCGTGTCCCGAGACGTGGAACGCGAGGTTCTTCTCGAGGGCGTTGAGCAGGGCCGGTCCACCGCCCTTCTCGCGGTGCTCCGCGAGCTGCTCGAGCGTGTCGTTCGCACCCTTCACGTAGGCGGCGTGGTGCTTGTCGTGATGCAGCTCCACGATCTCCGCCGACAGGTGCGGTTCGAGCGCGCCGTAGTCATAGGGCAGGTCTGGCAGCGTGTAGACGCTCAAGGCGTCCTCCTTCTGTGGTTGCTTCCGGTGTGGTTGGTCGCCGCGCGGGCGACCTTCGCCGGATCACATTAGCTGCCTGCCCCGACAGGTGCCCGGGCCGGTGTCCGCCTACGGCGCAACGAACCTGCCGTCGCTGTCGACGGCGAACTCGCCGAAGGAGAGGCCGAGGCGGAGGACGTCGCCTTCGACGTCGACGGAGTCGAGCTCGGTCGTGGCCGGTATCGGCAGGGGCCACGTCTTCGATTCGAGGGCGGGGGGGATCTCGACATCCGAGCCGAGGACGGACGCCTCGTCTACTTGGAGACGGAGGTCTCCAGCGGAGATGTCGACCGTGGCCGAGACCTTCCCGACGACGGGGATCGAGACCTCGATTCTGGCCTCGCTCTCCCCTTCCTTGACGGCGACGAGGCCGCTCACGGGTCCGAGCGAGGAACGTATGCGGTCGAGGGCGAGCTCGATCCGTGCCCGCCCGCTCTTCCCGGTCAGCTCCGCCCCGCCTGCGCGCCGCTCGAAGCGCACGTCGACGAGCTCGAAGGCGATCTCGCTCACGATGTCGGACTTGATACGGGGATTCTCGGCCCGGATGCGTACCTCGTCCCACTCGCGAGAGAAGAGGGCGACGAGACCGCTCGGGACGCTCAGTTCGACTTCGACCGACGACGCGTTCCAGCGCTTCTTGATCTCGGCTGCGGTCTGGCGCTCGGCGAAGCCTATGACGGCCCTGTCGGCGACAACGAGAAGGATGATCCCGCCCCCGACTGCGCAGGCCCACACGAGGATCCGTCTCCAGCGCCGGCGCGGTCGTGGAGCTGATTCGGGGGCGGTCATGAGGAGAGGATATGCCGTATCGCGTAGTACCCGAACGGCGCCGAGACGAACATCGGTGCGAGGGCGTCGACGAGGAGGGGGCGACGGCGCATGCGCCTGCCGGCTTCGTCGACGGGGGCGGGAGCCGTGATCTCGAGCACAACCTGACCGAGGGCGCATCCGGCCGCGACGAGTAGGCCGACGAGTGCGCCCGCACCGAGTCCGATGGGCTCGTCCTGGATCCAGCCGAGAACGACACCCACGAGGAGCGTGGGGATGCAGGCGAGGAGGGTCGCGATGTCCGCACTGCGTGTCCCGTCCCGGGCCGGACGCGTGAGGAGGGCCTGTGCCGTCGAGAACGCGAAGACGCAGACGAGCCAGAGGTAGAACGCATCGGCCCCGAACGGCAGGCGCCGCAGGAGAAGGGCATGCGCCGGCAGGAAGCCGAAGAGGGCGAGGCACATCGCGCCTAGGGCAACGTCGGCGAAACGCGTACCGGTCTCGCTGAAGATCCGCCACGCATAGAGGAGGATCAGCGCGGCGGCGAGGGCCAGGAGGGCACCTTTCAGGCCCCAGACGGACGCGGAGACGAGGATGCCGCCGACCCCGACGAGGGTTGGGGGGATCGGGGCCTGGTACCCGAAGCGGATCATGAGGGCGAGCCACTGCGTGGCGGCGAGGAGGCTGATCGCGGCCAGGGCGACGAGAAGGACGACGCTCGCCTGGCCGGGTGCTCTGCCGAAGGCGGGTATGGCGGCGATGGCCAGGATCGCGCAGCTCGCGATCGAGACGAAGAGTGCGAATCCGTCGAACGGTACCTGGTCTTCCCGGGAGAGTACGGCCTGGAGCTCGCGCTCTCGGTCAGTCACCGCTTGGCTGCCCGTCCCTTGGTCTCGGCGGCTCGTTTGGGTTTCGTGGTGGCCGAGGACTTGCGTGTCGCCTTCGTCGCGGCGGCCGATCCGGTCGCCTTCGCGCTCCTTGCTGTCGCCTTGGAGTCGTCGCCGCCCGAGACAGGCGGGATGATCGCCACGACGTCCGTGCGGCCGATAGGCGTTGCGAGGTCTTCGATCTCGGTGTCGTCGTTGAGCCAGAGTCTGGCGCCGGATCGGGCTCGTACGAAGTCGCTGCCGAAGCGTCCGTCGGCTTCGGCGACGAGGCCGCCGACGGTGGAGACGTCCACCTCGATCTGGTCTACGCCGGCGACCTCTGTCACGCCGGCGAACAGTCGGAGCACAGCCATGGTTCCTCGGATTTCCTCCTGTGAAGGCGGCTCCGGCCGGACTTCGACGAAAGTCCTGGCTGCCGCCCTGTGCAGTCGGGCAATGCTAGCAAGAACGACTTCCGAGACGCCTGTGTAGGATTCGGCGGCGCTCCGCTCGTCCCGCGGTCGCCGCCCGGGCCGGTAGCTCAATTGGCAGAGCAGCGGACTTTTAATCCGAAGGTCGAAGGTTCGATTCCTTCCCGGCCCACGTCCCTGTCCCACCTCACGTCCCCACACCGACGCCCCCGCCGCAACTTGCGCGCGAACCGCGCTCCTGCGCGCGAATCGCGCTCCGGCGGTTCCACTTCGCGCGCAACAACGCGTTTCGCGCGCAAGAAGGGAGGGTATGCCTGCGGAGCGGGGCGAACACCGACGAGCGGTCCTGACGGGATTTGAACCCGCGACCTCCGCCTTGACAGGGCGGCGAACACTCCAGGCTGTTCTACAGGACCCGATCGGGCAACGTGCCAACCTAGCAGGTACTTCCCTGCGGTCGCCTCAGACCCAGCGCCACACGACGTCGGTGTCGTCGTCGACGCCGGCCACGCTCTCCTCGTGCGTGAGGTCGAGGGCGAGATCGTCATCGTCGGCCGTGAGGCCCGACTCGGCCTCGGCCGCCCGCAGGACTTCGAGGATCTCGTCGCCGATGAGCTCGTGCCGGGCGAGGAGGCTGTCCCGCAAGGCCTCGACGAGATGGCCGTTCCCCTCGAGCAGGTCCTCCACGTCACCGCGGCAGTCGTCGAGGAGGCGGCCGAGTTGCTCGCGAGTCGTGTCTCCCGCCAGGACCTTGTTCACGAGCCCGGGTGACTCTGCCGCTTCCCACGACACGAGCGAGTCGCCCATCCCGTAGGACGCGATCATGCGGGCCCCGAGCTTCGTCGCGAAGTCGAGGTCGGACGCCGGCCCGTTCGTGTGCTCGCCGAACCAGAGCTGCTCAGCAACGAGTCCACCGAGGGCGATCTGCATGCGCGCGATCATCTCGGAGCGGCTCATGAGGTGCCTCTCCTCGAGATCGCTGTGGGCGAGGAGGCCGAGCGAACCGCGCCGCTTCACGATCGAGAGGACGTCGAGCTTGCGCCCCTTCCCGGCGAGGTAGGCGACGACTGCGTGCCCGGCCTCGTGCGTCGCCACCGTGCGGGCGTCGACCTCGGCGTACTCGACGGACTGCTTGATACCGACCTCCTCGGTCATCTTCGCCTGCCCGATGTCGTCCCACGTCATCTCTTCGCGGTCGCTGCGCAGGGCCCAGACGAGTGCCTCGTCGAAGAGGTGCTCGATCATCACGGGCGAGTAGCCGGCGGTCATGGCGGCGAGGTTGTCGCGGGCGGCCGGGTCGTCGAGGGCGGGCGCGTGGCGTTTGCGGTCGAGGTAGTAGTCGACGATCGCACGCCGGCCGGATCGGCCCGGCAGGTCGAAGTGGATGGAACGGTCGAACCGGCCCGGCCGCAGGAGGGCAGGGTCGAGGTCCTTGGCCCGGTTCGTGGCCCCGATCACGAGGATGTTCGCCCGCTTCGGCTTCGCCTTGGCGAGCTGACGGTGATGGGGGAGCCACACGTTGAGCCAGTCGACGAGCTTGCCACGGACCCGCTGGCCCGTGGTGGGCGTGTCGAAGCTCTGCAGTTGCACGAGGAGCTCGTTCACGATCCCCGACAGGCTCTCGTGTGCGCCCTCCGACCGTTCGACTGCCGCCGAGATGCCGCGCGCCGAGTCGTGGGCGGCGTCCGCAGGTACGGCGTTCATACCGCGTCGCGAGGCGGCGATCGCGTCGAACTCGTCGATGAAGCCGATCGCGCCGCCCTCCTTGCGGGCGTACTCCCGCAGCGTCTTGAAGAACGAGCGGATCTTGCGGTTCGTCTGCCCGTAGTACTGGGACTGGAACGAGCTCGCCGACACGAAGAGGAACGGCACGCCGGCGTCCCTGGCCATCGCCTTGGCCATGTACGACTTGCCGGTGCCGGGTTTGCCTTCGAAGAGGAGTGCCCGCCGCGGGGTCCCGCCCATGCGGTCCTGGAAGGTCTTGAAGCCGAGGAAGAGGTTGAGGCTCCGCACGACCTCCTCCTTCACCTCGTCGAGGCCCACGACGTCGTCGAGGCCGATCTCGATCTCGCTCGGCCGGAAGAGGATGTGGGGCGACCTGCCCGAGAACACGAGCGGCCCGAGCAGGGCAGCCATGAGGACGGCCGCGATGAGGATTCCGGGCAGCCACCAGCCGATGTCGGACGGCATCGACGGTACGAGGTCACCGGGAGTGAACGGGTCGCCCGCCACGAGGCGCCACACGAGGAACGCGAACGCAACGCCGAGCATGCCCATGAGGACGGTGAGGCGGCGTCGCCTGCCCCGCTCGCGGATCTCGGCGACGTCGGCCTTGCCGGCACCGACGACCGAATCGGCAGCGAGAGCGGAGACATCCATGCGGGGCTTCCCTTCGTGTCGTCCAGCCCGGCCCAAGCACGAACGAGTTATGTATTCGGGAAGCGCATGCGTTCACCCTGCGTGGTTGGCCGATTACGCCTTGACGGATCGACCGCCCCCACCCGAGCCCTTCTCCTCGGCCTCCTCGGTTTCCTCGGCCTCTGCCCTGTCGTTCTCCTCTGTGTTCTCCGTCTTCTCGGCCTCCGCGGCGTCCGCGTCGTCCACGATGTCCTCCGCCTCCTCCGGCGCGAGGTCAGGGCGACGCTCGTCCGTGGTGAGGACCCGGCGCAACCACCAGAGGGAGAGGCCGAGCAGCACGATGCAACCGAACTGCGCCCCCGTGAGGCCGAGGGTCGTGTTGTCGTTGACTCGCAGGAAGTCGAGACCGAAGCGGAGCACGGCATAGACGATGCCGGCCACAGCCGCGAGGACACCCGGCCTCACGCCGCGGCGCCGCAGGACGAGGAGGCCCACGAACAGGAACATGAGGACGAAGAACTCGTAGACGGCCGTGTTGTGGAAGCTCATGCCGGGCTGTATGAACACCTCGTCCGGTGTACCCGAGTAGAGGCTCGGTTCCGTGAGGCGGCCGCCCGTGTAGTTCACGCCGAGGAAGAAGTCCGTCTCGCCACCGAGATGCTCCCCGACGGACGTGCAGCCGATGCGGCCGATCCCGAGCCCGAGGACGAGACCGAGAGAGGTCGCGTCGAGGAAGACGCGCCGGCTCAACTCGGGCCGGCGCCGCAACCAGACGTACGCGACGGGCGCGGCGGCGAGGAACCCGCCGAAGAACGAGAGGCCTCCCTCCCACAGCGCGAAAACGCTCAGGGGGTCGTCGAGGTAGGTGCTCGGATGCGCGAGCACCCACACGAGACGCGCCCCGACGATCCCGAAGATCGCCGCCCACCACGCGAAGCTGAAGACGAGGTCGCCGTCCTCCCCGTTCGCGTCGATGTGGCGTTTCGCGACCCAGGCTCCGGCGACGATCCCGAGGCCGACCATGAGGCCGAACGTGTTGAACACGCCGAGGAAGGTGGGGAATGTCTGGTACGGGATCATCGACCCGAGGATATCCGCCCGGACTCGCGCGCCCCGGAGCGGGCCCTTTCCTGGTGGGTCCCCGCACGCTGCGCGATCAGCCGCCGAGGAACTCGGTCACGGCCGCGATCGCGTCCGCGAGTGCCACGCCGAGGGACACGAGCACGTTGACGAGGGAGTTGAACCCGGCGTCGTACACGGCGACGAGCGCGTCGAGGATCTCGGTGATGCTCGCGCCGAGACGCTGCAACTCGGCAGCAGTGTCGTAGCGGGTGACTCTGAGCTCGGCCTCGAGAGCCCGCATCACCTGCGTGAACGAAGCTCCGGCATAGCGGATGGCGTCGGCGATATCGCTCACGGTGGCGTTCGTCGCCCAGTCGAGAGCGTCCACGACAGTGTTCCAGCCCGCCCCGGCAGAGCGGAGCGCGTCGCCGATCACATTGAACGAGGCGCCCGTGAAATCGTCGAGGGCCTCGGCGATCAGGCGGTACGACGCGGAGGTGGCGTCGTCGAGGGCCTCGGCAAGATCCCGGATGTCGGTGTAGCCGATCGCCTCCAACATGTCGATGATCGTGCCCAGCGCCGTCTTCCCCATCGCCTGCAATGCGTCGACGAGTTGGCCCAGGGTCGCCTCCGTGAAGTCGTCGAGGGCATTGAGGATCTCGCCATCGGTGAAAGCTGTCGCCGCCGCGTCAAGGGCCGCTGCCAGGTCGGCGACGTCGGTGTAGCCGATCGCCTCCAACATGTTGATGAGCTGACTCAACGTCGTCCGCCCCATCGCCTCCAACGCATCGACAAGTTGCCACAGAGCTGCGTTCGTGAAGTCGTCGATGGCATTGAGGATCTCGCCATCGGTGAAAGCGGTCGCCGCCGCATCCAGAGCGGCAGCGATGGCAGCGAAGTCGGCCCCGATCTGGTCCGCAACCCGGACGAGTTGCTGCACCAGGACCCTGAGATCTCTCGTGACGGAACCGTAGAGCGCTTCGACGATATCCAGGGCCCGAGCTCCGGTTCGGACGAGTTGGTCGACGATGGTGGTCGCAGACCTGGTGACATGGCTCCAGAGGATCTCGGCGATGGCGACGAAGTCGTACCCGAGCCCGACGAGGAAGTCGACGATCTGGTCGATCGAGGCGTTCATCAATGCCACGAGGTCGTAGGTGACCCCGTTGATGCCTATCGAGAGCGAGACGTTGCCGGCTGTGTCGAAAGTTCCCTGCACGGCCACGGTCTCGACGCCGAGGACGGCGGCGAGCCAGTCGTCGAGGTTGACGGTGCCCGCCAGGTTCCCCTGGAACGATCCGCCGGTCAGGCTGAAGCCGACAGTGGCGTTCCTCAGGGTGATGCCGGGTACGGGCGTGAACGCCGTGATCCCGGCGGATGCGGCGACATCGCCGTTGGGCGAGAGACTCATCCTGTAGCGGGCGTTGTTGAGGATGCCCGCGATCCGCAGGCGTGAGGAGATCTCGATCCCTCCGGCCCGCAGCAGCGGGTCGGCCGAGGACGGGTCGTAGCCGGGTGAGACGGCCCGGAACGTGGCGTCGACCCCGGCGACAGGGCTGACGAGGGGTGGGAGCCCGAAGCGGGCGAGGACGTCGTCGACGTCAGCCGAGTCGATCGTCGTGGTTGCCATCGCACGGGGCAGGTCGACTGTGCCGTCGGTGCCCAGGGTGGGCTTCACGTCGAGGTCGAACGTGGCGTCGAGCCCGATCAGGGGCTGCTCCCCGCGGACCTGCAGCTTCTGGTCCTGGGTGGTGACCACGGCCTTGCCGAAGGGCACACTCAGGAGTGTGCCGTCGAAGGTGCCCTCGATGTACGCAGCGCCGGAGATGTCGTTGAACGCTCTCGCCAGCCTCCTACCCGACCCGATCGGCGAGATCCGTTCTGCGTCGGTTGTGGCGTCGAAGTCGTAGGCGAAGACGTCGCCGAAGCCCGGCACGTAGAGCTGCACGCTCGCGGGCTGGGCACTGCGGCCGAGATGGTCTGCGATGTCTGCGATCCAGTCCGGCATGTCGAGGATGTTGTCGGGCACCTCCAAGTTCAGCTCCGACAACAGCCCGACCGGATCGGTGAGGAGCTCGGGCAAGAGGAGGCGACCGGTGAGGAGGATCCCGCCGTGGTCGACGATGTCCTGGTAGTGCTGCTCCGTCTGGATCGGGATCCGGCTCGGGTCGAGCGGGGCGTCGGGGTTCTCGTAGAGCTTCTGGACGTGGGCGTCGAGGAACGCCGGGTTGTCGGCTGCCACGACGAGCCCCGACATCTGGCCGACCTCGAAGTCGAGCCAGCGGAGACCGCCGCGCAACTCGATCGCCCAGTCACCGCTCATCGGGTCGATGGTCGGCACTCCCGAGCCACCGAAGAGACCTTCGAGAATCCCGCCGATGGGCAGCTCGAAGGTCATACCGAGATGGTCCTCGAAACCGAGCGTCATCAACCGACAGAACGCGCCGCTGATGACCGGGATGATGCGGTCACAGAGCTGCATCCCCATGTCGCCGATGCTCGTGTCGAAGCCGAAGCCGAGCCCGGTCTTGGAGATGATCGCCTCGACCTCGTGCTGGGGCTCGCCGAAGGGGATGCCGAGGATTACCGGCTGCAGCATGCCCCTGAGGTGGAAAGAGGGGTCGAACTGGTCCCAGAACGCCTGGCCCGCCTGCAGTGTGGCGGCTTTCACGACGCCGCTGAAGGCGGCAACCGCCTCGTAGCCGGCGCCCAGCAGTTGCGCGAAGGCGGCGTAGTCGCCGTCGTTGAAGACGGCGGACAGATCGAAGTCGTCGGTGAACTCACCGGCTGCGCTCAGCAGGTCGGCGGCGAACAATCGGGCTGCGTTGCCCGCTGCCACGGGGTCGGCGGGCAGGCCACCGCCACCCATCATGGTGAGCGCCCGCGAGGTGAGGAACTTGCGTGTGATCACCTTCCCGTCCTCGCCACCCGACACGAGACCGTCGCCGTCGGTGTCGAGCAGGAGCCGGGCGAACGGCCGCTTGTGGTCGCCTTCGAGGCCGACCGCGAGGGCGTCGAGGGTGGCGTCGAAGAAGTCCTGGCCGACCTCGAGAGTGCCTGAGCCGGCGCGCTGGACGAAGGTCGCCACTCCGAGGGCGAAGCCGGGGAGGATGCCCTTCGTGTCGAGGCTCGCCTCGAGCTGCGCGCTTGCGGGCAGGAGGAAACCGAGCGGGTTACCGGGCTGGGGTGTCTCGAACGCGAAGTCGAACTTCGGCTCGAGCGGCTTGGTGAGGTCCATCAGCAGGGCCGCACCGGCGAACTCCCCGCCCCAGACGGCGAGGTCGCCCTTGCCGATGAACTTCACGCCCTCCTGGCCTGGGATCAACCCGACGTTCATCCCGATCGTGACGTCGCCGGTGACGATGGCGGGGGCCATGGCGTGGGTCATCGTGCCCGAGAGCGCCATGGTGAACCCGCTGTCCCAGGTGTAGCCCCCGGTCTGCACCGCCGGTTCCACCCTCTCCCGGATCGTGTCGACGTTGATCGGGAAGTCGGTGTTGAAGCGGTCGTCGTGGATGATGTCGAGAGGACGGTCCGGGTCTGGGAAGGCCTTGCCGCCGAAGGCCAGGCCTCCCTTCACCCCCGAGAGCATGATGCCGCCGAGGAGACCACCGTCGAGTGGGATGGCGAGGGGGACGAGCACCTGGGCGAGCACAGGCCCGTACTGGGTCACCACGAGGTCGATGCCGGCACCCACGCCCTCGTATTCGAACTGGCCGAAGACACGCCCGTAGAAGACGTCTTCGAGCTGCTCACCCGGAGCGGGGTCGCCGTCGACTGGGATCGTCCCCAACTCGAGGCCACCACCGACCTCGAAGCCCGGCACGAGCTCGAACGGCTCGACACCCATCTTGAACCCACTGAGGTTCGTTATCGGGAACTCGCCCCGCGCCAGCTTGCCGAGGTCGACTTCGAGCCCGTCGACTGCAGCCGAGATCGGCCACTTGTCGGTCGCTTCGAGTCCACCGGAGAATGTGATCACGAAGCCGACGAGGTCGGTGAGGGGGATGCCCTCGGCGGGGATGTTGGCGAGGTCGACGTCGGGGAAGCGAATCCCGAAGTCGTCTATCCGCAGCGGCAGCCAGTCGGGCAGGCCGAAGCGCTCGTCGTCGGGCACGTCGAGGTTGAAGAAGAAGCCGGGCAGAACCCGCGGCACGAGGTCGCCGTCCACGGCAAAGTTCCCGACCTCGCCGCCCCAACCGGAGAGGACCTCGACCTCGTCGTCGAACATGACTCTCGCGGATCCGTCACAGGGCGGTGTCTCGCCTTCCTCGCACGGCCGCCCGCCGAAGCTGACCAGCGGTTGGCCGGGCGCAGGAGCGAAGTTGATACCGACGTTGGTGCCGACGAAGTGCATGTACTCCCCGAAGGCGATCTCGACGCGGTCGATGCCGGCACCGCTGAAGGTCGGTCCCGTGATGGTGAAGTTCCACGCGTCGTCGACGGCGATGCCGAGGCCGAAGTCGAGCGAGGCACCCTCGAAGGACACGTCCTCGCTCAGGGCGGCGGAGATGCTGAACGTGCCGGTCAGGTCGAGGTTCGCCCCTGTCGGAGTGATGTCGAGGGCTCCGCCGACATCCACCGTCGCGTCGCCCGCGACGTCGTCGAGGCCGCTCTCGATCGAGACGCGGCCGCCGAAGTCGTCGACCCACTCGCCGGCCTCGTAGCCGCCGAGGGTGAGCTGCGCACCCAGGGTCACGTCGCCGACCTCGAGGTCGTCGAAGCCGAGGGTGATCGGGCCGAGGTCCCACGGCCGCACCTGTCCCTCGCTCAGCGAGTCGACGGCGATCGAGAAGGTGAAGATGTTGTCCTCGGGTGGGGACGACGGGGTGACCGGGTCGACGCCGAGGCCGACAACCGGTGTGAACGGGAGGGCCTCCATGGCGGCGAAGTCGAAGTGGCCCGTGACGGTGACCTGGAAGGAGTCCAGGTCCTCGTGATCCGGGAAGTCGACCGTGACCTCGGTGATGTCGAAGGGCAGGATCCCGCCGAGGCCGATCGTCTGCAGGAAGCCCTGTGACGCCACGCTGATGCTCTCGGCGCCGAAAGTGCCGTCGCGGTTGAGATGGAACCCGCTGAAGGTGACGCCGAGCCCGTTGAGGGAAGGGATCGTTGCCGTGACAGTGTCGACCGCGAACACGGGCCCGGTCGCGTCGGGACCGAGCGAGAAGTCGACGTCGGCGGCGCTGAAGTCGACCTTGCCGCCGATGCTTCCCGTGAGGAGGCCGGCGTGCAGCGCGAGGTTCCCGTCGGAGTCGAGGGACCCCGTCACATCCTCGGCCCGGGCGGCACCCTCGGGTATCTGTCCGGGCGGCGCTGGCCGGGGCAGCACCACGAGGGTCGCGGCTGCGACGTCCAAGCTGCCGGTCATGTCTCCGGTTCCGATGTCGCCGTCGAAGGCCCCGTCGACGGTGACACCGCCCAGGAAGGCGAGGGTGGGACTGTCGCCGATCGTCGCCTCGTCGAGCGCGAGGTGGCACCCGACGTGGAACGTGGAGTGGTCGAAGGCGGCTACGCAGGCGACCGCGAGTGGTGTCTCGGGCCCGCCCAGGACGGCTTCCAGGGACAGGGCGGCGCTGCCGTGGAACGCGTCCGGCGTGAGCACGACGGTGAAGCCGAGCTCTTCCACGCCGAAGCCGTGCAGCAGGTACTCGGCTCCGGAGGCACCCTCCCCGGTGAGGGTCCAGGTGGTGCCGTCGAAGGTACCGACGAGGTCGAATTCGGCCGGATCCCCGTCCGCCGTGAGTCCCGGCAGCGTGAGGGTGCCTTCGAGGCTGGCTTGGATGTCGATGTCGGTCTGGAACTGCTCGTCGACGGTGAGGGTGAAGGTGCTGTCCCAGCGCAGCGCCAGCGGAGCGAGAGCCGCTTCCAGGTGGAGGCCGACGGTGCCCTCGGCGGCGGGACGCAGGTACGACGACGGTGGAGCTGCGAGGTCGGCGGCGCGAATCTTGGCGGAACCGCCGTTTGCGGTGAGGAGCACCGCCACGTCCACGGTTGCGGGGCCGCTCACGTCGAGGCCGTCGATGCCGGCGACCGCCCCGGCGCCGTCGACTGTGGCCGTAGCGTCGGCTTCGAGGCGGAGGCCGCTCTCGTTCGCGACGTAGAAGCCGGTCTCGTCGACGCCGAGGACGAGGGTCACGACGACGTCGGCGCTCGAGGCGTAGTCGGCGTCGAGGCCGAGGCTCGACACGAGCCCGTCGAGGACGCCCTCCGTGTCGTCGTTGAACTCGTCACCGCTGAAGCCGGCGGCCTCGGCGAGGTCGGAGAGGCGCGCCGTGTATCGGACCTGGATGATGTCGGCGGCGGTCGGCGGAGCCGGGTGGCCGCAGACGCCGCCCTCGACCCAGTCGACGGTCAGGCCGCGCAACTGCAGTTGGTCGCACAGTGCTTCGAGGTCGTCGCTGAGGTCGTCGAAGGGGCTGTCGAGATCATCGAGATCGTCCTCGGGTTCGTAGAGGCTGGCGAGCTCGTCGGTGAGGCCCGGAAGCTCGAACGGCGACGGGCCGGAGCGGTCGAGGTCGTACTCGGAGCCCCAGTTGTCGAGGACGTCGAACAGGGCGGCGCCGCCGGTCTCGAGCTCGTCGGCCACGCTACCCGGCCCACCCGTGGCGTCGTCGTCGACGATCGTGACAGTCGCGGACTCGCCCTCGGGAACCGTCACGTTGCCGGCAGCCGCAATCGTCGCGCTGAACTGCTCGTCGTCTTCGTCCTCGGTGTCGCCGATGATCGCCACGGCGAAGTACTTCGTGGTCTCACCCGGGGCGAACACGACGTTGCCGATCGTCTCGATGTAGTCGGAGCCGGCGAGGGCGGTTCCGTCGTGGGTGGCCGCCCCGACGGTCACTACCTTCGCCGACTCCTGGGGCAGCAGCCCCAGGACGGGATCGACGAGACGCACCGCCAGAGTCGCGTCGATCGTCTCGCCGTCGCTCTCGGTGATGGAGAGACCGTCGATCACGGCCGTAGGAGCGTCGTCGTCGTCGACGATCGTGACGGGCGCGCTCGCCCCACCCGCGGCGACGGTGAGGGTCTCGTCGTCCTCGTCGATCGTGTCGTCCACGATCGTGACGGGCACCAGCGTGGCCGCGTCCGGGTTCACGGTCACGGTCGCCGGGGTGAGCAGGGTCGAGTAGTCCGCTGGTGTCTGTGCCGTGCCCGCGACGACCTGGAACGGGACGGTGACCGGGATGTTGCCGCCCACACCCTGCACGACGACCATGAACATGCCGCTCTCGGGCGTCGACTGCGGGGAGATCACGACGGTCGGGGGAACAGACGTGACGTCCGTGAACAGCGTGACGGTGCCGGTGCCGAGGTCGTAGCGGGGTGTGAGCGGGCCCTCGACGGCGGCGAAGGTGCCCGACAGGGTGGTGGCATCGTAGACGGCGAACTCGTCGTCCACTCCCGGTGTGTATCCGTCGGCGAGGATCGCGGCGAGGGTACCGCCGAGGGTCGCAGCACCCGCGACGTCGAGGCGGCCATGCGTCGAGCCGGGGCTCGTGCCGGCGATCGTGATCTCGAGGCGACCGGTCGCCCCCTGCGTGAAGGGACCCCCCACGTTCAGTCGGGATGACGACCCGACGGCGATGGTTCCGTCGTTGACGAATACGACACCGCCACTGCCCAGAGTCGCGAGCGCGGTTCCGGTCTTGACGATCGTGGCACCCGCCCGGTTCGTGACCTTCGGTGCCGCCCCGCCGTCGAACCACTGCGCCCCGTCGTCACCCGAGACCGTGAACGTCCCCGCGTTGTCCAGATGACCGAGACCGCTCGCGAGGCCGTGAAGGATGATGTTGCCGTCCGACCACGTCAGCGCACCCTCGTTGACCAGGTGCCGCTCCAAATACTTCGTGTTCCCAGTCGAGATCGAACCCGTCGCCCCCGCCGCCACCGTCAACGTGCCCGCTCCCGAGATGGTCCCGTTCGTCCAGTTGAACTGCCCGCCGACCGAAAGATCCCCGTCACCACTGAGGGCACCACCGGAAAGGGCGAGAGTCGTGGTGATGTTGGGTATCACCGGGGTGCTGTCGAGGTCGAGGGTGCCGCCGGAGACGGCGGTGTTGGCCGCCCCGAAATGTGCGAGCCCACTCATGCGTACCGTACCGCCACTCACGCCCAGGGTGCCGAGGCCGGAGATGTTCCCGGTGAGCTCCCACGTGCCGGTCCAGAACGTGATCCCCCCACCGGGCAGCGTCCAGGAGCCCGACCCGCCGCTACCCGCGCCGCCGCCGCCGACACGCAGCGTCCCCTCGGCCGAAGTGATGGTCCCGTCGTTGACGAATACGACACCGCCACTGCCCAGAGTCGCGAGTGCGGTTCCGGTCTTGGTGATCGTGGCACCCGCCCGGTTCGTGACCTTCGGTGCCGTACCGCCGTCGAACCACTGCGCCCCGTCGTCACCCGAGACCGTGAACGTCCCCGCGTTGTCCAGATGACCGAGACCGCTCGCGAGGCCGTGGAGGATGATGTTGCCGTCCGACCACGTCAGCGCACCCTCGTTGACCAGGTGCCGCTCCAAATACTTCGTGTTCCCAGTCGAGATCGAACCCGTCGCCCCCGCCGCCACCGTCAACGTGCCCGCCCCCGAGATGGTCCCGTTCGTCCAGTTGAAGGCGGTGTCGACGGAGATGTCGGCGTCACCATCGAGACGACCGTTCGAGACGTTCAGATTGGCGATCGAGGACTCCCCGGCGATCGTGAGAGTCCCGCCCGAGACGGTCAGGGTTCCTTCGGCGGTTACGGCACCGACGGTGGAGTTTCCGGAGGCATGGGACACGGTCGAGCCTTCGGGGATGCATGCCACGTCGGAGGCGCCCGGCACCACGTCGGGGTTCCAGTTGGCGGCGGTGCCCCAGTTAGCGCTCCCGCCTCCCCCGTCCCAGGTGATCGTGCAGGCGGGGCCACCCCCGCCCACCGAGACGACGACATCACCGTTGGCGGTGTCGTAGGTCGGGGTCAGGGGACCTTCCGCTGTGAACGTGCCTGCGATGCTCCCGGCATCGATGACCTTGAACGCGTCGGACGGTCCGGGGGTGAAGCCGCCGACGAGCGTCGTCGAGAGCGTGCCGGCGAGGGTGGCGGTACTGCCGGGGGCGAGGATCTGGCCGTACCCGGTGCCGGGCGTGGTGCCGGCGATGCCGACCTCGAAGCGGGCGCCGGAGCTCTGCGTGTAGTCCCCCATGAGACCCAGCCTCGACCCGCCGCGCAGGGCCAGGGTTCCGTTGTTGGCGAAGTCTTCGGACTCGGTCGGTAGATCCGTGGCATCGAGGATGAGGGTGCCGTAGTTGGTGGTGAGGCTCTCGAGGGCGGGTGAGCCGTTGTCCTCGACGATCTCCGCTCCCTGCCCGAGGACGACCGTGGCGGCGTTGTCGCGGATCGACGCCCGGTCGAAGCGCAGCGTGGATCCCCCGAGCACCTCCCACGTCCCGCCGGTGAGGGAGTCCTCGATCAGCGCCGTGACCTCGCCCATCAATGCGAGTTCGCCTTCGAGCACCCGGACGGTGCCGTCGTTGACGAAGGTGGAGTCCTGGTCGAGCACTGCCGTGCCGGAATCCGTCTTCGTGATCGTCGCGCCGGAATGGTTCGTGTAGAGAGGCGGCGTCGTCGGCGAGTTGCTTTCGGTGCTCACGGTGCCGGTGATCGCGATCGAGCCGTAGTTGTCGAGGTGAGGGTGCCCGTCACCGATTGATCTCGTCGTGAGCGTTCCCGCCGACCACGTGAGGCTGCCGTCGTTGCGCAGGTGTCGCGCCAGGACCTTGGATCCCGCGCCTGAGATCTCGGCCGTCGCCGACGCGACGACGGTGAGGGTTCCAGCTCCCTCCAGGTTTCCTCCGCTCCAGTCGAACGTGCCGGTGACCTCGATGACTCCGTCGCCTGTCAGGGAGCCGCCGTTCATGGTCAGAGCCGCGATCGAAGAGTCGGTCCAGACGGTGAGATCGCCACCTTCTTGGATCACGACGGTGCCGTCCGCACGGAGCGCGTTGACAGCGGAACTGCCCGAGGAGTGCAGCGCCGTTAGCCCTTCAGGGATGCAGGCGGTGTCGTCGCCTGAGGGCACTTCGCCGCCGCTCCAGTTCGTGGCGGTGTGCCAGTCAGATGTGGTTCCGAGGAAGACCGTGTCGCAGCCGGCGTAGGGATTGGTTGCCGTAAGTACGGCGTTGCCGGCGGCGGTGTCGTAGCGGATGTGCAGGTCGCCTGTGACGGACGCGAACGTGCCCGAGAGCGCGGTCGCGTCCACGATCGCGAACTCGTCGCCGTTTGCAGGAGTGAACGACGAGTCCACGTTGGCCGATAGCGTCCCGCCGAGGTGGGCAGTGCCGGTCGCGGTGACGGTGCCGAAGTTCGCGGCTGTCGTGCCGACGACGTCTGTCAGGAGGGTCCCGGTCCCGGCGTGGAAGTCGCCGGAAACGGCGACGGCCGAACCCGGCCCGAGGGCGAGTGTGCCGTTGTTCGTGAAGTCACCCGCGACGTCGAGATCTCTGCCACCGCCGAGGCGGAGCGTGCCCGAGTTGGTGCTGAGGTTGCGGAGTGCGTCGGCGTCGGCGTGGTCGACGATGCCGGCGCCCGGCCCGAGGAGGGAGATGTCGTCGGAGTTCGTGACGATGTCCGCGCCGCTGAGCTTGAGCGTCCCCCCCGCCGCCACGGTCCACGCGCTGCTGGCAGGTGTGGAGTCGGGGTACGCGCTGAGAACACCGTCGAGCCACAGGGTGCCACCCGCCACCGACACGGTGCCGTCGTTCACGATGTTGAGATTCTGGTTGCCGAGTCTCGCCGCTGCGGCACCGGTCTTTTCGATCGTGGCGTCGGGTCCGTTGATGATCCAGGGGACGTCGGTCCCGGAGGCGAGGTGGGCGGAGCCGTTGCCGGAGATCGTGAGGGTGCCGAGGTTCTCGATCCGAGCATCCCGGCCGTTGTCTGTCGCCAGCAGCATGTCGCCCGCGCTCCAGGTGAGGTGGCCGAGGTTGCGCAGGTGGCGGCCGAGCGTCTTGTCGGCCGACCCGTAGACGGAGCCGGCAACCGCCGGCTCGAGGCTCAGGGTCCCCGAACCCGACACCTCGCCGCCTGCCCAGAAGAACTCCTCGGTCACGGTGAGCAAACCCGTACCGGTCAGCGTCCCCCCCTCGACGCTGAGGTTCTTGAATACCGCCTCGCCGTCGACCGAGAGCGACCCGCCGCCCACGAAGAGCTTGCCGTCCACCTCGGCCCCGTCGATCGAAACGGCTCCCGAGGAGTACACGACCCCGGCGCCCCCGGGGATGCAGACCACGGCACCGTTCGCCGGCACGGTGTCGCTGTCCCAGTTGGCGGCGTCGTGCCACGAGTCCGTTCCCGCACCGCCATCCCACCAGATGTTGCAGTCGTCGACGGCGCCCGCGGCGGGCGGCGGCATGGGGAGTCCGGTGACGATGACGGCGGTCACCGCGAACACGGTGACGGCTGCGAGGGTTCTCCTACGCATCGGAATCCTCCGGAGAAGTTTCGGAGCCCGGGACGGGTTCGGTGGTGGGCACCGCGTGGACGGGGTCGGCCCCGCCCTCGAACAGCCGCTCGATCGCAGTCCGCTCGCCGTCCGATTCGTCAGGTCGCCCGCCTGTGGATCCGCACATCCGTACACCCTGACATGTCCCACTTGCGATTCACTTGCGATCTATAGGAGGGTTTGGGGGGTGCTCCCGCCTGGAGTGCTCTCTGGCGCGCAGAGTGCACTCGTGTCAACACACAGAGTGACGAAGATGGATGTACGAATCCTCGGCCCCCTCGAGGTGATGGAGGATGGCCAGGTCGTCGACCTGGGGGTCCGCCAGACACGGATCCTCTTCGCCGTCCTCGCCCTCCAGGCGGGTGCACCCGTGCGCAGCGCCCAACTCGCCGAGACGCTCTGGCCGGGTGGACCACCCGCCAAGTGGGAGGCAACGGTGCAGAGCCACGTGTCGCGCCTGCGACGCGCCCTCGAACCGGATCGGCCACCCCGCGCCCCCTCGGCGCGACTCCCCACCCAAGGCGATGCCTACCTCCTCACCCTCGCTGCCGACGAGCTCGACGCCCATCGCTTCGAGCACCTCGCATCGGAAGGCAGGTCCGCCCTCGCGCGGGGGGAGCCCGAGAAGGCGCACGCGATCTTCACACGCGCTCTCGGAGAATGGCGCGGGCCCGTCCTCGCCGACTTCCGCGACCCCGAGCTCCTCTCACCCGACGTGGGCAGGCTCGGCGAGCTGCGGCTCCTCGCTATTGAGGAGAGGGCTGAAGCGAGCCTCGCCCTCGGGAACCACCGCGAGGCCATCGCCACCCTCGAGGCACTCGTGGTCGAGAGCCCACTGCGTGAGCGCTGCTGGGAACTGCTCCTCCTCGCCCTCTACCGGAGCGGACGCCAGTCCGAAGCGCTCCGCCGCTACCAGGAGGTGCGGGAGCTCCTCGTCGAAGAGCTCGGTATCGAACCCGGCCCCGCCCTGTGCGCGCTCGAGGGCGCCATCCTCCGCCAGGACGACAGCCTCGCGCCTCACGTCGCCACACCCGCACCGACCCGTGTCGAGGACCTCCCCCTCCCCACCTGGCTCCAGTCGCCCGGCGACGAGTTCGTGGGACGCGGGGCCGAGATGGACGCCCTACTCGCCTCGTTCGCGTCGGTCTGCCGAGGGGAACGGCGGCTCGCCCTCGTAGTCGGCGAACCCGGGCTCGGCAAGACGCGCCTCGTGCGCGAGGCCAGCCTGAAACTCCGGGACGAAGGGGTACTGGTGGTCGGCGGCCGCTGCGTGGAGGAGCCACTCCACATGCTCCAACCCTTCGCCGAGGCCGTCGAACGCCTCGTCCTCACCCAGGCCGACCGCCTTGCACGTGAATCCCCTGGCGACGCAGCCGCCCTCGCGAGCCTCGTCCCCGGACTCGCCACGGCCGCCGCTCCGCCACCTATCGTCGATGCCGAGACGCACCGGTATCACCTCTTTCGAGCGGTCTCCGACCTGCTCGACTCGCGCACAGCCGGGCAGCCGGTGGTCCTCGTCCTCGACGACCTGCATTGGATACCGACGGTATCCCTCAAGCTCCTCGCGCATCTCCTCACCGACGAGGAGCGCGGACCTCTGCTCGTCCTCGCCACCGCCCGCGACACGGAACCGAACGAGGAGGTCGCGAAGCTGATGGCCGACCTCCACCGCAAGCGCCGCCTCGACAAGGTCCCCCTCCCCGGGCTCGATCCGGCCGAAGTCGCCGCCCTCGCAGCCGCGCGCGGGGCGGACGAGACATGGTCGAACCTCTACGCGCCGGCCCAGGGCAACCCCTTCTATGTCGAGGAGCTCGTCCGCCACATCGCCGAGAGCGGAGGCGTCCCCGACTCCGACGCCCTCCCCGAGTCGGTCCGAGAGACCATCGCCCGCCGGCTCCTTCGCCTTCCCCCCGACAGCCGCAAGCTCCTCGGGATCGCAGCCGTGGGAGGTGCGGAGTTCAGGCTCGACGTCGTCACCCACGCCGCCGGTCTCGAGATCGAAGCCGCCGACGACGCTCTCGCCCTCGCCCTGACCGCGGGAATCGTGGCGGAAAGGCCCGACCGGGCAGGCGTCTACGCCTTCTCCCACATGCTGGTCCAGAAGGTGCTGCGCGACGGCCTCGGTGCCGGCCGGCGTGCCCGAGTCCACCGTCGTTACGGCGAGGCCCTCGCCGCCCTCGGCGGGTCGGAGCGCGAGGTTGCCCGCCAGTTGCTCGCGGCGTCGGCCGACGACAGCGACGTCATGCCGGGGATCGAGGCGGCCCTCGCAGCAGCCGACCGAGCTGTGGACCGATACGAGTACGACGACGCAGCCGACCTCCTGGGGACGGCCCTCGACACGCTACGTACGCATGCCGGGGCTGACCTCCGCCTCGTGTGCCGCGTGTCGATCGTGCTCGCCGAGGCACTGCGCCGGGCAGGTCAGTACGACCAGCGGATGCCACTGCTCGAGGATGCCTGGGGCCGGGCCACCGCATGCGCCGACACCGAGCTCCAGGCTTGGGTCGTGATCGAGGGGTGCGCGGGCACCGTCAACCCGGCGGAACCCTGGATCACGCGTGCGAGCGAGGTCATCCCCCAGCTCTCCGAATCCAGCGCGAGGCGCATCGTCCTCTCGGCGATTCTCGCCTACCACCGGTCGGGTGAGCCGGGCCAGGAGTCCCGCGACATGGCGGAGTGGGCGCTCGCGCGCTCGGCTCCACTCCCCCCACTCGAACGCCGCCTAGTCCTCGAATGCTGTGTCCTCGCGTTGGTGGCCTGGTCTCCGGTCGAACGACTCCTCGACCTCACGCGGATGGAGCTCGACGCCGCGCGGGCATCGGGGAGCCCGTTCGAGGTCATCGAGGCGCTCAGTCTGACGCGTTTCGCACGGCTGTCCGCAGGGGACCTGGCCGGGTGGGACGAGACGGGGCAGGAGTACGAGGAGATGGTCGACACGGTGCACATCCCCCGCTTCGCCGCCGGCGTCGTACAGCGACGCGCGATGCGGGCACTGCTCTCCGGCCGGTTCGTCGACGCCGAAGCACACGCGGGGACTGCCGTGTCCCTCCAGCCGCTGCCCGAGTTCGTGGAGGGGTACGCGGTCCAGCTCTTCGCCGTGCGCTTCGAGCAGGGGCGCCTCGAGGAGTTCCGTCCCACTGTCGAGGCGTGGGCTGGGCAGGACCTCCGGCCGGCCTGGTCGATCGGCTACAGCACCCTCCTCGCCGAGGTCGGGGAGCTCGAGGCCGCACAGGAGGTCCTCACGCCGTACGCGGCGACGGGGTTCGCGTCCGTGCCACGGGACGAGATCTACTTCCTCTGCCTCGCGGCTGCCGCCGCCACAGTCACCCACACACACGACCGGGATTCGGCCCGCGTCCTCTACGACCTGCTCGCCCCGCATGCGTCACGAGTCGTGGTCGCGGCCCAGGGCGCGCTCTGCTGGGGGTCTGTCCACAGGTTCCTCGGCCCGCTCGCGGCCCTCCTCGGCGACGGCGAAAGGGCGTCGATGCACTTCGAGGCCGCGATCTCGGTCCACGAGCGTCTCGGTGCAAGGCCCTTCCTCGCCCGCGACCGGCTCGCCTACGCCGACCTCCTCCGGAGAGCGGACGGGGATCCGTACCGGATCGACGAGCTGTCACGCACCGGCCTCGCCCTCGCCCGTGAGCTCGGCATGCGCATAGTGCTCGAACGGTATGGGTCACAGGTCGGGCGGCCGCTTCCGTCGTAACCTGACTCGGCCGGGCTGGGTCCGAATCGTGTCAGAGGGGCAACGTTGGTACGATCGCCCGACCGGCTTCGCCGAGCCCCCTCCCCCACTCGGAAGGCAGCATGACGAGCCACGCCCTCGAACGAGCCCCTGACGAGAAGGTCAACTGGCGGACCTCCGTCCCCTTCTTCCTGATCCACGTCCTCGCGTTCGGTTGGATCCTCACGGGTGTCACGGTCGAAGCGGCGATCCTCTGCTTCGTCAACTACTACGTCCGTGTCTTCTTCATCACCGCCGGCTACCACCGCTATTTCTCCCACCGCGCCTTCAAGGCGAGCCGGCCCGTCGCGTTCATCCTCGCGGTCGGTGGCGCATCCGCCGCCCAGAAGGGCCCCCTCTGGTGGGCTGCCCACCACAGGGACCACCACCGCTACTCCGACACCGAAAAGGACATCCACTCCCCCCTCAAGGGGTTCTGGTGGAGCCACGTCGGCTGGATCCTCTGCGACAAGTACAACGAGACGAAGCTCGAGAACGTACGGGACCTCGCCAAGTACCCGGAGCTGCGCCTCGTGCAGCGCTTCGACATCGTGCCCGCCTTCGCCCTCGGCATCGCCAGCTTCGTGATCGCCGGTCTCCCCGGCCTCTTCTTCGGCTTCTTCTTCTCGACCGTGCTCACCTGGCACGGGACCTTCCTCGTCAACTCCGTCACGCACATCTTTGGGAAGCGCCGCTACGTCACCCTCGACACGAGCCGCAACTCCCTTCTCATCGCCCTTGCCACGTCCGGGGAGGGCTGGCACAACAACCACCACTACTACCAGGCGTCCTGCCGCCAGGGCTTCTTCTGGTGGGAGCTCGACCCCACCTACTACGTGCTCAAGGTCCTCTCGTGGTTTCGGATCGTGCGGGACCTCAAGGCACCGCCCGCCCGCGTGCTCGGCGCCGAACGGATCAAGGAAGGTCACTTCGACGTGGGCATGTTCCAGTCGCACTGGCGGAAGGCGACCGCGGCGGTTCACGCCGCCGGCAGGCATGCCGAGGAGTTCGCCGGCGCGAAGCGCCGCGCCGTGGAGGACTTCCTCGAAAGTGCCCGCCAGACGACGGACACCGTCGCCCGCCTCACACAGGTGAACGGCGGTGCGGGCGCGGCCGCCGGAAAGCCGTGATGCGGCTCGCCCGCCTCATCGCCGCCGCCCTGGTCCTGCTCGCTGCCTGCAATGGTGGGGAGAACGGTGGGAAAGGGGACACGGCCGCCTTCTGCGACGAGTTCGAGAACTTCATCGAGACGACGCAGACCACCGACCAGTCCACGCCCGAGGGCCTCGAGAAGGCGATGGGCGAGACGCTCGAGTCGCTCGAGGAGGTCGCCGCCGCCCTCCCGTCGGATCAGGCCGAGCTCCAAGAGGACGTCGAGAGCCTCATCGATGTCTTCCGCCGCATCGTGTCGCTGCTCGAGGAAGCCGGGTGGGATCAGACGAAGGTCGATCCCAAGGAGTACGAGGACCTCGTCTCGAGCCAGAGCGAGCTCAGCGAGACACAGCAGCAGCTCATGTCCTACGGCCAGGAGAACTGCGATCTCACCTCCGTCACGTCCACGCCGGACGCGACGACACCACCGGACAGCTCCCTGCCTCCCGCCGGGACGGAGGGCTCCGACCAAGGCCCGCCCATCGTGCCGTCGGACGGACAGCCGTAACAACACGCCTCCCGTCCCGGGCGACGTGACGCCCGATGCGACAGACGGCACACTCGTGTGATGAATGCCCTCTCCGTGACGGCCGTCGGCCGTGACCACCCCGGGATCGTCGCCGACCTCACGGGCGCCCTCGTCGATCTCGGCTGCAACCTCGAGGACTCCTCGATGGCGGTCCTGCGGGGCAACTTCGCCGTCATGCTCGTCCTCTCCGCTCCCGCCTCGGTCGATCGCGACGCCGTCGCCGCCCGTCTCGGACCCGTCGCGACACGCAACGGGATCGTCGTCGACGTGAGGACGGCCGCCGTCGACGAGTCGCCCCCCGACACCGGATCGGCGTGGACGGTCACGGTCCACGGGGCGGACAGGCCCGGCATCGTGCACGGCATCACGAGTGAGCTGGCCGCGTGGGGCGTGAACATCACCGACCTCACGACACGCGTCGTCGGCCCCGCCGACTCCGCTCTGTACGTCATGGCGCTCGACGTGTCGGTACCCGAGGGTGTCGACGTACCTGCCCTCGCGACTGCCCTCGACCGACGCGGTACCGATCTCGGCGTCGACTGCAACCTGCACCCGGCCGAACCCGATCTCATGTGATGCGCCTTGAAGCGTGACGTCGTCCTCGCGCCCGCCCCCGTCCTCTCGGCCCCCGCCGCCGCGATCGAGGTCGTAGACGACCACGTACGGTCCGTGTGCTCCGACCTCCTCGACACGATGCGGGCGACCGCGCATTCCGTGGGAGTGGCCGCACCGCAGATCGGGGTACCCCTGCGCATCTGCTGCGTCGACGTGACCGGCCACCCCAAGACACGCACCTGCCACGGTGAGCTCGTGATCGTGAATCCCCGCCTAGTGGTCTCGGCCGGTACCGCACGTGGACGCGAGGGCTGCATGAGCGTGCCGGACCTCACGGGTGACGTCACCCGCGCCGAGCAGATCACGGTTGCGGGCCTCACACCTGCGGGAACCGAGATCGAGATCCACACGGATGACTTCGAAGCCCGCGCCCTGCAGCACGAGCTCGACCATCTCGACGGCCTCCTCTTCGTCGACCGGGTCGCTTCGGCGCGTCACCTCCACACGCGGAGGGTCTACCGGCCCGACTGAAGGTCAGACGGCGGCTGCGATCTCCTTGAGCAGGGTCGCGGTCTCGTCCCAGCCGATACAGGCATCCGTGATGCTCAGTCCGTAGCGGAGAGCGGCTCCGGGTCGCCACGCCTGGTTGCCCGGCTCGAGGTTCGACTCGATCATCGTGCCCATGATCGCTGACTGCCCACCCACGAACTGCTCGACGACGCTCCGGCACACCTCGGCCTGGCGGGTGTGGTCCTTGCCGGAGTTGTCGTGCGACGTGTCGACCATGATCGGCCGCGCGATCCCCTCGGAGGAGACGAGCTCCACCGCCGCGGCGATGTCCGCGGGGGCATAGTTCGTCCCGTCCCGCCCCCCTCGGAGCACGACGTGGCGGTCGGGGTTGCCGGTCGTCTTCACGATCGACGTGACCCCCTCGGCGTTGATCCCGAGAAAGCTGTGCGGGCTCGCGGCGGAGGTCATGGCGTTGCGGGCGCCCTCCAGGGTGCCGTCCGTGCCGTTCTTGAAGCCGACGGGCATCGAGAGGCCGCTCGCCATCTCGCGGTGGGTCTGGCTCTCCGTCGTGCGCGCACCGACCGCCGTCCAGCTCAGCATGTCCGAGATGTACTGGGGGGTGATCGGATCGAGGAGCTCCGTGGCGCACGGCACTCCCTGATCCGACACGTGGGCGAGGATCTCCCGCGCGAGCCGCAGGCCTGCCTGGATGTCGCCCGTGCCGTCGAGATGGGGGTCGTTGACGAGTCCCTTCCACCCCACTGTCGTGCGGGGCTTCTCGAAGTAGGTCCGCATCACGACGATCAGGCGGTCCGAGACGTCCTCACGTACGCCGCCGAGGCGGTCGGCATACTCGTAGGCGGCCGCGGGGTCGTGGATGCTGCAAGGCCCGACGACGACGACGAGGCGTCGCGTGTCCCGGCCGTGGATGACGTCCCGGATGGCCGCGCGCGTGGCGAGGACGAGCTGCTCGGCATCACGGGTGAGGGGCACGGCGTCCTTCACGCGCGCCGGTGCATCCAGGGGTTGGAATGCCGTGAGACGGCTGTTCTCGATGCGATCTCGCATGATCCGATCCGGTCGGGGTCTCAAGCCTCCCAGGTGGGGTCGAATCGGTCAAAGCCGGTAATCGAACACCTCAGGTGGTGGCAGTATCACTCCGAATAGTCGTTGAAGGGTTCGTGCCGACACGCATGCATATTTCCGAACGACACGCCGCAGCCCGCGCGAATGCGCGGGAGCGACTCGAGGCGTGGCTGCGCGCGGGCTGCACCGGCATTGACCCCGACCACGACGCGATGGTCCGCCTCGTCAACTTCTACATCCTCCTGACGGCCGTCGTCGGCCTCCTCTACCTGCCGGTGCCCTTCCTCCTCTCCGGGGACATCCCGGCGGGAATCGTCATCGCCGCCTGTGTCGTGATCCTCGCACCCGCAGGGCGTGTCCTCGTCACCCACGGCCGCACGCGGGCCGCCGCCAACCTCTTCCCGTTCGCGTTCTGGCTCATGGGATTCGTGATACCCATGACGAGCGGCGGTCAGCTCCTGAACCCGTCCGTCCTCCTCCTCCTCGTCGTGCCCTTCGTAGCCGTCAACCTCGACATGGGCCTGCGTGCCGTCTACGCCTGGACGGCCGTGAGCGCTGTCTCCGTCGTGGTCATGGGAGTCTCCCAAGCACTGCATCCCCTGCCGATGCCCGCCCTCCACACCGCCGACCACATAGTCTCGATCCTCATCCCCCTCGGCCTTCTCGTCTTCTACGGCGTCACGGCCATGCATGCCAAGGACCGGACCCAGCGCGCCCTGCGCGAGCAGGAGGCGGTCATGCGCAACGTGTTCGACGCCACACCGAACGTGATCTTCCTGCGGGACGAAGTGGGCAGGATCGTGTTCGCGAACAGGATCGCCGCTCGGCTCGCCGGCTACGAGACCGCCGCGGAGCTCATGGCGGACGACCCGGCCGCCGCGGAGTCGCTTCCTCCCCCCCTCGACGCCCTCGTCTCGCATCATGACCGGGCCGCCCTCGGGAGCACGGCACACCGCCACGAGGTCCCCCTCCCGTCCCGGGCCGATGACACCGCTCGCGTGTTCGACGTGTCGAAGGTCCGCGTCGAGCTCGGCGGCAGGCCTCACGTCCTCACGGTGGCGAGCGACGTGACCGAGATGCGCCGGGCAACCACGGAGCTCCGCGAGTCGGAAGCGCGCCAGCGGGCCGTGCTCGGCGCCATGCCAGACTTCATGTTCATCCTCGACTCGCGGGGCACGTTCGAACAGGTGCACGCCCCCCGTGACGCCTTCACGCGCCAGGGCTTCGACGCCGACGCCCTCGTCGGCTTGAACTTCGCCGACGTCATCCCGGGCTTCCACGCCCAGATCCGCCGCGCCCTCGACACCTCGATCCGTGAGCGGTCGTTCCAGGCCGTCGAGTTCAGCCTCGACATCGACGGTACGCTCCGTCACTACGAGGCGCGGTTCGCCCCCCTCGGCTTGGACGGCGCCGTCGCCGTCGTGCGCGACATCACGGACGAGGTCATAGCCGAGGCCCGCCTCGTCGAGGCGAAGATCGAGGCGGAGGAGGCCAACCGCGCGAAGTCCGAGTTCCTCGCCTCGGTCAGCCACGAGATACGAACACCCATGAACGGGGTCCTCGGCATGTCCGACCTCCTCCTCATGAGCTCCCTCGACGACGACCAACACGAGTACGCCGAGACGATCCGGGACTCGGGCCGGGCTCTCATGGCCCTCCTCGGCGACCTCCTCGACTTCTCCAAGATCGACGCGGGCATGCTCCGGCTCGAGCTCGACACCGTCGATCTCGCCGCCCTCGCACGCGGGACCGTCGATCTCGCCCGCGCCGAGGCGGAGGCGAAGGGCCTCTACTTGCGGCTCGAGATAGAAGACCGGTTCCCAGGCGCGGTCGTGGGCGACGCCGCCCGCATCCGCCAGATCCTCACCAACTTCGTCTCGAACGCCGTGAAGTTCACGGAGACGGGCGGTATCGACGTGAGGTTGAGCCGGCTCGACGCCCGGCCCCACACGGTCAGGATCACCGTGAGCGACACGGGCATCGGCATCCCCGGGGCCGACCAGGAGCGAATCTTCGACCGGTTCGTGCAGGCAGACGCGTCGACGACGCGTCGCTACGGGGGCACCGGCCTCGGCCTCGCCATCTGCACACAGCTCACCCACCTCATGGGCGGCTCGATCGGTGTCAGGCGCGCGGAGGGCAAGGGGTCGACGTTCCATGTCGACCTCCCCCTCACGATCAGCCTCGACACGGACCGTCCCCGGCCCGTCACACACCTCGCGACCACATCCCCCTTGCGTGGGAACCGGGCCCTCGTCGCCGAGGACAACGCCGTGAACCGCAAGGTCATCACCGCTCTCCTCGGCAAGCTCGGCTGGGAGGTGACCACGGCCACGGACGGCCTCGAAGCGGTCGATGCCGCCCACCGCGCACCTTTCGACGTGGTCCTCATGGACCTGCACATGCCCCGCCTCGACGGACTCGAGGCGTGCCGACGCATCCGGGAGTCGAAGGGTCCGAACGCGGCCACACCCGTGATCGCCCTCACCGCAGACGCACGACCCCACATCACGGACGAGTGCATGGCAGCCGGCATGGACCAGGTCCTGCGCAAGCCCCTCGAGAGCCACTCGCTCGAACAGGCACTCGCGCAGCCGGCCGCGACGGAAGCCGGCCGTGGGCCCGAGGGGGTGCCCGGGGGGGACGTGGCCACTCCGTCTATTTGACTTGCACGTCAACTAAATGGGTGAATGTCCCGAGTGGCGCGCGAACGGAATGACGCGCAGCGATCGGAGCGAGGTTCCACATGGGCGAGAAGGTCTACGTCATCGGTGTCGGCATGACGAAGTTCGAGAAGCCGTTCTCGAGGGACTGGGACTACCCGGACATGGCCGAGGAGGCCGGTACCAAGGCACTGCAGGACGCAGGTGTCGCCTACGACGACGTCGAGCAGGTCGCCGTCGGATACTGCTACGGCGACTCGACGGCCGGCCAGGAGGCCGTGTACCGCATCGGCCTCTCGGGTGTACCCATCTACAACGTGAACAACAACTGCTCGACGGGGTCGACGGCCCTGTACCTCGCGAAGCAGCTCGTCGAAGGCGGGCTCGCCGACTGTGCCATGGCCGTCGGCTTCGAGAAGATGGAGAAGGGCAGCCTCGGCGTGAAGTACATGGACCGCGCCATCCCGATGTCCCGCCAGATGCAGGTCATGTCCGAGATCCGCGGCTTCACGGCGGCGCCGCCTGCCCCGCAGATGTTCGGCAACGCCGGCCTCGAGCACATGGAGAAGTACGGCACGCCGCGCGAGGCCTTCGCCAAGATCGGCTGGAAGAACCACAAGCACTCGGTGAACAACCCGTACTCGCAGTTCCGTGACGAGTACTCGCTCGAGGACATCCTCGGCGCGACGCTCGTGTCGGATCCGCTCACGAAGCTGCAGTGCTGCCCCACATCAGATGGATCCGGCGCCGCGATCCTCGCCAACGAGCGCTTCGTCCGCGAGCACGGCCTCGGTGGCAAGGCTGTCGAGATCCTCGGCATGCAGATGACCACCGACACGCCCGAGACTTTCGAGTCCAAGAGCGACCGCTACCTCGTCGGCTACGGCATGAGCAAGGCCGCGGCCCAGTCCGTCTACGAGCAGTCCGGCCAGGGGCCCGAAGACGTCGACGTGATCGAGCTCCACGACTGCTTCAGCGCGAACGAGATGATCACGTACGAGGCGCTCGGCCTCTGCGCAGAGGGTAAGGGCGGCGAGCTCGCTCTCGAGGAGGGCACGACTTACGGTGGCGACTGGGTCGTGAACCCGTCCGGCGGGCTCATCTCGAAGGGACACCCGCTCGGCGCGACAGGCCTCGCCCAGTGCGCGGAGCTGAACTGGCAGCTGCGCGGCGAGGCCGAGAAGCGTCAGGTCGAGGGCGCCGAGCTCGCCCTCCAGCACAACATCGGCCTCGGCGGCGCCTGCGTCGTGACCATGTACCGCAAGGCCGACCTTTCCTAACACCCCAAATCATGTGGGCAGTCCTGGCTATCACAGGTGAGGCCGATTCACACCCACACGCGTGATTCTCCGCAACTGGGCAGGTCTGACACGCACCCGTGATAGCTGAGCCTGCCCACATGATCTGGTGACGCGAGAAACCGGAGGCTGCTTCCACACCCCGAGAGGGGATGGGGCCGACCCTGGACTACGGGCCGGAGCCTCCGGTTCCGGTGCACTGGTTTGGATTCCACCGATCAGTGGACTCCACGCTTGGCGTCACCTCTCAGTGGCCAGGCACCTCCAGAGTCCAACATCTATCACCACTCAAGATCGGACCACCTCCTTTCTCTGGTGCGTCCAGACTACGGACAGGAGCGGGGCCGGAGCGAGCTTTTCCTGCCACACGCCGGGGTGCCACCGTCTCGGCCGACCGCGCAGGTAGGGTCGCCCGCGTGCTGACGTACGTGTTGCGCCGAATCCTCTACGGCGTCCTGCTCGGCGTGGCGGGCACATTCCTCACGTTCGCCCTCCTCGTCGGCACGGGCGATCCCGTGGGCCGCGTCTTGTCCCGTCCCGGCGTACCGATGGGTACGGCACAGCGCGTGGTCACCGACCTGCACCTCGACGAGCCCGTGCCAACCCGCTTCTCGGCCTGGGTGGCAGACGTGTTGCAGGGAGACCTCGGACGGAGCGCGACGACTCGGGACAGCGTCACGGACACGCTCACAACCGCCCTCCCCCGCACTGCCGCCCTCGTCGCCCTCGCCGCGATCGCGACGATCGCCTTCGCCCTCGTCCTCGGCACCCTCGCAGCCGGGCACGGAGACCGCTTCCCGGGAGTCGTCCTCGTGGCTGCCCTGGTGACGGGCGTGTGCGTGCCCGTCTGTGGCTGGGCGTTGCTGATCGCCGGGAACACACCGGCCGGTGTCGCGGCGTTGCTCCTCGCCGCCGCCGCACTCACGGTGTCGGGGGCGGCAGCCCTCGCGATCCTGCAGCGGCACGATGCGGCCGAGATCCTCACGTCTCCCGCCACGCTCGCCGCGAGGGTGCAGGGCTTCTCGCAGGTGCGCGTCCTGTGGCGACAGGCAGCGCCGGCCTCGGTCGCATCCCTGCTCCGCACGGCCGCACTCGGGGCCGGACTCCTCGTCGGGGCCGTGGTCGTGGTCGAGCCCGTCGCCGGCGTGGAGGGCCTCGGGGCGGCCCTGCGCACGGCCGTCGCCACGGCCGACGTGCCTGTCATCATCGGCTGTGTCCTCGTCCTCCTCTGGCTCACCATCGCCCTCGAGGTCGCGCTCGCCATCTGTGCCGGGGTGTTCGACCCGCGGATCAGAGCGGGGGGAGCGGCATGAGCGGCGTGGTGACAGCCACGGACACCATCGCCGTCACGCCCCCCGGTCGGTCGGCGAACCCCGACCACCGGCTCGACCGTTCCCGGATCCGCGTGCGGACCGGGGTCGCACTCCTCGGCCTCGTAGCCGGCGCGTGGCTCGTCGCGCTCCTCCTGCCCGCGGGTGCTGCCGGCACCCTCGGCGAGGCTCTCGCGGCCGGTGCTCCCGAGTTGATCGTCGTCGCGACAGCCGTGATCACGGCGGCGCCGGTCGGCTTCCTCGTCGGGGTGAGCACGGCAAGGGGTGGTCGTGGGAGCCGGGCGGTGGCGCGGGCCGGTGCCTACATGCTGTCCTGCCTTCCCCTGACGGCCGTCCTCGTCGCTGCTGAGTCGCAGTTGTTCCGCGTCGAAGGGATGTCCCTCGGCGTGGTCGCCCTCACCGCCGCGCTTGCGTGGATTCCCGTCGCGCGCCGCGTCGAACGGTCCACCCTGCCCGTGTTGGCGACCGGTCATGTCCGCCACGCCGTTGCGGTCGGTGCCTCGCGTCCGACTCTGATGCGTCGGCACATCCTCCCCGTGGTGGGCCGTGACACAGTCGCAGCCGCCCTGCTCACGGCAGTCGCAGCCCTCGCCGTGGTCTCCTGCGCGGGATTCGTGCAGACGAGCGAGTCGTGGGGAGGTCTCCTCGGCGAGCTCGTGGGGACTCCCCCTGGCGACCTCCTCGGTGACCCGTCCTTCTGGGCGCCGCTCCTCCTTCTGGTCATCACGACAGGTGCTCTCCTCCTCGTCACATCGGGACTCACCCAAGCCGACCGGGTCGTACCCCCTGACAGCGGCGTAGACGCCGGGCCACCGGAGACACACCCCGGCGAGGTCCTTGCCCTGATCGGTCTCTCGCGAGCCGACGCTCTCGAGATGGCTCGCGACTCGGTCCTTCTCGATCTGTCACGTACCGCACTCCGACCGAACACGCCGATCGGAAAGCAACTCGTCGAGACCCTCGTCTACGCGCAGGCCTGCCCGAAGGCAGATGCCGCGACCCGCGTCCGTGCTGCCCTGGCCGAGCTCGATGCGCCCGACCCCGATCCCGTCCTCGCGGCTCTGCCCCGCGACCTGCCCGCCCCCCTGCTGGCCACGATCGTGCTCGCGGCCGCACTCGCCGCGGAGGGGACGCGTGTGTGGGTCCTCGCCGACGCGCCGGAGTTGGGCGTAAGTGACGCGAACAACATCCTCACCGCTCTCCTCGAGCGGCGTGACCCCCGCACCACCGTGACGATCGTGACGGCAGACGTGGGCACGGCTGCCCGCCATGCCGACTGCGTTGCCGTCTACGAGTCGGGCCGCTTGGTAGAGGCCGGCGCCGTGGAGGATGTACTCCGCCGACCGGGCTCGCCGTTCACCGCCGCCCTCGTGGCGGCCGCACCCGACCTCGCGCGGGACCTCCGCCCGGACGGTCCCGCCCCGACGGGGACACCCGCACCGCCTGCTTGCAGGCCCGCACACGATCGGAGCTCGGCATGAGGGCACTGCATTCGGAGGAGCCCGGCTTCACGTTCGATGCCACCCCCCTCCTCGAGGTCGACGATCTGCGCACGGAGGCGGCTGCCGGGTCAGCCGGTGAGACCGAGGCGTTGCGGGGCGTGTCCTTCTCGATGTCGAACGGCGAGACCCTCGGCATCGTGGGCGAACCTGATAGCGGCGCGTCCGAGGTGATCGCCGTCATCGCCGGCCTCCGTCCCGCCTGGGACGGACGCGTCCGCATCGACGGCATCAGCGTTGCAGGCCTCGACCGCCACGACATGCGTGATCACCGCGCCCGCATCGGCGTCGTGGTCGGCAACCCGCTCGATCCCGTCGACATGATCCCGCCGGCGATGACCGTCGCGCAGGCTGTGGCCGAACCTCTCCGCATCCACCGCATGTACACGAGACGGGAATGCCAGGACCGGGCCGAGGAGACCCTCGCCCACGTCGGCCTCGGGCCCGGCTATGCCAGAGCCCGCTCCGCCGACCTCACCCCGGTCGAGCGCGTGCGTGTCGCGCTCGCCCGTGCCGTCGTGCTCCAACCGCGGCTCCTCCTCCTCGACGCGCCCGTGGACCGTCTCCCCGCGCTCGGCCGAAAACAGGTTCTCACGCTCCTCGTGCGCCTGCGGTGGGAGCTCGCACTCACCTGCCTCGTCTCCGCCGCCCACCCCGCGTCCGTGACCGAGGTGTCGGACCGTGTGATGGTCATGTACGCGGGACGTACGGTGGAGGTGGCAGACCGGGCGACACTCCTCGACTCGCCCGCCCATCCCTACACGCTCGACCTCCTCTCGTCAGTGCCCCTCCCGGACCCCGCGAGGGAGTCGAGGCGGTCCCGACCTGTCACCCGGCCGGAGGCAGCACCCGCCGTATCCGAAGGTGATACGCCGTGTGCGTATCTGGCCACCTGCCCCCGTGCCCAGCCCCGGTGTGCGAGCGAGGCGCCTGCGCTGTCCGATCGCGGTCTCGGCCATCCTGTCGCGTGCCACTATCCCGAGACGCTGGCCCGTGTTCCGTCTCCCCTCGGGGAGGCGTGACGGACCGGAACACGTCGTCCTGTGACGTACCCCCACGTGT
>JADZDR010000008.1 GCA_020850945.1 Acidimicrobiia bacterium | reverse complement strand
TCAGGTCGGACTCGTCGGTCGTGGCTCCGTCGCGTATGTCGTCGCCGCTTCGCTGTTCCCAGCTGTACGTGACGTCCCAGTCGGCGATCTCGTCCACCTCGGCGATCGTGGCGGTCAGGTTGACGACACGGCCGGCTTCGATCGTGTCGTCGCCCTCGATATCCACCGTCAGGGCGGTCGGATCGGTGTCGAGCGCTGCCGCGTCGTCCGCGTCGCTGCTGGTGGCGGAGCGGGCGCGGACTTCTACCTCCGTCGTCGCCGTCGAGGTAGTCGAACCATCCGTCACCTCTGCCGTGAACACGAGCGTCCGGTCGGTGTCGACGCTGGGCGGTGTGAAGAGCACTCGTTCTGCAACCGGCGCGACCGCCACCTCCTCCATGGCAGCACCGCCGCTGTCGATCCAGGTGACTGCAAGGGCCGGGTCGACTCCGTGTTCGGCGCAGACCTCGGCTGCGGTGTCGGTGTCGCTGATGCATCGCTGCGTCCAGGTCACGTGACGTGAAGCCGCCCCCCCCGTTGTCGGGGACGCGTCGAGCACGCCGTAGGTGTCGTCACCCCCGGTGCGGGGCTCCGTCACCTCGAGGTCGCCGTCGTCGGCGATCTCGGTCTGCACCGCCTCGGGAACGGCGATGATCCGTTCGCTGGCGTCGTTGGCCGTGTCGTAGTCCTCGGCGTTCTCGACCTCCGCGTGGAGGCCGATGTCGCCCGCTTCGACCGTGGCGTACTCGAGCTGGAGGGGTTCTGCGCTCGCGCCGGTGGTGAGGACCGCATCCGTCGTGCAGACGAAGACGAGGAGATCGGGCGAGCATGCCCACGCGCTCGGCACGGACGTGCCCGAGATCCCCACGAGGTCGGTGTCGGCACTGATGAAGAGGTTGGTGCCGCCGGCGGTGTCGCCCGTGCCGTTGTTCGTCACCTCGACAAGGGCGTGGCCGTTGCCGCCGGCGCTGGCGTTCTGGGTGGGTTCTACGTCGACGATGAGGTCGGGGCGGATCACAGCCAGCCAGACATCGTCGCTGTCGCTGTTGTTGCCTGCCCAGGCGTCCTCCTCGGCGGATAGGGTTGCCTGGAAGCTGCTCCGCAGCGAGCCCGCCTCGTCGCCGCTCACGGACAGCTCGAGGTGCGGCAGCGGCGCGCCGCGGGCCAGGCCCTCTTCGAGCGTGTAGGTGCAGGTGATGCTGAGCTCGATCTGGTCGGCGCATGTCCAGCCGTTCTCGCGCGAGTTCATGAGCACGATCGTCTCAGGGCGGTCATCGGGTGTGCCGTCGGGGTCGTCGGGATCGGTTCCGATCGTCTCGGTGACCGTCACGACCGTTCCCGCCGGAACGGTTCCGATGAAGCTGCTCACCTGCAGCGCCTCAGTCCACGGGGCGTCCCCCCGCTCGGTTCGCAGCGAGCCGTCTTCGATGTCGAACCATTCGATGCCGTCGTCGGTGAATAGGCGGGCGACGTCGAGGTCGTAGGTGTCGGTGCCGACGGGAAAGGACGTCTGGGCGGCGTTGTCGAGCAGAGCGAGAGGGTCTTCGTCCGGGGTCGACGCGGAGGCGCCGACACCTATCTGGGTCGCCGTGTCGACATCGGGGATGGTCACGGCGATCCTGACCGATGCGGTCGCGCCGGCATCGAGGCCGGGGTAGGTGCACGTTGTGGCTGCGCAGGCCCAACCGGAACCGGTGGTGGCAAGGGTGCCGCCGTCGGGAGCTGCGATGTCGAGGGTGATCGCCCCCGCGTTTCCCGCGCCGGCGTTGGTGACGACCGCGGTTGCCTCAGCGGTCTCGCCGGGGAGGAGGGCGCCCGCGACCGAGGTCTCGAAACGGACGTTGAGGTCGGGGTCGGGGACCGGAAGCAGGGAGATGCTCTCCTTCGCGTTACCCGTTGTCGTACCGGACAGAGCCTTTGCCTTCAGTTCCTTCACGGTGATGGCCTCGACCACGGGCGCTACATAGCGCACCTCGAGGGGGGTGGTCACCGCACCGGGCTGGAACAGGGTCGCCCCCGTGGCGTAGGCACAGCGTGCGGATGCGGCGTTGCACGTCCAGTTCGTGCCGGCAAGGCGCACGTTTGTCGCACCGGTGGGCACGAGCCGAGACGTTTCTGTGACAGCGGCGAGCTCGCTCGCCGAGCCGAGGGCCTTCGTTCCCACGTTCTCGACCCACACGTGGCCGACGACCTCTTCGCCACCGGTCGCCTCGCCTGGAGCGGAGTAGAGGACCTCGATCTTGCTCGACGCGCCCTTGCTCGCAACGGGGGCCGTGACTTCGCTCGAGTTGTTGGACAGGTCGACGTCGCCGTCGATCCGTCCGAGTGAAGCGGTCGCCGTGACCTCGTCGTCCTGGAATGTGCCTTTCACCCGCACGAGCAGGTCGATGTTGCCCCCGGGCGGGAGGCCGGCGTCGCTGCCATGCTGGCCGAGAGTGCACGCGACGCTGGAGTCTGCGGTGTTGAACGAGCACGCCCACGCGTAGCCGAGTTGGCTGCCGAGGCCTGTGGCGAAGCTCGCCGACGACGTGCCGTCTGGGAGGTCGACGGCCAACGTCATCGGTGCGGCGATGACGTCGTTGCCGACGTTGGCGACGGCCACCCGATAGACGGACGAACCGCCCGAGCGCACGAACTTCGCCCGGTACGTGATCCCGACTGCTGCGTCGACTCCTTCGGGGTGCGTGGAGCTGTCCGAAACACCCTCGAAGGACGTCTCCTCCGCCGTCGCCGACGGCGCGGGGGCGAATCCGGCCAGAAGGCCGATCAACAGTACGGTGACCGTGCAGCGTTTCAACCCTCGGCGCATTGCGCGTCTTCCTCTCTCCTGAGACCAGTCGGTCTCGCCTGAACGTCGGGAAGGGGACGTGTCCGTCCTGCCCGTGCTTACGCCCGATTCTCGGAATTGTTTCGGGCTTACGACACGGACCGGACGCGCCGAGGCGCGGCCCCGCGGGGCCGCGCCTCGAACCTGCCCCGTCCGATAGTGGGAGCTACGACGAGGGACAGATCACCTTGGAGTCATTCGGCAGTCGGCTGCAGTCCCCGCCGAGTGCGTCCCTGACTGTGTCCCGGTCACCCGATCCGATCGTGGAGACTCCCTGCCACAGGTCCGGGTCGCAGGCTTGTTCGGGGGCAGGCATGTACCAGATGTTCTCGGCGGCGAGGTCTTCGGCGAGGTCCTCACCGAAGACCTGCTCGTTGAACCAGTCCGAGGTGCGGATCGACGTCACGTTCCCCTGCCCGTCGTGCTCCACGACCCACTCGGGCCGCAGCCAGTCGTCCGTGTAGGGAGTGGCAGCCGCGTTGGCGGCCTTCAGGAACTCGTCGGCCCTGTCGGCGGATGCTCCGCCGACGGCTGCTCCGCTCGCGTCCTTGCGGACGAGGATCGTGTTGTCGTCGATGACACGGACACCGTAGTAGACGTACGGATTCGTACGGTTGTTCATGCTGCAGGCACCGAGGCGACGCCGGAAGTCCTCGAGTGCCAGGGCACCGTTCTTCGCGTCGTCGACGCCGTAGTCGGACGTGAGATCCGGGTCGAGCGTGGCAGTCGCCGGCTCGATCGGAGCGGAGAGCGTCACATCGCCGGTGTTGGTCGGATCGAGCCAATCGGCACAGGAAAGGGACGTGCCAGGCGTCCCGCCGTACCTTCCGTACGAAGATCCGGCCTGAGGAGGGTTGATGAGGGGAGCGTCGAGGTGGGGATGGTTGTCGTGGGCCTGGTTGCGGTCGTACCAGTCGTGCGCGCCGCTCGAGTACCGTGCGCCGATGTGCATGTCCCCGGCCAGTTCGAAGTTGTTCGGACTGTAGAAGGTGTCGGTGTCAGAGAGGTGGTACTCGCCGCTGCCGAGCTTTGCGAGCAGCTCGCTGTAGACGAACTGTTCGATGAACGATGTGCGATCCGAACTTGCGTCACGGCCCGCATCGGGTCCCGGGATCATGCGCTGGTTGGCGAAGTTGGCGTGGCTGCCGGCCGCGGCGGCGAGGTCGGTCAGTGCGGTCTTGACGTCCAGCTGGGGGACGGCGTTCCCGCCGCAACCTGCGTTCGTGTAGCCGTAGGAGTGGTGCCACCAGATCAGACCGTTCCAGTCGTACTGGAGCCGGTTCTCGACGAGGTAGTTGCGAAGTGCGTTGCCGCCCTCCCGCTCCGTCTCAGAGATGCCGCCGTAGACGTTGGATCCGACTGTGCCATTAGCATCCGGCACCTGGCCACCGCTTCCGTAGTCGATCATGAGGTCGAGCGCGTAGCCGCTCTCGTGCTCACTGGACTTGGGCCTGTCACTCCAACCGTGGACGGCCTCGAGGTTGTCGCCCAAAGTCGTGTAGGTGAGCATGAGCCAGAGCGTCCTCTTCATGTGATAGGCCGAGTAGACGCAGTCGGTGCAGCTGACCGTGTCGTCGTCGGTGCTTGCCGTCGCGGACTCGTGCGGAAGCGTCCAGTACGTCGTGATCGGCTTGAGTGCCGTGTAGCGGTAGACACAATCGCCGCTGCTCGCCGCCCGCGCGATGCCCGCACTGTCCGTCCATTGGTTGTCCAGGGCCCGGATCATGGGCGGGAGGATGGCGCCCTTGGCGATCGCGATCTCCGCGTCGACTGCGGAGCACGGCAGGTACTTCACCTCGCGTACACCAGCGGAGTACTTCGGTGATATCCCGGTGAAGACGCCGTCGGCATCGCTGCCGACGTCGGAACCGGTCTCGGTCAGGCTCGGGAGGGGATAGGCGACGTTGCCGGGGAGTCGCATCCACGTGTTGTCGAACTGGCCGGTGATCGACTCGCCCGTCTCGTAGTAGTCAGTGTTGGTGGCGGCGAAGTCCTGCACCTTCCCGCCACTCACGACCAGGTTTCCGCGTGTGAGCTGGAAGGCGTTCGCGTGTCCCCACCAGAGCTCCAGGACCTCTCCCCGGTTCGCGAGCTCGGCTTCGAGGCATGCGCGCCACTTCGCCCATGCCGCACGTTTGGCGTCGGTCGTGAACTCCGCCATGTCAGCCGCGTGCGCTGCCTCCATCGCCTCGACCGTCACGTTCTCGCGCAGGCCCTCCGGCAGGAGAGAGTGCCTGTACTCCATGACCTCCTTGAACGTCGAGAAGGCGGGGATCGTCGTCTTGCAGTCCCGGACCACATCCGCATAGCCGTCGGGATGTCGGATCGTGATCGGATCCGTCGTCGAGTCGCTCTCTGTCGAAGCGATGATGTCTGCGGCCCGGCACAGTGCCTCGGCCACCGTTTCGATCGGAGCGCCATCGATTGGCGCCCGGTCAGCACAGAATGTCTCGAGATCGCCCGCCGACACGGCGGCATACGAGGACAACAGCCAGTCTGTGTCGTCACCCCAACGGTCCAGCCAGGCAGACAGATCGAATGCGCTCAAGTAGTCCCAGGACTCGGCGAGACCGGCAGGCCAGCCGGACGCTTCGGCAGCCGTCAACGGCACAGCGCCACTCCCCTCACGGAAGCTGTTGAGCTCGGCGAGATAGCAGACGAGCCAGAGGGGATCCGCTTCCACGTCACCCGCGTCGAGAGTCGCGAATTCGCCCGTGCACAGAGGCAGGAGCTCGTCCGCCCAACCGGTGGTGTAGGGGAACGGCCATTGCGAACGGATGCCGACCTCGAAGCACACCGCCTGGAACGGGTCCGCCGGCGTCGATCCGAGCAGCGTGGCGAGATTTGCAGACGTTACGTGGGTCCGGCATGCGTCTTCGAGGTTCGCGTGCCAGCTCGTGTCCGCACCTGCCGTGTCCGTGTCGTAGGTGTACCACCAGGGTTGTGACATCGAGGCGAAGCTGTCGGACCATTGCTCACCATCGAACTCGTTGTGCAGGTTGGCTGCGTCTCCTGCGTCGATGGCGACCGTCCACGTGCTCGTCGGGTCGTGGTCCGCGGTGAGCTGCGCTGCGTAGGCGCACACGATCCAGAGGGGGTCGGTCGGCTCTGGGTAGTCGCTCCTGTAGTCCCATTCGGGCGCCGCGTTCGCGAGCGTGAGCGAAGTGCACGCATCGACGAAATCGCTTGCCCAGCTCTGTCCCGTCGCGGCGTCGCCGTCGGCATCGTACGCCTCGTACCATCGCGGGTCGGTCATGTCCGCCTCCGGTGTCGCAGTGGCGGGCATCACGTCACCGAAGAGGCTGCAGAGAACCAACACCAACACCAGATGGCGTGCGAAAGTTCGCGCGAGCGCACGTGGATTCGTCGGGTGTCTACCAGGACTTCGCATCTCTATGCCTCTCCGCGTCAGTCGGATGATGGATATCGGACGGACCGAAGCAGCCCGCGCTTACGGCAGGTTCGGCATGCGATCAGGCGGCCCGGCCGCCGTGTGAAACGCTCCCCTTTCGCGGTGCCCCTTGCGATGATGCTCTTCTGACAGTCTCCGGTCGACAGAGATCGGGACGCCGGGCCGGGTCGACTTCCAGAGGTCAACGAGGTCGGGGCGGGAATCGCGGCGGCGTGGTCGGATACTTGACCGTGAACCGGTCGAGACGGCCGGTCGCGTCGACCGGAACATCCACGGGCGTGCAGCCGTCGGCGGGTGAATCGGAGCTGCAGGCGACGATCCCCGAATCGGCGCCCACCTCGACGACTGCCCGCGAGATGGCCGAGCCGCCATCCTCCTCGGCGGTGAGGACGATCTCGTATCGGCCGCCCGGCGCGAAGACGTGGCCGGAGTCCGCTGCCACGTGGTCGCCGGTCCCGTCCCCGAAACTCCAGCGATACGTCGTGTCAGGTTGCGGATCTACCGTCTCGAGGAACACTGACCCTGGTTCACCCGTGGCGGTCAGCGTGAACTCCGGGGCTCGAGGGGGCGAGCCACCCAGGATCATCGCCGCGATCACGGTGACGACGACGGTGCCGGCGATGGCCCCGACTCCGGCCAGTATCTTCGTGGTGAGCGGCCCTCCGACGCTGACCGGCGTCGCGGCAACGACACCTGCCTCGCCTGTGGCCGGAACACCGGCACTGGCGAGGTTCGCCGCGATCGATGCCTTCACGGCCGGTGTGGCGACGATCAGCGGCACGCCGGTGAACAGGACGGCGGGGCTCAGATGTAGGCGGCACCGCTCCCCGCACGTCTGGCAATCCAGTATGTGCTGGCGTGTGATGGTGATGAGGCGGGTGTCAGGCCACTTCAGATCGGCGACCTCCCGGGCGAGATCGGTGCACTTGGGCCCGCTCGACCCGACGAGCAACCGGGCGTGCACAGCCTCTTTGAACCGCCGTTTGACACGGTGCACGAGTTGGTTCGCAGCATTGCGGTTCATGTCGAAGATCGTGCCGATCTCGGCGGGATGCATCTCTTGGCGCACGTGCATGTTGAGGATCTGCAGATCCTTCTCGCTGAGGCCCCGCGCCGAATCCCAGACGAAAGCGGCGAGATCGGTGTCGGCGACGACATCGGCTGGATCGGTGATGTCGACGAGGGAGAGGTCGGCGGGTAGGTCCGCGCGGACCTGGGCCGAGGCCAGGGCAGCCATACCTTCGTCGTCCATGGCTCGATCGCGGAAGGAGCGTTTGCGGGTACGGTCGATTGCGAGGTTGCGGGTGATCTGCACGAGCCAGCTGCGGAACGCTCTCGGCTCGTCGAGACTCGCAAGGTTCTGCCAGGCAGCCAGGAATGCCTCTTGCACGACATCGCTGGCCTCCCCGCTGTCCTCGAGCACGCAATATGCCGTGGAGTAGACGAGATCGAATAGCAGAGCGAAGAGGTCGGCGAAGCATTGCTCGTCGCCATCGCGTGCCTGCAGGACGAGCGCGGCGATGGTGTCGAGCGACGGAGCGGTTGTCGTCTTCGAGGCTCTGTCCGGAGGGGCCCGGAGCCTGTCGAGGGGTCTTGGAGTCCCGGCCAAGTCTTGTTCCCAGCTCGGGCAGACGATCGAGCCGCTCCTGATGCCGCAAGGCGACTATCGCACTGCTGTTGACGGTGTGCGATTCTGTCTTGTTGTGCTTCGGCCATACCCCCCGTTGGGTTTAGGACGAGGATGTCAGGTTCCCGTTGATGTCGCAGTGAGTAGCGGGTGCCGATTCGAGCGCGGAGATAGACTGCCGCTCATGGAAGGCACGTTCGGTGACGTCGTCACCGCCATGATCACACCGTTCGGGGAGGACCTGTCGCTCGACGTCGACGGCGCCGCCCGTCTCGCCCGTGCCCTCCTCGAGTCGGGGTCCGACGCGGTTCTCGCGTCGGGGACGACCGGGGAGTCCCCGACCCTGTCCTTCGACGAGAAGGCCGAGCTGTTCCGGGCGGTCGTCGACGCGGCTGCGGGTGCGGGTGCGGGCAAGGTCCTCGCCGGCACGTCGAGCTACGACACGGCCGCCTCGGTTCGCCTCACGACGGCAGCGACCGAGATCGGCGTCGACGGGATCCTCGCCGTCACGCCGTACTACAACCGGCCGCCCCAGCGGGGACTCGAGATCCATTTCAGGGCGATCGCGGACGCGACCGACCTGCCCGTGATCCTCTACGACATCCCGGGGCGCACGGGTTGCGGGATCGAACTCGACACGTACGAGCGCCTCGCCGCCCACCCCCGCATCATCGGTGTGAAGGATGCGACGGGATCGAGCGTGCACGTGGGGTCGGTGCGGGCCGTGTGCGGCGACGCGTTCGAGGTGTACTCGGGTGACGACGCGCAGACGCTGCCCTTCCTGAGCGTCGGCGCACGGGGTGTGATCTCCGTCGCGTCGCACGTCGCAGGCGTGCAGATCTCGGAGATGATCAGGGCCTACAAGGCAGGCGACGTCGAGTCGGCCCGCAAGACACATGACGATCTCCTGCCCCTCTTCCGCATCCTCTTCGAGGACTCGTCGCCGATCCCCGTGAAGGCGGCCTGCGAGATGCTCGGCCTCCCGGCCGGGCCGCCCCGCCCACCGCTCGCCCCGATCGAGCCCGACCTCGCCACGCGACTGCAGGCGGTCGTCTCCCGGTACCGTGGGGTCTCGTGACGGCACCCGTCCGCATCGTGTTCCTCGGCGGTCTCGGTGAGATAGGCCGCAACTGCTTCTGTCTCGAGGTCGAGGGCCGCCTCCTCGTCGTCGACTGCGGACTCATGTTCCCGACGGAGGACATGCCGGGGGTGGATCTCGTCCTGCCCGACCTGCGCTGGATCCTCGATCGGGCCGACGACCTCGAGGCGGTGATCCTCACGCACGGGCACGAGGACCACATCGGTGGTGTCGCGTTCCTCCTCAAGGAGCTGTACGCGCCTGTACCGATCTACGGGACGGATCTGACGCTCGGCCTGCTCGCGAACAAACTCGACGAGGCCGGTGTGTCCGACCGGGCCGAGCTGCGGGTCTTCGCGGACGGAGACCGTGTGCAGGTCGGGCCGTTCGACTTCGAGACGATCGCCGTCACGCACTCGACTCCGCACGCGGTCGGGCTCGCATTCCGCACACCCCAGGGGGTCATCGTCCACACGGGCGACTTCAAGCTCGACCAGACGCCCGTCGACGGCCGCCTCACCGACCTCCCGCGGTTCGGCACCCTCGGTGCCGAAGGCGTCCGACTCCTCCTCTCCGACTCGACCAACGCCGAGCACCGCGAGTTCACGCGGTCCGAGTCCCTCGTGGGCGAGTGGCTGGCCGACCTCTTCCACCGTCACGAGGAGAAGCGCATCATCTGTGCGTGCTTCGCGAGCCATCTCCACCGGGTCCAGCAGATCTGCGACGCCGCAGTCGAGAGTGGCCGCCGCATCGCCTTCCTCGGCCGCTCGATGCAGTCGAACACGCGTCTCGCGCGGGAGAAGGGCCTCCTCGACGTGGCCGCCGACGACATCGTCGACATCTCCGAGATCGCCAAGCTCGATCCCCGCGACGTCTGTGTCCTCTGCACCGGCGCCCAGGGTGAGCCGCTCGCGGCTCTCTCGCTCATGGCGTCGGGTGAGCACAAGTGGGTCACCGTCGGCGAGCAGGATGCGGTCATCATCTCGGCGACGGCGATACCCGGCAACGAGATGAACGTTCACCGCGCCATCGACGGCCTGATCCGGGCGGGCGCCGAGGTGGTGCACGCCGGAGTCGCCGACGTGCACGTGTCGGGCCACGCCGGCGCCCCCGAGCTCGAGCTCATGCTCGCCCTCGTCCGCCCCGAGTTCTTCGTGCCGGTCCACGGCGAGTACCGCCATCTCGTCGTGCATTCGCGCCTCGCGACGCGACTCGGCATCCCCGACGACAGCATCCTCGTCGCCGAGGACGGGGACGTGCTCGAGATCGGAGACGACGGCGTCGACTTCGCCGACACGGAGGCGCCGGCAGGCTACGTGTACGTGGACGGAGCCGGGGTGGGCGACGTGACCGGTGGTGTTCTGCGTGAGCGGCGCCGCCTCGCGGACGACGGCACGCTCGTCTGTGTCGTCTGCGTCGACAGCAGGACAGGCGAGGTCGTGAGTGGCCCCGAGATCATGTCGAAGGGCTTCCTGCGGGCCGAGGAGGAGGAGAAGTTCATCGAGGAGGCGATCGAGCACGTGATCGCGTCGATCGACGCCGCCGCCGAGGAGGACGCCCTCGACCTCACGACCCTGAACCGGCATGTGCGTCAGGCGCTGAGCCGCTTCGCCCGCAAGCGGACGGAGCGCCGTCCCATCGTGTTCCCGCTGGTCGTAGAGGTCTGATCCCCCCTGCCCCCCACGTGGGCGTATTCAACCACGGTGGTTGTGGCTCAGTACGCCCACGTGACAGTGGACAACCCACGTGGGCGTATTCAACCACGGTGGTTGTGGTTCAGTACGCCCACGTGACAGTGGGAACCCGCCGTGACGGGGGGCACCCACCCACGGGACGCCGTCGGTGGTACCTTCGGGGCCAGCGTCTCCCCGGGCGGAACGGGTGGGAGCGCGAACGGGACGGCACACGTCCCGCAACGAAGCGCATCCCAGGAGAACCAGTGCCCGCCGCCACCCGACGGTCCACGAAGTCCAAGTCCCGCTCCGCCACGTCCACGTCGAAGACGCGCGCCGGAGGCAAGCCCGCCCCTCGATCGGGACCGCGTGCGGCGCAGACGTCGAAGAGGTCGCGTGACGCCGCCCGACGTGGCCCGAAGTCCGCCCCCCGCAAGGGGCACGCGCCCCGGCACGCCACCACCGACCTCGTCGAGCGCCACATGGCCGACATCCTCGGTATCAGCCTCGTCGTCCTCGGGGTCCTCCTCGCACTCGCCGTGTGGGCGAACGGGGCAGGCCCGGTCGGGGACGCGCTCGAGACCGGAACGAGGGCAGTGGGTGGGAAGGGGGCGGTCTGGCTCCCCCTGGTTCTCGTGGGGGGAGGGCTCGGCCTCGCCTTCACGCGCGGAGACCGTGTGCGCACGCTCGGCGTGATCGGGGTCGTCCTCGCCGTGGCGGCCGTGCTGGGCCTCATCCACCTCGCCGGTGGTGCGGTGCCCCTCGACGCCCCGTTCGCGGAGATCCGCGAACACGGCGGGTACGTGGGCGCGGTCCTCTCCGTTCCCCTCGATGCCGCCCTCGGTCGGGCAGGCGCGGCCGTGATCCTGGGCGGTGCCGTCCTCGTCGGAATCCTCGTTGCGACCGGTCAGAGCCTGCGGGGCATCGCCGCCCACACGCGGTCGGCCTGGCGCGTGGTGACGGCGTCGTTCCTCGAGCCTCCCGCCTCCGCCGGGGAGCCTCCGCCGCCTGACGCAGACGAGAGGCCCCGTCACACGGCGAGCGGTCCGAAGCGCACGGCGGTCCCGGCCCGGCCCCCGGGGGCTGCCGGGGGCCAGGCGGCGGGCTCGGTCCCCGACACCACCCTGTACGACCAGGCAGCCGAGGTCACGGTGCCTCCGGTCGACGCGGAGGTCGACGCGGATGCGCATGCGCGAGGCGGCGGCTCGCACACGGCGAGCCGGCAGGCATCCGGCGGGGGGCGGCAACATGCACCCGAGCAGCTCCGCCTCCGCGAGCCCAAGCCCGCCGATGCCGAGATATACGTCCTGCCGGCACTCGACCTGTTGCGCTCCAGTCCCGAACGCAAGGTCGACACTGCCGCCACCGAGTCGAGATCCGAGGTGATCAAGGCGACGCTCGACGAGTTCAACGTCGGGGCCGAGGTCGTGGGTCACGTCGCCGGGCCCACTGTGACCCGCTACGAGGTCGAGCTCGCCCAGGGTGTGAAGGTGAACGCCCTCCTCAAGCTCACACCGGACATCTGCTATGCCCTCGCCACACCCGACGTGCGCATCCTCGCACCGATCCCAGGCCGGTCCGCGATCGGCCTCGAGGTGCCCAACGCCGTACGCCAGATGGTGACCCTCGGCGACATCCTCCGCTCGAAGCAGGCGCGGGCCGCGACCCGACCCCTCCAGGTGGCACTCGGCAAGGACATCAGCGGCAGGCCGGTCATGGTCGACATCGCCGACATGCCCCACCTCCTGATCGCGGGCGCGACGGGCTCGGGCAAGTCGTCGAGCATCAACTCGATACTCACGTCGATCCTCTGCCGGACCCGGCCGTCCGAGGTGCGCATGATCCTCATCGATCCCAAGCGCGTCGAGCTCGGCAGGTACGGGCGCATCCCCCACCTGCTGACCGGGGTGGTCACGAACCCGAAGAAGGCCGCCGACGCACTCGAGTGGGCTGTGCAGGAGATGGACCGCCGCTACGACATCCTCCAGGCTGCGGGGAGCCGCGACGTCGTGTCCTACAACCAGGGTGTCGGGCGGGGCGAGATCAAGGCCGACGACGGTGAGGCGCCCCACACACTCCCCTACATCCTCGTCGTGGTCGACGAGCTCGCCGACCTCATGCTCGTCGCGCCCCGCAACGTCGAGGAATCGATAGCCCGCATCACGCAGATGGCCCGTGCCGTCGGCATCCACCTCGTGATCGCGACGCAACGCCCGTCCGTGAACGTGATCACGGGCGTGATCAAGGCGAACATCCCCACCCGCATGGCGTTCAAGGTGCGGACCGTGACGGACAGCCGTGTGATCCTCGACCAGGCGGGAGCGGAGAAGCTCGTCGGCCAGGGTGACCTTCTCTATCTGGGCAGCTCCGCTTCGCAGTGCGAGCGCATCCAGGCTTCGTTCGTCTCGGAGGAGGAGGTCGCCGGCATCGTGTCGCACTGGCGCGCCCAGGCCGAGCGGCACAGGGAGACGAACGCGGCCGAGGCGCCCGCGGTCGCGGTCCCGGCGGACCTCGACGGGGAGGCGACCCCTGTCCCCGCCGTGCCCGATCCCGGGACGGTAGCCGGTCCGGCCGCGACGGGACCGGCTCCGGGACCGGAGGAGACGACCGAACCCGATGTCGTCTTCTCGGGGGATCTCTCGGTGGACGCCGTGCGGGGTGACGTCGACGAGGAGTCCGACGCCCTGCTCGGGGCGGCGATGGAGCTCGTCGTCTCGAGCCGGCTCGGATCGACGTCGATGCTCCAGCGCAAGCTCCGTGTCGGGTTCGCGCGGGCGGGGCGGATCATGGATCTGCTGGAGCAGCACGGTGTCGTGGGTCCGTCGGAGGGCTCGAAGGCACGCAAGGTCCTCATGGCACCCGAGGATCTCGACGGGTACCGGTCGCGGCTGGGGATCTGAGACGCACCGGTCATGCCGGACCGTGTTCGAGCGGCGCCTCACCCCCGGGTTGGACAGTGGGGATTCGACGTGTCAGCGGCGGACCCGTCTCAGCCGCGGTCGTGCACGAACACGTCGCCTGCGGCGTTGGTGTCGGCGGGGACGAGGTTCGACGCATCCGAGTGGAAGGCGACGTAGCGGCCGTCCCCGCTCACACTCGGCTCATAGGAGATGTTGTTGGCTTGGGTGGTGTCTGTGGCGACGGACACGCGTGTCGTGACGTCGGTCTGGGTGTCGTGCACGAACACGTCGTGTGTGCTGTTGGTGTCGGCGGGGACGAGGTTCGACGCCGACGAGGTGAAGGCGACGTAGCGGCCGTCCCCGCTCACACACTCGGAGCCTCGGAGGAGTTGTCGGCTTGGGTGCCGCCTGTGGCGACCGACACGCGAGACGTCGAAGGCGACGCGGCGGCGGGAGTGACGGGGCCGGTCAGGGCCGACGAGGCCGACTGGGCGCCGAACTGGTTCGTGTTCGTCACCCGCACCCGTACCCTCTTGCCCTCCTCGGACACCGTCGGCACGAACGTCTTGGCCGTGGCGCCTGTGATGTCGACACAGCCTGTCCCGTCGACCTCGCAGCGCTGCCACTTGTACGCATAGCTGCCCGAGAGCAGCCACGTCCCGTTCGTGGCCGTGAGCGTCTCACCGACCTGGGCGACACCCAGAACCGTCGGGGCAGTCACGAGGATCGGCGCCACGCACGCCGACAGGCCCACACCGAGTACGGACACGACAACGGCAAGTCGCCACCGCATGAGATGATCCTCCCGGTCCCACTGCCCGAACACCTCGGAACAGCCGAAACACGAAGCTATACACAAGCCCCGAAGAGGGCAAGAGCGGCGAGGCCGAGTCACCATCGCACGCGGTCAGCTATCGGTGGGATCGTACTTCTTCGCGTCGTACGCATCTTCGACACCGTCGTAGTCGACGTCACTGCCCACCGCGTCGTGCGGGAAGGGGTCGACATCGTCCTGCATGCCGTCAGCGTCCGCATCTCCCGCGCCCAACCACGGTTTGAGGAGATCGGGACCACCCCCGGCCGGGAAGGTGGGATCCAGTTCCGTCGGACCCGTGATGGTTATTGAGCTCGGCGGGACGTAGCCGGGCGGGTATTCGACGTGGATGCCGTCGGAGAACGAGGAACCGCCGATCGTCGAGGCGCCCGGGTAGTAGCCGCCCTGGGAAGTCTCCGCGGCGTCGGCGACCCCGTTCTCGTTGAAGTCGAAGATCTGATGCATCATGCCGTCGCCCCCCTCGACACTGAACGCCTCGTGCACGCCGTTCTCGTTGTTGTCCGCCATCAAGAGGTCGAAGTCCCCATCACCGTCGGTGTCGGTCATGACACCCTCGAAATAGCCGTTCTCGTTCTGATCGGTCCCCACCAGGTCGACGATGCCGTCCCCGTTGGTGTCGGCCGTGACGAGATCGAAGTAGCCGTTGTCGTCCGTGTCATATGAGTCGGCCACGCCGTCACCGTCTGTGTCGTATCCGATGTCGCTCATCGTGTTCCTCCCTTGGTGGCCGGCATCGAGATCCGGACCGTGTTTCGATGGGTCTGACGCGCCGATGGAGCTCACGGTTCCCAACTGGCCGTGATCTGCTCGCGCCACGATGTGGGCAGAAGTGACGGAGTTGGGTGCGGTTTGTTGCGCATGCGCAACAAACCCCACCCAAGCGACCCGCCCAGTCCGGCGCACGGCGGTAACTTGGGCGAGGAGGCCGGATGGGAACAGCCCACACGCGTGCATACAGAGGCGGGGTCCTCGAGGCAGAAGGCTTCCCGATGGGGGAGGTCTCCGAGCGCCTCGGGGAGTCCGACACCGTCGTCTGGATCGACCTGTGTGCGCCGTCGGCGGCGGAGCTGCACGAGCTCGCCGCCGAGCTCGGACTGCACGAGCTCGCCGTGGAGAACGCCCTCGATCCCCACCAGAGACCGAAGCTCGACCTCTATCCCACGCACGCCTTCCTCGCCTGCCATGCGATCCGGTTCGACAGCGGGGCGGAGCGCCTCGTCACGACCGAGATCGACGCGTTCGTGAACGACCGGTGGCTCGTGACCGTGCGGGCGAACGAGGAGTTCCCGATCGGGGAGGTCACGAACCGCTGGGACGGCGCCACCGACATGACCCGCCACGGCGTGGGGTTCCTGCTGTACAGCCTCCTCGATACCGTGATCGACGCCTACTTCGACGTCCTCGCCGACTTCGACGACTACTACGACGAGGTCAGCGACCTCATCTTCGCCGGGACCCCCCTCAGTCCCGAGCAGCAGCGCCGCTGGTTCCACGTGCGGCAGTCCCTCGTGAGGTTCCACCGGCTCGCCGCACCGCTGCGCGAGGTCGTGAGCGGCCTCCTGCGGCGTGAGCACACGACCGTGCACGAGGAGCTCTACCCCTACTACCAGGACCTTTACGACCACATCCTGCGGGTCGTGGAGTCGACGGACGCCCTCCGCGACCTCGTCACGACGATCGTCGAGACGAACCTCACGCTGCACGAGTACAGGCAGAACCTGATCATGAAGAAGGTCACGAGCTGGGCCGCGATCATCGCCGTGCCGACTCTGATCACCGGCTACTACGGCATGAACGTCCCGTACCCGGGTGAGGGCCGGACGGCGGGCTGGCTCGTGAGCGTGGGCCTCATCGTCGTCTGCGCCGCCGCGCTCTACGCCCTGTTCCGCAGGAAGGGCTGGCTCTGAAGGTTCAGCGCCCGCCGAAGAGCGACTTCACGCGGTCCTTCCAGTCCGTGCGGTAGAGGAAGCCGTTCAGGCGGGCGAAGACCTCGAGCGGGTTGCCGAGCCTCGGGAACCAGTAGGGCTCGGCCCGAAGGCCGAGGCGGTCCTCGACGAAGGACTTGACCTCGACGAACTCGAGCAGGCCCTCGGGACCGTGCACACGGCCGAATCCCGAGTCGCCGACGCCACCGAAGGGGAGGTCACAGAGCGCGTACCCCGTGATGTGGTCGTTGATGAGCACGCATCCCGCCCGCAGCTCGGACGCGATCCGCTCCCCATTCGCCCTGTCCCGCGTCCAGACGGACGCGGTGAGCCCGTACGTGGTGTCGTTGGCGAGGCGCACACCCTCGTCCTCGGTCTCGACCCGCATGATCGGGAGGACGGGCCCGAACGTCTCCTCCTGCATCACCCGCATGTCGTGGTTCACGCCCGTGAGCACGGTGGGCTCGAAGAAGTCACCCCCGAGATCGGTGCGGCGGGCGCCGCCCGTCTCGAGCGTGGCCCCCCGCTCGAGGGCGTCGGCGACGTGTGCCTCGACGATGTCGGTCTGGGCGGGTGTGATCATGGCGCCGATGTCGACCGGGTCGCCGTCGGTGTCCGTGCCCTGGCGCAGCTCCCGCGTGAGCTCGACGACGCGGCTCACGAACGCGTCGTGGATCGAAGCGGGGACGTACACCCGCTCCACCGACATGCAGATCTGTCCCGAGTTGGAGAAACCGGCCCACACGGCGCCCCGCGCGGCCCGCTCGAGATCGGCGTCCTCCGCCACGATCATCGGGTCCTTGCCGCCCAACTCCATCACGACAGGAGTCAGGGTCTCGGCGGCGGCCTCCATGATCCTGCGTCCCGTGGCCGTCGACCCCGTGAAGTGGATCTTGTTCACGCCGCTGCGCACGAGCATCGCCCCGGTCGCGCCGGCACCGGTTACGACTTCGACGGTGCTCGCGGGGAATCGGGCGGCCTCGAAGATCTCCTCGATGACCGTGCCGACGAGTGGCGTGACCTCGCTCGGCTTGAGCACGACCGTGTTCCCGGCGGCGAGCGCCGTCACGACGGGGGTCATCGAGAGTGTGAACGGGTAGTTCCAGGGGGAGATGACTCCGACGACGCCGAGTGGCTCGTAGACGGTCCAGGCGCGCTTTGTCTTGAGGATGCCGGGATCGATGCGGCGGGGTCGCAGCACGCCGGCCGCGTGGCGGCGGAGCGTGCGGAGGAGCTCACACGTGGCCGTCACCTCGGTGAAGAGGGCCTCGTGGCGGGGCTTGCCCGTTTCGGCGGCGATCCGAGTCGCGATCTCGCGGGAGTCGCGGGCGAGGATGTCCTGGAGGCGGGCGAGGTGCGCGAGGCGGTCATCGAGGGGAAGGGCTGCCCAGTCCTCGGCGGCACGCCGCGCGCGCTGCACGCACTGGCGCACCTCCGCCTCGTCCATGACGGGGACGGTCCCGAGGAGCTCACGCGTCGCCGGGTTGCGTGACTCGATCTCACTCTGCTGCGAAGTCGTCTCGGTCATCGGAGGTCCGCCCTGTCTCGTGCGCCGGGCTGCCTGAGCCACCCGACCGCGACACCTCGTCGGCCTGTGCGGGAAGGGGGGCTCGCCGACCAATGTAGCTCCGCGACGGCGCGAACCTATCCTCGGGGTGTGGCGGACAAGAGGTTCGGTCCCACTGCCCTGGCGACTCCCGCGAATGCCGTGACCCTGGCACGCATCCTCGGGTCGATCGGGCTCACGGTTCTCATCCTCGCGGGCTTGTTCGAGTGGGCACTGGCCGTGTTCATCGTCCTCGCTCTCAGCGACAACATCGACGGGCTGATCGCCCGCCGCCAGGGTGCGACACGCTCGGGTGCGTTCCTCGATCCCCTCGCCGACAAGGTCCTCGTGGGCGGGGCGCTGTTCGGCCTCGCCGTGCAGGGGCGGGTGGCGTGGGCGATCTTCGTGCTCGTGATGGTCCGGGAGGTGGCGGTGTCCGCATACCGGTCGTATGCCGTGAGGCGGGGAGTCTCGGTCCCGGCGTCGTGGTGGGGCAAGGTGAAGACCTTCGTGACCCTGTCCGGCATCGGCCTGCTCCTCATCCCGGGGGATGGCACGCGTGACGTCGGCGTCGCCGTCCTCTGGGCGGCCGTCGTCCTGACCTGGGTTTCGGCGATCGAGCTCTTCGTGCGGGCCGAGCGCAGCCTGCGCGAGGGAACCGCCTCCGGATCGGCACCGCCCGGCGAGATGGGCAGGGAGTCGGCATCGCGTGCGGGCTGAGATCGTGACGGTGGGCACGGAGTTGCTCCTCGGCCAGATCGTCGACACGAACGGCGCCTGGCTCGGGCAGCGCCTCGCGGACATAGGCGTCCACCTCCTGTACCGGACGAGTGTCGGGGACAACCGGACGCGCATGGCCGAGGTGTTCGCCAGAGCAAGGGACCGCGCCGACGCCGTCATCGTCACGGGTGGGCTCGGCCCCACGCAGGACGACATCACGCGGGAGGCCCTGTCGGACGTTACGCGCCGCCCGCTCGTGCGGGACGAGGACCTCGCCTCTCGCATCGAGGCGATCTTCACCGAGCGCGGCCGCGCGATGGCCGCCTCGAACCTCCGCCAGGCCGACGTGCCGGAGGGGGCGACCGTGATCCCCCTGGAGTGGGGGACGGCCCCCGGCCTCATCGTGCCGGCATGGCCGGACGGGGAAGGCGAACACGCCTGCGTGTTCTACGCCGTGCCCGGCGTCCCGGCCGAGATGCGTGACATGTTCGAGCGGGCCGTCGCCCCCGACATCGTGCGCCGCATGGGTCGCAGCGTGACCATCCGCTCGCGGGAGATGAAGACGTGGGGCATGTCCGAATCCCGCCTCGCCGAGATCCTCGCCCCCCGCTTCGAGGCACTCGACTCCTCCGATTCGACCACCCTCGCCTTCCTCGCCGGAGACGGCGTCGTGCGCGTCCGCGTCACGGTCCGGGCAGCCTCGGTGACCGAGGCCACGGTGGCACTCGATTCCGAGGAGACGCACCTGCGCTCGCTGCTGGGGGACACGGTGTTCGGGACGGACGCGGACACGATCGAGTCCGTCTGCGTCGACCTCCTCCGCAGAGCGGGACTCTCCCTGGCCGCCGCCGAGTCGATGACGGGCGGCATGGTGGGCGCCTGGATCACACGCGTACCGGGCAGCTCCGACGTCTTCCGAGGTTCGGCCGTCACGTACGCGACGGAGGCCAAGACCCGTGTCCTCGGCGTGCCCGAAGACGTGCTCGACCGCCACGGGCCCGTGAGTGAACATGTGGCCACGGCGATGGCGGCGGGCGCGCGGAACCTGTTCGGAGCCGATGTCGCGGTCGCCGTCACCGGGTCGGCCGGGCCTGTCGCGCAGGGAGGCGAGGTCGGCGAGACCTGCCTCGCCGTCGACGTCGAGGGCGACGTCTCGGTCGTGACCGTGCGCTTCCCGGGCGACCGCGAGCGCGTGCGGACGTTCGCCGTGGCGACACTGCTCGACCTGCTGCGCCGGCGCCTCGAGGCGCGGGCGGCGGATGCAGGGACAGGGCCGCCCAGTGGGTGACCGGATCCGCCTCTTCGTCGCTGCGGTCCCGGGGCGGCATGTGCGCGAGGAGCTCGCCGCCGGCCTCGGGATGCTGCCGGACCTGCCCACGGGGCGGTGGATCGAGCCGGAGGCATGGCATCTCACCCTGCAGTTCCTCGGCCATGTCGAATCGGACCTGGTCGACAGGATCAGGCTCGCGTGCGCGTTCGCGGCCGGCCGCATCCGCCCCTTCCGGATCACCTTCGGGGGCTCCGGAGCCTTCCCCTCGCCGCGGCGCGCGCGGGTCGTGTGGGTCGGAGTCGACGACCCCGAGAGCCGGCTCGCCGCGCTCTCGACCTCGGTGAGCGACCAGACGGCCAAGCTCGGCTTCGAGCCCGAGGCACGGGAGTTCCGGCCCCATCTCACGATCGGCCGCTTGCGTGATCCCGGTGACGTGTCGACCGTCGTGGCCGCGATCGACCCACCCGACGTGTCGTGCGTGGTGGAGGAGGTCACCCTCATGGAGTCACGCCTCGAGTCGAGCGGTGCCCGCTACGTCTCGATCGACACGTTCCCCCTCCAGACCTGACCGGACTCGGCCCGGCTCCGCTCCGGGATCCTTGCCGGGCGAACATGCGTTCGATAGAGTCTCCCGGCACGTCCGGAATATCATGGCTGGAATTCCAGGTGTGACATTCCGTGCCGAGAGATTTTGTGTCACAACCCGCCGGTACGGTCTCCGAGGCGAGTCGAGAAGGCGAGTCGGGAAGGCGAGTCGGGACAGACCCGGAGGCAGAGGACGAGGCAGAGAGGGACGGACCATGGCGCAGATCACGTCGAAGGGCAACACGAAGGGCGGCGCGAAGGGGAACGTGGCGAAGGTGACCCCGATCTCGGGGCGAGGGGGCGGACCGGACTCGAACGGCACCCGCGAGAAGGCGATCGGCATGGCGGTGAGCCAGATCGAGCGCCAGTTCGGCAAGGGTGCCCTCATGAAGCTCGGGGACGACACGTTCAAGCAGGAACAGGGTGTCGTGTCGACCGGTGCCCTCTCGCTCGACCTCGCGTTGGGCATCGGCGGCCTGCCGCGGGGACGCATCGTCGAGGTGTACGGGCCCGAGAGCAGCGGGAAGACGTCGCTCGCCCTGCACGTGATCGCCGAGGCGCAGCGCAACGGGGGAGTCTGCGCGTTCATCGACGCCGAGCACGCCCTCGACCCCGTCTACTCCCGCAACCTCGGCGTCGACATCGACGAGCTCTACATCTCCCAGCCCGACACGGGGGAGCAGGCGCTCGAGATCGCCGACATGCTGATCCGATCGGGCGCCCTCGACGTGATCGTGATCGACTCGGTCGCCGCCCTCGTGCCCAAGGCCGAGCTCGACGGCGAGATGGGCGACACGCACGTCGGTTTGCAGGCACGACTCATGAGTCAGGCGCTGCGCAAGCTCTCGGGCACGATCTCCAAGACGAACACGATCATGATCTTCATCAACCAGCTCCGTGAGAAGGTGGGAGTGCTCTTCGGCTGCTTCGACTACAGCACGCGAGTGACTTTGGCGGACGGAACGCAGGAGAAGATCGGCAAGATCGTCAACCAGAAACTCCCGGTCGAGGTGCTCTCATACGACGCGGACAAAGATGCCGTGGTACCCAAGCGGGTGGTGGGCTGGTTCGACAACGGTCGGACCGACGAGTTCTACCGCTTCAGCGTTGCGAGAGGTGGCGGCAACGGTCGAGCCCAGTTCTCCTGCACGGCGAATCACAGGATTCGCACCCCGAGAGGCTGGAAGGAGGCACAGGCGCTCTCGGTTGGCGATCGGGTGCTTCAAGAGGTGCCAGAGCATCTCTCCGATTTCCAGCGGGAGGTCATCCTCGGGTCCCTGATGGGTGACGGGGCTCTGTCCCCCACACGCAGTGGGCATGGAGCCCGCTTCAGGTGGGGTCATGGCAAGAAGCAGACCGAATATGCGGAATGGAAGGCATCCCTCTTCGCGAACATCGGTACTTCTCGCTCGACCAACGCAGAGGCAGCGATCTTCTTCGACATGCGTCCGCTTCCTGAGCTGGCGGAACTTCGCAGGTCCGTGTACGTCGGCGGCAAGAAGGTGTTCAGCGACGAGTACCTGAAGGCGCTCACGCCGTTGGCCTTGGCCCTCTGGTACATGGATGACGGCACCTTCCAGCTCCGTACCGAAGGGAAACAGGCGCGAACGGCGGGGGGGAGCGGCAGATGCGAGATCTGCATCGAAGCCATGGACCCCGCCACACGCCGGCGCCTCGTCGACTTGCTCGCGGACACCTGGGGAATCCAGGCGAAGCTGGTTTACCGAGGCGAGTCGCGCAAGGCGGTCCTGCAGTTCCCGAAGGCTGCGACCGAGGCGTTCCACGCTCTGATCGCACCCTTCGTCCATCCGTCGATGGACTACAAGCTGCTCCCGAAGTTCCGAGGGCGGTTCGCGGTTCAGCCCATCTTCACGCCGATGCGCCGGGTTCTGGTGCCGATGCCGATAACAGACATCCGGGTCGGTCCGCCCAACGGGAAGCACACGCATCGCTTCGATCTGGAGGTCGAGGGGACCCACAACTACTTCGTGGACGGCGTCATGGTGCACAACTCACCCGAGACGACATCGGGTGGGCGAGCCCTCAAGTTCTATTCGTCGGTGCGTCTCGACGTGCGCCGCATCGACTCGATCAAGGTCGGCACCGAGGCGGTCGGCAACCGGGTGCGGGTGAAGGTCGCCAAGAACAAGTGCGTCGCGGCCGGTACCCGCGTCTTCGATCCGACCACAGGCCTGACGCACCGAATCGAAGACATCGTCACAGGTGAGCAGGGTGAGGCCGTGGTTGCCGCCGACAAGGCCGGGAAGCTGCATGTGCGGCGCATCGTCAACCGCTTCGCCCAAGGGGTGCGTGACGTCATCGGTTTGCGACTTCGCGATGGCACGGTCCTGCGTGTGACACCGGACCACAAGATCCTCACGGACAAGGGTTGGTGTCCGGCCGGCGATTTGCGAGCAGGTGACCGAATTGCCCGGCCCCGCAGCTTGGGGGAGTTCGGTGATACCGAGCCTGTCCCCCCTGCCCACGCCCGGCTCCTCGGCTACCTGATCGGGGACGGGTATGTGGGTGGCAAGACGCCGGTGACATTCATCAACGTGGCCGAGTCGTTGCAGCAGGACGCCATCGAGATCGCCGAGTCACTCGGCTGTTCGGCCAGACGGCGTGGGATCGAGACGAGCTTCTCCTTCCGCTCTGGAAGGGAGAGCGAGCTCCTCGCGCTGGTGCGTTGGGCGGGAATCTGGGGACATCTGGCACCCGAGAAGCGGATACCACCGGACTTCTTCGCCTCCGACGTGTCGGCGGAGGTGCTCGGCAACCTGCTCTTCGGCCTCTGGGAGACGGACGGGTACGTGAGTCGGGAGCAAACCGGGGGGATCCGGTGCGGATTCGTGACGACATCAGAGCAGCTCGCCCACCAGGTTCATTGGCTCCTGCTGCGGTTCGACATTTGGACATCGGTGAGGGTGTACGACCCGACGAGTCAGCGGCCGAGCCTCATCAAGGGACGGGTGGTACAAGCGAGGCGGCCATGCTGGGAAGTGCGTTTGAGTGGCATCGACAACGTCACACGATTCGCCGAGGCCCTCCCGATGTGGGGCCCGCGGGGGACGAAGCTCGTCGAGTCCCTGGCGGATCCCGAGTTGCGCAAGCACCGTGGTTCCCAGACGAACTACCTTCCCGCGTCCCAGACCGAACCTGTCTTGGCGTACCTGCGAGGGCGGGGGTTGACGCCGTCATTCGTCGGCCGGCTCTTGGGAGCGGGTGCGGGGGCGGGTGACAGCCTGAGGCTCGTGCTCGGCGCGCGCCGTCTGCGAAGAGATCGGATCGAACGGCTGGCCGATGCGCTCGACAGCGAGTTTCTCCGGGCCGTGCTCGACGAGGACCTGCATTATGCACGGATCGAAGCTGTGCTTCCCTCCGAGAGATGTGAGGTTTTCGATATCGAAGTCGACGAGCATCACACCTTCGTGGCCGAGGGCTGTGTCGTGGCAAACTGCTCGGCGCCATTCAGGCAGGCGGAGTTCGACATCATGTACGGCAAGGGGATCAGCCGCGAGGGTTCACTTCTCGACGTGGCGGTCGACGCCGGCCTCGTCCAGAAGAGCGGCGCCTGGTTCACCTACGAGGGCGAACAGCTCGGGCAGGGCCGTGAGAACGCCAAGGCCTTCCTTGCCGAGAATCCCGACATCGCTCTCGAGCTCACGGAGCGAGTGCGCGAGGTCTTCAGTCCCGACCCCGTCGACACCGCCGACACGAGCGAGGCGGGTGACGCCGACCTGTTGGCGGACCTCGAGGTTGCCGGTGTGCCGGCGGAACCGGCCGCGGACCCGGAGTGAGTGATCCCCTTTCAGGGATTATTCGAGTCAGCCGAGGTCGGCAAATCGGGATAAAACCTATCAAACCACCTTTCTTCTGTAGACAAGCCTGTTCACAGGGCGCACACCCGATAGGGAATACGGCTAGTGTCGTATTCGGGCTCGGCTTCTTGCGTTAGTAGAAGCAGGAGTCGGGGGGTTCGGTGCGCAGCGAGGGCAGGAGGGCCATGCAGCCGCTCGACGAGCCAGACTCGGCTACGATGCCGCCGGCTGCTCTCCCGCGCTGGACGTGGGGGTTGGCATGACTCACAGTCTCAAGGTCTCGTCTCGGTCGGTGCCCCACAGCGTCGCCGGGGCCCTCGCAGGCATCCTGCGTGAACGCAGCTCATGTGACATGCAGGTGATAGGGGCGGGCGCCCTCAACCAGGGTGTGAAGGCGATCGCGATCGCCCGCACGTATCTCGTCGACGACGAGATCGACATCGTGTGCATTCCCGAGTTCAACGAGGTCGTGATCGACGGACAGACCCGCACGGCGATCCGCCTCACCGTCGAGCACCGCGCGCCGACGCGTGTGGAGCTCGACATCTCAGTGTCCACGGGCCATCCCGATTCGATGTCGTCGACAGCGGAAGCCGCCGCGTCCACCTACGATGCCCCGCTCGCAGACACGGCATCCGAGGTGACATCCCTGTTTCGCGCACCCGCCGGGAGCCGCGACGACGCCTGAGCGCCGAGTTCGTCCCACCCAGCCACCGGTACACTGACCCGATGTCGGGTCGCTACCTCCTCCGCACGTTCGGCTGCCAGATGAACGAGCACGATTCGGAGCGCATCGCCGGTCTCCTCGATGCCCGCGGCCTCGAACGCACGGATGCGGTCGAGGACGCCGATCTCGTCCTCTTCAACACGTGCTGCATCCGCGAGAACGCCGACCAGCGCCTGTACGGCCAGCTCGGCCGGCTACGCGCCGAGAAGGCGCGCCGGCCTGGCCTGACCGTGGCTGTGGGCGGCTGCCTCGCCCAGAAGGACGGAGCGGACCTGGCCGCCAGGGCACCTGCCGTCGACGTCGTGTTCGGGACGCACAACCTCGCCCGCCTCCCCGACCTCCTCGACACGGCCGCGGCGTCCGACACGCCCGTCGTCGAGATCGCCGCCGAGACGGCAACCTTCCCCTCGACGCTGCCCGCCGCCCGCGACAAGGCGCATACGGCGTGGGTGACGATCGCGATCGGCTGCGACAACTCCTGCACCTTCTGCATAGTCCCCGCCGTGCGCGGGCGCGAGGTGAGCCGGCGGGCCGCGGACATCGTGGCGGAATGCGAGATGCTCGCTGCCGACGGGGTCGTGGAGGTCACCTTGCTCGGCCAGAACGTCAACTCCTACGGGCGTGACCTCGACGGCCGCCGTCCCCTCTTCGCCGACCTCCTCCGCTCTGTCGACGGTGTGGCCGGCATCCAGCGCATCCGCTTCACGAGCCCCCATCCCAAGGACCTGCGCCCCGAGACCGTCGCGGCCATGGCCGAATGCGAAACCGTGTGCGAACAGCTCCACCTGCCCGTCCAAGCCGGGTCCGATCGTGTGCTCGCGGCCATGCACCGTGGCTACACCGCAGCCCGCTATCTCGAGCGACTCGAGTCCGCCCGGGCGGGGATTCAGGATCTCACAGTGAGCACGGACATCATCGTGGGCTTCCCGGGTGAGACGGAGGCCGACTTCCAGGCGACCCTCGACCTCGTCGAGGCGGCGCAGTTCGACTCGGCGTTCACCTTCGTCTACAGCCCCCGGCCCGGCACGGTCGCGGCGGAACTGGACGATCCCACGCCGGTGGAAGAGAAGGAAGATCGCTACCGCAGGCTCACGGACCTCCAGGGCGCCATCTCCTGGTCCCGGAACCTCGAGCTCGTCGGTCGTGACGTCGAGATCCTCGTCGAGGGCCCCTCGAAAAAGGACACGTCGCGGCTGACCGGCCGCACGCGGGGCGGCAAGCTCGTGCACGTACCAGACGACGGGAACACGGCGCCGGGATCGTTGCGGACGGCACGTGTCACCGGTGCCGCCTCGCACTACCTCACCGGCGAACTTGCCGGCTGAGCGGCGGGGCCGTGTCGGGGTCCTCGCCGGCCCGACCGCATCGGGAAAGACCGAGATCTCCCTCCGCCTGGCCGAGCGGCTCGGCGCCGAAGTCGTGATGGCGGACGCCTTCTGCGTCTATCGGGGCATGGACATCGGCACGGCGAAGCCGACCCGTGAGGCGCGGGCGCAGGTCCCGCACCACTGCCTCGACATCGTCGACCCGGTCGAGGAGTTCTCCGCCGCCGACTTCCAGAACCACGCCCGGACGGCCCTCGCCGACGTGCAGCACCGCGGCCGGTTTCCGCTCCTCGTGGGGGGATCGGGCCTCTACCTGCGGGCGGCGACGGACGACATCGAGTTCGGAGGCAGGCCGGACGCCGCGCGTCGCGTGGAGCTCGAGGCGATGCCGGCGGGAGATCTCGTCGGCCTCCTCGAGCGCCTCGCACCCGACCGAGCCGCCCGCACCGACCTCGCAAACCCGCGCCGCGTCCTGCGCCAGGTCGAGCAGGCCCTCGACGGTGTCACACCCCCGGATGCAGCGTGGTCGGGCCGGAGCAGCGATTTCGACGTGCGCTTTGCCGTCGTCGCGCCCGCCGACAGGTCGCTTCTGTATCAACGGATCGACACGCGAATCGACACCATGTTGGCGTCCGGGTGGCTGGACGAGGTGGCGCATCTGGGGCGTGAGTACGGTGAATTGTCGAAAACCGCGCGTGCGGCCATCGGATATGCTGAGCTGCACCTCGTCCTCCGGGGCGAAATGGAGATGTCCGAGGCGATCGAGTGTGTGCGGCGACGCACGCGGGCGTTCGCGAGGCGCCAGCTCACCTGGTTCCGACGTGAGCCGCGAGCACACTGGTTCGACCCCGAAGCGGAGTGCGACGCAGATGTCACGGACAGGCTGACGGAGTTCCTGTCCGAGGGAGGGACTTGAGTCGACTCGAGATCGTCAAGGCGCACGGGGCATCGAACGACTTCCTGGTCTTCGAGGATCTCGAGGACGCGTTCGACCTCGATGATCTGACCGTGACCCGCCTCTGTGAGCGCCGCCGGGGCGTGGGGGCCGACGGAGTCATCAGGGTCGTGGCGCTCGGCTCGGGACGCGTGTTCATGGATCACCGTAACGCCGACGCATCGCGACCCGAGATGTGCGGCAACGGGGTGCGCTGCTTCGCGAAGTTCTGCTTCGATCGCGGGATCCTCACCGGTACCGAGGCGACGATCGAGACGAGGTCGGGTCCGAAGCACGTAGTCGTCCATCACGACGCACGGGGCCGCGTATGCCGTGTCAGCGTCGACATGGGTCCGCCCTCCTTCGAGCCGCAGGAGATCCCGGTCACCGCCGGCCCCGGGGACGAGTCCGTGCGTGTGCACCTCGACGACTCCGGGCACGACGCCTGGTTCGCGAGCATGGGCAATCCCCACGCGGTCCTCTTCGTCGAGGACCCCGAGGCCGTCCCCGTCGCAGCGTGGGGCGCGACGGTCGAAACGGACGATCGTTTTCCGCATGGGGTGAACGTGAGCTTCGTTCGCGTCCTCGACCGGGGGCACGTACGCGCTCGTGTCTGGGAGCGGGGCGTGGGCGAGACGATGGCCTGTGGAACGGGCGCGTGTGCGGTTGCTGCCGTGTCCCACCGCCTCGAGCACGTGGGCCGGCATGTCACGGTCAGCCTCCCCGGCGGCGACCTCCTCGTCGATCTCGGCGACACGGTCGTCCTGACCGGCCCGGCTGTCGAGGTCTTCACGGCCACCGTCGACACGCGGGCCCTGGGCTTGTGACTCGCGGCGAGCCGGGCAGGCGCCGCTCACGGCGGGAGGATCCCGAACAGACGACCGTCGGGGCGGGCCGCCGTCTCCGCCTCGGCCCCGACGAGGTCGTGCGCGAGGACTGGGAGACCGATCGCGCAGTACTCGTGGGTCTCGCTCGCAACGCCGGTGAGGTCGAGGCGGAGGAGCAGTCGCTCGAGGAGCTCGCCGCCCTCGCCGAGACGGCAGGGGCGGAGCCGGTGGCACGGCACATGCAGGTGCGCCGCGGCCCGGACCCGGCGACCTACGTGGGGCGGGGCAAGGTCGACGCGATCAAGGAGGACGGGGAGATCTTCGACGCCACCCTGATCATCTTCGACGACGAGCTCACCCCCGCCCAGCAGCGCAATCTGGAGGAGGCCTTCGGCGGCAGGCGGGTCCTCGATCGGACGCAGCTCATCCTCGACATATTCGCCCAGCACGCCACGACCCGCGAGGGGAAGGTCCAGGTCGAGCTGGCCCAGCTCCGCTATCGGCTTCCCCGCCTGCGTGGCCGCGGCGCGATGCTGTCCCGCCTCGGGGGTGGGATCGGCACACGCGGCCCCGGTGAGACGATCCTCGAGGTGGACCGCCGCAGAATCCTCGAACGCGTGTCGCGCCTCAAGCGGGAGTTGGAGTCGACGGACCGGACGCGGCGCACGAAACGCAAGGGGCGACGCCGGTCGGGGCTCGCCGCCGTATCGCTCGTGGGCTACACGAATGCCGGCAAGTCGAGCCTCCTCAACGTGCTCACCGCGGCCGGAGTCAGGGTCGAGGACCGGCTGTTCTCGACCCTCGACACGACAGTGCGCCGAGCCGAGTTGCCCGGCGGGCGGACCGTGCTGCTCTCCGACACGGTCGGTTTCGTGCGCAAGCTCCCCCACGAGCTCGTGCGGGCGTTCCATTCGACGTTGGAGGAGGGCACGGAAGCGGACCTGCTCCTCCACGTCGTCGACGCGTCGGCGGTCGACCCGCTGGCCCAGGTGGACGTCGTGCGCAAGGTGCTGGCGGAAGTCGGAGCAGGTGCGGTGCCCGAGATCGTGGTCTGGAACAAGGTCGATCTCGCCGACGGGGCCGATGTCGGAAGGCTCCTGCGTCGTATGCCTGGGAGTGTCGCCGTTTCGGTCGAGACCGGCGAGGGAATCGACACCCTCGTGGATGCCGTGGTGTCCGCCTTGGACCTGGGGGCGAGCGAGCTCACGCTCCTCGTGCCCTACGAGAGAGGGGATGTCGTGCATGCCGCCCACGCCATGGGTGACGTGCTCGAGGAGAGGCACGGCGACTCGGGTACACACCTGCGGGTGCGGGTGCCGGCCGCGAGCGCCGCCCGCTTCGCGCACTTCTCGGAAGACGACGGAGGTGAGCCGCGATGAAGCTCGCGACCGTGCGTGAGGTGGACGGCAGCCTTGCCTTCGGGTTCGTCGCGGGCGAACACCTGGTTCCGTTCGCGGCCCTCGCCCTCGAAGACGAGACGCTGCCACATGTGCTGTCTCACATGAGTGCCTACCTGGACGGGCTGCCCGTGAGTCGTGCTGTGGCGGAGGAGGTCGCCCGGCGTGTGACCGGGGGGGAGGGTGCTCGTCTCGGCCGTCATCTCGACGTCGTCGACCTCGCCCCCACCCTTGTCCGGCCCGCCGCCCTCCTCGACTGTGGTCTCACACCCCGCCATCTCGCGAACTCCTCGGCAGTCCTCCTGCGGCGGTCCCTGCCTCCGGGTGCCGGTCATCTGCTGGGAGCCGTGGCACAGCGCGTGCTGCGGCGGAGTGCAGGCGGGGTGAGGTACTACAAGGGCAACTGCCAGAGTGTGAGTGGGGACGGTGACACGGTGCCGTGGCCGTCCTTCAGCGCGTATCTCGACATCGAACCGGAGCTTGCTCTCGTGACGGGTGCGGTTCCCATCGGATCCGACCGGGCGGCGGCGGAGGCGGCGATCGCCGGATACACGGTCTTCAACGACGTCTCGGCGCGTGACGTACAGCTCGGTGAGATGTTCTTCACGGGACCGGCGACGAGCAAGGACCTCGACATGGGCAACGGCCTCGGTCCGTGGCTCGTCACAGCGGACGAGGTGGGCGATCCCCGCTCCCTTGCCGTCAGGGTCGAGACGAGCGGGCGGGAGGCCTGGGGGGGGACGACGGCCGAGTACTCGATGGATCCCGTCGACGTCGTCGTGGCGCTCGCGAGACGCCAGAGTCTCGCCCCGGGCACGGTCGTGGGGATGGGGACTGTGCCCGACACGTGTGGTCTCGATCGGGATGAGTGGCTCCGACCCGGCGACGAGGTCGCGATCACGTTCGAGCGCATCGGTACGCTCCGCCAGCGGCTCGGTGTGCCGGATTCACCACCCAGGACGCGCTGGGCGCACCGCCGAGATCTCGGGCCGGTCAGACGCGGCGCATGACGGCCACGACGCGACCGAGGATCTCGACACCGGCGTCGAACACCATGTCGTCCATGTCGGGGTTCTCGGGTACGAGGACGACCGTGCGCCCACGTCGCGTGAAGCGCTTCACGGTCGCCTCAGCGCCGTCGGGTCCCTCGACCATGGCCGCCACGATCTCGCCGTTGCGGGCATCCTGCTGCTGGCGTACGACCACGTAGTCGCCGTCGAGGATGCCCGCCCCGATCATCGAGTCGCCCCGCACCGCGAGCATGAACAGGGTGCCGCTCTCACCCACCCAGTCGGCAGGCAGGGGATAGGCCTCCTCGACGGACTCGGCGGCAAGGATGGGTTGCCCGGCCGCGATCTCGCCGACGAGCGGTACGAAACGCGGCGGCCGGCGTTCGGCCACCCCGCCCGACTCGGGGTCGAAGTGGACTTCGATCGCCCGCGGCTTCGTGGGGTCCCGCTTCAGGAAGCCGAGACGTTGGAGCGTGGCGAGCTGCGCGTGCACGCTCGAGGATGACGTGAGGCCCACGGCCTCACCGATCTCACGGACCGAAGGGGGGAACCCGCGTTCCTGCATCTGCTCGCTGATGAACTCGAGCACCGCCCTCTGCCTGGGAGTCAGCTCGTCTTGGGCCACCGGTCCCTCCTGCCGTCGGGAAAAGTGTCACACACCCCCGCGAGAATGGGCCCCGATGAACGGAACACATGTTCGAAGAGGTGTTGACTCGAACCTCTGTTCGACATATTGTGATGGTACACGAACACACGTTCGATGTGGTGGCACTCGGCGACAGGATCGTGGAGCACGATCCGGAGATGCGGAGACAGGAGGAGCGATGACCACGGCCCTGACACCGAATGAGACGACCGGAGGTGTGAAGGCCGAGGTGCTCTGCGCCGTTCTCGCACTCGCCGTCGTCGGCTACACGCGCCTGTGTGACCTCGGCCGACGCACGAGAACGGTTGGCGATTCGGTCTGTGTGCGAGCCGCCGCCCGCATCGCGACGGGGGCACCGCTGGCGTCGCGGGGCATGCGAGCCGCGGTTCTCGGGTTCGCCGTCTGGGCGGTCGTGGTCCTCGCCGCCGTCGTCGGCATGTCGCGTGGGATCGGTCCCGGCTGAGACCGGCCGTTCCGGTGGCGCATAGCCTTGGGGGGTCATGCAGCGAGAACCGCAACTCACCGAGCAGGCCCGTGTCGTCCTCGAACACAGGTACCTCGGGCGGGACGCGCAGGGAGAGGTCATCGAGACCGCGGGGGAGATGTTCGCGCGCGTCGCCCGTGACGTGGCAGGGGCCGAGGCGACATGGGGAGACGCGGCGACCGCGGCCGAACGCGTGGCCGACTGGGAACAGCGCTTCCTCGACCTCATGTGTGACCTCGACTTCCTGCCCAACTCGCCCACCCTCATGAACGCGGGGCGCTCCCTCGAACAGCTCGCCGCCTGCTTCGTGTTGCCGGTACCCGACAGCATGGAGGGGATCTTCGAGACCTTGAAGAACGCGGCGATCGTCCACCAGTCGGGTGGTGGCACGGGGTTCTCCTTCTCGGCCCTGCGTCCTCGCGACGACACCGTCGCGTCGACGCGCGGCGTGGCGTCCGGTCCCGTCTCCTTCATGGAGGTCTACGACGCGGCCACCGAGCATGTGCGCCAGGGCGGGAACCGGCGCGGAGCGAACATGGCCGTCCTCAGAGTCGACCACCCCGACGTCCTCGAGTTCATCGATGCCAAGCTCGAACCGGACCGCCTCGCGAACTTCAACATCTCGGTCTCCGTGCACGCCGGCTTCATGGATGCCCTGCATGCCGACGGCACCTACCCGCTCGTGAACCCACGTACCGGTGAGGAGGTCGGCCGGCTCGGGGCGAGACAGGTCATGGCGCGCATCGCCGACGCGGCCTGGCGCTGCGGCGATCCCGGTCTCGTGTTCATGGACCGCATGAACGACATGCGTACGAACCCGACACCCGATCTCGGCACGATCGAGGCCACGAACCCGTGCGGGGAGCAGCCTCTCCTCGCCTTCGAGGCCTGCACCCTCGGGTCCGTCGACGTTTCCCGCTTCCGTGCCGGCTCGGGCATCGACTGGGACCGTCTCCGCTCTGTCGTCCACACGGCGGTGCGGTTCCTCGACGACGTCGTCGAGCGCAGCGTGTGGCCGCTCGCCGAGATCGCCGCCATGACCCGCGACGGGAACCGCAAGATCGGCCTCGGTGTCATGGGCTGGGCGGACCTCCTCATCGCTCTGTGCATCCCCTACGGCAGCGACGACGCGCTCGCGCTCGCCGATACGCTCATGTCCTTCGTGTCGACCGAGGCCGACCGGGCGTCGGAGGGTCTCGCCGCCGAGCGGGGCGTCTTCCCGAACTGGTCGAGATCCGTCTACGCCGCCGATGGCCGGCGCCTGCGCAACGCGACACGCACGACGATCGCCCCCACGGGCACGATCTCGGTCATCGCCGGCTGCTCGTCCGGGATCGAGCCGGTCTTCGCCCTCGGCTTCGAACGGCACGTACTCGACGGCAACCTCCTGCGTGAGGTCAACCCCTCCTTCCTCGAGCTCGCCCGACGTGAGGCAGTCCCCGAGGACCTGATCGAGGCAGCCGTGCGATCCGGTCATGCCGGCGACATCGACGAGATACCCGCCCACGTACGAGCTGTCGCCGCCACCGCGCACGAGATCAACCCGGTCTGGCACGTGCGCATGCAGGCCGCGTTCCAGGTGCACACCGACAACGCCGTGTCAAAGACCGTCAACCTGCCCCACGACGCCGGCGTCGAGGAGGTCATCGAGGTCTTCGACCTCGCCGATCGGCTCGGCTGCAAGGGCGTCACTGTCTTCCGGGACGGCTCCAAGCCCGCCCAGGTTCTCGTCGCCGGGTCCCCGACGGCGGCGCGCCGCACCACGTCCGCGCCGGACGTGCGCGGCAGCGAGGTCCTGCCTCGCGCCGTGCCCGAGGTCCCGGGTGGGCTCGCCGCCCGCCGCTTCCGTGTCCAGACCCCACTCGGCATCATGAACGTCTTCGTCACCGAGCTCGACGCGAAGCCCTTCGAGGTCTTTCTCGTGTTCGGAAAGGCAGGCTCCGATATCACTGCGATGTCCGAGGCGATCGGGCGTCTCGTATCCCTCCTGCTGCGGACAGGCGTGCCCGTGGAACTCGTCGTCGAACAGCTCTCGGGCATAGGCGGCCGGTCCGCCGTGGGATTTGGTGAGGCGCGCGTACTCTCGGTGGCCGACGCCCTCGCGAAGCTGCTCGATCGCACCTACGGCGAGCCACGTGAGGGCGCGACACTGCGGCCGTCCCCGGCTGAGCCGTTCGAGGTCTGCCCGGACTGCGGAGATGCCGCGTTCGCGACCGAGGAGGGTTGCGGAAAGTGCCTCGCGTGCGGGTTCTCGACGTGCTGACCCGACACCACTAGGCTGCCGTCGCCATGCCTGATCCACCGTCCCTCGAGCTGCTCGTCACGCGCGTCGGCGATGCCGCGCACGCCGATCCCCTGCCTCTGCCCGCCTGTGCCAACCCCGGTGACGCCGGCGTCGACCTGCGGTCCCGCGTGAAGATCGAGGTCGCGGCGGGTGAGCGCGTGGCCGTTCCGACCGGGATCGCCGTCGCGTTCCCGCCCGGCTGGGCCGGCCTCGTCCTGGCGCGCTCGGGACTCGCCCGCAGGCACGGGATCGGCCTCGTGAACTCACCCGGCCTCATCGACTCCGGGTACCGGGGTGAGATCGAGGTGCTCCTCATCAACCACGACCCGCGGGACGCGTTCGTCGTCGAGCGGGGGGACCGCATCGCGCAGCTCGTCCTCGTCCCCGTCGCCACCGTGGCGCTCCGTGAGGTCACCTCCCTGCCCGACGCGGCGAGAGGCGACAGCGGCTTCGGGTCGTCCGGTGTGACCTAGCTCTCGCGATCCGGGACAAGGGGGACGAAGGCCACAGGGTCGAGGTCCGTCTCGACGAGATCGTCGCCCTGTCTGCGGATCAGGACGAGGCGCTGGCCGCCACGTCCGCCGACGGGCATGACGAGGCGGCCCGCGTCGGCAAGCTGGTCGAGGAGGGCGACGGGTACGTCCGCCCCGGCTGCCGTCACGCAGATCACGTCGAACGGCGCGCGCTCGGGCAGGCCACGTGAGCCGTCACCGACGTGAACATCCACGTTGGCGTAGCCGAGATCGGCGAGGCGCCGCGCGGCCGTCTCGGCGAGGCGGGCGTGTCGTTCGATCGTGTCGACATGCCCGCCGACACGGCTCAGGACCGCGGCGCCATAGCCGGACCCGGTGCCGACCTCGAGGATGCGGTCGGCGGGCTCGATCTCGAGGTACGCGGCCATGGCCGCGACGATGAAGGGCTGGGAGATCGTCTGTCCTTCCTCGATGGGGAGAGGCCGGTCCGCGTAGGCGGCGTCGGCGAGGTCGACATCGACGAAGCGTTCGCGGGGGACCGTCGCCATCGCCGCGAGGACGCGGACGTCCGTTATGCCGCGGTCTCGCACCTGCCGTTCCACCATGCGCCGTCGCTCGTCGTCCCGTGACTCCCCCATGTCAGTCGGCACGTGTGAGGCCGGTCGGGTACGCGACTCCGGTGCCACCGTGCCCGCAGTACCCGAACGGGTTCTTGGCGAGGTACTGCTGGTGATGGTCCTCCGCCGGGTAGAAGACGAGGTCGCGTGCGATCTCCGTCGTGATCTCGGGGTAACCGGCACGGTCGAGGGCCTCGCCGTACGTGCGACGGGACGAGACGGCGATGTCCGCCTGGGCGTCGGAGTAGACGCCGAGGAGGCTGCGATACTGCGAGCCGACGTCGTTGCCCTGGCGCATGCCCTGTGTGGGGTCGTGTCCCTCCCAGAAGAGACGTACCAACTCGGCATAGGAGACGCGGGCGGGGTCGGACACGACACGTACGACCTCGGCATGGCCGGTGCGGCCCGAGCACACCGCGTCGTAGGTGGGATGTGCCGTCCTGCCCCCCGCATAGCCGGCGGCGGTCGACCACACACCCTCGGCCTCCCAGAAGACCCGTTCCGCCCCCCAGAAACAGCCCATTCCGAACAGCGCCTCCTCGAAGCCGGGAGGAGGCGGGCCGTTCTCTGCGTAGAAGTTCGCCATGCCCGAAGCCTATCCACGCCCGGGCGGGCTGCCTCGCGTCAGAGTCGAAGAGGTGTGGGGGCGGTGTCCATGAGCTCTTTGAGCGCGAGCGGGATCCCCTCGGCGATCGTCCATACGTCCGGCACCGTCGTGCGGCACGAGAGGAAGCCGAAGTCCATCGAATCGAGGTAGCTGATCACGGAGATGTTGAGGCCTCCGCCGTAGAGGAGGGGGCCCATCGGGTACATCGCGGCGAGGCGGGCGCCGGCGACGTAGAGCGGGAACGGCGGGCCGGGCACGTTCGAGACGATCGTGTTGAAGATCGGCGGTGTGCGCCCGTCGAGCTGCGCGGCGGTGTACATGCGGGCTGCGACCTCGATCAGCCCCGGCGAGAAGGCCTCGGAGAGACCGATGATCTTGTCGACGGCCAGGGCACGTTGCATCTCCTTCGCGGACTGTGTCCCGCGGTTGATGGTGAGGAGGCGTTCTCCCGGGTCCTCGAGGTCGGTCGCCATGGACGCGAACATGGCGGCAACCTTCGTCCCCGACTCCTTGTCGCCCTCGACGCGCACCGAGACGGGGACCTGGGCGATGAGGGGTCTCTCCGGCAGCTCGCCGTGCGAGGTGAGATAGCGACGCAGGGATGCCCCGACGAGGGCGAGGACCACGTCGTTCACCTTCACGTCGAAGGCGTGCTTCACGGCCTTGACCTCGTCGAGGGGTACCGACGCCATGGCCATGCGGCGGCTCGGTGTTATCTCGGCGTTGAGGCGGGTGCGGGGGGCCTGGAAGGGAATCGCGGGTAGGTTGCCACGACGCGCGAAGCCGGCGACGGTGAGGCCCTGGCGGACGAGTGACCGGCTGAGGCGGGCGAACCGGAACGGCATCTTCATCGACGTCGAGAGGCCGAGCCCGAGCAGTTCGAGGCCTGACGGGTTCTCCGATTCCGGCTTCCAGGCCGGTGCAGGCGGTACCGGCGCGTCCGGTTCCATGTCGAAGAGGAGCTTCATGAGCTCCGCCCCCGACGCACCGTCGATGATGGAGTGGTGAACCTTGGCGAGGATCGCGACCTTGCCTCCGTCCGCGTCCGCGGAGGAGGACGTGTCGGGATCGGATTCCCCGATCCCGCCGTCGAGTCCCTCGATGATCCACATCTCCCACAGGGGTCGGGTGCGGTCGAGTTTGAGCGGGATGAGCTCACCGACGAGGTTGCCGAGCTGCTCCATGCCGCCGGGTGCGGGCACGGCGATGCGGCGGATGTGGAAGTCGAGCTCGAAGTCGGCGTCGTCGACCCAGACGGGCCGGTCGAGCCCGAACGGCACCTTCTTCAGCTTCCACCTGAACTGGGGGACGACGTGGAGCCTGCTCGCGATCAGGTCGCGGAACCGCTCCGAGCTGAACCGCCCTCCACACGTGGACGGATCGAGCACCATGAGGGCGGACACGTGCATGTGCCAGGCCGATGTCTCGCCGTACAGGAATGCTGCATCCAGACCACTGACCCTGCGCAACGGCTCGCCTTCCGTCTCCTCACGCGATCTCTCCCCGCAGCCTACCGAGGTGAGGCGAGAACGGCATTTCCGGACGTCCGGCCGCGGGGTTGGGAGGATTCTGCAGCGTGATGGAGGGTGAGATCCTCACAGCCCGTCGCGATCACGCAGGAGAGGCGAGGTCGGATCAGGGGGGTAGTGGTTCCGTGGGGGGGACGGTCGGCGGTTCGGTCGGAGGTACCGTCGGCGGAGCCGTCGTGGGTACGGTCGGCGGAGCCGTCGTGGCGATGGAGGTCGTCGTCCGTTCCTCGGTCGTGGTCGTCGGCTCGGGCTCATTGCCTCCCCGGAAGAAGGCGAAGTAGACGGCCGCGGCGATCACGACGGCGAGTATCACCGCGAGGACGGCCCAGACGGCACCCTTGCCCCGTTTCACCTCGGGCGGGGCAGTCGTCGGGGTCCACGCGTCGGGTGCGGGCGGTGTCGCCGCCGGTGCGGGCTCGGGCACCGCCGCGGCGACCGCTGCAACCGGCGCGGAAGGTGTCGCGACAGGCCCCCCGATCGGCAGGAGATCGGTCGAGACCGCGATTCGAAGCCCGGTACGCACGTCGTCAGGTGTGCGCTGTGCCCACAGGGCGACTGCATGCTGCGACCAACCCTGAGCGAGGGCTTCGTTCACGACGGTTGCGGCCGTGCCGGGCAGCCAGCCGACCTGCACATGGCGGGTTTCGTCCCACACGCCCACGGCTCCGCCTTGGTTGTGATCCGGGACGAGGGCGAGAACACGGCCGGGGTCGAAGCTCGGATCCTGTGCCGCGTACGGGTACCGGTCGAGGGCGATGAGGTCGAAAACCTGGATGCCCTGGGGGGCGAGAGAGGGATCACCTGCGGGGAGAGGCGCCCCTGTGGTGGCGTCGCGAAGTCCGTACCCGAACCCGACGACCTCCGCCCCCGTGTCCGGGTCGACCTCGTTCTGGGGCTGGAGCTGGAAGAGCTCGATTCTGGACATCGGTCGGCAGTGTAGACCGCGACGGCGCGCGGGCCTCGTCCGCGCCGCGTGACCGCGGGACCTACCCGTTGCAGAACCCTCCCCCCAAACCCACACAGTCTGGGTACCTGAGCGGCGATATAGCGCCGCTCAGGTACCCAGACTGTGTGCCGCGCTCGGCCCCCGGCCTTTCCGGCAGCGAATACACTCCCTGGGTCATGCAGTACGTGTACGTCGTATGTGCGGTTGTCGGGTGGGGCCTCGTGGCATTCCAACTCATTGCCGGGCACGGCGGGCACGATGCGCATCTGGGCGGGGACCTGCACGGCGACGCCGGGCACGACGTGGGCCACGACGTGGGCCACGACGCGGAGGCGGGCGGTCCCGTCTCCCACATCCTCCAGTTCCTCCGGTTCAGCTCCCTCGTGTTCTTCCTCGCCTTCTTCGGCACAGCCGGCCTCGTGTTCGGCCTCCTCGACGCGTCACCGGGGGTGGGTCTCGTCGCCGCCGTCATCGTCGGCCTTGCCGTCGCCGTCCTCAACTCGGCCGCGTACCGCTTCATGCGAAGAGGCGAGTCGAGCAGCGAGTTGCTCGACTCCGATCTCGTCGGACGGCGCGCCAAGGTGGTGGTCCCGGTGTCGGGATCGAGGCCGGGACGCGTCATGGTCGACGTCGCGGGTCGACCGATGCGTCTCCCCGCCCGCCCCCACCCAGTCGGCGACCGCGTGTTCGACGTCGGCGCGGACGTGCTCGTCGTGTCGTTCGAGGGCGGGACGGCCTTCGTCGACGTCCTCGACCCGGATCTGTCATGAGTTGAAAGGAAGTCCGCATGGAGATCGCACTCGCCGCCGGAGCCCTGATCGTCCTCGCGATCATCCTCGTCCTGGTCTTGCTGAAACGCCTGATCATCATCTGCCCCCCGAACCTGATCGCTGTCATATCGGGGCGGAGACGGGCGATGAGCGACGGCAGGCATGTCGGTTACCGGATCCTGAACGGAGGCCGCACCCTGCGCGTTCCCTTCATCGAGCGGGTGTCCTGGATGAGTCTGAACACGATCCCGATCGAGGTGACGGTCACGAACGCCTACTCCAAGGGGGCGATCCCCCTCAACGTGCAGGGCATCGCGAACGTGAAGGTCGCCAACGTCGAGGGGCTGCTCGAGAACTCGGTCGAGCGGTTCCTCGACGTGCCGTTCGAGACGATCCGCCAGATCGCGAAGGAGACGCTCGAGGCGAACCTGCGTGGTGTGCTCGCCACGCTCACGCCGGAGGAGGTGAACGAGGACAGGCTGCGCTTCGCCCAGACCCTCGCCGACGAGGCCGACGACGACATCCGAACCCTCGGCCTCGGCCTCGATGTCCTCAAGATCCAGAACGTGACCGACGAGGTCGGCTACCTCGACTCGGTGGGGCGGCGCCGCACAGCCGAGGTCCTGAAAGAAGCCCGGATCGCCGAGGCGGAACGTTCGGCCGAGGCGCTCGAGGCCGAGGCCGACGCCCGCCAGCGGGCAGAGATCGCGACCGTACAGGCCGACCGCCAGATCGTCGAGCAGCAGAACGAGCTGCGTGTGCGCCGGGCCGAGCTCGAGGCGGTTGCCCTCGCCAAGGAGAAGCAGGCGGCTGTTGCCGGTGAGATCGCCAAGGCGACAGCGGAACAGGACCTGCAGCAGCAGCGCATCGCCCTCCAGGAGCGGACGCTCGAGGCCGATGTCGTGGCACCCGCCCGGGCCGCCCGCGAGGCCGCGCAACTCGAGGCACAGGGGAAGGCCGCCGCCATCACCGAATCAGGCAACGCCACGATCGAGGTCTTCGCAAAGCTCGTGGACGAGTTCCAGGAGGCAGGGCCTATGGCCGAGCGCGTCTACGTCCTGCGCATGCTGCCCGACATCGTGGACAAGCTCGTCTCGACCGTCGACAACGTGCTGATCGACAGGATCTCGATCGTCGACTCGGGTTCGGGTAACGGGGTTTCGACAGCCGTGAGCCAGCTCCCCGGGACTGTCGTGCGCCTCAACGATCAGATCGAGGCCGCGACCGGCGTGAACCTGCTCAGCTCACTCGCGGGCAACGGGAAGGACGACACTGCGCCGGCGGTAGACGAGGGAGCGGTTGCCACTCCGGCCCAGGCACCCGCAGCCGCGGACGGTCCGGATGCGGAAGGTGAGCACGTCACCTGAAGCCGGGGGCGATCACCCGACCTTACGCTGGCCGAGCCGGCGCAGGTTCTTGAACTTCGCCCGGATGTAGTCGCGGTTCATCATCGCGATGAAGTCGATCGAGATCTCCTTCGGGCAGACCTCCTCGCACTCGCCGTGGTTGGTGCAGGACCCGAAGTAGTCCTCCATGCGGTCGACCATCGCCTCGGTGCGGCGGAATCGCTCCGCCTGACCCTGGGGGAGGAGATCGAGGTGGGCGAGCTTCGCGGCCGTGAAGAGCTGTGCGGCACCGTTCGGGCAGGCGGCGACGCAGGCACCGCAGCCGATGCAGGCCGCGGCGTCCATCGACGCCTCCGCCGCCTCCTTCGGGACGGGGATCTCGTTCGCGTCGGGGGCCGCGCCGGTCGGTGCCGTGATGAAGCCACCCGCCTCGACGATCCGGTCGAGCGCAGAGCGGTCGACGACGAGGTCACGCAGGACCGGGAAGGCCGTCGCCCGCCACGGCTCGACGGTGACGGTGTCGCCGTCGTGGAACTTGCGCATGTGGAGCTGGCACGTCGCCGTCGCCTTCTCCGGTCCGTGCGGGATGCCGTTGACGACGACACCACACGTGCCGCAGATCCCCTCGCGGCAGTCCGACTCGAACTCGACGGGTTCCCCGCCGTCGGCGAGGATCTGCTCGTTGAGGATGTCGAGCATCTCGAGGAAGGACATGTCGGGGTTGATCCCGGCAATCGCATACACGGCGAAGGCGCCGGCGGCATCGCCGTCCGCCTGGCGCCAGATCCGCAGGGTCAGGTCCATCTACTTGTAGCTCCTCTGCGTGAGCTGCACGTGCTCGAAGTCCAGGGGTTCGGTGTGACGGACGGGTTCGGTGCCCTCTCCCTGCCATTCCCACGCCGCGGCGTGGGCGAAGTTCTCGTCGTCGCGCAGGGCCTCGCCCTCGTCGGTCTGGTGCTCGACCCGGAAATGGCCGCCGCAGGACTCCTCGCGCAAGAGGGCGTCGCGGCACATGAGCTCGGCGAGTCCGAAGAAGTCGTCGATGCGTCCCGCCTTCTCGAGCGACGAGTTCAGGGACTCCGCCGTGCCCGGCACCCGCACGTTCTTGCGGAACTCGTCGCGGATCGCGGGGATCTCGGCGAGCGCCTTCTCGAGTCCCTCGCGACCGCGCTCCATCCCGCAACTGTCCCAGAGCACCTTGCCGAGGGCGCGGTGGTAGTGGTCGGGTGACTGCGTTCCCCCGTTGCCGACGAAGCGGGCCACGCGGTCGGACACGTCCGTCTCCACCTCGGCGAAGACCGGGTCGTCCGTGGGCACGGTGCTCTCGCCGAGTTGGCCGGCGAGGTAGTCGCCGATCGTGTAGGGGAGGATGAAGTAGCCGTCGGCGAGGCCCTGCATGAGGGCGGAGGCGCCGAGGCGGTTCGCGCCGTGGTCGCTGAAGTTGGCCTCACCGGCGGCGTAGAGACCCGGGACGGTGGTCATGAGGTTGTAGTCGACCCAGAGGCCACCCATCGTGTAGTGGGGGGCGGGGTAGATCCGCATCGGCACGACGTACGGGTTCTCGTCGGTGATGCGCTCGTACATCTCGAAGAGGTTCCCGTATCGCTCCCCGATCGTGTCGGCGCCGAGGCGTGAGATCGCGTCGCCGAAGTCGAGGTAGACGCCGTTCCCGAGGGAGCCGACTCCGTGGCCGGTGTCGACCTCCCGCTTCGCCGCCCGGCTCGCCACGTCACGCGGCACGAGGTTCCCGAACGCGGGGTAGCGCCGTTCGAGGTAGTAGTCACGGTCCGTCTCGGGGATCTCGTCGGGGGGACGGGTGTCCTCGGGGTCCTTGGGAACCCAGATGCGGCCGTCGTTGCGCAGCGACTCGCTCATGAGGGTCAGCTTCGACTGGAACTCGTCGCTTGCCGGGATGCAGGTCGGATGGATCTGCGTGAAGCACGGGTTCGCGAAGAGGGCTCCGTGCCGATGCGCCCGCCATGCCGCGGTCACGTTGCAGTACATGGCGTTCGTCGACAGGTAGAACGCGTTCGAGTAGCCACCGGTGGCGAGGACGACGGCATGCCCGGAGTGACGCGTGATCGCACCAGAGACGAGGTCGCGGCACACGATGCCCACGGCGCGCCCGTCCTTCAAGACGATGTCGAGGAGCTCACGTCGCGTGTGGAGGCGGCACATGCCGGCGGCGACCTGCCGCGCAAGTGCCTGGTAGGCGCCGAGGAGGAGCTGCTGGCCGGTCTGACCCCTCGCGTAGAAGGTGCGTGATACCTGCGCACCGCCGAAGCTGCGGTTGTCGAGAAGCCCGCCGTACTCCCGTGCGAACGGCACGCCCTGGGCGACGCACTGGTCGATGATGTCGACGGAGACCTCGGCGAGGCGGTACACGTTCGCCTCACGCGCGCGGAAGTCCCCGCCCTTCACCGTGTCGTAGAAGAGGCGGTAGACGCTGTCGCCGTCGTTCTTGTAGTTCTTGGCGGCGTTGATCCCGCCTTGGGCGGCGATGCTGTGTGCGCGCCGCGGGGAGTCGTTGTACGTGAATACCTCGACGTTGTAGCCGAGCTCCCCCAGGCTCGCAGCCGCTGCCGCTCCGGCGAGTCCCGTGCCCACGACGATCACGGTGAAGCGCCGCTTGTTGTGCGGCGCCACCAGCTTCATGTCGAACTTGTGGGTCGCCCACTTGTCCTCGATCGGGCCGGGCGGGACCTTCGGGTCGAGTGTCACGTCGGAGCTCACAGGCATGGTCCGATCACCCCCGCCTGGACTGCGATCGGAAACGAGATGTTGGGGACGACGACCACGATCGCGAAGAGGACCGCGAACCACCGCGTCCACGCGTTGAAGCGCGGGTTGTTCAGTCCGAGGCTCTGGAAGAGGCTCCAGCCACCGTGATAGAGGTGGATGCCGAGGGCGAGGTTCGCGATCACGTAGATGATGGCCGCCCACGCCCGGTCGAAGCTGTTGTACACGTTGCAGTAGGCACTGCCTCGCACGAAGTCGGGATTGGCCGCACCCCACGTGAGGTCGAGGAGGTGGAAGAGGAGGAAGAGGGCGACGATGATTCCCGTCCAGCGCATCGTCCGGGACGCGAAGTTCGCGGCGAGGTAGTCCCGCTCGCTCTGGTAGGGGACCTTGCGGGCGTCACGGTTGTGCTTCGTGAGCTGTGCGGCAGCGACGATGTGGACACCGAACGCGACGACGAGTCCGATGCGCATGAGCCAGAGGACCACTGTCCTCGGCACGATCGGGACGAGGAGCTCGCGCAGGAACTCGGCGTAGTGGTCGAAGTCCGCGGCACCCATGTAGAGCTTCAGGTTCCCGACCATGTGGAAGAAGACGAAGCCCATGAGGGCGATTCCCGACACGGCCATGAGCCACTTCTTGCCCACGTCAGAGCGCCAGAACGCGACGAGGAAGTTGGGTGCACCCCGGGCCCGCCCCTCACCGGGTTTGCCCACCTGCGGGTCGCCGGGTAGGAGCTTCGTGCGTGTCCGCTCGTGTGCGCTGCCCCTCTGTGCAGCTACGGCCATGTGTCTCTCCAAGGCGTGCTCGAACCGGAAGCGCCGCCGCCAGGGGGCCGACGGCAGATCACTAGCGTAGGTTGCCGTCCCGTTCGGGCCGCAATAGGCGCTCCCGCAGAACCAGGGCACCCGCGTTCGTGCGAACCCACAAGAGTCACGTCCATAGCTCGGCTGCGGGCCCACGTGGGCTGCCCTAGGGTGGGCGGATGCGTCACGTACAGGCAGTCCGCAGGATCGAGGCAGGCAACCACACGATCACGTGCAACGCGGCCGTCGACGAGTCCGTCCACGCCCTCGGCACAGTCCGGTTCTGGTCCCTCCGCGCAGTGCCCCAGTCCGTCGTCGTGACATGGGGGGACGGCACAGAGGAGACGGTGGCGATCCGCGACGTCGATTCCGCGCTCAGGCGCGGGATCTGGCTCGGTTCCCTCGGGCTCGCCCTGGTCCTGCGGTTGATCGTCAAGAACAGGAAGAGGAGCCCATGACAGAGCAGATGCTGCCCACGAACGGGGCCGAGCCGCGCACGTTCTCAGGTCTCGCAGACGCGATCGTCGAACGGCTCCAACCTGCTCTCGAACGCATGTCGGGCACCTTCGTCGAACGGCGCGTCTTCGACGACCGCCGCCACGGTGATCGCACGATCATCACGGCTGCATCCGTCTCGACCTGGGGTGGTTACGGTTTCGGGTTCGGGCGGGGCGGCCGCGACGCCGACGACGGCGGAGGCGGTGGTGGCATCGGGGGTGGAGGCGAGGGCAGGCCGGTCGCCGTCATCGAGGTGAGCGACGACGGCGTGCGTGTGCGGCCGGTCCTCGATCTGACCAAGATCGGCCTCACCGTGATCGCTGCCGTTCTCACGGTCTGGAAGGCCCTGCGGTGACGCTGGCGGGCGGGGGCCGGACAGTCGCAGAACGAGCCGCGGCCGGCAAGGAGCTGCGCAAGCGTGTGCCACGCTCGTCACAGGCGGTGTGGGAGCCCCCGCGGCAACGGATCGGCCCCGTGGACCTCATCGAAGCCCAGGGGCGCCATCGCGTACCGTGGCTCGTGCCCGTCCGCCATGCCCGCATGAGCGTGTCGCCGTTCACGTACTTCCGGGGGGCCGCCCTCCCCATGGCGCAGGACCTCTCGTTCACGCCGGCATGCGGGCTCAGGGCCCAGATCTGCGGGGACGCGCATCTGCTCAACTTCGGCATCTATGCCTCACCCGAACGCGAGCTCCTCTTCGACGTGAACGACTTCGACGAGACCCACGTCGGACCGTGGGAGTGGGACGTGAAACGCCTCGCGGCCAGTTTCGCCGTCTCCGCGGCCGAGAGCGGCTTCGACGCGGCGCAGACCGACAAGGTGACACAGGCTGTGGCCCGGGCGTACCGGGAGGCGACGCATGAGTTCGCGGGTATGCGATACATGGACGTCTGGTACACGAGCCTGCGGGTGGAGGACTATCTGCCCCGCCTGCAGGGTGCGATCAAGAAGACCGCGACGCGTACCGTCGGCAAGGCGCGCAAGCGCACGAACCTGCAGGCCCTCGAGAAGCTGACCGAGATCCAGGACGGCAGGCGCCGTTTCCGCGCCGATCCCCCCGTCCTCATCCCCCTGCGTGATCTCGGCGACCATCTCGAGGTGAGAACCGCGGACGAGGCGGTGCGTGACATCGAGGCGAGCTTCGAGAGCTACCAGAGCTCCCTCGAGGACGGCCGTGCGGCACTCCTGCGCCGCTTCGTGTCCGTCGACTTCGCCCTCAAGGTCGTGGGCGTGGGGAGCGTGGGCACGCGCTGCTACGTCCTCTACCTCGAGGGTCGTGATGCCGGGGATCCGCTCTTCATCCAGGTGAAGGAGGCGCAGCGTTCGGTCCTCGAGGAGTACCTCCCCGCCGGTCGTTTCCGGCACCAGGGCAGACGTGTCGTAGAGGGGCAGCGCCTCATGCAGGCGGCGAGCGACATCTTCCTCGGCTGGACGACCGGCCCGACCGGTCTGCACTTCTACTGCCGCCAGTTGCGCGACATGAAGGGTTCGATCGACACGGGCGTGCACGACCCGGCGCGACTCGCCCTCTACGCGGAGCTCTGCGGTGTTGCGCTCGCCCGTGCGCATGCGCGTTCCGGGGACAGCGTGGCGACAGCGGCGTACCTCGGGAGTGGCGAGACGTTCGACAAGGCGATCGCCGAGTTCTCGGCCGCGTACAGGGAGCAGAACACGAGCGACTACGCCGAGTTCATGGACGCGATCGCGTCGGGTCGGCTTGCGTGCGAGCAGCCGGTGACGTGAGCCGATCCGCCGCCCGCACTGAGGCGACACCCCACACGAAGTCCCGGATGAAACCCGCCCGCCAGTCGAGCTCGCGGTGGGCGAGGTGCTCGATCTCGAAGCCGCATGCCTCGATCGTGTCCACCGTGTCCCGGCTCGCGTGGCAGCCGCCCGTCATCTTCGGCCAGACCGTGTCGATGCGCTCCTGCCAGCGGGCGACACGGGGCCGGGACGATCGCACGTGCTCGAGGAAGACGAGACGCCCCCCCGGTTTGAGGACGCGGCGGATCTCCCCGAAGCCACGTGAGGCGTCGGGCACCGTGCAGAAGACCAGCGTGCCGACCGCGTAGTCGAAGGTCGCCTCCTCGAATGGCAGATCCTCGGCCGTGTCGTGGTGGACGGTGACCCAGCGTGGTGTGCGGCGTTCGAGTCGTCTGATCATGGAAAGGCTCGGCTCGACGGCGTCGAGACGTGTGACGTCGCGTCTCGGGTAGTGGGGGAGGTTCGCGCCCGTCCCCGCCCCGATCTCGACGATCGTCCCCCCGGTCTGCTGCAGGAGGCCGGCTCTCACCCCCGACAGCCAGCGCCGCTCCGCGCGGGCCATGCACGTGTCGTAGAGGAATCCGGGCAGACGATCCAGCGCGCGGGGCATCCGGTCACGCTAGTGGTCGATCGGGGAGACCGCTCACCAGCGGCCGCGGTGGGTCACGTCTCCCACCGTCGGGGTGGGGCGGGCGAGGGAACGTGACCTCCGTTGCCGCGGCGCGGCCCGACCGACCGCGAGCGCACCGACCGGCACATGGGATTCCGGGATCCCGAAGGCGGATCTGAAGGCCTCGAGGCGACGCGGGAAGATCCCGAAGAAGAGGCAGCCGAGGCCGTGATCGACCACGGTGAGCTGGGCGAGCATGGCTGCGATGCCTGCGTCGACGTACCAGTAGGGCACCGGCCAGAAGCCCTCCTGCTCGACCACGCCCTTGTCCGCCTCGGCGTAACGCGCCCTGTAGGCGGCCTCGTGCGCGAGGAACACGACGAGCAGCGGGGCGTCGAGGAGACCGGGCCACGGGAAGGCCCCGCGCTCGGTTTCGGGAAGAGTCGCGGCCCAGAAGCGGCCTGTTTCCTCGGGGCCTGCGAGGACGAGGAACTCGGTCGCCTTCGTGTTCCCCGCCGACGGCGCCCTGTGCGCGTTCGCGAGGAGAGTCGTCACCACATCCTCGGGCACGGGATCCCCGGTAAAGGATCGGGTCATGTGGCGGCGGCGCATCACGTCCTGGAATTCCATCTGCCAGTGTCCCACGTAGACACGGCGCTGCGCCCGTGATGCGCGCGTTGTGTCACACCCTCCCGGTACAGTGAGCTCACGCATGGCGACGATGTTGGGACGGAAGTCCGATGCCCGCCATGCCCGCCCCGAGGCCGGCACCGCAGGGCTTCGGGGCAACGGGCAGGGTGAAAAGCGCGAACCGGGCATGGGCAGGCACCGGAAGAATCGACCTTGGCGCCGCCGGCTGCGCCGTGTGTCGATCGCCGTCGTGGCTGTAGTGTTCGCGCTCGCCTCGGCCCCCGCCATCTGGATCGTCGTCGGTACCCGCTCGGCCCGGTACACGCTTGCCGACGTCCCGCCGCGGTCCACGGCGATCGTGCTCGGAGCGGGACTGCGGCCGGGCAACCGGCCGTCCCCGTACCTCGAGCGGCGCCTGGACGCGGCAGCTCACCTGTACCGGGAGGGGAAGGTCGAGCGCATCCTCGTCTCGGGCGACACGAGCGACTTCCACGACGAGGCGGGCGTGATGCGCAGGCATCTCATCGAGAAGGGCGTTCCGGCGCACGACATCGTCCTCGATTCGGCCGGGCGCGACACCTACGACTCGTGCTGGCGGGCACGCCACGTCTACGGCGTGGAAGAGGCCGTGGTCGTGACCCAGGAATACCACCTGCCGCGTGCCGTCTATACATGCCGTGAGGTCGGCATCGACACGGTCGGTGTCGGCGCATCGGGCGAGATGAGCAATCCACTCACGCGCCTGGCGTACATGGCTCGTGAGATCCCCGCGGATCACCAGGCACTCTGGGAGGTTCACGTGTCGAAGCCGACCCCCCGTGATGTCGAGCGATCCGCCCAGGACTGAATCGGGAGTGAAGTGAGCGCGACGGAGCAGAGGACGTACCCGGGCGCGGTCGGCCCCGACCGTGAGAGCGAGGTCGACGCGTGGGGGGCGCGGATCGCGGTCAAGGAATGGGGTGCGGCGACGGACCCGCCCCTTCTCCTCGGTCATGGCGGCTTCGACTTCGCGCGGACGTTCGACGTGTTCGCACCCCTTCTCGCCCGGGCCGGATGGCGTGTGGTCGCATGGGACCAGCGCGGGCACGGTGACTCCGCTCATGCCGAGCTCTACTCGTGGGAGGCGGACGTGCGGGATGCGGCCGCCGTGCTCGATTCGATCGGGCCGGAGCCGATCCCTTTCGTCGGCCATTCGAAAGGGGGGTCCCTCCTCCTGCGTCTCGCCACGACGTGGCCGCACCGCGTGAGCCGGCTCGTCAACATGGACGGCCTCCCCTTCCTGCGGATCCCGGACATCGCCGAGCACGAGCGCACACGGATGCTCGCCGAGGAGATGCGCGGCTGGCTCGACCACAGGAGACGGACAGCGGCGCGGGTGCGGCGACCCGACACGATCGCGGGGCTCGCCACCCGCCGCGCCCGCATGAACCCGCGCCTCGACAGCGCCTGGCTCGAATACCTCGTGACCGTAGGGGGGCGTCACGACACGGACGGATGGCGCTGGAAGCTCGATCCGACTCTGCGCTTCGGCGGGTTCGGTCCGTGGCGTCCGGAGTGGGCGCTCGGCGTGTTGCCGTCGCTGCCGGTCCCCCTCCTCGGCATCCTGGCAACCGAGCAGGAAGTCATGGGTTGGGGTACACGTGCCAGGGATCTCGAGCCGTACGCGGCGCCTGACATGCAGATCGTCGAGCTGGAGGGTGTGGGCCATTTCGTCCACATCGAACAGTCGGACGAGGTCGCGCGACTCGTGCTCGCCTTCATCGAGGAGGGACGGCCATGACTCGTGATCCGGAGGTCGACCTCGTACACGCCCACGTCCGCCTCGCCCTGCACCGCCTGCGGGCGGGTTCGGAGCGAGCCCTCCTCGTTCTGCACGGCCTCGGCCTGCGGACTCCCGATACCGTTCCGTCGGAGTGCGAGGCTTGGCCCGGGCCGGTCTGGGGTCTCGATTTCACCGGCCACGGGGCATCCACCGTCCCCGCCGGCGGCGGTTACACGTGCGAGGCGCTCCTCGGCGATGCCGATGCCGCCCTCTGCGAGCTCGGTGCGGCGACGGTGATCGGCTACGGGCTGGGCGGATATGTCGGTCTGCAGCTCGCCGGGTCACGACCCGAGGAGGTGAGGGGTTCGTCATCGCCGACGGACCGGGCCTTCTCGGCGGGGGCCCCATGCCCACGACGGGCACGATCGTCACCCCGGACGTGGGCGCGCGGGCAGGAGCCGGTGTCGCACCCGATCCGTTCGCGCTGGCCGAGCTGAGCCGGGACGTACGTCCTCCCGACTACGCGACGATCTTCGTTCGCCAGGCCGTGCAGCGGTCAGGCCTACTCACCCCGGTCGTGGTCAGCGCCCGCCAGCGCGCGCCCTGGCTCGATGCCGTCGTCGAGGAGTTCGGTGTCAGGCGCGGGTCGATCCCGGATGCTCTCGCCGGTTTCGCCGACGAGGACTGACGCGCTGGCCGCCCGTCTCTGGTGCCGGTGCGGGTGCCGGTGCCTGCCCGGCCGGTACTGACGCGAGTCGGCGCGGTCGCCAGCCGGGCGACGCGTGTGCCACTGCACCGGGTGGTGCCAGCTCGCGAGACGTCCCTACGAGTCGCCGCGTGCACCCCTGAGGTCCATACCGAAAAGGGTCGGGACGACGCTGGCGGAGACGGGAGGCGCGAACCAGAACCCCTGTCCCCTCTGACAGCCCGCTTCGAGAAGTCGTTCGCTCTGCAGGCGCGTCTCGATCCCCTTGGCGACAAGGTCGATCCCGAGTGTCGCAGTCGCGCTCTCTGCTGCCCGCACGGTTGCGAGACATCCCTGGGCCGGCTCGGGGTCGGCGAGAGCCGTGGTCACAGACATGTCGAGTTTCACGGCCCGCACACGCCACCGCTCGAGCCACATGGGAGAGGTCGCACCCCTGAAATCGTCGACCGTTAGGTCGACACCGATTTCGTGGAGGGCGAGTGCGACACCTTCGGTGCGGGCGAGGTCACGGTGGAGTGTTACCTCACCCACCTCGAGGCGGAGCCGGCCCGGGTCGAGGCGGGCTCCGGCGAGGATCGCCTGCATGTCTTCCACGAGCGCGGGGTCCTCGAACTGCTCAGGTGAGAGGTTCACGCCGATCGGAGGTGTGTCGGGCCGGTGCCGAACCCACGTCAAGGCGTCGCGACAGGCGGTGACGAGGACCGTACGGCCCATCGCCACGACCATTCCCGTCTCCTCGGCCAGTTGCATGAAGTCGCCGGCGGGGACGAGCCCCTGCTCGGGATGCTTCCAGCGGGCGAGCGCCTCGGTCTCGACGAGGCCGCCCGTTCGCAGATCGACGACGGGTTGGTACACGACCGAGAAGCTGCCCAGGTTGACGGCGCGACGCAGCGCCTCTTCGGCTTCGAGGCGTCTCGCCACCTGGGCGCTGCGCGTGTTCGAGTGCAGCTCGCACGCATCCCCGCCCCGTAGGGCAGCGAGATGGGCAGCCGAGATCGCATCGTGGATCACGTCGTCCGCCGCGTCGATCCCGTTCTCGGCGACGGCCACCCCGACGGCGAGTGTGGTGTGGAGCTCCTCGCCTGCGAGCTCCAGCGGGGCCCGGACGCGCATGCGGATCTCGTCCGCTCTGCGGAGGAGGGCGGCCGCGTCGCCGGCCCGGGCTACTACGAGGAAGGTCGTGTCGTCGATCTTGGAGACCGAGGTGCCCGACCCTTCCACGAGTGCACGGAGGCGGGCCGCGATCCTCTGCTGGAAGAGGGGATCGGCGATGGTGTCCGCGTCGAGGTCGCCGGCTGCCTCGAGGCGGCACGCGATGACCCCGACCACGTCGGTCGTGCCCGCCACGGACTGCAGGCCCATGCAGACCCGATCGCGGCCGAGGGTGGCATTGGGGAGTCCGGTGACGGGATCGTGCAGGCTCGCGGTGGCGAGGAGGAGCTCTCGCGAGCGGTCGCTCGTCATGTCGCGGGCGATGCCGTCCACACCTACGATCCGACCGTTGTCGCGGATCGCGCCGAGCCTGTGGCTCGTCCAGGCGAGCGAGCCGTCCGAGCGTGTCCACCGGAGCGTGAGTGATGTCGTGGCGTGCTCGGGCGTGTCGAGGGCTGCCCGGAACAGACCCCGGTCCGCGGGATGCGTCACGAGCAGGAACGTCTCCGGGTCCTGGAGGAACTGGCCCGGCGGGATCCCCGTGAGGTCCTCCACCGATGCCGACACGAACGCCGTCGCCACGTGGGGTTGGAGGCGGAGGCGGTAGAGGATGTCGCCCGTCGCGGGGAGGGACTCCCCCCTGACCTCCGCGGGAACGTGGGTGAAGCGGGTGACGACCGTGACCGTGCCGCCGGGCTCGACGGGGGCCGCGGTCACGTGTTCGGTACCCCGGTCGGTTGTCAGGTCGAAGGTGTGGGGGCGCCCCTGCACGGCGTCGGCGATCGCCCGTGCCCAGCTCGTCATGCTGTCCGGGGGGAGGAGCTGTGTGAGGTTCAGCCCGTTCACGTCGGGGCCGTTCAGGATCCGCTCGACCGGCCCGTGCGCGGCGACCACCCTGCCTCCCGCGTCGAGGCAGAGGGTTACGTCCTCGGGTGTCTCTGGATCGTGGGGCACGGCCCTCCCAGGCGCGATGTGTTCCGGTGTCTATCCATCGGCAGACAAGCCCCGAACTGTCGAGCTTTCTCGCCCTCAGGGATCACGGGGTTGTGAGGATCTCACACGCCGCGGCGCTGCAGGATCCTCACAACCCCTTCGGTTCGAAGCGCGGGTTGTAGGCTTCCAGACCCCGCACCCCAGCAGAACTGCGAGGCAGATGGGTTCCGAGCCCGCCATCCGAGCCGAGGGCATTGAGAAGGACTTCAAGAACGTACGGGCCTTGGCGGGGATCGATCTCGAGATCGATCGTGGCAGCGTGTTCGGACTGCTCGGTCCGAACGGTGCCGGCAAGACGACGTTCGTGCGCATCCTCTCGACACTCCTGCGCGCTTCACGGGGGCGGGCCGAGGTGGCCGGATTCGACGTGCGCCGTGAGGCGGACGAGGTGCGGGCCCGGATCGGCCTCACGGGCCAGTTCGCCGCCGTCGACAATGACCTCACGGGGCGTGAGAACCTCGTCATGTTCGGGCAGCTCCTCGGGATCGGCAAGACCCGGGCGAAGACCCGGGCGGACGAGCTCCTCGACCGCTTCGGACTCACCGGTGCCGCAGACCGGACCCTTCGCGGCTACTCGGGCGGCATGAGGCGTCGCCTCGACCTCGCGGCGAGTCTCGTCGGCGAACCGGAGATCGCCTTCCTCGACGAACCGACCACCGGTCTCGATCCCCGCTCGCGTCTCGAGTTGTGGGACATCGTCGAGGATCTCGTCGCCCAGGGCACGACCGTGCTCCTCACCACCCAGTACCTCGAGGAGGTGGACCGGCTCGCCGACCGCATCGGCGTGATCGACCACGGCCGCGTCATCGCCCTCGGTACCCCGGAGGAGCTCAAGGACGCGGTGGGAGGGCGTGTGATCGCCGTCGACGTCGACACCGGGGACGTCGACGCGGCCGTCGCAGCCCTCGACGCCGAGGGGGGCAAGGTGGTCGTGGACCGGGAAGCAGGCCGGCTCAACGTACCGACGGACGGCGCGGCACGCGTGGCCGACGTCGTGCGGGACCTCGACGCCGCCGGTGTCGGCATCAACGGCCTCGAACTGCATTCCCCGAGCCTCGACGACGTGTTCCTGACCCTGACGGGAACGCGGGCTTCCGATGAGGAGGGGGAGGAGCGGTGACGACACCCCTCATGCGACGGCACTCACCCCTCACAGACGTGTGGGTGCTCACGGTGCGGAACCTGAAGAAGGTCACGCGGGTTCCCCAACTCCTCTTCTTCTCGCTCGTGCAGCCCGTGATCTTCCTCACGCTGTTCAGCCAGGTGTTCCGTTCGATCGTGGACACCCCGCAGTTCCAGGAGCTGTACCCGGGCATCTCCTACATCCAGTACCTCGTGCCCGCCGTCATCGTCACGACCGTCTCCCTCAACGCGTCCGCCTCGGGCATCGGCATGGCGACGGACCTGCAGGAAGGAGTGATCGACCGTTTCCGGTCCCTCCCCATGGCGAAGTACGGGATCCCCGTGGCCCGCTCGAACTCCGACGTGATCCGGGCCTCGTTGCAGGCGGTCTTCATGCTCCTCGTGTCGATGGTCATCTTCGGTTTCCGCTTCGAAGGCGCGTGGTGGGAGGCGATCCTCTCGATCCTGATCGTCCTCCCCCTCAACTGGGCACTCACGTGGGTGTTCATCGCGCTCGGCACGGCGACGAAGAACACCGAGACGACGCAACTCGCCGGCTTCATGGTCACGCTGCCCCTCATGTTCGCGTCGTCGGCCTACGTGCCGATCGACGCGCTGCCGAGTTGGCTGCAGGAGATCGCAAGTGTGAATCCCCTCTCGTACACGATCGACGCCGCCCGCGCCCTCGCCCTCGGACTCCCCGACGCGACGGGCGAGATCCCCGCGTCGCTCCTCAGCAGTGCCGTCCTCGCCGTGATCGGCCTCGTCCTCGCCGTACCGGCGTGGCGCCGCACGCTGCGCCAGTGAGCGAACGCCAGTCGGCGGTGGGGACCCACGTCTGCGCGGGGTCGGTCAGCCGTCGGATCGGGTCGGGGTCTCGTCGTACACGTCGGGTTCGAGGTAGATCAGCTTCGCAGAGGGGACGGCTGCCCGCATGGCGGCTTCGGTGCGGTCGATGACCTCGGTCGCGTCGCTCGTCCCGAGTGCGGGGTCGATCTCGATCTTCGCCGTGACGAGGAGCTCGTCCGGCCCGAGGTGCCGCGTGCGCATGTGGATCACGCGGCGCACGGCCGGCTCGGCACCCGCCGCCTCGAAGAGCCCGCGCAACGACTCCTCGTCGGCGGACTCGCCGATGAGGAGGCTCTTCATCTCGATGGCGAGGATCACGGCGATCACCCCGAGGAGAACCCCGATCGCGATCGTGGCGGTGCTGTCGAAGACCGGTTCGTGCGTGATCATCGTGAGACCCACGCCGGCGAGGGCGAGGCAGAGGCCGACGAGGGCACCGAGATCCTCCATCACGACCACGGCCAGCTCGGGGACGCGGGTGCTCCTGATGAACTCCCACCACGGCCTGCCGCGGCGCACGCGGTTGGACTCTTGCACTGCTGTCCGGAACGAGAGGGACTCGAGCACGATCGCCACGCCGAGGATGGCGACGGCGACGACGGGCGATTCGAGCTCATGGGGATGCCGCAGCTTCTCAATGCCCTCGTAGAGGGAGAAGAGGGATCCGAGCGCGAAGAGGACGACGGCGACTACGAAGGACCAGAAGAAGCGCTCGGCGCCGTACCCGTACGGGTGCGAGGGGTCGGCAGGCCTGCGTGACGCCCGCTCACCCCAGAGGAGCAGGGCCTGGTTGCCGGAGTCGGCGACGGAGTGCACGCCTTCGGCCAGCATGGCCGACGAGCCGGTCACGGCAAAGCCGGCGAACTTGGCGACTGCGATGCCGGCGTTGGCGGCCAGGGCCGCGACCACCGCCTTCGTGCTACCCGATGCCACGCGTTCTCCCTCTGTCCCGTACGGCTGTGCTGCCTTGGGGCTCACCGCCCGACAAGGCATGATGACAGGATGGTATGGATCGTCGTCGTCGTACTAGTCGCTGTCGTCGTCGGGCTCGCCGCGTTCCTCGTGGTGATCTACAACGGGCTCGTGCGCCGGCGCAATCTCGTGCATGACGCATGGGCCGGTATCGATGTGCAACTCACGCGCCGCGCCGATCTCGTGCCCAATCTCGTCGAGGTCGTCGGGGCCTACGCGGGGCACGAACGCGCGACGCTCGAGGACGTCACACGCGCACGTACGGAGACGGTGGACGCGGCGGAGCCACGCAGTGCCGAGCAGGCCGCGAACCACCTCGACGGGTCACTCCAGCGCCTCGTCGCCGTCGCCGAGGCCTATCCGGACCTGAAGGCGAACGAGAACTTCCTCGACCTGCAGGCACAGCTCGGTCAGATCGAGGAGGACATCTCGTTCGCGCGGCGCTACTACAACGCGAGCGCCCGCAAGTACAACGACAGCCAGCAGACGTTTCCGGCAGTGCTCGTCGCCCGCCCGTTCGGGCATCAGGCTGCTCCCTACTTCCAGGCCGACGCCGAGGCGAGGTCGACCCCGTCCGTGGGTTGAGCCACTGACGTTGCGGCGGTCTCAATCCGCGGGGTCAGGAGCCGATGCTTATGCGTGGTGGAAAGAACCCGCGTCCTCGTCGTGGCCGGCTCCGCAAACGACCGGCGTGTCCTCTCGCGCCGCCTCGCGCGGGAACCCGACATGCAGGTGGTCGGAGCGGCGTGTGACGAGCGCTCGGTCAGGGACCTCGTGTTCCGGGCGCGACCGGATGTCATGATCGTTGACGGGCGGATCATCGACGCCGCGTTCCGGGATCTCCTCGACGAGATGCTCGCGCAGCGGGCAGTGCCGGTCGTCGTCCTCGAGTCCCATCAGGCCGTGAATCCCGCATCGACCCTGCGATCCGGGGAGAGATCGTGTGTCGAGGTCGTGCAGGTGGGAGAAGTGGACCAGGACTTCCTCCTCGACAGGCTCGCCGAGACGCTCCGTCGCGTGAGGCAGGAGATGCTCGGGGAGGCCAGGGGGTCGGCGACTCCGCGGGAGCAGCATGCGGTCGCGCGGACCGCCGACCTGGCACGCACGCCTGGCCGCTGCGTCGTCGCGATCGGGGCGTCGACGGGAGGCACGGCCGCGATCGAGACCGTCCTGCGGTCTCTGCCTGCGAACTGCCCGCCGGTCGTGGTGTGCCAGCACATGCCGGCCGCCTTCACGGCCCCCTTCGCACGGCGCCTCGACGCCGTGTGCGATCTCCGTGTCCTGGAGGTCGACACCGCAGTTCCCCTCGGGCCGGGAGTCGTCGCCGTCGCACCTGGCGATAGGCACATGGTCGTCGCCGAGACGGAGGCAGGTGTCGAGGCCGTGGTCACCGACGGATCACCTGTGCACCACCAGAAGCCCGCCGTCGACGTCCTCTTCCGCAGCCTCGCCACGACCCTCGGATCGCGGGGTATCGGTGTCCTCCTGACCGGCATGGGCCAGGACGGGGCTGCCGGCCTCCTCGAGATGCGCAGCACCGGTGCCCACACGATCGCGCAGGACGAGTCGACGTCCGCCGTGTACGGGATGCCCCGCGAGGCCGTCACGATCGGAGCCGTGGTCGAGGTGCTCCGCCTCGACGACGTCGCCGACGGGATCTGTCGCGCTGCCGTGCGACTCGCCCAGGGCGGGCCTGACCTCCGAGCAGGTGGCCGGGTCGAGGCGGAGGCCGAGGTTGCGGCCACACAGCCCCGACGCCGCCCCCGGGCAGGCACGTAGTCGAGCCGAGCCGTCTCCACGGGTTAGCCCCGAACCAAACCCCCGTCCGGCCACACGTGTGTTGCGAACGCGTGAAGATCTGCCCATCTGGCGTTCAGACCCCGTTAAGCCCGTTCCTGTCTCGAGCATGACCCGGTATGACTGATGCCGGCAGGAGGCCTGACCCCGAGGGCGCCTGTCTGCGATGGAGGGAGACACGGACATGATCGGAATCGAGCCGAGACGGGCTCAGGCGGCCGGTGCGTCATGACCGACGTGTTGATCCTCGCAGTCGTCTTGGCGTTCTTCGGGCTCTGCGTGCCCTACGTGGCCCTGTGCGACCGGATCGTCGGCACGGCATCCGACCTACGGGGCAAGGACGAGGACGAAGCCGAGGCGGCGTCAGGGCGAAAGCGTGAGGCCCGATCGGGAGGCGAAGCGTGAACCTCGAGAACGCCGTCGGGCTGATCCTGGCACTCGGACTGGCCGCATTCCTCGTGTTCACACTCGTCTACCCGGAGAGGTTCTGATGTCTCTCGGGAGCTGGGTACAGCTCACCGTGCTGGTGGCGATGCTCGCAGTCTCGACACCCCTTCTCGGGACCTACATGGCGAAGGTGTTCGGGGGAGTGAAGGCTCCGGGCGATCGCGTGTTCGCACCGATCGAGCGTGGCATCTACAGGCTGTGCGGGATCGATCCCGAAGGTGAGCAACGATGGCGGGCATATGCGACTTCCGTCGTGGCCTTCAGCGCCGTGTGTGTGCTCGGACTCTTCTTGCTCCAGCGTGTTCAGGCGTGGTTACCCCTGAACCCTGACGACCTGCCGAACGTACCGTCGTTCCTCGCGTTCAACACTGCCGTGAGTTTCGTCACGAACACGAACTGGCAGAACTACAGCGGCGAGTCGACGATGACCCACCTCACGCAGATGGCAGGGCTCGCCGTCCAGAACTTCGTGTCCGCTGCCGTGGGCATCGCCGTCGCCGTCGCCCTGGTCCGTGGGCTCACGCGTCGACGCGCCGGCACGATCGGGAACTTCTGGGTCGACCTCACTCGAGCCACGCTGCGTCTCCTCGTCCCCATCGCCCTCGTGGGCGCGCTCACCCTTGTCGGGCTCGGCCTCATCCAGAACTTCTCCGGATTCACCGAGGTCGCGACAGTCGAAGGTGCGACGCAGCAGATCCCGGGTGGGCCCGTGGCGAGCCAGGAGGTGATCAAGCTGCTCGGCACGAACGGCGGCGGCTTCTTCAACGGGAACTCGTCGCACCCCTTCGAGAACCCGAATCCGACGACGAACATCCTCGAGATCTGGCTCATGCTCTGCATCCCGTTCGCCCTCACGTGGACATACGGCAGGCTCGCGGGTGACCTCCGGCAGGGCCTGGCAGTCCTCGGTGCCATGGTGGTCCTCTGGGTATCCGCGGCCGGTCTCACGATGTGGATGGAAGGGAGGTCGAACCCGAGGCTCGAGGGGACGGCGGTCACGCAAGTCAGGACGGACACCGCCACCGGCGGAAACATGGAAGGCAAGGAGTCCCGCTTCGGCCCACCTGGCTCGGGCCTGTTCGCGACGACAGCGACCGGAACGTCAACCGGCGCTGTCAACGCCATGCACGACAGCTTCACACCGCTCGGCGGGATGGTCCCGCTGGTGAACATGATGCTGGGCGAGGTCTCGCCCGGGGGGGTGGGGAGCGGACTCTACGGGATGCTCGTCTTCGCGATCCTCGCGGTCTTCGTGGCGGGTCTCATGGTGGGACGCACTCCCGAGTACCTCGGCAAGAAGATCGAGGCCGGTGAGGTGAAACTGGTCGTTCTCTACATCCTCATCGTGCCCGTCGTAGTCCTCGTTTTCGCGGGTATCTCCGTCCTTCTCGGTACGGCGAGAGCTTCGATCCTCAACCCGGGGCCGCACGGCCTGTCCGAGGTCGTGTACGCGTACACCTCGGCAGCCAACAACAACGGGTCTGCTTTCGCCGGGCTGACGGGGGGCACGGACTGGTACAACATCACGCTCGGCCTCGCCATGCTCTTCGGTCGGTTCCTGCTGATCGTGCCGGTGCTCGCCATCGCCGGCGCAGTCGCCCAGAAGAACCACACACCGATGTCCCTCGGCACGTTCCCGACGGGCACACCCACGTTCACGGGCCTCCTGGTCGCAATCGTCCTCATCGTTGTCGGACTCACCTACATCCCGGTGCTCGCGCTCGGGCCGATCGTCGAGTCACTCGTTGCGTGAGGAAGGACGCGAATGACCGAGCAGACCGCACAGAACACCCAGGATCAGGGCCCTGAGACCGGTCCCGGCGGGGCGAGCAGAGAGGGCACGGCAATAGGCGAGCGCGCGGCCGTGCACGCGCAGCGAACCGGACGCCAGAGGCGGGCGATCCTCGATCCCGAGATCCTGTGGCCGGCGGTGACGGACAGCTTCCGCAAGCTGAAGCCGACCACCCTGATCGCGAACCCCGTGATCTTCATAGTCGAGGTCGTGAGTGTCGTGACGACACTCCTGTTCGTACGGGACGTGTTCCTCGTGGGCGGTGATCCGCTCTTTGTCGGTCTCGTCTCGTTCTGGCTCTGGTTCACGGTGCTGTTCGCGAACTTCGCCGAGGCCGTCGCCGAAGGCCGCGGCAAGGCGCAGGCGGACACCCTGCGCGCCACACGCAAGCAGACGACAGCCACGCGCAGGCTTCCCGACGGGACACTCGAGCAGACCACGAGCACGGCTTTGGAGGTGGGTGATGTCGTCGTCGTCGCCGCCGGGGAGGTCATCCCTTCAGACGGGGACGTCATCGAGGGCATCGCGTCCGTCGACGAGTCCGCGATCACAGGTGAGTCGGCACCCGTGATACGTGAAGCGGGTGGGGACCGGTCTGCCGTCACGGGGGGCACGCGGGTCCTGTCCGACGCGATCGTCGTGCAGATCTCGGCAAGGCCGGGTGAGACGTTCCTCGACCGCATGATCGCCCTCGTCGAGGGCGCAGAGCGCCAGAAGACACCGAACGAGCTCGCCCTCACGATCCTCCTGTCGGGTCTGACCCTGATCTTCCTCCTCGCGACTGCAACCCTCCAACCGTTCGCGATCTACTCGGGCGCGACCGGCGACAAGGTGATCTCCCTCACGATCCTCCTGGCTCTCCTCGTCTGCCTCATCCCGACCACGATCGGAGGACTCCTCTCCGCCATCGGCATCGCGGGCATGGACCGACTCGTCCAGCGCAACGTCCTCGCCATGAGTGGTCGGGCGGTGGAGGCCGCCGGAGACGTCTCGACGCTGCTGCTCGACAAGACGGGCACGATCACCTACGGGAACCGCCAGGCCGTAGAGCTCATCCCGATGTACGGCATCTCCGTTGAGCGGCTGGCCGAAGTGGCACGGATGTCGAGCCTCGCCGACGAGACACCGGAGGGGAAGTCGATCGTGGCGCTCGCGGAGGGGGTGTACGGTGCCCGCTCGCAGGAGGTGCCCGAGGGATCGGAGTTCATCCCGTTCAGCGCGCAGACCCGCATGAGCGGGGTCGACTTCGATGCGAGCAGCATCCGCAAGGGGGCCGCGGACTCCGTGAGACAGTGGATCGACGAGCAGGGCGGTGAGATCCCGGCCGGGATGGACCAGACCATCGACTCGATCGCGCGGGACGGTGGAACGCCCCTCGTGGTGGCCGAAGGCCGGGAAGTGCTCGGTGTCGTCCACCTGAAGGACGTCATCAAGGAGGGCATGGTCGAGCGGTTCGGTGAGCTCCGCGCGATGGGGATCAGGACCGTGATGATCACGGGCGACAACCCGGTGACCGCCTCGGCCATTGCAGAGGAAGCAGGTGTCGACGACTACCTCGCCGAGGCCACCCCTGAGGACAAGATGCGGCTCATCCGTCGAGAGCAGGAGGGCGGCAAGCTGGTCGCAATGACCGGTGACGGCACCAACGACGCGCCCGCGTTGGCACAGGCAGATGTCGGTGTTGCCATGAACTCGGGCACGCAGGCCGCGAAAGAGGCGGCCAACATGGTCGACCTCGACAGCGACCCGACGAAGCTGATCGACGTGGTCGAGATCGGCAAGCAGATGCTGATGACGCGGGGGTCGCTCACGACGTTCTCGATCGCGAACGACATAGCCAAGTACTTCGCAATCATCCCCGCCATGTTCGTCGGCGTGTTCCCGGCCCTCGACGCTCTGAATCTGATGCGGCTCGAGTCACCGGTGTCGGCGATCCTCTCAGCTGTCGTCTTCAACGCTTTGGTGATCATCCTTCTCATCCCCCTCGCACTGCGCGGTGTCAGTTTCAGGGCCCTGCCGGCGGCTCAGGTATTGCGCCGCAACCTGTTCGTGTACGGCATCGGGGGGATCGTCGCCCCCTTCATCGGGATCAAGCTCATCGACGTGGTCATCACCGCACTGGGGATCAGCTGACATGAGACGCCAAATCGCCCCCGCGATCGTCACCTTCCTCGCCTTCACCGTGATCTGCGGGATCGTCTATCCACTCGTGGTCACCGGGGTGGCCCAGGTGGCCTTCGGCAGGAAGGCGAACGGGTCGTTCCTCCACGTCGACGGGGAGAAGGTCGGATCCACCCTCGTCGGGCAGGCGTTCACGTCCAACGAGTACTTCCATCCTCGGCCCTCCGCGGCGGGGGAGGGATACGATCCTCGGGCGAGCAGCGGTTCGAATCTGGGTCCGAGCAACCCCGTCCTCGTGGGGGCGGGAAGGGCGGGAGACCAGAGGGAGCTCTGCGAAGACGGGTCAGAGGCGGATCCGTGTGCGGGGCTCATCCAGCAGAGAGAGCGCGAGTACCGTGAGATCAACGATGTCGACCCTGACACCGAGATCCCGATCGACGCCGTCACCGCGTCCGGGTCGGGTTTGGACCCGCACATCTCGGTTGCGAATGCCGAGCTCCAGGCGGCCCGTGTCGCCGCGACCCGCGGTGAGGACGTCGACGATGTCCTCACCCTCGTCGATGCCCACACCGAAGACCCCGATCTCGGGTTCCTGGGGGAGAGGAGGGTGAACGTGCTCGAGCTCAACGTCGCGCTCGACGCGCGGCGCTGAGCGGCGGGGCTCGGAACCATGGCGAAACGAGGGCAACTTCGCATCTACCTCGGGGCCGCGCCCGGTGTCGGCAAGACCTTCGCGATGCTGAACGAGGGTCTGCGTCGGCGTGATCGCGGTACCGACGTTGTCGTCGGATTCGTGGAGACGCACGGTCGCAAGCTCACGGCCGCCCAGATCGAAGATCTCGAGGTGATCCCGCGACGTTCGATCGAGTACAAGGGGACGGCCTTCGAGGAGATGGACATCGACGCCGTGCTCGCACGCGGCCCGCAGGTGGCGCTCGTCGACGAGCTAGCTCACACGAACGTCCCGGGGTCACGCCACACCAAGAGATGGCAGGACGTGCAGGAGTTGCGCAATGCCGGGATCGATGTCGTGTCGACGCTCAACGTGCAACACCTCGATTCGCTCAACGACGTCCTGGAGGACATCACCGGGGTCAGGCAGCAGGAGACGATCCCGGATGCCGTCGTGCGGTCGGCAGACCAGATCGAGCTCGTCGACATGACGCCCGAGGCCCTCACGCGCCGCATGGCGCACGGGAACATCTACCCGGCGGAGCGCATCGACGCAGCACTCGCGAACTACTTCCGCAAGGGCAACCTCGCCGCCCTCAGAGAGATCGCCCTCCTCTGGGTCGCCGACCGCGTCGACGAGTACTTGGGCAGGTACCGCGAAGAGCACGACATCGAGACGCAGTGGGAGACACGTGAGCGCGTTGTGGTCTCGGTCACTGGAGCGCCCGGGGGGGAACAGCTGATCCGGCGTGCCGCCAGGATCGCGGAGCGCAGTCACGGCGAGCTCCTCGGAGTGCGTGTCATCGGCCAGGACGGTCTCGTGTCGGATACCTCAGCCCAGTTCGACAGGCAGCGGGCGCTTCTCCAAGCCATTGGTGGGGAGTTCCACGAAGTGGTGGGAAGCGATGTGGCCGGGTCGCTCGTGCAGTTCGCCCACGACGAGAACGCGACTCAACTCGTGTTGGGTGCGACTCGCCGGTCCCGGTGGCAGGAGATCACGACCGGCTCAGTGATCAACAAGGTCATCCGGGAATCCGGGCCCATAGACGTGCACGTGATCTCCTACGAAGAGGCGGGTGAGGAGCAGGGCGCGTCCCAGGCCTCCTGGCGACGTCCTCGCGCAGCTCCCCTGACTCGCAGACGCACACTCGCCGGCTGGGGGCTGGCCGCCCTGGGCCTGCCCCTGCTCACGCTCGTCCTCGTGAGCACACGCGACGAACTCGGCCTACCGAGCCAGATCCTTCTATACCTGCTCTTTGTGGTGCTCGTCGCGACCGTGGGGGGTACGTGGCCGGCAATTGCGGCGGCGTTCACCGGATTCCTCTGTCTGAACTGGTACTTCACGCCACCCATCCACACCCTGACGATTGCCGATCCGGAGAACCTCTTCGCCCTGGTCGCATTCCTCATCGTGGCGGGTGTCGTGAGCACGCTCGTATCGCTCGCCGCCCGACGTCGCCACGACGCGCACCGCTCGAGTGCGATCGCTGAGGCACTCGGCTCGGTTGCCGGGGCCCTCCTGAGCACGCGTGATGCCTTACCCGAGCTCGTGGAGCGCATGCGCACGACCTTCGGCCAGGACGCGGTGGCGGTGCTCGTCGTCTCCGACGACGACTCGACGGTCGAGGTGTCGGCAGGGGAGAACCCACCCACGCGTCCCGAGGAAGCCGGGCTCTGTATCCCTCTGGAGGAAGACAGCGTTCTCGCACTGCGCGGCCCCCGACTCACGTCGGAGGACCGTCGGGTGCTGACTGCGTTCGCCGATCAGCTGGTCCTTGCCCAGAAGAGCCGAAAGCTGGAAGAGGATGCAGCCCGCGCGCATGCTCTCGAAGAGGCCGACGAGCTGCGCAACGCCGTGCTCAACGCCGTCTCGCACGACCTGCGGACTCCCCTGGCGTCGATCCTCGCGTCGGTCACGACTCTTCTGCAGCCACGTGTGGAGATCCCACCTGCAGAACGCGGGGAGCTCCTGACTGCCATCCGCGATCAGACGGAGAGGCTCGACCATCTCGTGGGCAACCTCCTCGACATGAGTCGCATCCAGACCGGCGCCCTTCAGGTCTCGAGGTTCGAGGTGGGAGTCGACGAGATCGTCCACGCAGCTCTCCAAAGCCTGCCCGAGATACCCAAGCAGAGGGTCGTCGTGGACGTTCCCGAGGACCTACCGGCGATCGAGGTCGACCCCACCCTCCTCGAAAGGGCGGTTGCGAACCTGATCTCGAACGCGGCGAAATGGTCGCCGGCCGACATCCCGGTCCACGTGACTGCGGGTGCAGTGCAACAGGAAGTTCTCGTGCGCGTGGTGGACCATGGGCCCGGGATAGCACCCGCCGATCATGAGACCATCTTCGAGCCCTTCCGTCGCCTGGAAGGGGAAGGGAGCGACAACGGAGTGGGGCTCGGACTCGCGGTCGCGAAGGGGTTCGTCGAGTCCGTCGGGGGCAGCATCGAAGTCGACGACACGCCGGGCGGTGGCCTGACCGTGTCACTGCGGTTCCCGGTGGTGATCCGGTGAGCAGAGTTCTGATCGTCGACGACGAGCCGCAGATCCTGCGTGCACTCGCCATCACGATGCGTGCCAACGGGTACGAGGTCGTCACGGCCGACACGGGTCAGGGCGCAGTCCAGGTGGCTGCCGAGACGGCCCCCGACGCGGTCATCCTCGACCTCGGGCTGCCCGACATCACAGGTGTGGAGGTCGTCGAGGCACTGCGCGGATGGACGACCGTCCCGATCGTCATCCTCAGCGTGAGGAATGCCGAAGCAGACAAGATCGCCGCCCTCGATGCGGGGGCCGACGACTACATGACGAAGCCGTTCGGTGTCGGCGAGCTTCTCGCCCGGCTCCGTGCTGCCCTGCGGCGAGCCGTACCGGGCGATGTCGAGGCAAGGATCGAGACTCCGGACTTCACGATCGACCTCGCTGACAAGCAGGTTCGGGAGTCGTCCGGCGCCGGAGTCCACCTGACACCCACAGAGTGGCAGGTCCTCGAGCTTCTCGCGCGTCACGCCGAGCGTCTCGTCACACAGCGCCAGATACTCACAGACATCTGGGGGGCGACCACGGAGGATGACACAGGATTCCTCCGTGTCCACATGGCGCATCTCAGGCGCAAGCTGGAGCCGGACCCTTCCAAACCGCGCTACCTGGTCACGGAGCCGGGGATGGGCTATCGCTTCATGCCGGGCGGTGGATCGGCCGAATGACGGCACGTACACGTGCTGTGAGTGCCTTGGGTGCAGCGAGGGCGGTTTTCTATCCTTCGTGCTCTGGGTGACCCCTCTGATTCGGGCGGTTCACCTGGGTTGCTCCCTCCTCTCACACGGGGTCTCGCTCACCCTCTGAGCCTGCCCGAAGACCATGCCGAACTCCCCACGAGATCCCGAGTCCTCGAGCGCCAAGCCCCCCAGGTGGCGGCCACTGTCGAGACGCGATCTCGTACGCCTCGGAGCCGCGACGGGTCTCTCGGTCGGTGCCGCGGCCGCGCTGGGGTTCGCCCGCCGTGAGGCGTCGTCGCCGCCGGAACACCCCCCTGCGGACACCATCGACACGAAGCCGATACGCAGCAGGAGGCCTTCCGATGCCGCATCGCGCGTCACCGAGGAGAACGCACGGCCGGGGACGGATGCGTGGCAGCTCACGACCGACAGCAGGTCCGTCGTGGGATGGGCCGAGAAGCCGAGCACGACGCAGGGAGAGGAGATTGCTCTCTTCGTGCGGACGGCAGCCCCCGAGCTCTCGGTACAGGCGTTCCGCATGGGTCACTACGGGGGCCTCCTCGGCCGCGAGGTCTGGAAGTCCGAGCCGATCGCGTCCGTGTCCCAGGCGGAGGCGACGATCTCGGCCCTGAACACGGTCGAGACGGCATGGAAGTCGGTCCTGCGTCTCGAGATAGACGACGAGTGGGTGGCGGGCACGTACCTGCTCAAGTTGAGCGACAGCTCCGGCGGTCAGTCCTACATACCTCTCACGGTGCGTGACGATTCTGCGACCGACTCGGTTGTCCTCGTGAACGCCAACACGACCTGGCAGGCATACAACCGATGGGGGGGGGCACAGCCTCTACATGGACTTGAACGGGAACCGCAAGGGTCGCGCCAAGGTCGTCTCCTTCGACCGGCCCTACGAGGACCCCGGCAGCATGGACTTCCTCGGCATCGAACTTCCCCTCGTCACTCTCGCCGAGAGCCTCGGCCTTCCCTTGAGCTACGTGACCGACACGGATATCCACGCCACCCCCGACTACCTCTCGAAGCAGAGAGCGGTCCTCACACTCGGCCACGACGAGTACTGGTCGGACACGATGCGTGAGGCGATCGTGACAGCGCGTGATTCCGGGGCGCATCTCGCCTTCTTCGGTGCCAACGCCATCTACCGTCGTGTTCGCTTCGAGGCCGGGTCCGGCGGGCGGCCCGACCGTCTCATGGTGAACTGGCGGTCGACGGAAGATCCCATCGGGAAGACGGATCCCGGTGCCGTCACGGTCGAGTGGCGGTCTCCACCCGTGGACAAGCCCGAGCAGGAGATCTGCGGAATCCAGTACGAAGGGGCGGGGGTGCGGGCCGACTGGGTCGTGACCGCACCGCAGCACTGGATCTACACGGACACGGGCCTCGCGGCGGGCGACAAGATCTCGGCTGCGGTCGGGGGTGAGTACGACCGGGTGTTCCAGAGCGTGCCGCAACCTGCGGGGCTCGAGGTCCTGGCCGAGTCCCCGCTGACCTACAACGGCAACAAGACGAAGCACAACGCCGCGTTCCACCGGGCTCCGAGCGGCGCGGGTGTGTTCAGCACGGGTTCGGTCGCCTGGATCGACTGCCTCGACGGCGGCGCGCCGGAGCAGGAGGACGACGGCACGATGGTGCGTCGCATCACGGAGAACGTCCTCCGCCGTTTCGCCGAGGGGCCCTTCTGAGTCGGTCGTGAGCCGGCAACCTCCACGTGGGCGGGGCGTGAGTCGACCACCGAGTGCGAGAGGTGGGACTCGAACCCACACGCCCGAAGGCACCGGCTCCTAAGGCCGACGCGTCTACCTGTTCCGCCACTCTCGCGTTCCAGACGCACGATCGTACCTGCCTCCTGATCGCCCCGCTCCGGCGTGACCACCAATGGTGTCCGAGCATGTACGCTACGCGGTCAGGGGTGTGCGTTGAGGAGCGCGGAGATGCCGTGAGGCCAGAAGGCGGGAGCACATGACAGAGAGAGTCGCATCAGCCGAGGACCTCGAGCTCTTCGACCACATGTGGGAGGACTCCCCGGACCTGCTCGCCGTGGCGAGCTTCGAGGGGTACCTCGTCAGGGTCAACCCGTCGTTCGAGCGGGTTCTCGGCTGGTCGCCGGACACCTGGGCGCAGCACCCCTTCGTCGACTTCATCCACCCCGACGACGTCGAACGCACGCTGGCCACGTGGACCGAGGCGAAGGCCACGGGTGAGACCGTCATCGCATTCGAGAACCGGTACCGCTGCTACGACGGCAGCTACAAGTGGCTCCAGTGGAACGGCGTCGTCGTGGCCGAGCTCGGCCGCACGTTCAACGTCGCCCGCGAGATCACGTCGGCCAAGCTCCACGAGACCCTGGAACGGGCGACGCTCAACATCCGCGCAGTCCTCGACACGGTGGGCGACGCCGTCATCACCTACGACACGCACGGCACCATCGTCGGGTTCAACAGGGCGGCGGAGGAGCTCTACGGCTACAGCGAGAGAGACATGATGGGACAGGATGTGAGGTCCCTCGTCCCCCCTGCTCACAGAGAAGACTACGAGACGATCCTCCACGATATCGTCCGTGAACAGGCGATCCACCCGGTGGGGCCGAGCCCGTACCGGCACGCGCACGAATACGAAGGCCTGCTGCGAAGCGGCGACACGATTGCCGTGGAGGCCACGGTCGGTTTCACACCAGGCCCCGACCCTCTCTTCACGGCGGTCATCCGCGACATCAGGGAGCGCCGCGAGGCCGAGGAGAGAGTCGAGCAGTCCCTCTTCCAGCTCGTCGACTCCCTCGTGACAGCGGTCGAGACCCGCGATCCCCACACCGCCGGTCACCAGCGCCGCGTCGCCGAGATCACCACGGCCATCTGTGAGGAACTCGGCCTGGACCCGCAGCGCGCACAGGGTGTACACCTCGCCGCCTTGATCCACGACCTCGGCAAGCTCTACGTGCCGGCCGAGATCCTGAGCCGGCCCGGCAGCCTCACCGAGAGCGAGTGGGGAATGGTCAAGTACCACCCCATCGCCGGGGCGGACATCGTCGCCCGCGTCGAGTTCGACTGGCCGGTCCGCCACGTCGTGCGCGGTCACCACGAGCGCCTCGACGGCTCCGGATACCCCGACGGCCTCGCCGGCGACGAGATCGACCTCGAGACACGCATCGTCACCGTCGCCGACGTGCTCGAGGCGATGACCGCGCATCGACCCTACCGGCCCGGCCGGCCGGTGCAGAGCGCCATCGAGGAGCTCACACGGGGTCGGGGACGCCTCTACGACCCGGACGTGGTCGACGCCACCATCCGCCTCCTCCACGGCACAGCGAGGTCGGAGGCGCGGGCGCACTTCCCGCCGATCCCCAGTCACACCTGACCGGACTCGAGGGACCACCGGTTTGCAGCTTCGACCCGGCGTCACATCGAACGCGTGATTCCCTCGCTGGGGATTTGGTGGACAGCGGTCGTGCAGGGCTACCGTTCCACTCCCCAGACCCCTCATCAAGGGCACGAGCATGCGCGGCGTCCACGTCGTCGCGGTGGGCATGATCCCCTTCGGGAAGTACCCGGAGCAGGGCGTCAAGGGCCTCGCCGCCATGGTGATGACAAACCTCAGGGACGACAGTCCGATCTCGCTCGACGAGATCGAAGCGGTCTGGATGGGCAATGCCGGCTGGGGGATGAACACCGGCCAGCACTGCATCCGTGGACAGGTCGCGCTCGCACCCCTCGGCATCGGCGGCATCCCCGTCATGAACGTCGAGAACGCATGTGCCGGCGCTTCCTCCGCCCTGCACGGCGCGTACCTCGGCGTCGCGGCCGGCGCCTACGACATCGCACTCGCGATCGGTGTCGAGAAGATGACGCCCCCGGGAAGTGAGACTCCCGAGGAGAAGGCAAGGCGATTCGAGAGCTTCCTCGCCGGCACAGACGTCGAGGTCACGCGGCAGCTCATCGAGCAGATGAAGGCGCACGCAGACGCGAAGCGAGCCGAGCTCACCGCGAACGGCCAGGTCGCAGCAGAGGGAAGTGCGGCCCGCAGCCCCTTCATGGACATCTACTCGATGGCGAGCCGGCTCCACATGGATCGGTACGGCACGACGCAGGAGCAACTCGCCGTCATCGCCTCCAAGAACCACTTCCACGGCTCCCTCAACCCGGATGCCCAGTACCGCATGCCCATGACCGTGGGAGAGGTCCTCGACGACCGCCTCGTCTCGTACCCGCTCACGCGGGCCATGTGCGCTCCCACCGGAGACGGCGCGGCCGCCGCGATCCTCGTGTCGGAGGAGCGCCTCGGGGATCTCGACGCAGCCCGGCCGGTCCGTATCCGCGCCTCGGTCCTGCGTTCCGCCGGCACGAAGGGAGAGAACGAGGCGTCGACAGCGGCACGCAAGGCCTACGAGATGGCCGGTGTCGGACCCGAGGACATCGACACGGCAGAGGTCCACGACGCCACGGCATTCGGCGAGCTCGCCCAGACCGAGAGCCTCGGCTTCTGCCCGGAGGGTGAAGGCGGGCCGTACGCCGAGTCGGGCGCGACCACTTTGGGCGGGTCGAAGCCCGTCAACCCGAGTGGAGGCCTCGAATGCCGTGGGCATCCCCTCGGTGCCACCGGCCTCGCCCAGGCAGCCGAGATCGTGCGCCAACTCCGCGGCGAAGCAGGAGAGAGGCAGGTCGCAGGCGCGCGCCTCGGGCTCACGGAGAACGGAGGCGGCTTCCTCGGAATGGGGGAGGCGGCGATCGCCGTCCACATCTTCGAGGGGCCCCCGACATGACGAGGTCGAACCGGAGTCACGGAGACGCCACCGCATAAGAGGAGGTCCGACGATATGGAAGTCCAAGAGGCCATAGGCACACGCCGTTCGTACCGCTTCCTGCTGCCCCACAAGCCGGTCGAGCTCGAGAAGGTCCAGAAGATGCTCGAAGCGGCCCGCCTCGCCTCGTTCTGGGGGAACGTGCAGGCCCTGCGTGCCGTCGTAGTGCATCGTGAGACGGCGACCGACGCCGTCACCAAATCGCTCTTCGCGCCGGTCGCCGGGTTCCAGGTCGATCGCGCACCCGTGGTCATCGTCTGGTACCTCGACTACGGAGCACTCGACGAGCAGGGTGAGCGACTCAAGGAGCTCGTCCGGGCCCGGGCGCTCGGTATCGAGGAGCAGGCAGCCCTCGACTACCTCGACCAGACCCTCATCCCCTTCTTCGAGGCGGCCATGCCGCTCATCAAGGAAGGCGCCCTCACCGACATGGACTGCGGCCAGGGCATCGCGCAGGCGACACTCATGGCGATCGAGCAGGGGCTCGGCACCTGCCTGCTCGGCACGACCAACCAGGAGCAGATCAAGGCGAACCTCGGTCTGCCCGAGACCGCCAAGGTCCTCGTCCTCATGTGCGTCGGCTACCCCGCCGAGTCCAGGGAGGCGGGCGGCCAGCGCCCCCGCCTCCCCTTCGAGCAGATGTTCAAGCTGAACGGCTACGACACGCCCTTCCCCCGCAGCGAGACGGTCGTGGAGGAGCTCACGGAGGCGAAGATGCTCCAGGCGTCGGCACCGCTGCCGTGGCGGCAGGCCGAGCTCGACTACCTCCAGAAGGCCCTGGACCTGCCCAATTTCTGAGCGCACAGCACACGAATCCGAGGAGGCACAGATGGCGATCAGCGACTACGAACCGGATCTGACGGAAGAAGAGAAGGCGATATGCGACACGGTGCATCGCTTCGCCGAGGAGGTGATGCGGCCGGCGGGTGTCGCACTCGACGCCATGCCCGACCCGGCCGACGTGATCGCCCCGGGTTCGGTGGTCTACGACGTGTTCAAGCGCTACCACGCGCTCGGCGTCGACATGATCGGCACCACGTCCACGGACCTCACCCCGGCACAGCAGGCCCGTCTGCGCTGCATCATCGCCGAGGAGCTCGGCTGGGGAGATGCGGGGCTCGCCATCAGCCTGGGCGTGTCCGGCTTTCCGCGCATGCTCGCGATGCTCACGGGCAACGCGGACTTGATCGCACGCGTGAGCAGCGACGACATGATCGGCTGCTGGCCCATAACCGAACCCGATCACGGCAGCGACACCATCCTCTACCTGAACCGACCCAAGGAGGTGCCGGGTACACCGAACTGCGTCGCCGTCAAGGACGGTGACTCGTTCGTCATCCGCGGTCAGAAGTCGGCCTGGGTCTCCAACGGCACGATCGCCACGGACGCCGCCCTCTTCTGCTCCGTCGACATGGGAGATGGGGAGAACGGTACGGCGGCCTTCGTCGTTCCCCTCGACCTCGACGGCGTGAAGCGGGGCAAGCCGCTCGACAAGCTCGGCCAGCGCGCCCTCAACCAAGGCGAGATCTTCTTCGACGACGTACGGGTGCCCGCCGACCACATGGTCATTCCCAGCGAGATGATGGGTTTCGGGGGGGACATGGTCCTGAGCCAGGCGAACGGGGGTATGGGCTCGATCTTCGTCGGGGTCGCCCAGGCCGCCCTCGACCTCGCCGTCGAGTACGCAAAGACACGCGTGCAGGGCGGCATCCCCATCATCGAGCACCAGAGCGTGAAGGGCCGTCTCTTCGAGATGTTCCGCAAGGTGGAGGCGGCCCGTGCCCTGAATCGCCGCACCATCCTCCTCAACACCCTGCAGGCTCCGCCCCGTCTCGAGATGGCGATCGCGTCGAAGGTGACGTCCACCTCGACTGCCTTCGAGGTCGCGAGCGCCGCCCTCCAGATCTTCGGCGGGAACGGGCTCAGCCGCGAGTACCCGATCGAGAAGATCCTGCGGGATGCGCGGGCGTCGATGATCGAGGACGGCTGCAACGAGGTCCTCAGCCTCGTAGGTGCGACACGCCTCTGAGCGACCGCGGCCCCGCTATCGTCGCAAGCGTGGACGAGACGACCGGACCCGGCCCGTCGGGACTCGATCCGTCGGGACTGCGCGCGGCGCGGGATGCATACGAACGCACGGAGGTGTCCGCCCTGGAAGGGACGCTCTTCGGTCACGTGGGCGAGCGGATCCGCACCCGCGGCCATCTCCTCAAAGACGATCTCGACGACATCGCCCGCTGGCGCGCGCGGCGTGCCTCGGGGTTCGTGGCCCGCAACGATCCCGACGAGGTTGTCGAGATCTCCACCCTCGCGTTCGCCGAGTCGACCAGCGACCGCGTGCGCCTCAAACTCCTCACCCTGCTCGACGGGATCTCGGAGAGAACTGCGTCGAGCATCCTCGCCATCTGGGATCCGGAGCGGTACGCGGCCTGGGACGAACGCATCGCCGAGGTGCTGCGCGGCGCGGGACTCATGCACGACGCGACGTTGCCCGCGATGTGGTCCGGGTACCTGGACTGCGTGCGCTCCCTCGGTGAGGAGTCGGGCCTGGGCATGCGGGATGTCGAGAAGGCCCTCTACGCGCTCGGCACGACGCACGCGAACCGCGTCAGCCACGCCGAAGCGGGTGGGGACCGGCCACCCGACCGACGGTCCGGCCGGCAGGCGCGCGGCTCGGTCACTGCGGTCGGCGCCCCCCCCGAAGCGCGGGGAGACCCGAACGACGAGGCCGGGCGGGCACTCATGCGGATGGTGCGTGAGCACATGGGGGAGGATCGCCGGGACGCGGCCACGATCATCGAGCGGGCCGAACGCACACTCCGTCTCACGACCCCGGAGGAGCGGCGGCTCCTGCTCGCCCTCCACCGTCGCCTCCTCGACCTCGGCCTGTACGTGAAGACGAGCCGGGATCTCGGCTGGAACTACTACGCGAACGACGTCGGGAAAGGGCTCGTCGGCGAGGTCGCACTCCGCGTTCCCCGCGGCCGGCGGGACGTGCACCTCGTGGCGTACATCCCCGTCGAGGTCTCGGCCGGAGCGAACCGGGCCTGGTTCGAGACCGCATCCCAGACCCAGCAGAAGGGACAGATCCCACCCGCCGCGGTCGACTCCGGCGCCCTCGTCGAGTGCTACGAGAAGGCGGCGCACCTCCAGTACCTCCGCGCATGACCGTACCCGCCCGCCGCCCCGTCCGCGTCCTTGCCTTCCTCGGAGCCGCCGGGACCGTGACCGGGAGCCGCTTCGTCGTCGAGACGGCCGATGCGCGTGTCCTCGTCGACTGCGGCCTCTTCCAGGGCCTGAAGGAGCTGCGTCGCCGCAACTGGCGCCCGTTTCCCGTCGCCCCCACCGACATCGACGCCATGCTCCTCACGCATGCCCACGTCGACCACAGCGGCTGGATTCCCAAGCTCGTCGTCGACGGATTCCAGGGCGAGATCCACGCCACGGACAACACGATCGCCCTCTGCGAAGTCCTCCTACCAGACAGCGGCCGCCTGCACGAGGAGGAGGCCGCCTACGCAGGCCGGTACGGCTACTCGAAGCACGAGCCGCCTCTTCCCCTCTACACCGAGGACGACGCCCGCGCCTCGCTCGGTCGCTTCCGGGGCCACCCGTTCGACGTACCCGTGGAGGTCGTACCCGGCATCACCGCCACCTTCCATCCCGCCGGGCACATCCTCGGTGCCGCCGGTGTCACGCTCGACCTCGAGGACAGCGTCCGAGTCCACTTCAGCGGAGACCTGGGCCGACCGAATCATCCCGTCCTACGCCCACCGGCACCACCCACGGCGGCCGACGTCATCGTCGTCGAATCGACCTACGGTGACCGCCGCCACGACGACACCGAGACCCTCGAACGTTTCCGGGACGCAGTGGCACGCACGGCGGCACGCCGCGGGGTCGTCGTGATCCCCGCCTTCGCCGTCGATCGCACCGAGGTGATCCTCTTCCACCTCCGCAGCCTCATGGCGGACGGCTCGCTGCCCGCGATCCCGGTCGTCGTGGACAGTCCGATGGCTCTGGCCGCCCTGTCGCTGTACCGCCGTGCGATGAAGTCGGGTGCGGCGGAGTGCCGGTCCGACCTCGACGTCGACGGCGACCCGTTCGACCCCGGGTCCCTGTCCGAGGTCCACAGCGTCACCGAGTCCAAGGCCGTCAATGATCTCTCGGGGCCGCTCGTCATCGTTTCGGCCTCCGGCATGGCAACGGGCGGCCGCGTCCTGCACCACCTCGCCCGCCGTCTCGGGGATGCCCGCAACACGGTTCTCCTCGTCGGATACCAGGCGGCCGGCACCCGCGGCCGCGCCCTCCTCGACGGCGCGCGGACGGTGAAGATGCTCGGTCGCCATGTGCCCGTATCGGCCGAGATCGTCGACGTCCCCGGCTTTTCCGTGCACGCCGATGCAGACGATCTCGTCGCCTGGCTCGCCTCGGCACCCCGCCCGCCTCAGGTGGTGTACGTCGTGCACGGCGAACCGGACGCCTCCACCGCCCTCGGGACCCGCATCAACTCGGAGCTCGCCTGGACCGCGGTCGTCCCCCACTCGGGCGAGCGGGTTCTCCTCCCGTGACGGGCCGGCACGCCGAGAGGTCGCACAGGCTGCGACCGCACACGGCAGACGCGATCGTGGAGGCCCGCGGATCCACGCAGGCAGACTGCCTCGCCGAGGCGGTCACGGCCCTCGCCGAGGTCTACGTGGCGGACGCCGCGAGTCTCACTCCGACACATCGCATCCCCGTCGACGTCGATCCGCACGATCCCGCAGGCAGTCTCCTCGAGGAGGCGCTGTTCGTGCTCGACGCACGCGGGCTCGTCTGTGTCGGGGCAGACCTCGCTCGTTCCCACGCCGGTGTGTCGGGTCATCTCCTGGCTGTGCCGGCAGGGGATGTCGACGTCACAGGATCGATCCCGAAGGGGATTGCGGGTGCCGTCCTCCGCCCGCACGACGGCACGTGGGAGATCGAGGCGATCGTGGACGTCTGACCCTCGGGGACGAGGTGTGGGTACGTGGGTGGCGGCCGGAATGTGGGATCCTGATGCATGACGGCTACGGCTCTCGGCCTCGAGGCGGTGGGTCCGGCGCAATGGAGGATCGCACCTACGGGTGCGATGCGTGTGCCCGGCGTCGTCTTCGCCTCGGCGGAGCTGTTCCCCGCGATCGAGGGTGACCAGAGCCTGCGCCAGGTCGCCGACGTCGCGTCGCTCCCCGGTGTGGTCGAGGCGTCCTATGCCATGCCCGACATGCACTGGGGTTACGGTTTCCCGATCGGCGGTGTTGCGGCGACGGATGTCGAGGCGGGCGGCGTCGTATCGCCCGGGGGTGTCGGGTTCGACATCTCGTGTGGTGTGCGGGTCCTCGTCTCGGATCTCGAACGTGGGGACGTCTCGCCTCGTCTCGGGCGGATCATGGACCGGCTCGCCGAGGTGGTCCCGTGCGGTCTGGGCCGGGGCGGGGTGTGGGGCGCACGCTCCGACGAGGATCTCGACGAGATCCTCGTGCGCGGGGCGGAGGCGGCTGTCGAGGCGGGCTTCGGCGATGCCGCCGACCTCACGCACTGTGAGGACGGGGGTCGTCTCGCCGGAGCGGCTCCCGACCACGTGTCCGCCCGTGCGCGTGAGCGAGGGCGGGGCCAGGTGGGTAGTCTCGGCTCGGGGAATCACTTCCTCGAGGTCCAGGTCGTCGACCGCGTGTTCGACACGGCTCGTGCCGAGGCTTTCGGGCTCACCCCGGACCGGGTCTGCGTGATGATCCATACCGGCTCACGTGGGCTCGGGCACCAGGTTTGCGCCGACCATGTGCACGTGATGGAGAGGAGTATGGGTCGGTACGGCATCGCGGTGCCCGACAGGCAGCTCGCCTGTGCGCCCGTGCGTTCGCCGGAGGGGGAGGCTTACATGGGGGCGATGACGGCAGCGGCGAACTACGGGCGTGTGAACCGGCAGCTCCTCACGCATGCGAGCCGGCGTGCGTTCGAGGCGGTGTGTGGCCGGGTCGACCTCCGCCTTCTCTATGACGTGTCCCACAACCTCGCCAAGCTCGAGGACCACGTCGTCTCTGGTTCCCGCCGTCTGCTCTGCGTGCACCGCAAGGGCGCGACGCGCGCCCTGCCACCCGGACACGCCGAGTTGCCCGCCGCGTTGCGCGGCTGGGGACAGCCGGTGCTCGTCCCCGGCTCGATGGGAACCGCTTCGTACGTCCTGTCCGGGATCGAGGGTGGTCCCGCGTTCAATTCGTGCTGCCACGGGGCAGGACGCACCATGAGCAGGCACGCGGCGAAGCGCCAGGTGCGAGGCGACGAGCTGGCCCGCCGCCTCGAGGCGGGCGGGATCCGTGTGCGGGCGCACTCGATGCGGGGCCTCGCCGAAGAGGCACCCTTCGCGTACAAGGACGTGGATGCCGTGGTCGCCGCGTGTGAGGAGGCGGGCCTGGCTCACGTCGTGGCGCGTGTCACGCCCCTAGGTGTCGTGAAAGGGTGAGGAGGCGGTGATGAACGAGCCGCGCAGGGTCCCCGAAGTCCCCCGGTTCCCGTTCCCGGACGAGGCGCTGAACGTGAGGCAGCGGTCGGGCGACTGGTTCGGGCCCGTGATGATCGGGGTCGCCGTCCTCGTGGTGCTCACCGTGGGCGTCGGCATGGTCCTTGCTGTCTTCCCGGACATCCTGGACGACGAGAAGTCCGATTCGGGTTCCTCCGCCTCGACCGCGTTGGAGGAGTCTCTCGAAGCGGACTACGCCGAGGAGGACTGGTACGACCTGATCGACGACGTCGCCGTCGACGACGGAGCCGTGGTCGTGAAGACGTCGGCGCAGGACGAGACGGCAGAGGGGCTCGACGCGATGTGCGAGGCCGTCCTGGACGCGGCGGGGGAGAGCCTGGAGGATCCGACGGTGACAGTCGTGGACGATGCCGACGAGGAGCTCGTCACCTGCCCGGCAGAGACGTAGGCGTCGCCCGGTACCGGATCGAGCTCGACGCAGATCCTGCCGTCCTCTTCGGAGACCCCCGCCGATCTTGCGCGCGGATCGCGATCTTGCGCGCGAACTGACCACGGTGCAGCGCGAAGCGCGCGCAAGTGCGCGGGTCGCGCGCAAGAACGTGGGGGGGGCGGCGTGCGTTACCCGGCCACGGTGGCCTTGTCGTCCTCAGTGGGATCGTCCGCGGTCGCGCCGCCGATCGCGGGTGCCTTGCGCTTGGAGAACCCGACGGCGACGACGAGGACGGCGACTGCGAGGCCGGCGATCACGTAGCGGGCCGCGGCATTGTCCTGCAGCTCGATCACGACAGGGAGGATGAGGAGCGAGATGAGGTTCATCACCTTGATGAGCGGGTTGAGGGCGGGGCCGGCCGTGTCCTTGAACGGGTCACCGACCGTGTCGCCGATGACGGCGGCCTTGTGGGCCTCGGACCCCTTGCCGCCCTCGTGTCCGTCCTCGATGTACTTCTTCGCGTTGTCCCAGGCGCCACCCGAGTTCGAGAGGAACACGGCCATGAGCTGGCCGCTCACGATCACGGACGCGAGGAACGCGCCGAGGGCGAAGTAGTTCACGCCGAAACCGATGATCACCGGCGTGAGAACCGCGAGGAGGGCCGGAGTCGCGAGCTCGCGCAGGGATGCCGCCGTGCAGATGTCGATGACCGGACCGTAGTCGGGCCGCTTCTTGCCGGCCATGATCTGGCCGTCGGCGAACTGGTCGCGCACCTCCTGCACGACGACTCCCGCCGACCGGCCCACGGCCCGGATCGCGAGGGCGGAGAAGAGGAAGGGGACGGCTCCTCCGATGAGGAGGCCGATGAACGTCTTCGGGTCGGCCACGTTGAGCTGCGTGAAGGCCTGCTGGAAGACGTCGACACCCTCCTCCATGAGCTCGGGCAGCTCCTTGCCGATCGTCTCCACGTACGAGGAGAACAGGGCGACGGCGGCGATCACGGCCGAGCCGATCGCGAAGCCCTTCGTCACTGCCTTCGTCGTGTTGCCGACGGCGTCGAGCCCGACCATGATCCGCTCCGGCTCACCCTTGAACTCGCCCGACATCTCGGCGATCCCGGCCGCGTTGTCGGCCACGGGCCCGAACGTGTCCTCGGACACGACCACACCGGTCGTGGCGAGCATGCCCATCCCGGCGAGAGCGATGAGGTAGAGCGAGAACATGAGGTCCCCGCCACCGAGCCAGAGGGCGACACCGATCGTGATCGCGATCGCGATGACCGAGTAGACGGACGATTCGAGACCCGAGCTGATCCCGGACAGCACTGTCGTCGCCGGTCCCGTACGGGCAGCCTCGGCGATCTCGCGCACCGGTTCGTGGTGCGTGCCCGTGAAGTACTCGGTGAGACGGCTCACGGCCTGCGCGAGCACGAGCCCGATGACCACGGCTCCGAACATGCGCAGGCCGGGCGCACTCACCACGCCGGCTTCGTTGCCCACGTAGAACATGGCGACGAGGAATGTGCCGATGACCGTGAGGAGTCCCGCCGTGGCGAAGCCCCTGTTGATGGGCGACATGGCGCTCTTGTCGCGCTCGGTGGCGCGGACCATGAACACGCCGACGATGGATGCGAGCACCCCGACGGCGCGGGCTATCACAGGGAAGATGAGGCCGACGGCCCACATCTCGGGCCGGTCCGGATAGATCGCGTGGAAGGCGGCGACTCCCAGGATGATCGATGCAACAAGGGTCACCTCGTAGCTCTCGAAGAGGTCGGCCGCCATACCGGCACAGTCGCCGACGTTGTCGCCGACGTTGTCGGCGATCGTCGCCGGGTTGCGGGGGTCGTCCTCGGGGATGCCGGCCTCGACCTTGCCGACCAGGTCGGCGCCCACGTCGGCCGCCTTCGTGAAGATCCCCCCGCCGACCCGCATGAACAGGGCGATGAGCGAGCCCCCGAAACCGAAGCCGATGAGGATGGCCGACGCCGTGTTCTGGAAGATCATGATGATGACGGTGGCGCCGAGCAGGCCGAGTCCGACCGTGAACATGCCGGCGACACCGCCGGTGCGGAACGCGACCTTGAGGGCGCCGGGCAGGGAACCGGAGCGGGCGGCGGCTGCCGTGCGCACGTTCCCGCGGACGGCGAGGCTCATACCGATGAATCCCGTGAGACCCGACAGCACGCAACCGGCGATGAAGGCGATCGTGCGGAACACGCCGGACTGCACGAACGAGAGGGCCTCGTTCCCGTCCGCGTCCTGCACGGCAGTGGCCGTGAAGAACACGATCACGGCGACCGGGACGAGGATGATCCCGATCGTGCGGAACTGGCGTCGCAGGAAGGCGATGGCGCCCTCTTGGATGTCGTCGGCGATCTCGATCATCTTCGGAGTGCCGCGGTCGGCCGCCAGCACTCCCTTCACGAGGAGGAAGCCGACGCCGATCGCGAGGAGGGCGGTGACGGCGGAGAAGACCAGCCAGAACCAGTCCACCGCGCTCAGCTCGAACTCCTGCCAGCCGCCTTCTGCAGCCAACACTCCAGTCACGTCGACCTCCGTCAATCCTGTTTCGCCGGGGAAGTCATGGAGGGTACCGCTTGGCCGATTCCGTGAGGAAACGGGGTAGGTTTCGCCGCACGAAGTCGGCGGATCGGTGTTCACATGGGAGATGGCCCCTCTGATCCTGCGGAAGTCGCCGTGCGACCAGGTCAGGGTGCTGGGGACGGTGCCGGCCTGACCGACGTGGAGGCCGCGGCACGCCTCGCTCGGGACGGGCCGAACGTGCTGCCCGTGGTCAAGCCCCCACCCGCGTGGCGGCTCCTGCTCGGGCAGATGGTCCACTTCTTCGCCGTCATGCTCTGGATCGCCGGCGTTCTCGCCATCGTGGCGGGACTGCCTGCCCTCGGGGTTGCCATCTTCGTCGTGGTCGTGGTGAACGGAGCGTTCGCCTTCACGATGGAGCACCGCGCGGACCAGGCCGCGGCTCGCCTCCGTGACCTGCTTCCACAGCGTGTCACCGTAGTCAGGGCGGGCCGGCACCTCAATGTGGACGCGTCGCAGGTCGTGATGGGAGACCTCGTTCTCCTCGAGGCGGGTGACAGGATCTCGGCCGACATGCACACCCTCGAGGCGCATGCGTTGACGGTCGACACGTCGACCCTGACAGGTGAGAGCGTTCCCGTTCCGGTGGAGGCCGGGCAGGCGCTGCACGCGGGAACCTACGTGGTCGAGGGGGAGGCGGCGGCCGAGGTCGTCGCGACCGGTTCGGGTACGCGGCTTGCAGGTGTCGCCGCCCTCACACGTACCGCGCGGCGGCCGGTGAGTCCGCTGACGCACGAACTGCGCCGCGTGGTCCGGCTCATCGCGATGATCGCCCTCTCGATCGGAGCCGCGTTCTTCCTCCTGTCCCTTCTTCTCGACATCCCGGTCCGCGACGCCTTCCTCTTCGCGATCGGTGTGACCGTCGCGCTCGTCCCGGAGGGACTGCTGCCCACGGTCACGCTCTCACTTGCCGTCGGAGCGCAGCGCATGGCTGCCCGCAACGCCCTTGTGCGCAGGCTCGGCTCGGTGGAGACTCTCGGTTCCACGACGTTCGTCTGCACGGACAAGACCGGGACGCTCACTCGAAACGAGATGTCGGTCGTGCGGGTCTGGACGCCGCAGGGCAGCGCCCGCATCACCGGGGTGGGCTACGAGCCGGAGGGGAGCGTTGACCCTGACTCCGACACGGCCATGCCCGCCCTCAGCGAAGCAGCCCGGATCGGTGCGCGCTGCTCCACGGGCCACGCCGTCGAGCGCGAGGGGAGATGGGTGGCGCAGGGGGATCCCATGGAGGCAGCTCTGGACGTGTTCGCACGCCGTGTCGGCGTCGACCCGGACGAGGACCGGGTGAGGACGCCCGGCGTGCGCCGCTTCCCCTTCGATCCACGCCGGCGCCGCATGTCGATCGTCGCCGCGGGTGAGGTGCTGGTCAAGGGGGCACCGGACGCAGTCATCCCTCTCTGCCGGGATTCGACCGGTGCCGCGGAGGTTCTCGGCTCGATGGCGGGACTCGGCCTGCGCGTGCTCGCGGTCGCACGCCGGGATGCCGAGGTCGTGGCGGCCACGTCGGCCGACGCCGAGCGGGACCTGGAGCTCGTCGGCCTGATCGGGATGGAGGACCCGCCCCGCCCGGAAGTCGCGGAATCCCTCGCCGCGTGCAGGCGGGCGGGCATTCGGGTGGCCATGGTGACGGGGGACCATCCCGCTACCGCCGGGACGATCGCCCGCGAGGTCGGGCTCGCCGTTCCCGGCGCCCCTGCGCTCGTCGGGGCGGACCTCCCCGAGGACGACGCGGCGCTCGCCGACCTCATCGACTGCGACGGTGTCGTGTTGAGCCGGGTCGACCCGGAGGACAAGCTCCGCATAGCTCGCGCCCTCCAGGGGAGGGGGCATGTCGTCGCGATGACCGGTGACGGGGTGAACGACGGGCCGGCCCTGCAGGAGGCAGATATCGGCGTCGCGATGGGGAGGAGCGGGACCGACGTGGCGCGTGAGGCGGCTGACCTCGTTCTCCTCGACGACGACTTCGCGACGATCGTGGCGGCCGTCGAGCAGGGCCGGGCGACCTTCACGAACATCCGCCGCTTCCTCACGTACCACTTGACGGACAACGTGGCCGAGCTCACGCCCTTCGTGGTCTGGGCCCTCTCGGGCGGAGCGATTCCCCTTGCGCTGTCGGTGCTCCAGGTCCTTGCGCTCGACATCGGGACGGACACGCTGCCGGCGGTCGCGCTCGGCGTGGAGCTCCCGGACCGCCGCGCGTTGGACCACGCCCCCGCCACCGGGCACATCCTCACGCGGCGCATGCTGTTCCGTGTGTTCGGCGTGCTGGGTCCGGCCGAGGCCATCGTCGAGATGCTCGCGTTCGGCGCCGTACTCGTGGCCGGCGGATGGGCGTTGGGTACGTCTCCGTCGGAGAACCTCCTCATGTCCGCGTCCGGTGCTGCGTTCACGGCCGTGGTGTTCGGTCAGATCGTGAATGCCTTCGCGTGCCGCAGCACCACGCGGTGGCCGGGCGCGCTGGGGTGGACGAGCAACCGCTTCCTCGTCTGGGCCGTGCTCGTCGAGCTCGCCATCACGGCGTGCTTCCTGTTCGTGCCCCCCCTCGCCGACCTGCTCGGCCAGTCGCCGACGACACCTCTCGGCTGGAGCGTGGCCCTGCTGGCGATCCCGGCCGTGCTCGGCGCCGACGCCCTTCACAAGTGGTTGCGGGTCCACCGGCCGAGACTGGGTACCTGAGCGGCGATATATCGCCGCTCAGGTACCCAGTCCTTGCGGGTGGGGCTTCAGGCGAGGTCGAGCCAGCCGAACCAGGTCGGGTGCACGTCCTTGTACCACTGCAGGATCTCGCGGTACGCCTTCTGCTTGTCAGGCGGGATCACGGTGTCGTCCATGCGGTCGAAGCGCACGCGGATCTTGTCTCCCTCGTACTCGAGTGCCTGCGGGAGCATCGTCTGGAGCTCGTTGCGGATCCGGCCCGAGTCCGAGATCTTCACCGGCCTGCTCCGGTAGTCCTCGCCGGACGTGAAGCGCACGAGGAGCGGGCTGAACACGAGGCGGGACTGCTCCATCGTCTCCATGAGGCGCAGTGTGAACTTGATCTTGGCCTGTGCCCGCCGGGTCGCGAGGACGGATGTCACTTCGAACGTATCCTCCGCCACCTGCGTGACACCGGGAATCCCCGTGTAGGGGTCTGGGCACATGTAGCCGAGGGCGGCGAGGACCTGCCACTGCTTCTCGGGGAAGAAGTCGTCGGCCCGCAGGACACGCTCGCCGACGGGCATGTTCGACTCGACGGCCTCGCGGATGGCGCTCCGGTAGTAGTCGGCCGTGGCTGCGTCCACGTCCGCGTTCAGGAGCCGGGCGAGCCCCTCGCCGAAACCGGGTGCATCCGGGTCGAGATGCATGATCCGGTACTCCTCGTCGTGGGGGAGGCCGAACTTGGGTGAGTAGAGGGACATGGACACGTCCACGTCGAGGACGTCGGAGAGGCTCGCCGCCTGCATCGCCTCGGCCGAGGCGGCGTACCCGTCGCAGAGGAACACGTGCCGTGCCCCGTTGTCGCCCTCCCAGTCGCCCACCATGAAGTTCGGCGCGTACGTGCCGGACTCGGTGAAGACCGGCATTTGAGTGGGTCCGACCCAGCCTTCCTCCACGAGGTGCACGCCGAGGCCGCGCCACTCGTCCCAGAGCCGCCCGAGCCGTGTCGCCCGGCTCTCGCCGCCGAGGGTCCACACGTGGATGTCGTGCCGTTCGATCCCCGGGTAGGTCGCCTCGATCGCCTCCACGACCTTCGCGCGGGGTGTGAGGAAGTCGATGAGCACGGAGGTCTCCTCGGCCGACCGCTTCACCGCGCGGGGGATGGTGAGCGAGCCCATGTACGACTCGTAGGGCCGGCTCACCGTGAGGGGCTGGTCGAACACGTGCAGCACGGACATGGGGCCGGTCCCGGCGCCCTTGGCGAAGCGCGAGGTGTTCTCGAGCGTGTCGACCGCGGCACCCCAGATCGTGATGCCACGCGCGCGGATCGCCGCGTAGAAGTCGTCCCATGTGCGGTCCGGTTCGTTGAGGAGGCGATGCACCTCGTCGTCGACGAACTTGGCGACGGCCGGGCGGGCGTACACGCGGCCGAACCCGAGCTGCGGGTTCGCGCCCATCTCCGGGGACTCCCCGGCCTTGGGCATGAGTCCCTCGCCGAGGCTCACCATGACGGCATGGTTCTCGGGGATGTTGCGGGTGAGATACCAGAGCGACTCGCTCATCACGTAGGCCGAGATGGCGTCGGCCGTCTTCTTGATCTGGTTGACCTCTGCCTTCTCCTTGCCCGCGCCCTCGCCGTAACTGCCGAAGAGGCGCGTGCCGAGAGCGGTGACGGCGGCGGCGACGCCGAGGCAACGGCGGATGCCGGCGGGCGCGAACGTGCTGAGCACGTTCGGCTCGTTCCACTCCTGCTCGAACTCGACGTTCTCGAGCCACAGATGGAAGCGGGCGAGGACGGGCCGCGTGTCGAAGGCCCACTGCGCGATCAGGTTCTTCCTGTCCTGGTCGGTCACGTGCACTCCCAGGTCCTCGGACGAGATCGTCCGATTCTCGCACCTCCGACCGCGGTCCGCCGATTCCGCCTTCCGCGTCGGCCTCGGGAACAATCCGGCGCCAGGTACCGTCTCACGCGTGTCCGAGGTGGAATGGAGATGAACATGCGGAGAATCGTCGGCCTCTTCGTCACGGTGGCGATCGCCGTCGCAGGCTGCGTGGACTCCGGCGGGTCGGGGGGCGGATCCGGCGATGCCCTGACTCCGTTCGGGGACGAGGCTTCCCTGCTCGAGTACCTCCGCGACCTCCCCTCCGGCGGTGTGGCTCCCGACCTCGAGGCGGGTGAGGCGGATGCCAGTGTCGCTGCCCCCGCCCCGGCCGCGAACGAGGCGATCACGAACGTGCAGGAGGCGGGGGTGGACGAGGGGGACATCGTGAAGAACGTGGGGGACCACCTCGTCGTCCTCCGCCAGGGCCGCCTCTACGCCGTCTCCGTGGCGGAACCGGGCGCGCCGGCGCAGGCGGGGTCGATCCGTGTCGCCCCCTCGGACGAGCTCAACGACGGCGTGTGGTACGACGAGATGCTCGTCGACGGTGACCGCGTCTACGTCGTCGGCTACCGCTACAGCGTCGCCCTCGGCGGTGCTGCCGGGGAGGCGGCTGACGACTGGACGGGGGCGACCGAGGTGAACACCTTCCGTCTCACGGCGGGTGGCTTCGAGCGGCTCGGCACGACGTTCGTCGAGTCGTGGGACTACTACAGCTCCGACAACTACGCGAGCCGTCTCGTCGACGGCCGTCTCGTGTTCTACATGCCGTTCTCGGCGTGGCTGACCGACGGCCGGGACGCGGAGCTGCCGATCCCGCGGGTCCTGCGCGCGCTGCCCGACGGGAGCTTCGAGCCCGGCGGGGCGCTCTTCGCGGCGGAGGACGTCTACCGTCCGATCGAGCGGCCCGAGACACCGGTCTTCCACACGATCGTGAGCTGCGGTCTGCCCGAGGACGGCAGTCTCGACTGCCGCACGAAGTCGTTGCTCGGCGACGCCGCTCGCGAGTTCTACGTGTCACCCACCGATGTGTTCCTCTGGACCGACGCCCATGTCTACGCGTTCGACATGGAGGGTCAGACGGTCTCGGCCCACGCCGTGTCCGGGTATCCCGCCGACCAGTTCGCGTTCCGCCAGATCGAGCGCACCTTGCATGTGGCGACGCTCGACGGCAGCGGCACACTCGCCGTCGTGTCCCTCGACCTCGACGCCTTCGACGAGCGGGGTGAGCAACCTGCGGACACGGGTCGGGTCGTGCTGAGCGAGAGCCGAGGCGACGAGTGGGGGGGAGTGTCCGCCGAGCGCTGGATCGGGGACACGTTCGTGGCGGCCGTCGGTGGGGGGGAGGGCGGCGACGTCGTCGTGTACCGCGCCGGAGCCGGAGAGGTCGGCCACGTCGAGCCCGACTTCGCCGTGAGTCGCATCGAGGCGGTCGGCGAGGACCGAGCCCTCGCGGCAGGTTCGGGCTCCGGTGTCGTGCCGAGCCTTGAGTTGCGTGTGCTCGACCTCGAGCAGGGGGGAGAGACCGTGGGAGCGGCGAGCCTCGCGTCGAGCGGCGAAGGCGAGACCCGCAGTCACGGGTTCTTCTTCAAGCCCGCCGGGGACGGAGGCGGTGTCTTCGGGCTGCCCGTGATCCAGGAGCAGGCCGGGCCTGGGCCAGCGCCCGAGTCGGGGGAACCCATAGTGGAGGACACCGGAGGCTGGTGGGGTGCGGGTATCTCGAACGTCGCGTGCGTGGCGGTGGGGGCTGACGGAAGCCTCGCCACGCGCGGTGCCGTGACGGCCGCGGGGGACGCCGGGGTCTGCGAGACCTCGTGCGTCGACTGGTACGGCAACACGCGGCCGATCTTCCTGGGTGAGCGTGTCTTCGCCCTCATGGGGAGCGAGCTCGTCGAGGTCGCCGCCACCCCTGAGGTGTCGCGGCTGGGTACGGCTCTGCAGTTGACCGCCGCCTCCTGAACCCCTTCTCTGGGTACCTGAGCGGCGATATATCGCCGCTCAGGTACCCAGAAAGGCCCAACAAGCGTTGCGAAGCGGCCGCGGACCCCGGGTCGAGCCGTAGTCTGCGGAAGCGCCAGACGCGAAGACAGGACCTCGAGGGGGGACGATGGAGTGGCCGGCCCGGTGGCAGGCACGCTGGATCTGGGCGGCACCGCCCCGCATGGGGATGCCCGCACCGCTCCTCGGTGAGCTCACGAGCCCGCCGGATGCCTGGAACCGCTTCTGTTTCCTGCGCAGGCTCGTGACTCTGGATGTCGTGCCCTCCAGCGTTCCCGCCCGCGTGAGTGCCGACTCCCGTTTCGTGCTCTACGTGAACGGCGCCGAGGCCGCCCGCGGTCCGGCCCGCGGCGTGCCCGAACACCTCGCCTACTCCGAGGTCGACCTCACCCGCCTCCTCCACCCGGGTGAGAACACGGTGGCCGCCCTCGTGCGCTTCTACGGAAGGGCAGTCGCGTGGTGGCGTCCGGTCGTGCCACTCGCCCAGCTCGGCTTCGGCTCGTTCGTGCTCGAGGCGCCCGCAATCGGCCTCGTCTCGGATGGGTCGTGGCGGGCCCGGCCGGCGCCGTACGAGACGGCACCGGCCGCCGATCCCCTGTATCCACCCGACGAGATCGTGGACGGATCGGCCTGGCCGCACGGCTGGCTCGACCCCGCGTTCGATGACGCGACGTGGCCCCCGGCTGCCGAGCTCGAGTCCGGCTGGTTCACGACGGACCGCACATGGGTGCCCTGCGACCCGTTCCCCGTCCTCGAGCCGGCCGGGATCGCGGGCCAGACGGAGATCCCCGTCGAACTGGAGTCCACCGGCACAGACGGCGTCTACGACGCGGGCGGGATCGTGATCGCGACACCGTGGGTGGAGGTCGTGGGCCGCCCCGGCTCGGCCGTCGAGGTGACCGTGGGCGAAGGCCTCGACGAGGGCGGCCGGCCCGAGTCGCAACCCCGCAACTACCGCCTCCGCTACCGGCCGGGCGGAGGGGACCGCGAGCGGATCGAGGGATTCGACCCCGTCGGCTTCCGCTACGTCGGCGTGCGCACGGAGGGAGACGTGGACGTGGCGGCAGTGGGTGCGACAGAACGGCGCTATCCGATTTCAGGCGACTCCACCTTCTCGTGCAGTGACCCTCGCCTCGACCGGATCTGGGCGGTGGGGGCGCGCACGCTCGAGGTGTGCGCCACCGACGCGTTCGTGGACTGCCCGGGGCGCGAGCAGCGGGCGTGGGTGGGTGACGCCTACGTGCACGCCATGGTTACGTACGTCACGAACGCCGACTGGAGGCTCGCCGCCCGCAACCTGCGGCTCGGCGCCACGTCCGTGCGCCCGCACGGGTTGCTCACGATGTCGTCCACGGGTGACCTCTCGATGGTGGCGACGACGATCCCCGACTACTCGCTGCACTGGCTGCGGGCCGCCGTGCGACACCACGAGCACAGCGGCGACGCGGACCTCGCCCGCACGGTCCTCCCCGTCGCCCTCGGTGTTGTCGACGCCTTCGAGCGCTACCGGGCGGACGACGGCTTCCTCCATGCCGTGCCCGGCTGGCTGTTCGTGGACTGGGCGATGACACAGCGCGGGGACGTGACCGGTGTCCTCGACGCCCTGTACGCGTGTGCGCTGCGGGACTTCGCCGACCTGCTCGACAGCGTGGCGGACGGGTGGCGGGCGGACGAGATGCGGGCGCTCGCCTCCCGCACGGGACGCGCGTTCGAGGCCCTCTGGGATCCCCGCCGGCGCGTGTACGTGGATGCGATGCACGGTGGCGTCCGACTCGAACGCGTGAGCCAGCACACGAACGCGATGGCGATCCTCTCCGGCTGCGCCCCCGCCGAGAGATGGGCGGACATGCTCGACGCCGTCCTCGACCCGGACCGTGCAGTCGTGACGCCCACGATCGGCGATCTCGGTCCCGTGCGGGGAGGCCTTCTCCAGTGGGCGGATCCCGCCGACCACGGCGCCTTCGATCCCGACGTGAACGTGGTCGCCGCCCAGCCCTTCTTCTCCCACTTCCTCCACCAGGCAGTCGTGACGGCAGGACGGGGCGAGCTTGTGCCCGACCTGTGCCTGCGCTGGTGGGGCCAGGCAGCCGCAGGGCAGACGTTCTGGGAGGTCTGGGAGACCCCCGACGTGTTCGCGAGCCACGCCCCCGCGTGGGCGGCGACACCGACCTACGACCTCACGACGCACGTTCTCGGCGTACGGCCCTGCGCGCCCGGGTACGCCCGCGCGCGCATCTCCCCCTCCCTCGGCGGCCTGACCCACGCGCGGGGGCGCGTGCCGACTCCGCACGGGTTCGTCGAGGTGGACGTGACCCCGGACGGCATGCACGTGTCGATCCCGGCGGGGATCACGGCGAGCGTCGAGCATCGGGCGGCGCGCATCCCGCCCCGCGACCTCGGTCCGGGAAACCACGATCTCCCACCGGCCTGACCTCCACTGCGCGCCCGGATAGGAGACCACGCCACCCGTCTCGAATTGATCGGGGCAGGCATCGCGCGGTCTGGACGGGAAATCTCCGGAGGGGTCATGGCAAACGAGATGAAAGAGATCCTCGAGGCGATCCTCACCGAGACGTCGGGAGCGGAGCTCGCGGACCTTCCCCTGCCCGACTCCATGCGGGGGGCGATCGTGAGGCGCGACGAGGTCGGCATGTTCGACGGCATGGCGTCCGCGGACAAGGACCCGCGCAAGTCGGTGCACGTCGAAGAGGTACCGATCCCACCGCTCGGCCCGAACGAAGTGCGCGTCGCCGTCATGGCGTCGTCGATCAACTACAACACCGTCTGGACCTCGATGTTCGAGCCCCTCCCGACGTTCGGGTTCCTCGACCGCCGCGCGAAGGGCAACCCGCTCGCCGCCCGCCACAACCTCGACTGGCAGGTGATCGGTTCGGACGCCTCCGGTGTCGTGCTCGACGTCGGTCCCGGCGTCACGAAGTGGAAGACGGGTGACCGCGTCGTCGTGCATCCGATCGCCGTTGACATGGAGGACCACTTCGGTCACGACGACGGGATCATGGACCCGTCGCAGGCGGCGTGGGGTTTCGAGACCAACTTCGGGGGGCTCGGCGAGATCGCCCTCGTGAAGGCGACCCAGCTCATGCCCAAGCCCGAACACCTCACGTGGGAGGAGGCCGCCACGGTCTCCCTCGTCTCGACGACGGCCTACCGCATGCTCGTGAGCCCGAACGGGGCGCAGATGAAGCAGGGTGATGTCGTCCTCGTCTGGGGTGCCACCGGTGGTATCGGCGGCATGGCCGTGCAGTACGTCCTCAACGGCGGCGGGATCCCCGTCGGAGTCGTGAGCTCGCCGAAGCGGGTCGAGCTCGCCAAGGCACTGGGATGTGAGCGGGTCATCGACCGCTCCGCCGAGGGCCTCGACTTCTGGACCGAGGACGGGACGCAGGACCAGAAGGTGTGGCGCAAGCTCGGTCAGCTCATCCGGGAGCTCACCGGCGGCGAGGACCCCGACATCGTGTACGAGCATCCGGGACGATCCACCTTCGGGGCGAGCGTGTTCGTCGCCAAACGTGGCGGCACCGTCGTCACGTGCGCGTCGACGACCGGATTCGCTCACGAGTTCGACAACCGCTACCTCTGGATGAACCTGAAGCGGATCATCGGCTCGCACTGCGCCAACTACAAGGAGGCGTGGGAGGCACTGCGTCTCACGAAACTCGGCGCCATCCACCCCATCATGTCGAAGAGCTATCCGCTCGAGGAAGCACCGGACGCGATCAATGCCGTCCACCACAACGAGCACGAGGGCAAGCTCGGCGTGCGTGTCCTCGCCCCGGTCGACGGCCTCGGCGTCATGGACCAGGCGCTGCGCGCGCAGCACGAGGACGCGATAGACGTCTACCGCAGATTCGCCTGAGCCGGAACCGCTCGCGTGGCCGCACCCACCGGGATCGTGATCGGTGCCGGCGACCGAGGCTACGACGCCTACACGACGCTCTTCCTCGACCATCCACACGAGGGCAGCGTCGTGGGCGTGGCCGAGCCCGATCCGGGGAGGCGAGCCCGTTTCGCACACCGCTACGGGCTCACTCCGGACCGTTGCTTCGAGACGTGGGAGGACATCCTCGCCACGCCGCGCTTCGCTGACTTCGCGCTCGTCGCGACCGGTGACCTGCACCATGTCGCACCGACACTCGCCGCGCTCGCGGCCGGCTACCACGTCCTGCTCGAGAAGCCGATGGCGCTCGACGACGTCTCGTGTCTCCGTCTCGTCGAGGCCGCCGCGCGCGCCGGTCGCACGCTCGCCGTCTGCCACGTGTACCGCTTCTCGAACCTGTTCTCGCGCCTCCACGCGGTCGTGGCGTCGGGTGCGCTCGGTGAGATCGTGGCGATCCAGCAGTCCGAGAACGTCGCCTACTGGCACTATGCGCACTCCTACGTGCGGGGACTCACGCGCAGCAGCCGCGTCCCGTGGCTCCTCCAGAAGTCCTGTCACGACCTCGATCTCATCGCCTGGCTGGCCGGCTCCACGGCCGCCAGGGTCTCGTCCTTCACGCGTCCCACGCAACTCACGGGGGCGCACGCCCCCGTGGGCGCCCCCGAGTTCTGCATCGAAGGCTGCCCGCATGCCGACACGTGCCCGTACGACGCCGTCGCGATCTACCGCGACCTCACGCCGATGCTCTCCGATCTCGCTCTCGCCCGCCGGCCCGCTGCCCTCGGTCCGGGGGCCGCTCTCCTCAGGCGGGTGAAACCGGTGCTCGACCGCGTCCCGATCGAGGCGGTGCGTCGCCGGTTCGGGTGGTGGCGCTGGCCCGTTTCCGCTGTGACGGACGACCACACTCCTGCCGGGCTCGACACGGCCCTGCGCACGAGCCGCTGGGGCAGATGCGTCTACCGCGTGGATGACAACGATCAGCCGAGCAGCCAGACGGTCAACGTCCTCTTCGAGAACGGCGTCAACGCCGCGTTCATGCTCCAGAGTGCGTCGCACCGGTCCATGCGCTACGTGCGAGTCGACGGCACACACGGGTCCGCGGTCGGGCACCTGTACGCGGTCGACGCCGACCTCCTCGTCGCCGACCACAAGTCGGGGCGTGTGCGCAACATCCCGATCAAGCCGGCGTTCGACGGTCACGGTGGTGGTGAGCGCCCCCTGTTCCGCGACTTCCTGCGGGCGGTGGAGACGGGAACCGCACCTCTCACCTCGGCCCGCGACAGCTACGAGAGCCACCGCATCGCCTTCGCGGCGATGGAGAGCGCGGTCGAGGGAGTGGTCGTAGATCTCACGTGACTTTGGGTGCGGTTTGTTGCGCATGCGCCACAAACCGCACCCAAACGTCGGACCCAGGTGGGCCGGGCAGGTGGGCCGGGCAGGGGGGCTAGGCGGGCGGGACGGATGCGAGGGCGTCGTTGACGCACGCGAGGACCCGCTGTCTGCGCTCGACCGTCGGTTCGATGGGGAGCGAGCGCTCACGGTACGTCCCCCACGCCCGCCACGCGTCGTTCACGCGGCGGTAATCGTCGATCTCGTGGAGGGCGAGGATGCCGAGGGCCGGCGCCACGAAGACGAGCGGCACGGTCGCGAAGAGCGCGGCCCAGAACGAGACGGCGAAGCCGACGCCCACGACGAGGCAGAGCCAGAAGAGTGGGAACACGAGGATCACGTAGAGGCGGTAGGTGCCCCGCATGGCGGGCCGCTGCGATATCCCGAACTGGCGCACGACCCAGAACGGGACGACGTTGAGGAGGAAGCCGGCGATCGCGAGAGGTGCGAGCACGACGACCTTCAGGGTCTCGAGCAGGGCACGGCGCAGGTGCCGCGAGTTCCGGTACCGGGGGAGGAGCTGGAAGTCCCGCACGTCGAGGATCTCGAGGTCGAGCGTGTACGCACCGAGCGCGTCCGCCACGGCCTGCCTCTTGTCGGGCGGGGCCTGCGCCATACGGCCGGCGAGACGTTCCCGCGCATCGAGCGACACGTCGTCCTCGACGTCACCCTCGACGTCGTCCGCCTCGGATCGGAGTCGGATCTCCGCCGCCCGCCGCAGCACCGCCTGCTCGCGCAGCGTCGCGAACTCCGTCGTGACGGCGAGGAGGCGCCGTTCGATCTCCTCGGTGAGGCGACGCACGGCCTCGAAGTTCTCCTCACCTTCGGCCTCGCCCTCCTCCACGAACGCGGCGATCTCCGCATCGAGGTCGATGGGTTGCCCGACACGGACCGCGGCCCGGTCCCGCAGCGCGACCTTGTTGTCGAAGACGAGGCCGACGGGGACGATCACGAGTCCAGCCGCACCCGCAACTCGTGCGCCGAGCGCGATGCGGGCGGCACCCGTGCGTACACGGATCATGCCAGGCTCGTCGTGCGTGCGGCCCTCTGGGAAGACGGCGACGAGACCACCTCTGACGAGGACGACCTCCGTCTTCGAGAAGAGGGAGACGTTCTTCGTGGCGTCACTGCCGTCCTCGGGCCTGTAGACGGGGATGAGCCCGACGAGGGCGAGGAAGGGGCGGATCGCGGCGGTGCGCCAGAGGCCCGAGCGGGCGAGGAAGCGCGGCACTGTCGCGAGTCCGCGGATGAGGAGGACGGCGTCGACGAAGCCGTTGAAGTGGTTCGCGACGACGAGCATGGGCCGGCCGCGGGGGATGCGGTCGAAGCCGTGGAACTCGATCGTGCGGAAGAAGAGCCGCAGGCCGACCGCGGCGATGGCGGCCAGGACACGCGCGACGAGTGATCGAGCCACGGCGAGACTCTAGGGCGGACCGCAAGGTGTCTCAGCCGTGGCGCCGCTGGGAACGGGTCCGTGTGGGGCATGGGATGATCGGGCATGGCAGGTCCCGCCGACCCGGCGCACTCAGCATGTCGGGCGACCCAGGGGTACTCGCCTCCCTCTTCGACGAGACGTCCAGGTGCCGGCCAGTGTGGGACCCTCACTCGTCGCCGAGCACCGGCCGGTGCCTGCGTGCCTCCGAGGCGGTTCAGACGTGGGTGGACAGGCGCTCCCGGATCCGGCCGGTTGGGAGGGTCTCAGCCGAATCCGGGGGCCTGGCACAGATGTCGGAGCTACGGGACGAGTGCCGGCGACTCCAACGTGCATATGTTCGTCGTTAGTAACACATCGTCCTATCCCGCATATCGAAAGACTCTGTAATGACTCGTGGGCGGACGACGGGCGGTCCACCTCCGCTTTCATGCAGATTGTCACCAGCAGGGGCCGGATGTCTCCACTCCAGAAGCGATGTCGAGGTCGGAGAGCCACGCTGTGTCCACTCCGGAACCTCCGCTGATCTCGTCGGGGACGTCCAGGCCGGAATCGCATGCAAAGAGGCTGTCATCACCTCGGCCTCCACCCAGGATGTCGGCACCGTCATCAGCCCAAATGGTGTCGTTCCCGTCGTCACCGGCGAGGCGCTCGTCTCCTGTGCCACCGAAGAGCAGGTCGTTGCCGGAACCGGCCGTAACCCTGTTCGCGCCACCGCCGGCCCTCAGGTCGTCGTCACCCGGCCCGAGGTCGATGACGTCGCGGTCCCCCCACGTTTCCATGTCTGCGTCAAGCCAAGAGGCGTCCGCCACAACCGTGTCGTCGTCCGGCCCGGCGGTGATCTTGTCCTTTCCGCCGCCTTCGATCCCCACACCGGTCGTCCACGTCGAATCGGCCATGACCTGGTCATTTCCGGCACCCGCGTCGATCAAGTCGTCGGCGCCCGCGTCCAGACCGCCGTCCAACGTGTCAGCCCAGATCCGGTCGTCGCCGTCTTCGCCGTATATGTGGTCCGGGGCACTCGAGGCCGACCCATTCACCTGATCGCCGTTGATCATGTCGTTGCCGGTGCCGCCGTGGATCGAGTCCGGTCCGCTGGCAGTTCCCTCCTCAACATCGTCGCCGAGAATCCAGTCGTCTCCGGCGTCCCCGAAGATCGTGTCGGCCCCGGCCAGACCATCGTCGCCGACGATCATGTCGTTGCCTTCACCGCCGTAGACAGTGTCGTCGCCCCATCCGCCGTATATCGCGTCGACGCCATCATCGCCGTAGACCCAGTCGTTGCCACGTCCCCCGTAGATCGTGTCGTGCCCGCCGCTGCCCTCGATGTGGTCGTCGCCCTTCAGCCCACAGATGACGTCGTCGCCCGGCGTTCCCACGAGGGCGTCGGGACCATCTGTTCCCATGATCTCGCACTGGTCCTCGGCGAGCACCGGGTCCGGCGCCGACACCGACACCCCCACCGCAAGCGCCGCGGCCAAGCCGATCGTCGCAGCTCGCCCCACACGCCGCCTCAGTCCCTTTCGTCCACTCATGACATGCCTCCTGTCTTGACCGGGTCTGGAACCCGTTTATGACGCTCCTATTCGACCGCCGAATATATAACCCTGCTGATCGAGTGGGGTGTGTATCCGTATTTGGGTATCTCGGTCCATGTCGAGGGCTTCAAGGGGGAGGCCAACAACCGCCTGAAGTACATGCGACACCGCCAGGCCCTCGTCGAGACCGCCGACGCGGCCGAGGCGCACGGGGCACGCCTCTCCTTCGAGCTGTCCGCCGAGTTCACGGCAGCGATGGCGCGCTGGGGGGACGACTTCGCGTCCCTGATGGCTGCGCGAGGCCACGCGATCGGCGTCCACGCGGACCTCGGCGGCACCCCGATACCGTTGGACGAATTCACCCACCCGCTCGCGGAACGCAAGGCGGCCATCGAGGCGCAGGGTGTCACCGTCACCCACGTCTCGGGGATCTGCTCGGCGAGCGACTGGGTGGAAGCGGCGATCGGGGCGGGCTTCGAGTCGGCGACAGGGATCGTCGAGTACTGCATCAAGTCGATCCCGGCAGAGAACCGTCCCCCCGGATAGGAAGACATCGACGCCTGCACGAGGCCGTCGGAGTGCCACGTGCCCGCCCCCGGAGACATCTTCCAGCGGGCCCACCCGTGGCGGACGAGCACATCGGATGCCTGGCTTCGCAACGGGCCCGACAGTCCCATCGTCGTCGTCTCGGGTGAGTCGGGCACGAGCCTCCCGTGCCTGGCCGAGGGGCCGGACGTAGAGCCGTGCGTGCTGGACGCAGGCGGCAGCGAGGGATTCCTCGACCTCCTCGACGCATACGAGGACGAGGCCACACCCGGGGTTCCCACGGTCCTCAACATCAGTTGGAGCATCGGCGTCCCCTCGCCTGCGGAGGCAGCCGAGGCGTTCTTCGCGGCCGTCGAACCTGAAGTCACGGCCGGCCGCGCGACGTGGGAGACGCTGCCGCAGATCGCCGCGCACTTCCCGCGTGTGGAAGTCGACGACTCCCCGCCTGCCGTCGACCCCGCCACACCTCCGCCTGCCGATCTTGAACGCAACGCCGTGCGGGCGGGCGACGACCGCTGGTGGGTGCGCAACCCGACGAGCCGCGCGTGGCTCTGGGTCCGCACGCTGGCTCCGGCCGAACCCCCCGAAGGTCCCCTGCGCGTCGTCGTGATGGTGCCCGGTGGAGCCAACGGCGCAGACAAGTTCCTGCAACCACCCGGTGACGGCCAGGCGATCGCAGATGCCGGAAACCTCGTCGTCGTGTTCGACCCCGACGGACGGGGACGCTCCGAAGGCGTCGAAGACGCCGACGGGTACACACAACAGGACGGCCTTGCAGCCGTCGTCCGGCTCGCCGTGTCGCTTCCCGACGACGACGCCGACCGTGTCGGCATCGTCTCCTATTCGTACGGAGTCACGATGGCGACGGGGGCGCTCGCCCGACATCCCGACCTCCCGCCCGCTACCTGGTCGACTGGGAAGGGCCCGCGAACCGCCTCGACACAGGCGGATGCGCCGGATACGCCGGACCCACTGCGCCGACTACCTTCGCATGATCCCCGCTCCCGCCCAACCGCACGCGGCGGATCGCGTGCGCTCATTTCGAGAGTTCCCCACGACCTCGGCACAATCCTTTGTCGCCGATGTGAATCGTCGACAAGAGAGGATGTCGGAGTACCACGACCGCGGGCAGGACGGCGCGCCCGGCCTCAACTGTCCATGCAGGAGGACTTCTCGCGACACGGGTGGTGGCGGCGTGTTCGACGTGTGTTCGATGATTGTACGAGGAGGGTGAAAGGTTGTCAGTGGAGGAGGACACACATCGTCCTATTGCGAAGTCCTGTTGCATCGCAATAGTCCTGTCAGGGGTTCTCATGTGGCGTGCATCACTGCTTCTCGTCCTGGTCCTGGGGTTGCTCCCCGTCGTCGGTGTCAGGGATGCGGAGGCGGGGCCGGGTGGTGAGGCGCCGAAGGTGCGTGTGCGTGTGACGCCCGCGTCGGGTGTGGCGCCGTTGGAGGTGCGTTTCGACGCGTTGGCATCGTCGGATCCCGACGGCGGTGCGATCAGCGTGTTCAGGTGGGATTTCGAGGGGGATGGCACGGTCGATGTGGAGGGGCCCCAGGCGAGGGTGTCCCACACGTATGGGGCGGGGGTCTATCAGGCGCGTGTGACGGTCGTCGACGACGAGGGGATGTCGGTGTCCAAGACGGTGCGGGTCCGTGTCGAGAACGCGGTGCCTGTGGCGTCTCTGGCTGTGTCCTATGACAAGGTGAGCATGGTGGCGCCGTTGCGTGCAGACTTCGACGCGTCGGCGTCGAGCGACGCGAACGGCACGATCGTCTCGTATGCGTGGGATTTCGACGGGGACGGGACCGTCGACGACAGCTCGGGCCCGGTGGTGTCACATGTGTATGAGACGGCGGGGGTCTACACGGCACGTCTGGTGGTGACCGACGATCTTGGCGCGACCGCCGAGGCGGTCGAGTTGGTCGGGGTGCTCGCCAACGAGTCGCCGACTGCTTTCTTCGGGGTGACGCCGGCTGTGGGGTTGGAGGCGCCGGTGCGGGTGTCCTTCGATGCGTCGGCGAGCTCTGATCCCGAGGACGGCACGGCGATCGCGTATGCGTGGGATTTCGACGGGGACGGCAGCGTCGATTCGACCGAGGGGCCCGAGGCGATTCACAGGTATGCGGCGGCGGGCCTGTATCCGGCGACGTTGACGGTGACCGACAGCGAGGGGGCGTCGAGCTCTTTCGTGCGGCTTCTCGTGGTGGGCGGGAACGCGGCGCCGACTGTCACGGTTCGGACGGATGTGACGGGCGGGGTGGTTCCGTTGAGTGTCTTTTTCGAGGTGGCGGGTTCCGATGTCGACGGCGATGAGGTCACGTTCGAGTTGACGCCGGGGGACGGCTCTGCGGCGGTTCCTGTGGGCGAGTCGGTGTCGCACACCTATACGGCGACGGGGGTGTTCTCGGCTGTGGTGACGGCACGGGACCGGGCGGGCGCCACGGCGACTGCGACGGTGGAGGTCACGGTGGGGGCGGCGCCGGTGTTGGGCGAACAGGTCCGCGATCCAGGTGTGGTCAGCAACGTCGCGTCGATCGCTGCGGGCCTCTATGAGGGGGATGCGCCGGTGCAGACCGGTGTCGACGTCGACATGTTGGATCCAGCCGATGTCGCGATCGCCCGCGGTCAGGTTCTGGATCAGGCCGGGAATCCGCTGTCGGGCGCCCGGGTGAGCGTACGGGACCAAGACGGCTTCGGTGAGACGTACTCGCGGGCGGACGGCTGGTGGGACATGGCTGTCACAGCCGGGCAGAGACTCACCTTCGACGTCGCCAAGGCAGGTTTCGTCGCGGCGCAGCGGTCGATGGAGCCGCGGGCGGGCCGTTTCGAGATCGCCGACGCGACGGTCCTGGTCCCCTACGACACGGCCGTGACCGACATCGACTTCGACGCGCCGATCGAGGTCGCACGTGGATCCGTCGTCACCGACGATCGTGGAACCCGTCAACAGACGGTTCTGTTCCAGGCGGGGACCGAAGCCAAGATGCAACGCAGCGACGGCTCGTGGGAGACCCTCGATGAGATCTCGGTGCGGGCGACCGAGTTCACCGTCGGCGCGTCGGGGAGGGCGGCGATGCCCGGTGAGCTGCCCGAAACGGTCATGTACAACTATGCGGCCGAGTTCAGCGTCGACGAGGCCCGTCTCGCCGGGGACGACACAGCGTCGGTCAGCTTCTCCAAACCGGTGTTCTCCTACACCGACAACTTCACCGGCTGGGCGGACGGCACGGTCGTGCCGTGTGGCTACTACAACCGCGAAACCGGCTTCTGGGAGGCGTGCGAGAACAGCGGCATCGCCCTCACGATCCTGGACGCCACGACCGACAGCGACGGCGACGGCATCGCCGAGGTGACCCTGAACACAGACACCGATCCCGACGTCGATGCCGGCGCCGACCTCGACGGCGACGGAACCGACGACACCGACATCGGCGCCGACGAACGCGAAACCCTCGCCACCCTGTATGGGGCCGGGACGAGCCTGTGGCGTGTCACCCTCCAACACTTCTCCCCCTATGACTTCAACCCCGGCTGGATCATCGGAGCCGCACAGAAACCCGATATCGACGTCGACGGCGGCTTCGACCAGCTCGGCAAGGGCTGCACCATGCCCGGGTCGGTCATCGAGTGCGAGAACCAGACGCTCGGTGAGACCGTCGCCGTCGCCGGAACCGACAGCACCCTCAACTACCGGTCGTCGCGGGTACCGGGACGCACCGACGACCGCACCCTCGACATCTCACTGCCCCCAGACGGACAGACCGTACCCGACGGTGTCGTGGGCGCTTGTCTGACTGTTGGCGTCGGCGGTGTCGGTCACTCGACGGGGGCATTGATGGCAGACAGCGGCGGATTCTGGGAGAATACGAATTGGCTTTGTGGGGGTGCCGCAGCAGTTCCCTCTGACGATCCGGGTTGGGAGCAGATCGACGCAACGCATTTCCGGTTCACTTGGGACGGCCTTGATGCCTACGGATATGCACTCAACGGTGTTCAGGATATCGAGATCAGGGCAACTTACTACTACTGTGCTGACCTTACTGCAGGTGGTTTTGGGTTTGTAGATGCCGACGACATCATCACCCTTAATGTAGATACGGAACCCAATCCTCTATATGGATGTCCCGTGGCAGGTATTCCGACGATCATGGGGCAGCGTATCGGGCACTACTCGGCGCCGGTGACAGAGTTCGGCGGTTGGTCGCTGGATTCCCACCACGTGTACGACCCGGCTCAGGGGATCCTCTACTACGGCGACGGCAGCTTCCGCGATCTCGACCCGGGCGCGGCCAATTCGGCGGGGGCAGGCTTCCAGATGTCGTATTACGCGGACGTTCCAAGGGACGAGGACGAGGACTCTGCATCGAAGGTGCAGGGCATTGCCGTGAGTGAGAGTGAGGTCTATGTAGGCGACACCGGGACGGACCAGATATGGAAGGCAAGTGCGTCGTCACCGGAGCGCATCGCCGAACATATCAACGTGTCGGGCGGTCTCACGATGGGCGGGGGCGGTCTGTTGGCAGGTGTGTACAGACAGGTGATGGAAGTCAACACATACGATGGCAGTTTCGAGCCCTACGCCGGATGCATTCACGAATTGCCCCCATACCCCGACTGCATGGAACCAAGCACGGAGTGGAGCGATCCCGAACTCGTCACGATGTCACCGGTGGACATCGAGGGACACTATGTTGCCGACTCGGCGGGCCGCCTGTTGGTCTTCAGGGAGACCGACGACGGGGGGGTCGAGGTCAAGGAACTTGTGGACACGGCGACTCCACCCACGGCGATCGCGGCCAACGCCGCCGGCGTGTATTGGAGCGACGGGCGTGTCGTGTACCGTGTCGACTCCTTCGGCAACGTGACGGTCGTCGCCGGGCAATGGGACGACCCGTATGGTTGCGAGCGGTCCGAGGACAGCGGTCTGGCCACGGATGCGTGCCTGGATGCCGTGCATGGCTTCGCCGTGTCGGGGTCGATGCTGTTCATCGCCGATTCCGGGGAGGCCAAGATCCGTGCGGTGTCCCTGAACTCTGGCCGGATCTACACGGCAGCCGGTACCGGAGTGGCTGAGCTCGACCCGCCGAACTCGTGCAACGGGAACTATTGTGAGATCTGGGATCTGTGGCCGATCGAGGCCACCGACGACGGTGATGTCTTCTTCACCGACGACAGCGGCACGATCCGCCGGCTCACCACGATCGCGCCGGTCTTCGACGGCTCCGACATCGCGATTCCTTCCGAGGACGGTTCGCTCCTCTACCAGTTCGACGCGTACGGGCGCCATCTCCGCACCCTGGACGCGTTCACGCTCGAGACGTTGCTCACGTTCGACTACGAGTCCGGACTGCTCTCCTCTGTCACGGATGCCTTCGGGCGGACTCTCGACATCGACCGCGACTGGTACACGATCACGTTGACATCCCCCGACGGGGGCGGCTCCCAGATCACCACTTTGACACCGACCGGCTCCATCGGCGGATATCTGGACACGATCGCCTATCCGGGCGGATACAGCATCGACCTCACCCACGCAGACGTAGCCGACCCTCAGGCCGGCCTCCTCACGGGTCTCGTCGACCCCGCCGGCGGGAACCACACCTTCTTCTACGACGACGACGGCCGGCTCTACCTCGACCGTGCACCTGACGGGGGTTCCACGGGACTGACTCGCATACCCCTGGAGGGGACAAGCCCCTACGAGGACGACCACTATGAAGTCCTCGTCACCAAACTCCACGACGACTCACCCGCTGACATGATGGTCTCGACTCTCACAGTCGAGCAGGGCGAGGCCGGTACGACCCGTACCTTCACGGGCCCGGACGGTCTCGTGACGACGTCTGTCGCCGATGCGACCGGGACGGTCGTGTCCCGGGTCGACGCGGATGGGACGACGAGCCGTGTCGAGTCGACCGGCGATCCCCGCTGGGGGATGCTCGCCCCGTATCCGATGTCTGTGGATGTCGATGTTCCGGGGCGGGGCCGCCAGAGCGTCGACACGGCCCGCAGCTACAGCTATGTCGTCGAGTCCGGTGTCGTCGCGTCCGCGACCCAGGACGTCACCTTCACCGACGCCGACGGTGGGACCCGTACGGTCACATCCGAGTACGACTGGGATCCCGCCACGGCCGAGGGGACTGTCGCATCCGGCACCCCCGAGGGTCGTACCGACACGATGACGCTGGACCGCTACGGTCGACCCGTCGGCTACGACCCCGCCCCGATCGACGGTGTCGACCAGGCGCCTGTCGCAGTCGAATACGACGCGCTCGGACGTGTCGACACCGTCAGCGAAGGCAGTCGTGTCACCGACTACGACTACTACACGTCGGGCGAATCCCCCGGCGACCTCTGGGAAGGCGCCCTGAAATCGGTGACCGACCCGACCGGGCGGACCGGCACCGTCGTCGGCTACGACGCCCTGTTGCGTCCCCTCAACACTCAAGGCCCTGACGGCACGACGAGCGGTGTCCGCTACGACGACAACGGCAACATCACACGGGTCCTCATGCCGTCGAGTGGCGACGACCACGACACCCACGTCTACGACTACGACATCGCCGACCGTCCCATCGGCTACAACCCGCCCGACATCGAAGGCCCGGACGGGGCGACGGGGGCAACCTGGAACCTCGACGGCACCCCCGACAGCGCATATGACGCCGACGGACGATCTGCCACCTCGACCTACACGCCCGGCACAGGCCGCCTCGACTGTGTCGACTACGACAGTGACGCCGCCGAGACAGCCGACGTCGACGAATCCCGCGACTGCACGACTGTTCCGGAGGGCGCCGCCCACC
>JADZDR010000007.1 GCA_020850945.1 Acidimicrobiia bacterium | reverse complement strand
GGGACGGGCCGACGTCCTCTCCGAGGAGATCCGGGCCGCCCACACCGACATGCTCCGCGCGCAGGCGAGACTGTTGCGTCTCACCTGTGAGTACGACCGGGAACGGTACTGGGAGGCAGACGGTGCCCACTCCAACGGCGAATGGCTCGCCTGGTTCCTCGACCTGAGGGCGGCGACAGGGCGGGACTGGGCCCGTACCGCCCGCCGCCTCGACGACCTCCCCGCTCTCACCGATGCCCTCGCCGACGGCGACCTGTCATATGACCAGGTACGAGTCGTCGCCCGCTTCGCCGAACCCGAAACCGAGGAGACGTGGGTGGGGCGAGCCCAGCGGTACTCGCCGGGAGAGCTCGAACGTATCGCCCGCCGCTACCGGCCCGTCACCTCCCGCGAATCCCAAGACACACATGCCGGCCGCTACCTGCACTACCACACCGACACGGCCCGACGTGTCCTACGCGGCAGCTTCGAAGTGCCCGAAGACGACGGCGCCACCCTCGTCAAGAGCCTCGAACGCCAAGTCGACCTCGCCCTCACCTCTGCCCGGGACGATCCCGATGCCGAACATGTCCCCTACCAGGCACGCCTCGCCGACGCCCTCGTCGACCTCGCCGCCGCCCACATCACAGCCGACACCGACTGTGACCGGGCGACCATCGTCGTCCAGGTACCCGTCACAGCCCTCACCACCCAAACCGAATCTGCGGGACCGGGCGGCTGGATCCTCGCCGGCCCCCCCATCTCCAAAGAAACAGCGCAACGTCTCGCCTGCGACTCCCGATACCAGACGGTCCTCTACAGCGAGGACGGCCGTGCCCGCAGTGTCGGTTCCCTCCGACGTTCCGTCCCCCCACATCTCTCACGCATCATCCGCCTCCGTGACGTCACGTGCCGCTGGCCCGGCTGCGAACGCACATCCCGCCTCCACATCCACCACATCGTCCCCTGGGCCCGCGGCGGCCCCACCACCACCGCCAACTGCACAGCCCTCTGTCCCCGCCATCACCGCCACGTGCACGAAACCGGCCACCACATCGAAGGCGACGCCGACGGCACCCTCACCTTCAAACGCCCCGACGGCAAGGTCATCGACATCCGCCCACCCCCACCCGCCTGAAAGCGCGTCCAGCCCCGCGTCCCCCCAACTCAGACACCCACGGACCTATGGGAAGTCCCGATTTTCCCGTGCAGAGGTGTTAGATCCCGGCCGCCCATCCGTCGGTTCAGGTGAGCAGCACGTCACGGCTGTGATATTCCGAAGCGAGGGAGCGATCGATGCGGCGACCGACGAAACGGACAGGCGGAGGGGTTGTGGCGGCAGTCCTCGCGGCTGCCCTCACGGTGGGTACAGCGGGTCTCGCGCGTCCGGCGACGGCAGCCGTCGACATCGTCGTCACGACGAACCGGGACGTGGTCGCCGACGACGGTCTCGTGTCGCTGCGCGAGGCGGTCGACCGCGCGAACCGCCAGGCCGGACCGGAGACGATCGTCCTTGCCGAGGGTGATCTGTACCGGCTGACCCGGTGCGGGGGCCTGCACGAGGACGTCAACGTGACCGGGGACCTCGACTTCGCCGATGTCGAGCTCACGATCCGCGGGACGGGGGCGACGATCATGCAGACGTGCGCCGGGCAGCGCGTCCTGCACGCTCTCGGGCGGGGCAGCCGGCTCGGGCTCTTCGAGGTGGTGATCGACAGCGGGAACGTCGGACGCAATCCCGGTGACGGCGAGGCGAGGTCCTACGGAGGCGGGGTTCGCTCCGCCGGATCGGTCCTCGTCCGGAATTCCCGGTTCGAGCGGAACCTCTCGCCGACAAACGGGGGCGCCCTGTGGGCGGACGGGCGCGTCGAGGTGCTCGACAGCCTCGTAGTCGGGAATGTGGCGGGGGGGAAGGGTGCCGGTTTCGCTGCTCTGGGCGACGTCTCGGTGCTCCACTCGTCGATCATCGACGGTGTTGCCCGGGGTGACGGTGGGGGGATCTGGGCGAAGGGCAACGTCTACGTGAAGGATTCGACGCTGGCGAACAACTCCGCGGGTGGCTCAGGAGGGGCGATTCGAGGAGCGGGGGTTGCCACCCAGGTCTTCGTGGACATCTCGACCTTGACGGGAAACAGTGGCGGTCGGACGGGCGGCGGTGTGACGGCGCCGTCCGTCTCGATCTCTCACGCCACTGTGGTCGACAATGCCGCCCCGGCCGGCGCCAACGTGAGAACAGACTCCCTCGCTGCGGTCCGTTCGGTCATCGCGCTGGCCCGGGGCGGCGTCGACTGCGCACTGGGTGGCAACGGTGCAGCCGTTTCGTCGGGGTGGAACTTCTCGGGGGATGCGTCGTGTGGGCTGCGCCACGCAACGGACCAGCAGGGAGGAGATCCCCGACTCGGCGCCCTTGCCGCCAACGGCGGTTCCACGGAGACACATCTCCCACTCGTGGGCAGCCCGCTCCTGGATCGGGTGCCGGTCGGGAAGGTGGAGTGCGGCTCCCCGCTGTTCTCCGATCAACGGGGTGCGGCCCGTCCCAGGGGCGGAGGCTGCGACATCGGCGCTGTCGAGCTCTGAGCAGCCCACGTGGTGCTGAGCACCACTAGTCGAAAGCGAAGCGACCCGCGTCGAGCACGACCTCACCCGCCTGGGTCTCGGTCCTGAAGACGGCCTCGGTCCCGTCCACCCACATCTTCACCGTGAGCGTGTCTCCCGGGAAGACGGGCTTGGAGAAGCGACCGGAGACGGCCCGGAAACGGGCCGGGTCGGAGTCGCACAGGGTGTGGAGCAGGGCACGTCCCGTGAAGCCGAAGGTGCAGAGGCCGTGCAGGATCGGCCGCGGGAAGCCGGCTGCCTCGGCGAACTTCGGATCGGAGTGGAGCGGGTTCCTGTCCCCGGACAGCCGGTAGAGGAGCGCCTGGTCCGGCCGTGTCGTGTAGGTCACGGCGTGGTCGGGCGCGCGGTCGGGGAGCTCGACGCCCGGTCCGGACGGGCCCCGCTCGCCGCCGAACCCGCCCTCGCCGCGGATGAACATGGAGGCGCGGACGGTCGCGAGGAGCTGTCCCGACGCCTTGTCCGAGAGGCGGGTCTCGGTGACGGTCAGGGCACCCTTGCCCTTGTCGTAGACGCCTACGACCTCGGGTTCGGCGACCATCGTGCCCTCGACCGGGATCGGGCCGTGCAGCTCGATGGCCTCTTCGCCGTGCACGAGCATGGCCGGGTTGAACGTGCCGATCTCCTTCAGGTACCCGGCCCCGAAGAGGACGGGGAAGGTGGGCAGGACCCGCTGGTCGACGAGGGCGCTGTTCTCCGTCGTGAACTCGAGCTCGGAGCCGGTGGGGTCCTCCATGCCCGCCCCGACACCGAGGGCGTAGAGGATGGTGTCCTTCGAGGTCCACGCTCGTTCCCACGGGCCTCCCTTCGTTCCGACGGCGTTCGGGTCGATCGGCATCACAGTCCCTTTCCGCGTTCCGGATCTCAGTCCCAGCGCAGACACTGACCGGTGTTGCGTTCGGGTGCGAACGGACCTGCCGGGACGGTGGGGACACCGTCCTCGAGCAGTGTGTCGAAGAAGGTGCGCACGAGTTGGGGATTCGCCTGCACGCCGAAGTGCTGGGCGTCGAGCTGCAGCAGCAGGCGCGTTCCCTCGGCCGTGTTCCCCGCCGCAGGCAGTGTGACGTGGGGAAGGCCGAGGATCTCGTCGATCACGAACGGCGGGCGGAGGACCGGCTCCGCGACGGGGAAGCGGGCGGCGCCGGCAAGTTGCTCGGCGGCCTCTCGGATCGAGCACCCGTCGAGGATCCCTTCCGTCATGACGATGTTCGGGACCTTCATGTCGGTGGCATACACCGTGGGATCACCCTCTTCCGACAGGGTCTGGACGATGTGGGCGAGGATGTGGTGGTCGTCGAGCTCACCGCCGCCGAAGAGCAGAATCGCATTCACGAGCTGGCGGATGTCGCGCCTGTGCAGGATCGAGTGGATGAAGCCGGCGCCCGGAGCGCTCAGCAGCGCGGCGTCGAAGGTCCCGTCGACCGCGAACGCGATCGGGGCGGGGACAGCCCCCTGGCTGTGCCCGAAGTAGCCCAGCGTGGCGTCGTCCGTGGAGAGGTCGGAGGCGGCGCCGACCGGGGTGCCGCTCATCTCGAAGGCGCGGGCGAGACGGCTCGCCCAGATGATGTCGGCTGCCTGTTGACGCTGGTTGTTCTTCCCGGCAACCCCGTTGAAGAAGTTGAAGTAGAGGACGCCGTCCTGGCCGAGCACGTAGTCGGCGATCGCGCCGTAGCCGAGTCTCGTCAGTTGGGCCTTGGCCTCCGCGAGGAGCTCGGGCGGTAGGCGGTCACCCGAGAGCGTGGGGGCGATGCTGAAGACCGCATATCCGGTCGGGACTGCCCCCCACACCTCGTCGACGAGGCGTCCTGCCCGCTTGAAGTCGGCGCCGGTTCCGTTGACCGTCACCAGGGCCGGCCAGCCGTCCGGCGGGGCCGCCCGGCAAGGGAAGGCGGCCTCGAAGCTGATCGTCTCCGTCCCCTGCACCACGGCCCTGCCGTCGGGGCCGACGACGACGTCACCGCCCTGGTCGATGTAGGGCGACACTCCTGTCATCCACACCGGCAGGCCGATCTTGCCGTGGACCACCGCTGTGTCCTCAGGCGAGGCGCACGCCCGCACGACCTCGATCCCGGAGGGTTCCGGGTCGGGTAGGGCAGTCATCGAGGCTGCTATCGCCTCCATCTTCGGTGTCACGGACTGTGTCGTGTAGACGGTGAAGCCGACGACGTCGGCGGCGGCCCATTCCGTCTCGGCCTCGACATAGGTCTTGACCGCTTCCCACTGCGTTTGCAGAGCCATGAACGTCGCCTCGTCGACCCCCGTCGAGGGGGCCCAGGGGCTCTCGAGCTTCGGGATCAAGGTGCTGCGCTGCAGAGGTTGACCGGTCGTATCCCTCAGACCCGAGAAGAGGATCGCGGCATGCGTCGTGCCTTCCCTGAGCGGAACGCCGAAGGCAGGCACGATTGACAGCGTGTTCGGCACTCCGTAGAGGCCGGGGAACGCTTCGTACTCGGTCTCGACCGGGACGCGCCTGCCGTAGTCCGGTGAGGCCGCGTCGATGTCGACGAGCATGACGCTGGACCCGTCTGCCGTCGAGTCGTCCATGGATGGGATCGACCATGCGGCAACCGGTGCCGTCACGGAGAAGAAGACCCCGGCGCTGGAGCCGAATCCACGGGTCCCGGCTGCGCCTGTCGAGACGATGTCGGACAGGAGGGAGTGCCACGCGCCCGGGTGACCCGACAGATCGAGGCTGCCGTCGGGGTTCACCCTCGTGTCGTTCGGCCATGGAAATGAGAGGAACGACGGACCTCCAGGATCCATGTTCACCTGTCCCTTGCACGCGACGGCGAGGCCGGCGAGCAGGAGGACGAGGAGGGTGTGTCTGAGTCGTGTTCGCATCAAGCCTCCCTGGAATCCCGTCGACAAGAGTTCTAGGGTGCCCGGTCGGGCCAGGTCCATTGCAGACCCAGGGCGCAGATGCCGGGTTCCGTTGATCTCCCTGACCGGCTGATGCCGAGGAGACGTATGGCGACTGCAGACTTCGTGATCGTGGGTGGCGGGATAGTCGGCGTCTCGATCGCCGCGGCCCTCGCCCGAGAAGGACTCGACGTCGTCCTCGTCGAGCAGGGCCGGATCGGGGCCGCGGCATCGGGCCGCAGCCAGGGCCTCCTCGTCCCACCCGACGACCCGGCTCTCGCACCGTTCTTCAGCCGCACGACCGAGATCGTCGCCCGGCTCGCGTCCTCCGGACCGGATGACTGCGACTTCGACACGGCGCCGATCGAGGCGATGCTCGTCGCCCTCGACCACTCGAGTCTGGAAGCCCTCGAGGAGGCGGCCGCGTCGTTCCAGATGGCCCACGTCGCCGTGCAGCGGATCGGGGCCGACGATGCGGTGGCGATCGAGCCCCAGCTCAGTCATGAGGTCAGGGCGGGTCTCACCGTTCCCGAGGTCCGACGGGTCTCGGCGGACGCGGTCACGGCCGGGCTCGCGCGTGTCGCGACGGAACGCGGGGCGGACATCCGGACCGGTGAGGCAGTGCGCCGCGTGCTGCTCGACCGGGCAGCGTCGGTCCCACGGGTGAGCGGCATCGCCACCGATCTCGACGTGATCGAGACCGCTTGTGTCGTGGATGCGGCGGGACCGTGGGCGCGACTCGTGTCACGAACGGTCGGAAGAGACCTGCGCGTGGCCGGTGTCCGCGGTTGGATCCTCGTAACGGAGCCACTCGACACGGGCATGCGCTCCGTCGTGATCGAGGCCGGTTTCACACACGCGGCCGGAGGCTTCGGGCCCCACCGCCTCCCGACGGTCGGTTCCCTTGCCCAGAGCGAAGGCGCGACGGGGGAGGGTCCACCTTCGATCGCGGCGCTCATCGTCCCCGACGGGGTGGGAGGTGTGGTGCTGGGAGCGACTGAGGCATCGTCGATCTCCGACAGCCCCTCCGGCGCCGAGGCGGTCGGCCTGATCGCGCGGCGTGCGGCCCGTGTCGTGCCGACTCTCGCCGGCACTTCGGTGGCGTGGAGCTGGAGTGGCCTGCGTCCTGTCACGCCCGACGAGCGGCCGCTTCTCGGACCCCTACCCGGGATCGATGGCTTCTGGGTGGCTGCCGGCCACGGCTCCCGCGGTATCTCGACCGGTCCCGCCTCGGGTGAGGCGGTCGCCGCTGCTCTCTGTGGTGCAGATCCGGGCGTGGACCTCACGCCCTTCGCACCCGGTCGCTTCGACGTACCCGTGCTCGTCTGAGCACATCAGGACCAGGGTTCCACAAGGATCTTCGGTGGGGCGGCGCCAGTCGCGAGTGTGCGGAAGCAGTCCTCGGTGGCGTCGAGCGGGACGCGGTGGGCGGCGAGGACGCCAGTGTCGACCCGGCCGTCCCCGAGGGCGGCGACCGCGTCGGGGAACGTCTCGCCGTACGCGAGGACCCCCCTGACTGTCACCTCTTTCACGACGAGGGTGAGCGGCAGTATCTCGGTGGGGCTCTCGACCACACCCATGAGGACGACCGTTCCACCCGGCCGCACGAGCCCGCACGCCTCTTGGAGGACGGATCCCACACCTGTGCAGTCGAACACGGCGGCGGGACCGTGAGACTTGCGCAGAACCTCACTCGGTTGTGCCGTGGCGAAGCCGAGGGCCTCGAGCGTCGCGCGGCGTTCCTCGCTCGGTTCACTCACGAAGAAGTCGGTGATGTCGTGGCTGTGCAGGCCGGTCGCGACCATCACACCGATCGATCCCCCGCCGATGACGACAGCGTGGTCGCCGCGCTCCAACCCGGATTCCGCGGCACCGTGGAACCCGACGGCGAGCGGTTCGGCGAGAGCGCCCACGGCCGCCGGCACCCCTTCCGGGAGCAGGTGGCACTGGCCGGGCCAAGCCGTGACGTATTCGGCGAGTCCACCAGGGCGCAGTCCCAGGCCCATCGAGGTCGTGCCCATGCTCCGACAGATCTGGGGTCGCCCGGCCCGGCAGGCAGGACACACACCGCACGGCAGGTAGGGCATGACAGCGACGCCGTCCCCGACGTCGAGGTCGGTGTCGCAGTCCGGTCCGACCGCTTCGACCACACCCCCCATCTCATGCCCCATGACCATTCCGGGGTAGACCATCCCGCTTTCGCGCATGTGGATGTCGGACCCGCAGATCCCGCAGGCCTCCACGCGCACGAGCACCTGATCGGGCGTGGGGTCGGGGTCAGGAACGGACTGCACCTCGAACGTGCGGTCCTCGGTGACGACGGCAGCGCGCATCCTGTTCTCTCAGGCCGGCGGCACGAGTCCGGGGCGCAGATCGGCGTCTGGCCTCTCGCCGTCGCCTGTCACCGGCCAGCGTGCGCGTGACTTCGCGGCGAGCTTGCGCATCAGGTCCACGGCATCGGGATCGGTGTCGACGGCGCTGTTCACCTCGACCCAGTCTGCGGCGATCATCTCGTCGAGGATCTGACGGCCGAGGTCGGTGCGCACGATCGTGAGCGTCCACCCCCCGCTCTGGCCGAGGCCTCCCAGGGAGATGTCCGCGTGTTGGGCCGAGAAGTCGGGGCAGGTGTTGCAGCCGGGCCGCGTGAACGCGTGGCACTCCTTGAGTGGCACTTCGAGGTAGTTGTCGTCGTTGATGCCCTCCCGCAGCCAGAGCTGCAGCTTGCCTTTGATGTTCATCTTGACGATGTCACCCCGCGTGACGCCGTACTTCGCCTCGATCAGGTCCTCGAAGATGTCGTCCGTGAACGACTTCGAGCAGAGGAGGCCGATGTTGAGGGCGATGCGCTTGCCCGGCTTGCGGGCGCCCCGCTTCATCATCATGGGTGGTGCCGACGACATGCAGCCCATGCCGACGAGAGCGATCCTCTCGGCACCGTCGGCGACGGCGTCCGCGTACGCGAGCAGGTTCGCCGAATACGTGTAACGGCTCCCCGCGGCCCGCAGGACCTCCTCCTCGGTGCGTGCGACGCCCGGCCGTGTGCGCCATTTCTCGTCGACGTAGCTCACGAGAGCGGCGTCGATGTAGCCCTTGTGCAGGCTGTGGATCAGGACCGCCGAGCAGAGCCCCCCGTCCTGGCCGTTCTCGAGCCACTCCGCGTTCGTCGTGCGGGCGAGGAGGATGTCCTTGTACACGCCGATGACCTCGTTCCGGTCGTCGGTGTTGCGGACGCGTCCCCACAGGTGCTCGTCGATCTCGGGTTCCCATCCCCGCAGGCGGGGACAGGCCCGCGTGCACATGGTGCAGGACTTCTCGCCGTGCACACATCGGGCAGGTGAGCCGTCGACACGCCCGGTCGGGATCAGGACCGGATGCCAGTGCTCGTCGTATGCGAGGACGTCGTGTGGGCAGGCGACGATGCACCCGGAGCAGCCCGTGCAGATGTCCGTGGACACGATCTCGGTGAAGAGGTGGTTCCAGTGGAGCTGCCAGCGCTCGCGTTGGGGCGGCGTGGGCTTGGTGGCTTCGGCCATGCCGCCGAGGCTATGCCGGACATCGGGATGCGCCAAAGTCCCCTCCTCGGGTACCTCACGTCTGGGCGAGGGTGAGATCCGGTACGCCGTCCCACGTCGCCTTCTCTTCCTTGAGGCGGCGTGCCATGCCGACGAGCGTGAGGAGGCCGACGATGCAGACCGCGAGGCCGAAGTAGAACGAGATCCGATAGGCCTGTGTGCTGTCCATGCCTCCGGCGAGGTCGACGATCGACAGCATGACCGCCATGCCGACCGAGTTGGCGAGGGACGTGGAGATGGCAAGGACGCCGGAGATCGTGCCGAGCTCGGTGGGGTCCGTGCGGTTCGTCGCGATCGTCGTCGCCGCCGAGCTCATGAGGCCGAGTCCGAGTCCCTGCACCACGAGGGGGATCGCCACGATCGGGTAGACGGTCGTGAGGCCGACGGTGGAGAAGGCGAGAGCCGCGAGTGTGATGGCGACGCCACCCGCGAGCGCCATGCGGGTCGCGCCGAAGCGGGTGACGATCGTGCCGATGAAGGGTCCTGTGACGCTCATCGCCAACGGCCGGATGAGCACGGCGAAGGAGGCGACGAGGGCCGAGTAGCCGAGCACGTTCATGAAGAACAGAGGCAGGATCATGAAGCTGCCCATGTAGATGGACGTGAGCAGGGCGCGGCCGACGATCGCCCGGCTCATGGCTGCGTCGTGGAAGATCTCCGGCGGGATGACGGGATTCGGGACGCGCCTCTCGACGAGGAGGAAGGCGGGAGTGCCCACCACGACGGCGGCGATGCACCCGAGGATGAACGGGCTGTCGGGACCGAGGACGCGAATCCGGTTGACGATGACGAGGAACGAGAAGATGACGGCGGCGGCAATAGCCGCGCCGAGGAGATCGAACCGGCCCGGCTGGGGGTGACGTGCCTCCTTGAACGTGAGGAGGGCGAGGACGAGGGCGACCAGCGCCACGGGGAGCTGGGCGATGAACATCCAGCGCCAGCTCAGGAAACCGAGGAAGATGCCGCCCACAGCCACGCCTACCGCAGGTGAGATGGCCACGACCGACGTCCACCAACCGATCGGCTTACTGCGTTCCGTCGGTGGATAGGCGGCTGTGAGGAGGGCGAGCCCGGCCGGCATGACTGCCGCCGCGCCGACTCCCGTGACGACCCGGGCGATCACGAGGAAGGCGAGGGTCGGGGCCACGGCCGAGAGGGCCATGCCGACGATGACGACGCCCAGCCCCAAGATCCAGGTCCGCATGCGGCCGTACATGTCGGCCGCGCGTGCGAAGGCGGGTGTGAGGAGAGCAGAGATCACCATGGGGGCGAACGTGACCCATCCGGCATCGAGCGGTGTGGCGTCGAACGTGGAGGCGATCTCCTTCACGGCGATCGTGAGGAACGTGAGCGAGAGGTTCACCGCGAACGCGGCGAGGAGGACGACACCTACCGTCCACTCACGCCTGCCTCGGATCCGGGACATCAGAGGACGGCTCCCGTTCCTACGCCCGAGAGGACGAATGCGACGAAGTCCTCGGCGTCGAGGGTGGACAGGCCGGCGACTCGCCGCGCGAGGGTGCGGGCGACGAGACCGTGCGTGGCCGTGAGGACGAGGTCGGAGACATGTTCGGGATCGCCGTCGAGGGCACCGCTCGCGAGGCACTCCGACACGACCTGCACCACCGAGTCGTGGGCGATCTCGGCGGATCGCGAGGGGCGGTGCGGCAGACCCGGCAGGATCTGGAACAGGAACTCGTAGAGACGCGGGTTCTCCGTGCACACCGTCACGAAGCCGAGGAGGAGGGCACGCAACCGGGCGAGGGGAGGTTGGGCCGCGTCGATACGGCTCCCGACCTCGCGCACGAGCTCCTCGAAGTCGTGTTCGGCGAGAGCCGCGAGGAGGTCGTCCTTGTCCGCGAAGTGCCTGTAGATGGCAGCGTGAGTAACCCCGGCACGGGAGGCGATCTTGCGCAGCGACGCTCCCCGATAACCGGTGTCGGCGAACACCTCTCGCGCCGAGCGCAGGATGGTGTCTCTCGTGTCGGCGGGGGAGGACATCGAGCCACTGTACGCGCCTCCGACCACCGGTTACCACTGGTTACTAGGTGTCGCGGTAGGCCATCCGCGCGGCGAGGAGCCGCAGCGCCGTGGCGGCGTCCCCGGGCAGGTCGGCGCCCTCGAGGGCGGCGAGACCGTCGGCGAGACGTTTCTCGATCTCCTCCTCGCACAGGACATCCGCGCCCGTCTCGCGGAGAGCTCGCTGGATCGTCTCCACGGACGCATCGTCCAGGTCGTGGCGTCCGACAAGGGAGCGCAGGTCACGAAGCTGCTCCGCCGTTCCCGCCTCGACTGCCTTGGCGAGGAGGTACGTCTGCTTTCCCTCACGGAAGTCGACGCCGATCGGTTTGCCCGTGACGGCCGGGTCCCCGAAGGCGCCGAGGAGGTCGTCGCGGAGCTGGAAGGCTATGCCGACGTGCCGCCCGTACGCGGTGAGGACGTCGTCCGTGGTCGCGTCGGACCCGGCGAGGGCGGACCCGACGAGAAGGGGCCGCTCGACGGTGTACCGCGCGGTCTTGAGGGATGCGATCGCAAGGGCGGTGTCGGGCAGGGCTCCGCGCCGGTTCCCCTCCACGATGTCGAGATACTGCCCGACCGTCACCTCGATGCGCATCGCGTTGAACGCGGCGAACGCACGTTGCCAGGCGGGATCCGGCGCGAAGCCGTCGGCGAACACACGGTCGGCGAGCGTGAGGGCGAGGTCGCCGAGGAGGAGGGCGGCCGCCTCACCGAAGTGGGCGGTGTCCTCGGTCGCGTCGCCGAGCGTGGTATCGGACGCGAAGCGCACGTGGGCAGTGGGACGTCCACGCCGCATCGGAGACGCGTCCATGATGTCATCGTGGACGAGAGCACAGGCGTGGGTCAGCTCGAGCGCCGCCCCCGCGCACACGGTTCGCTCCGCAGCCAGGAGCGGGCCGTGCGCGGCCCGCCACCCCCAGTAGACGAACGTGGGGCGCACGCGCTTCCCACCCGAGACCATGGCGCGCAGCTCGTCGAAGAAGACGGTGAAGGCCGGATCGTCGGCCAGTGATCTCGTCTCATCCTCGAGCTCTGCCACGGCGGCGTCGAGCTTCGTGGCGACGGCCGCGAGGAAGGGGGCAGTCGCGTCGAGGACGTCCGATTCCGGTGGGGGGGGCTGCACCGCGCCAGCCTAGGTGGCAGCCGTGAATTCGCACTGCAGTCGAGGAGCCCTGGCGCCCGGACTCGACCGTTGCGGTCTGCCCGTGCTTCACACAGGGTGGTGATCCCCTGTCCCAGTTTCGGAGACACTCGTCGAACGCGACGTGACGCTTGCAGGGGACGAGGGGGTTCTGTCTCGAATGGCCTGATCTGGGAGGAACGGGTACGCCCGGCTTCTGGGTGGACGTTCGCAGCGTCGCGTTCTGCTTTCGGTGGGGCGTGGGATGACGGGAGAGCGGTGGTATGGGGCGGACACACACACACACTGATTTCGCATGCGCGTCCGGCGGGTGGGCAGGCTGAGAGACGGACTGGGAGTGGCCGTCGGCACACGCGCCGTTTGGTGGCGGTGCTGGCCTCCGTCGCGATGGTGGCGGCCGGGCTTGCGACGATGCCGTCTGCGAACGGTCAGGTACCTGGCTCCGGGTCGCCCGAGCCGGGGGACATCTCGACGGTGTTGGGGGCGGGCGTG
>JADZDR010000006.1 GCA_020850945.1 Acidimicrobiia bacterium | reverse complement strand
GTTGCCGGGGTCAATCGAACCGAATGCCGGGGATGGTGACGTGTTCGTGGCGAGCTACACGTCTGCTGGCACACTGCGCTGGGTGCACCAGCTCGGTACGGCGGTCTGGGACGGGGGTGGCGGCGTTGGTGTCGATCCCGCAGGCAACGTCTATGTGACCGGCTACACAGATGGGACGTTGCCGGGGTCGACCGAACCGAATGCCGGCGAGTCCGACGTGTTCGTGGCGAGCTACACGCCCGGTGGCACGCTGCGCTGGGTGCGTCAGCTCGGCTCTCCCGCCGATGACTGGGGCGACGGTGTTGCTGTCGACTCCGGTGGCAACGTCTATGTCACCGGCGGTACGGAGGGGACGTTGCCGGGGTCGCCCGAACAGAACGCCGGCGCGTACGACGTGTTCATGGCGAAGTGGTCTACGGCACCGGTGCCCGAGGCGAACATCACGCTCGGGTTGGCGACGGAACCGGCGGGTGATCCGACCGCTTTCGGGGTGAGCGGTGCCCTGACGGGTTCGCTTTCCCATGGTGAGCAGATCAGCGCGACGGTGAGCCCGGGTACGTCGACGGTGTCGGTGGCGGCACCGGCGGGCTGGGCTGCTTCGGGTGTCGTCTGCGACGACGCCGACTCGGGCGCCGGGCCGGGTGACGGCGAGGTCGTCTTCGAGACGGTCGACGGCGAGGACGTGACGTGTGTGATTCTGATGGGCCGCACCGACGCCGACGTGTCGATCACCAAGACGGTCGATCAGGCCCAGGTGGTTTCGGGGGGGACGCTCACCTACACCCTGACCGTCACGAACAATGGCCCCGGTGTCGCCACCGACGTCGTCGCGACGGATTTCCTGCCCGGTGGTGTGACCTTCGCCGACGCGAGCGGCGGCTGCACCCACAACGGGGCCCTGCCCGACGAGGTCACCTGCGACATCGGCCCGATCCAGTCCGGTGAGGTCGCGACGCGCACGATCGAGGTCCTCGCCGGCGCGGCGGGTGTCGTCGTGAACAACGCCGGTGTGGGCACGAGCTCGACCGATCCCGACCCGGCGAACAACGTCGTGACCGGCGTGACCACGAGTGTCTTGCCCGCCCAGCCCAACCCGTGCCAGACCGGTCCCGGCAACGAGCTCTGGGCGTTCGGTTGGAATGATGCGGGTAGCCTCGGTTCGTTGGTGCCGGGTGTGATCTCCAGCCCGGTTCCGGTGAACCTGTTGCGCAACGTGCGCCAGATCAGTGCCGGTGCCGAGTCGACGTTCGCGGTGCTCGACGACGGCACGGTTTGCAGTTGGGGCAGCGCCTTCAATGGGTCCATCGGCAGGAGTACAGGGCCCCCTGTGCCCGGGTTCATGTCATGGGAGTCCCCGATTCCTGCCCCGGTCTTGAAGCAGGACGGTTCCCGCCTGGTCGATGCACGTGTGTTCGCTGGTGACAACCACCATAGCGGGTTCGCGATCGTAGATCCCGACGGGGACGGTGCCGGCAGCCTCTACGGATGGGGCTACAACCGTTACGGCGAGGTGAAGCCAGGGTTCCCGGGCGGCAACGAGTATCGGGCTGTGCCAGTTCCCATGCCCGGCGGCCGCGAGGTCGTGGACGTCGCTGCTCACTCGCACCGGGTTTTCGCGCTCACGGCCGATGGCCGGCTGTGGTCTTGGGGATCGGACGTCAATGACCGTCTCGGGCCCGTGCCGGGGAACCAGTCGGGTCAGACGCCACTGGATCTCACGGGCTTTCTCCCGCTGCAACCGGGCGAACGGGTCGAGCGGGTGTTCTTGTCGTATTACCAGACGACTGTGGTGACCGACATGGGCCGCGGGCTGTGCTACGCCTATAACGACGGTGGTGTTGACTATTGTACGGGCATCAATACCCCGGTTCGCAGTTTCAACCCGGTTTTCACAGCTCCTGGACACGTCGCACAGGTCGACGGTAAGGGTGGACGGGTGAGCGTCCTCGTAGACGACGACGCGGACGGCCTGGGTGAGGTCTACTCCTGGGGCCGCGGGCCGGGAAACGGCACGTTGAACCAGCCTCTGGACCTGGTTCGCTCCGCCGTTGGTGAACAGGTGCGCAGTCTGTCGGTGAGTGATACACACACTCTGGCCGTGGGAGAGTCGGGCCAAGTGTGGGGCTGGGGGAACCCGTGGCAGGGGTCTCTGGACAGCGGCGGGTTCGCCGGAGAGGTCGTCTTCCCGATCCCCATCGGCATGAATGCTGCCGATCTCGTGGAGGCAGGCGAAAGAGCCAGTTTCGTGAGAGGCGAACCGGTCGACGCTGCGAGCCGTTACGAGTCGAAAGGACTGGTCGTCTTCCCGGGAGGGACGGACAGTATGGACACCGAAGGCGACGGCGCGACTCCCACTGACAGGCTCGAGACCACTGTGACGCGCCTGGACACCCCGAAGGTCGGGCACGTCGGCGCATATGTCACCGAAGGGCCTCTCGATCCGGCCGTCGCGGCGCATGTGACGGGTTATCAGGCCTGGGGTGAGATGGTGAGCCTCGCTGCCGGGTCCGCCGTCGCCCCGGCGGCAGAGCCGTTCCATGTCAAGTTCTCGTTGTACTTGACGCCGACTCAGCGGGCTGCGCAGACGACGTTCGGGGGGTTCGTGGAGCGGATCAAGGTGTTCCGCAACGGTGGCGAGGTGCCCGACTGTGTCGAGGGCGCGCCGCCGTACTCGGATGACCCGTGCGTGGTGTCGCGGGTCTACAACGCGACGACGGGCAACGCGGACCTGACGGTCGCGACGACGCACTTCTCGACGTGGACGTTCGCGGCGCCGGCGCCGGTAGTGGACGCTGGCGGGCCGTATGCGGCGACGGAGGGCACACCGGTGCAACTGTCCGCTTCGGTCGCCAACGTGCCCGAAGGTGCCGCGACGCTCGAGTGGAGTCCGGGCGGGCAGTTCGACGACCCGGCCCTGCTCGCGCCGGTGTACACACCGCTGGACGACGGTACCGAGACCGTCCTGCTGTCGGCGGTCGCGGCCGAGCAGACCGGTTCGGACCAGGCCGAGATCACCGTCGCGAACGCGGACCCCGTGATCGACTCCCTGACCGCCGCGCCGGCGAGTACGCAGGCTGGCACACCGGTCGAAGCAACGGTGACCTTCCACGACCCGGGTGTCGTCGACACGCACACGGTCGAGATCGACTGGGGTGACGGCACACCTGCCGACACCGCGGCCGGTCCGGGCGCGGGTGGCGGCAGCGTGGCGGGCTCGCACACCTATGCCGATCCCGGCACGTACACGGTGGCGGCGACTGTCAGCGACGACGACGGCGGCGTGGACACGGCCGAGACCACGGTCACGGTCACCGCCGGCGCCGGTGACACGGTCACGTTGGGTGTGAGCGGGGCCACCTCCTACACGAACAGCGGGCAGCTCAGCACCGGTGATGTCACGATCGCCCGCAACACGGACGGGAGCCTGCGCGCCGTGACCGGTTCGGGCACCCTGCCGGGCGCGGCGGGGGGAGAGGCGAGCGTCACCTTCGATGTGCGCCAGTTCTTCGTGCTGCCGGTGTTCCTGGGGCGTGTGACCGTGCGTGATCCGGGTGCGGGGCTGAACCTGAGCACACCGCTCCTGTTCACGCGGGTCTCGTCCCCGGCTCCGGACGCGGCGTCGGCCAGACACGCCTGGGTCGACTTCGGCCGCTGGCCGTGGAAGACCTACACACTCACCTGGACCGTCGTCGACGCGGCCTGAATCCCGGACGTCCCCATCCTCGCGAGGCGATACGGGCGGCGATTCCGCGGCATCGCGCGCTCTTCGCCGGCCCGTCGACCGGCTCCGAGGGGGCTCGCCACCGGGGTGCTCGCGAGGGCGGGTCGGTGGAGATTCAGGTGACTCCGGCACGGCGGACTCCGGCGAACTCCCCCCGCTGCGGCAGCGACGGGCGGATCGTCCCACAGCGCAGGACTCCGCGCGCACTCATCCAGGAGAGCTGCACACCGGCCCCCTGACCACGTTCAGCGCGAACACGGTTACTCATGTCGCTGTGCGCGCGCATATGAGCTGACATGGACTTCTTTGTGCCCCACATGCGGGAATTACCTCTTGTCGACCCTCAGATCCGCCCGTATGTTTGAGTTCCTATGAAGCGGGAAATCATTCAAGACGAAGCATGGCAGTTGCGGGGGGCGTGCAGAGGGCCACAGGCCTATCTCTTCTTCCCACCCAGTCAACCCGAACGCAAAGACGAGCGGGAGTTCCGGGAGAGCCGGGCCAAGGCGCTCTGTTCGTCGTGCGAGGTGAGGGACGAGTGCCTTCGTTTTGCCCTCGACACACGTGAACCACACGGCATCTGGGGTGGCATGACGGAGAGCGAGCGTCGCAACCAGCTCACCCAGGTGAGCTGATCCGGAGATCCCGGTGGTCACGCGGCGTGCGGGCGGGGTTATCCTCGGTTCGTGCTTCCCATCCTCGTCGTGGTGTGCGTCGCCCTGCCATTCGTCGAGCTCGCCGTGCTCGTGCGAATGCTCGACTGGGCACGTGGTCTCGTCGGCTGGCCCGGCGACGTGCTCGTCCTGGCTGCGTTCGTCGGGCTCTCCGTCCTCGGTATCCATCTCCTGCGCCACGAGAGCTGGGTACCTCTCCAACGGGCGCGGGAGGCGATGTGGCGCCGAACCGTCCCACCCCGGGCACAGCTCCGTGATGCCCTGCGGGTCACAGCAGCCCTTCTCGTTGCCCTACCGGGATTCGTGTCCGGAGCCATCGGGCTCCTCCTCCGTCTCGGGGTGGTCCGCGACGTGACGGCTTCCCTCGTCACGGCGGCGGCCGGTGCACGACATGGCGCCGCTGTACGACGCACCCGCAAGGTGAGTGCCGGTGCCACCGAAGCCCTCCTTCCCCCGAGCCTTCCCACGCACGCGCCGATCCCCGTCACGTCCGGGGCGACTCTCGCCTCCGAATTCGACCCGGCACCCACGCCGTTCGACGATGCGGCGGTCGCGGACCTGGGCTGGCAGTCTGCGAGCGTGGCGGGCAGCACAGTCGACGGCGTCGATCGCAACGTGATGGAGCAGTCCTTCTTCGAGGAGACCTTCGAGGAGACGGACGACGAGCTCGGGGGTTGGGAGGTCTTCGCGGGCCAGGATGACAGCGACGCCGAAGCCGAGGGGGGTTGGTGGCGCCGCCGTCGCGGCTCGCGGCCCGGTGACGAACAGGCGGCGCCGTGAGTGAGGCGGAGGCCGACAAGGCTCTCGTTCCACGTGACGCGGCGACGGTCCTCGTCGTGAGAGACGGCACGGCGGGTGTCGAAGTCGTGATGGTGAGGCGGGCGTCGAACGCAGCGTTCGCCGCCGGCGCATGGGTCTTCCCGGGCGGCGCGGTCGATGACAGCGATGCTGCGGACGCCCTCAGGCTCACGGCGGGTCGCGAGGTGGAGGATGCCGTGGCGGCCGTGGGGTCCGAGCGTGGGCTCGGCATGTGGTTCGCGGCCGCGCGGGAGGCCTTCGAGGAGGCGGGCCTACTCGTCGGTGTCGACGCATCGAGTGCGGCGGGCGACCTCGCCGAGTTGCGGCGGTCCGTCAACTCGGGGGAGCGGACCTTCGCGTCCGTGCTCGACGGCATGCACGCCGTGATCGATGCCGGGGCCATCGCCTATGTGGACCGCTGGGTGACACCCCTCGGTGAGACGCGGCGCTTCGACACCCGGTTCTTCCTCGCCCGCGCTCTGCCCGGTCAAGAGCCCCTGCACGACGCGACCGAGACGGCCGAGGCGATCTGGGCAAGCCCGGCAGACGTGCTCGAACGGCACCGAGCGGGTGAGGTCTTCCTCCTGCCGCCCACTGTCGTGAACCTGACCCGTATCGCCCATCATGCCGACTGTGCGGCAGTGACACACGCAGCCTTCGCCCGCAAGGTTCCCGCCCCGGTCCGTCCCGTCATCGTGCTCGGGGACGACGGATCCGTCATCCTTCGCATCGATTCCGACGAGATCGACGACGTGGTGATCCGACCGGCCTGAGACCTCACGCAGGCAACGAGCACCGGAGTGTGACTGTGCCCGACATGCCCGACACCGCAGCCCCCCCCGCCCAGGCGGATGTCGTCGAAGAGCTGTCGGATCGGGTCGTGCGGATCCTCGCCCCGAATCCGAGCATCATGACCGGTCCCGGCACGAATACCTACGTCGTCGGCGGCACGAGCGGAGGCCGCGTCGCCGTCATCGATCCCGGCCCCGACGACGCAGGTCACGTGCAGGCGATCCGGGACGCGATCGCGGGTCGGCCCGTCTCGGCCATCTGCATCACACACCACCACGCGGACCACTGGCCGGCAGCCTTCCCCCTCGCCGCGCAGCTCGCCGAGACCCAGGATCTGCGAGTCCGCATCTACGGGCGCGCGCGCCGGGGCGGCTTCGAACCCACGTCGGTGCTGCCCCATGCCGCGATCGTCGCTGTCGACGATGCCACGCTGCGCGCAGTCCACACCCCCGGACACGCATCGGACCACCTGTGCTTCCTCCTCGAGGAGGAGGACGCGCTCTTCACGGGCGACCACGTCATGGGGGGCTCCACGGTCGTGATCGCGCCACCCGACGGCGACATGGCCCGGTACATGGCCGCGCTCGAGCATCTCCGCACGCTCGAGCTCACACGCATGTACCCGGCGCACGGTGGGGTGATCGAGGACCCCGGCGCCATGCTCTCCTACTACGTCGAGCACCGTCACGAGCGCGAGCACGAGGTGCTGGAGGCGCTCGCGGCGGGCCGCACGACGGTGCAGGCGATCGTGGAACGCGTCTACGCGGATGTACCCCAACCCCTCCAGTTGGTCGCCCACTTCTCCGTCCTCGCGCATCTCCTCGATCTGCGGGACAGGGGAGTCGTCGAGGCGTTCGACGACTCGGGCCGCCTCCTCGTCGACGCGACCGCCTCCGTACCCGAGGAGCGGCTCCCACAGGCTGCCGGTGGAGAGGAGGCACCGCGGGCATGGATGCCGATCCCACCTCCCCCCGAGGACTGGGAGGCGGCCCCTGACAATCCCGAACTGCCCGCGCGGATTCCACCTCTCATGCAGGCGCAGTTCCGCCCCGCCGGAGGCGAGACGTGACTGCCGGCGGGCTTGAGAAACCCGCACACCGCCTGCGTACACTGGCGGAGCCAAGCAGGCGTCGCGGTCTCAGGGGAGTAGCTGATGTCCGACTACCAGATGTACATCGACGGCGAGTTCACAGAGGCGGAATCAGGCGAGTCCTACGCCACGTACAACCCGGCAACCGGTGAGAAGCTCGCCGACGTCGCCAAGGGGGGGCGTGAGGATGTCGACCGTGCCGTAGCCGCCGCCCGCCGCGCGTTCGACACCGGCCCGTGGCCGCGCATGGACGTCAAGGAACGCTCCGCCCTCGTCCGTCAGATGGGCGAGAGGATCCAGGCGAACATGGACACCCTCGCCCAACTCGAGGTGAAGGACGGGGGTGGCACGATCCGCAAGGCGATGATGGGCGACGTGAACATGTGCGCGGGCGTGTTCCTCAAGTACGCCGAGTACAACGAGACCCTGTCCGATGTCGAGGACCTGCCCGACTACTCACTCATGCCCGGGCTGCCCGGCGTACCCAACTACCTCAAGTACGAACCGATCGGTGTCTGCGGTCAGATCACGCCGTGGAACTTTCCCCTCATCATGGCGTCCTGGAAGATGGCGCCGGCACTCGCGGCGGGCAACACGATCGTGTTCAAGCCGGCCTCGATCACGTCGCTGACGGCCCTCGAGCTCGCCCGGATCGCGGACGAGGTGGGAATACCGCCGGGCGTGGTCAACGTGGTCACCGGGCCGGGCGGCACAGTGGGTGAGGCGATCGCCTCCCATCCGGGGGTCGACAAGGTCGCCTTCACGGGCTCGACCGAGGTCGGGTCGCGCATCATGGCCCTCGCCGCACCGACCGTGAAGAAGGTCACGCTCGAGCTCGGCGGGAAGTCGGCTGCGATCGTGACCGAGGACGTGAACCTCGAGCTCGCCGCGAAGGGGGTCCTCTGGGGGACCTTCTTCCACAACGGGCAGGTGTGCGAGTCGGGCACGCGTGCGGTCGTCAACGAGAAGGTCTACGACGACCTCATGTCGCTCATGCAGGAGAAGGCGGCGACCCTCAAGATCGGTGACCCGCTCGACTTCGCCACGGACGAAGGTCCCCTCGTGTCCCAGGCCCAACTCGACACGGTCGAGCGGTACGTCGAGATCGGCAAGAAGGAGGCGAAGCTCGTGTGCGGCGGCGAGCGCGCCACGGGCGACGGCCTCGACAACGGCTACTTCTACAAGCCGACGATCTTCGCCGACGTCGACAACGGCGACAAGATCGCCCAGGAGGAGATCTTCGGTCCCGTCCTCTCGGTCATCAAGGCCAAGGACGACGCCGAGGCGGTCGGCATCGCGAACGACTCGATGTACGGCCTCGCCGGCGCCGTGTGGAGCAACGACATCGAACGTGCCAAGGCGATCGCCGAGCAGATGCGCACCGGCACGATCTGGATCAACGAACACCATCTCCTCGGCCCCGAACACCCCTTCGGTGGGTACAAGCAGTCCGGCGTCGGCTACGAGATGGGTATCGACGGCTACCGCGCGTACCAGTCCAAGAAGCGCATCCACGTCGACTCGAACACCGACCCGAACGCCCACATGACGTTCAGCCTGCTCTTCAGCTCGTGAAGATCGAGGCGGCCGACTCCGTCGACGCGGTCGTCGCACGCGTGCGGGAAGTCCGGGCGGGCGACCTCACGTTCACGATCGGCACGGGCTGCTGTGACTCGACGGCACCCTTCCTCTACGAGAACCACATCATCGGCGCGGACACCCGTCACGTCGGCGACGCGGCAGGTGTGCCCGTCTGGGCGCCGGCCTGGCTCGCCGACAAGTACGACGGCGAGACGCTCACGATCGACGTGGCCGAGTCCGAGGATGCCGACAGCTTCTCCGTCGAGACGGAGTTCGGCTGCCGGTTCATCCTGCGCTGAGACCCTTTCCTCTCGACGCGACCCCCGTACGCCCATAGAGTGGGCCCTGCTCCCGTGCTGCGGGGGTCCCGTCCGGGTCCTCCGCAGTACGGTCAGGTGAGACACATCAGGTGAGACGACACAGAGGAGGCGGAACTGCCATGAGCATCCGTCTGGGGGACTACGCCCCGAACTTCAAGGCCGACACGACCGCGGGTCCACTCGACTTCTACGACTGGAAGGGGGACAGTTGGGCGATCCTCTTCTCGCACCCCAAGGACTACACGCCCGTGTGCACGACCGAGCTCGGGTACCTCGCGCGGGAGAAGGCCGCGTTCGAGAAGCGTGACGTGAAGATCATCGGGCTCAGCGTCGACTCCGTGGACGACCACATCGGCTGGGCCAAGGACATCGCCGAGACCCAGGGGGCCGCACCCGACTATCCGCTCATCGCCGATCCCGATCGTGAGGTGTCCGAGCTCTACGACATGATCCACCCCGGCGAAGGCGACACGTCGACGGTGCGCTCGGTGTTCGTGATCGGCCCGGACAACAGGGTCAAGCTCACGATCACCTATCCCAAGAGCACGGGGCGCAACTTCGAGGAGATCCTGCGGGTCATCGACTCCCTGCAGGTCACGGCGCGCACGGGTCTGGCCACCCCCGTCAACTGGCAGCCGGGCGAGAAGGTCATCGTGCCCCCCGACATGCCGAGCTACGAGGCCGAGGCCGCGTTCCCGGCGGGCTTCGAGGAGCACAAGCCCTATCTCCGCTACGTCGACGCGCCCGGTTGAACTCGAGATCGATAAGGGCAGCCTATGGCAACGATTGGTTGTCCCGGGCGCGACCCGAAGATACGATTTGGCTCGCGCGCAGGCACCGGGAACGGGCCATCGTGCACACGTGTCGGTAGGAGATCCGAACCGGAAGGAGAGGCCATATGGGACTGCAGGGTTCCAAGACCGAGGACAACCTGAAGGAAGCCTTCGCAGGTGAGAGCCAGGCGAACCGTCGCTACCTCTATTTCGCCCAGAAGGCGGACGTGGAGGGCTATCCGGACGTCGCCGCCCTCTTCCGGTCCGTGGCCGAAGGTGAGACAGGGCACGCGTTCGGGCACTTCGACTACCTCGCCGAGGTCGGCGACCCCGTGACGGGCGTCCCGGTCGGGGCGACACAGGACAACCTGAAGTCCGCGATCGAGGGCGAGACCTACGAGTACACGGAGATGTACCCGGGGTTCGCCAAGACCGCGCGGGACGAAGGCTTCGACGCCATCGCCGACTGGCTCGAGACGCTCGCCCGTGCCGAGAAGTCGCACGCGGGCCGCTTCACAGCCGGACTCGAAAGCCTCGGCTAGCCAGGTGAGCCCGTCACCGGCTTCACGGTGACGGAAGAGCCGGGGGAATCGAAGGGGGACGGACCGATCGGTCCGTCCCCCTTCGCGTTCCCGGAACACGTGCCGGGAGATCCGACTGTCTTTGTTGTGTACGGAGCCGTCCAACGGCCAGACTTTCCAGGGGTTTGAGGGATGACCACCACATACGATTTCGGCGATCCGGCGTATCTCGACACTGCCGACGTCCGTGAGGAGCTCGATCGGGTCTTCGATCTGTGCCACGGCTGTCGCCTGTGTTGGGACCTGTGCCCGAGCTTCGCGTCGCTGTTCGATCTGATCGACACCAAGACCGACGGCCTCGACGTGAGGCTGCCGGCGGAGGATCAGGACCGCGTCGTCGACGAGTGCTACCAGTGCAAGCTGTGCTACGTGAAGTGCCCCTACATCCCCCCTCACGAGTGGGACCTCGACTTCCCACGACTCATGATGCGGGCGCTCGCCGCGAGCACCGGGGGCAAGTCGAAGAGCCTTGGCGCGAAGCTCCTCGCTGCCACCGACATGGCGGGCAAGGCGGCGACGGCGACGAGTGGCGTCGCGAATGCCTCGCTGCGGGCGAACAGCGTCGCCCGTAAGGCGATGGGCCGCGTGCTCGGGATCGCTCCCCAGCGTGAGCTCCACCCCTATGCGAAGCAACGCTTCACGACGTGGTGGAAGAAGACCGGCGCGAACGAACCCGTACGCCCCTTCGCCACGGCTCCCCCCGAGGAGGCCTCGGAGGAGAAGGCGCGGCCGAGCTTCCTCGAGCCGACGGAGGACGAGCTGGCAGCCGAGACGGCACGGGTGGAGTCGCCACGCGTGGAGAACGAGGAGGCCGCGCCCGAGACCGAGACCGACCCGGTTCCGTCGGGCAGGCCGGAGGCCCCGCCGCGTGAGGTCACGATCTTCCCGACGTGCGTGGTCGAGTACATGGACCCGGCGATCGGGATCGCGACCGCGCGTGTCCTGCGCCACAACGGGTGTGACGTACGCTGCTCCTACACACGCTGCTGCGGCATGCCTGACCTCGACGCCGGCGACATCCGCTCCTTCCGCGAGAAGGCGGAACGCAACGTGGCCGATCTCCTGCCGGAGGTGCGTGCGGGCAGGCTCATCGTCGTGCCCGAACCGACCTGCAACTACACGTTGCGCAAGGAGTACCCCCACTACCTCGATACGGACGAGGCACGCGAGGTCGGCGCCGCCGTCGTCGATCCAGCCGAATACCTTCTCAGGCTGAGACGTGCCGAGGGCATCGCGGAGGACTTCACCTCACCTCTCGGCCAGGTCGCCTACCACGCCGCGTGTCACCTGCGGGCACAGCAGCAGGGGTACAAGGGGCGTGACGTCCTCCAGCTCGTCCCTGACACACAGGTGAAGATGATCGAAGGCTGCGCCGGGATCGACGGCACGTGGGGGTATCACAAGGCCAACTACGACATGGCGCGAGCGGTCGCGGGCCCCACAGCCGACAAGATGCGTGCCGTGGAGGCCGATCTGCACGTGGGTGACTGCACACTGGCCGATCAAGCCCTCGTCGAGGAGGGAGTGGAACGGCCCCTCCACTCGATGCAGGCGCTCGCCCGCGCGTACGGTTTGGAGGAGTCCCCTTGAGCTCCACCATGCGCCCAGCCGACCTCCTCGATCTCGTCGCGTACGAACGGCAGCGGTCCGACATCCGCGAGTCCGCGATGGCGGCGCGCCGTCTCCGCCGGATCACGCTCGGCCCCATGGTCAGCCTTGGTTTCGAGAACGCCGAAACCGTGCGCTACCAGATCCAGGAGATGATGCGGGCGGAGCGCATGGTCGAGGCGAAAGACATCCAGACGGAGATCGACATCTACTCCGATCTCCTCCCCGGCCCCGCCTCCCTCGCCGCCACGATGTTCATCGAGATCGACGATCCGCCTCGTCTGCGCGAGGTGCTCCCCCGGCTCGTCGGCATCGAGCAGGCCGTCTCGCTCGCGATCGACGGCGCCGGCCGCGTACCGGCCCGGGGAGAGGAAGGCCGTTCGAAGGAGGACCTCACGTCCACCGTCCACTATCTCCGGTTCTCCTTCGAACCCGATCAGATCGAAGCGATGCGCAGTGGTGCGACCTGCACGCTCCACATGGACCATGCCGAGTACGTACACGCGGCGCTGGTTCCCGCCGACTGCGTAGAAGCCCTGCTCGACGACCTCGGGCCTCCAGGTTGAAGAAGGCCGATCCATGACGTACTCCACCGCAGAAGCATTCCCCCTCTACGAAGCCGAACCTGCGATTCCGATGCTCGACGCCTCCGGGGTCCGCAAGGTGTACCGCACGGGTTCGATCGAGGTGGAGGCTCTCGGTGGAGTCGACCTGACCGTGATGCGAGGTGAGCTCGTCGCGGTCATGGGAGCCTCGGGCAGCGGGAAGACGACACTCCTCAACTGCCTCTCGGGGCTCGATGACATCGACGACGGAACCGTCCACGTGGAGGGGATCGACATCCAGACCCTGCCCGACGCGCGGCGCACCGAGCACCGGGCCAAGTCGATGGGATTCGTCTTCCAGGCCTTCAACCTGATCCCCGTGTTCTCCGCGGTGGAGAACGTCGAGCTCCCGCTCCTCCTCTCGGACATACCGGCGAAAGAGGCACGTGCGCGGGCGATCGACATGCTGGGGCGGGTGGGACTCGGCGCGAGGCTCCACAACAAGCCGCCCGAGATGTCCGGGGGAGAGCAGCAGCGCACGACCGTCGCCCGCGCGCTCGTCGGCAATCCCGCGATCGTGTGGGCGGACGAACCGACGGGGAACCTCGACAGCCACACGGCTCAGACAGTCCTCGATCTCCTCTGGGAGCTGAATGACGCAGGCCAGACGCTGATCGTCGTCACGCATGACCCCGCCATCGGTGCCGCCGCGGCCCGAGTCGTCGAGATGCGAGATGGCGTGGTCGTCTCGGATCACTACGGCGAGAAGCGCCGCGTCCAGGCGTCGCGCTGATGTCACGCGGCTTCCTCCCCTTCGGCCTGGTCGTCTCCGTCCTCGCCGGAGTCGCCCTTGCCTGGGTGGCGGTACGACGCGCCTACCTGCGTCGCATGGCGACACGACAGTTCGTGCGTCGTCCGGCGGAGTCGGCCCTCATCATCGCCGGATCCATCCTCGGCACCGCCCTCATCACGGGGAGCTTCATCACGTCGGACTCCTTGACCGGGTCCTTCACGACGATGGTCTACGAAACCCTGGGCGAAGTCGACGAGCAGGTCCAACTGACCACGGCCACCGCCGCGAACCGGGCCGAGGCGCGACTCGATGAACTGCGCCGGCTCGATCACGTCGACGGTGCCGTCATGACCGAGGCGGCGGATGGCACGACACGCTCTGCGCTCAACCCCGGCTTCGCCATCCCCGACACCTCCCTCTACGCCCTCGACGTCTCACAGCTCGAGGAGTTCGGCGAGACACCCCAGCCGCTCGCCGGTCAACCCCTCGCAGACAACGAAGTCGTCGTGAGCCGCAAGTTGGCCGACGAGCTCGAGCTGCAACCCGGCGACCAGATCGACCTCCTCGTCTACGGCACGACGTCCACGTACACGGTCGAGCGCATAATCGACGGCGACGGATTCGCCGAGTACAACTACGGCCGCAATCTGTACCTCGCCGAGGGCGCGCTCGGTCGGCTCGCGAAGGGAGGCTCGGCACCGGTCGGACCCACCACACAACTCTGGGTGTCGAACTCGGGTGATGCGCAGTCGGGTGTGCGCTGGACCTACATCGTGGACGGCGAGATCAGAGACCTGCTCGGCACGGACGGCGTCGACATCTTCGATCTCAAGCGCATGGGCTTGGACCAGGCGGAGCGGGGTGCCGATTCGATAAGCCAGCTCTTCCTCGTGATCGGTTCCTTCGCGGTCGTCTCGGGGATCCTCCTCCTCGTGAACATCTTCGTCATGCTCGCGACCGAACGGCGGTCCCAGCTCGGCATGATGCGATCCGTCGGCATGCGCCGCGCCGACCTCGTGCGCGGCTTCGCTCTCGAGGGTGGCTACTACGCCTTCGCCGCCGCCATCCTCGGGACCGTTGCCGGTGTGGGGGTCGGCGCCGCCATAATCCGCGTGGCGGCGGGGATCTTCGCCCAAGGCTCGGCGTTCGGTGAACGTGACCTCACCGTCGACCTCGTCCTGCGCGGCGAGTCGCTGCTCGCGGGGATGCTCGTCGGTTTCGCGATCGCGATCCTCACGATCTTCCTCACGAGCCTGCGGGTGAGCCGCATCAACATCATCGCCGCGATCCGCGATCTCGAAGTCACGCGGGATGCCAAGGCCCGCATGCGCAGTCTCGTACTCGGGTCCCTGTCGGTCGTGATGGGCGCGCTCCTCGCGGCGAGCGGCATCCTGAGTCACGAGGCGGCTTCAGCCCTCATCGGCCCGGCACTGATCGCAGTCGGCCTCTACCCGCTCCTGTCCCGTTTCATCTCGCGTCGTCCGCTCGCGTCGATCCTGAGCGGCGCACTCCTCGCATGGGGGATGCTGCTGCCAACTGTGATCACGGATCTCTTCGAGAGGGTGGAGAGCCCGTTCGTGTTCGTGATCCACGGGATCATCACCACCTTCGCGGCGGTGGTGCTCCTCAGCCAGAACCAGGAGGTCCTCTCGAACGGCGTGCGGTTCCTCGCGCGGAGCAGCCCGCGCCGCGGTCTCGCGGCACGTCTCGCCACGACGTATCCCGTCGCGAAGCGGTTCCGCACCGCGATGACAATGATCATGTACTCGCTCATCGTCTTCACGCTCGTCCTGATCACGACGATCAGCTTCGTGAACCAGTTGAACACCGACGGGTTCCTGCGCCGTGAGTCGAGCGGCTACGACATCTACGTGCGCACGAACCAGGCGACCCCGGCGCGCGAGCGCGACCTGACCGGCGTACCGGGCGTGGAGTCCGCGGTCGGGATCGAGACCGCCCCCGTCAAGCTCTCCGAATCGGGGGCGGACACGGAGGACTTCACCAGCGTGTTCGGGCTCGACGCGCAGCTCCGCGACTCGGTGAAAGTCACGCTGAGCGAGTGGGAGCCGGCCTACCCGTCCGAGGATGCGGCGCTCGACGCCGTGATGAACGACGGTTCGCTGGTCATCCTGTCCGAGGACATGGAGGCAGGCCAGCAGGGCCCCCCGAGTGATTTCGAGGCGGCGCTGGGCCAGACGATCGAGATGACCGATCCTGTGTCGGGAGCGATCTCGGAGCGTCGTGTGGTCGCGTTCGGCCAGTCCGTCCTCACGTTTCGCGGCGCCGTCATCCAGCGGCGTGCCCTGCAGAACCAGTTCACGGCGTCCGGTCTCACCGCCTGGCTCGTGCAGACCAACGACGACGCAGGAGTCACGACTGTGACCGGGACGCTCGAGGCGGCGAACACCGAGCTCGGCTTGCGGGCAGACGGGTACGAGAAGATGATCCGCGACATCCTCCGCCTCAACACGCAGTTCTTCGGCCTCATGCAGGGCTATCTCGCCCTCGGTCTCATCGTCGGGATCGTCGGTCTCGGTGTGGTGATGATCCGGTCGGTTCGGGAGCGACGCCGTGCCATCGGTGTCCTCCGTGCGCTCGGGTTCGGATCGGGGACGGTGCGGAGGGCGTTCATGGGAGAGGCGGGGCTCGTCGCCGTGGAGGGGATAGCGGTGGGTGTGTTCCTCGGTGTCATCACCGCCCGCAACGTCCTCACGTCCTCGTTCGCCGAGGACTTCGACGTGCCCTTCGCCGTGCCGTGGAACATGATCTTGATCCTCGGCTCGATCTCACTCGTGTTCAGTCTCGTCGTCGCTGCCTTCCCGGCTCGGTCGGCGTCCAAGATCCGCCCAGCCGTCGCCCTGAGGATTGCCGACTGATGGCCGAGACCGTTGCTCCCGGGCCCCGAGAAGGCACGACTGAAGGCGGCGCGGCCGAGAACCTGCTCTGGCTCGACATGGAGATGACCGGTCTCGATCCGGCGACGTGTGTGATCCTCGAGGTTGCCGCGATCGTCACCGATCCCGCCCTGCAAGAGCTCGGCACATTCGAGGCCGTGGTGAACCAGCCGCCCGAGGCCCTCGCCGCGATGGACGAATGGAACACACGCACGCACAACGCGAGCGGTCTCGCTTCCCGCGTTCCCGGCGGCAGGCGTCTCGCCGACGTCGAGACCGACCTGCTCGAGCTCGTGGGCGCGCACTTCGACATGTCCCGTCCCGTCGTGCTCTGCGGCAACTCGATCTCCCAGGACCGCAAGTTCGTGGATCTCTACATGCCCCGATTCGCGGCGTGCCTCCACTACAGGATGGTGGACGTCTCGTCGTTCAAGGAGATGTTGCGCCGCCGTTACGGTCTCGAGTTCAAGAAGGAACAGCGCCACCGCGCCCTGGGCGACGTGAGGGAGTCGATCGCCGAGCTCGGGTACTACCTGGACTGCTTCGAGAAGGGTGTCGGAACACCACGCTGAATCGGGCCGAGACCCTCAACGTCGGCCCTCACCTGCCGATATCTCTCCCAAGGGGTTGCGAGAGAGAGTCGCATGGAAGACGAGGGCCGAATCGAGACGTGGGACTGGGCCGACTTCGCGACTGGTCTCGCCTACCACTACCAGCCGGTCGTGGCATGGCCGCACCGTCATGTCATCGGTCACGAGGTCCTGCTCCGCACCGTGGGGCCGTTCACGGGACCGTTCGAGCTCTTCCAGGCCGCCATGTCCGACGGTGTCCAGTCGCAGCTCGACCGTACGTGCCTCGAGTCGGCGATCCGCACGACCCCGCTCCGGCGCTCGGGCACGCTCTTCGTCAACTGCCTCCCGTCGACGCTCATCTCGCGCCACGTGCGCCCGGCCGAGCTGATCGGCTGGCTCGTCGCCCAAGGCGCCGAGCCGGGCCGGGTCGTGCTCGAGGTGACCGAGTACGAATACGTGGAGGACGTCGACGCGCTCGCCCGTGCGATCGCCGAGCTGAAGGCGGCGGGGATAGCCGTCGCCCTCGACGACTGCGGAGAGGGCCATGGCACCTTCACGCTTGCCGGCACCGTGAAACCGACGTATGTCAAGGTCGATCGGCGTGTCATCCAGACGGAGTGCGAGGAGCCGTCGGGCCTTCTCGACGAGATCACGACCTTCTGCGCGTCGATCGGTGCCGTGCCGATCGCCGAGGGGGTCGAGACAGCGGGACAGGGGGAGGCTCTCGGCCGCGCCGGGTTCATCCTCATGCAAGGGCACTTCCTCGGTCGCCCCAAGCCCGCCCTCGCGCCGGTGCTCCTCCAGGAGCGTGTCACGGCGGAGGTCTGCGCCGCGATCGACGAGAGCCTCGGGCGGCGGCGCGCGCGGGTTCCGGCGTCGGCCGCCTGGCTCGACGTCGTGTGCCGTGATCCCGAGGCCGTCACGGCGGGCTAGGGCGCCGCCGGAGCCCACAACGCAACGTTGCGCCTCGGCGCCGCTCAGCCCGGCGCCGCCTCGAGGTCGTCGAAGATCTGCTCGATGCGGGCCGTGCAGCCGGTCAGGACGAGGGGCGGAAGGACATCGCGGGCGATGCGGGACGCCAGGTCCGTGTACGCGACAGCCGCCGGCGACTCGGGATGTGCACGCACGACGGGGGTGCCACCGTCGGCAGCCGCCATGCTGAGGGGATCGAGGGGTACGGACGCGAGGAGGGGCACGCCGAGCTGCGCGGAAAGGGCGGTCCCCCCACCCGAGCCGAAGAGGTGGTACGCGGCGCCGTGTTCGCACACGAACTCGGACATGTTCTCGACCACGCCGAGCACAGGCATGTGAGAGCGCCGCGCCATGTTCCCGGCCCGCACGGCGACTTTCTGTGCGACCTTCTGCGGGGTCGTCACGAGCAGCATCGCGGCCTGGGGAAGCATGCGGGCGAGCCCCATCTGGATGTCGCCTGTTCCCGGTGGCATGTCGATCACGAGGTAGTCGAGGTCACCCCAGCGCACATCCCGAAGGAACTGCTCCACGGCTCTGGTGAGGACGAGACCCCGCCACATGAGGGCCTGCTCCTCGTCGTCCACGAGGAGCCCCATGGAGACGACCTTGACCGTGCCGGGGCCGTCGACTCGGATCGGCTCGATCTTGCCGTCGTGGCCGGAGAGGCGGCCCTCGACTCCGAGCATGCGGTCGACCGAGAAACCCCAGATGTCGGCGTCGAGGACCCCTACCGTGAAGCCGAGGTCGGCGAGTGCGACAGCGACGTTCGCGGTCGTCGTGCTCTTGCCGACACCCCCTTTGCCACTCGACACCGCGATCGCCCGTGTCGTGGGTGGGACCTCCGTCGGGTCGGCGTTCTCACGCGCGCTGCGTCGCGCCCGATCCATGAGGCGTGCCTTCTCCTCCTGGTTGAGGACGTCCATGTGGAATCGCACGTCGGAGACACCCGGCAGCATGCGGATGCGATTGCAGACATCGCTCTCGATCTGGCCACGCAGGGGGCAACTCGCCACGGTGAGGGCGATGCGCACGTCGACGCCGCCGTCTTCGGCGATCGCCACATCCCGCACCATGCCGAGGTCGACGATGTTGGCGTGGAGCTCGGGGTCGATGACGCCGCGCAGGGCCGAGATGAGGTCTTCACGTGTCGTCGCATCTGGCATCTGTCACTGGTCTCCTCGGGGGCCCTATCCGATAAAATACAGGACGCCACTGAAAAACCACTCAGAGCCGGGTCGTCGATCGATCCGACGCGAGTTTCGGAGGACATGCACGCCGTGCAGTCGACCGTGAGGCCGATCCTGAAGGCGCTCGGAGACGAGACGCGCTACGACATCTACGACTGGCTGCGCGCGCGCACGGAGCCTGCCACGATCAACGACATCGCAGACAACTTCGGTCTCCACCCCAACACCGTCCGTCCGCACCTCGAACGTCTCCGTGGCGTGGGGCTCGTCGAGCTCGACGCCACACCGCAGGGCTCGGTGGGGCGTCCCCAGCACAGGTACGTCGCGGTCCCCACCGACATCGAGCTGCACCGCCGCGACGACATCGACGATGTCTACGCCCTGCTCGCCCGCATGCTCGCCGACGTCTGCGGCGACCTCCAACACAGCAGCGAGGACCTGCTGACCGTGGGCCGTGGCATCGGTCTCGAGATCGCGTCGGCCGGTCGCGGCGCCGACCTCCTGAGCGCGCTCGACTCCGGCATGGACAGGCTCGGCTTCGGGCCCGCAACGGAGGACGGCTGCGTCGTCTTCACGAGTTGCCCTGTCCGCGGGGTCGCCGAAGCACATCCCGAGATCGTCTGCACGCTCCATGCCGGCCTCGTCGACGGCCTCATCGGATTCCACGGCGGTCACGTCGAGGACTTCCGGAGCCTCGAGGGCTCGGGTCCGTGCAGGGTGTTGTTCACAGGACAGGACGACGAGAGGAGCAACTCGACGTGAGTGAGACCACAGCCAGCAAAGTGAAGTTGAACCTGCGTTCCAAGAAGCAGCAGGGGATGGTGATGACCGACGGGGCGGCCCGCAAGGTGAAGGAGCTGCTCGCGGCCGAGGGCGACGACACCCTCGCCCTGCGTGTCGCAGTACGACCCGGTGGCTGCTCGGGTTTCAGCTACGAGATGTTCTTCGACGGGGAGACGACGCGGGAGGATGTCGTCACCGAGCTCGGAGGAGTGCGGCTCGTCGTCGATCCGGACTCCCTTCCCTGGCTGGGCGGAGCCGTCCTCGATTTCAAGGACGGGTTGATGGACAGCGGCTTCACGATCGAGAACCCCAATGCCTCGCGTTCCTGTGGGTGCGGGAACAGCTTCAGCTGACCGACGCGGCCGTACGCCGTGAGCCCTGAGGAGACGATCCACCTTCGTGTGGACGGTCACGATGTCGAGGTCCGCGCCGACGGGTCCCTTCTCGAAGTCCTGCGTGACACCCTCGGCAAGACGTGCGTGAAAGACGGGTGCGCGCCCCAGGGTCAGTGTGGCGCATGTTGCGTCCTCGTCGACGGGGCACCACGACTCGCGTGCGTGACACCGATCTCACGTGTTCGGAACAGGGAGGTCACCACGGTCGAAGGGCTCTCCGAGCCACTTCGCAGCAGGATCGCCGACGCATTCTGGAGATCCGACGCGTTCGTCTGCGGTTTCTGCACCCCGGGGATCGCCGTGCGCCTCCACGCTCTCCTGAATGAGGGCGACGTTCCCGACCGTCGCCACGTCGACCGGGCGCTGGCCGCGCACCTGTGCCGCTGCACCGGCTGGCAGTCCGTGGTCGACGCCGCCACAACGGCTGCGGTTCCGGATGCCGTGGCGGACGGGGACGGGCACGCCCGGGCCGAAGCGTTCGACATCGTGCTCGGCAGGCACCGCTACCTCGCCGACACGACGGACGCGGAGATCTGGGCGATGCCCGTCTGTGCAGGCACATGCGTCGGGATCCTCGACGATGTCGTCGGAGAGGGCATCCTCACGTGTGCCGACCTCGGGTCGCGACTGCCGCCGGGGACGATGCTCGGTCTCGGTGAGACGATCGGCGACCCGGGTGACATCGTGGCTCTCGCCCTGGGAACGACGGTGGCGGCGGCACGCAGGACGGCAGAGGCATGCCGGATCCACACCCGAGACGGTGTGCCCGATCCCTCCCCGGGGCCGCTCGACTCCGCGGAATGGCTCACACCCGTGCAGGATCCCGGCTTCCTCGAGCCCGAGGCGGCGTTCGCCGCTGTCGACCCGGCCGGTCTCCATGTGCGCACACAGAGCGACCGGCCTCATGCCACGCGCACAGCCCTCGAATCCGCGTGGCCGGACCGGTCCGTGCACCTCGAAGTGGTGACGCAGGGTGGGTCCTACGGGGGCAAGGCGAGTCCGGTGCCGGCGCTGCTCGCTGCCGCCGCGGCCGAGGTGACGGACCGCCGCGTCGGCTTCGTGTTCGGGCGACGCGAGTCGATCCTCTGGCATCCACGTCGCCACCCGGCAAAGGTGGAGGTCGACCTCGCCGTGCACGGAGGCCGCCTCGTTCGCATCGACGGTCGTGTCGTCCTGGCCGGAGGAGGCGCCGACATCGGACCGTGCCCCTACGACGTTCCGATCGACGTGCACGTCGAGGTCGTGGCGGGCCGACCCGCGGCGCCGCTCCGGGGCGACGGGCTCCTGCACTGGACTTTCGGACTCGAGCACGCGCTGCTCGACGCGGGTGTCGGGCGTGCCGATTCACTCGCGAGCATGCCGAGTCGGTGTGTCGCGGCGCTCGGCGCCGCCGACGGTTGGGCGGTGGCAGGTTCGCATCGGGCAGCCGTCGCGGCCGCTGTCATGCTCGCGGATTCAGGGGACGTCACGGCCCTGACCTTGGCCGTGGGCGGGGGTGAACCAGCCCACCGTGAACGTGACATCATGTCAGGCGCCTACATGGGCCTCGGCCTCGCTCTGTCCGAGACGGTGCCGATGCGGGCCGGAGTCCCGACGCCGGGCACGATGCGGTCACTCGGCTTGTTGCGCTGCGGGGACACACCTCCGATGCGCGTGCTGGAGGTCGAGGCCGCCAGCGAGGATGCCGTCTCCGAGCCGGTCGCCGACTTCGCGGTGGCGGCGGTGCCGGCTGCCGTGGCGGTCGCCCTGCGCCTACGCTTCGGGGACCACGCGGCCGTGCGGCAACTCCCCATGCTCGACTCGGTACCCGCGACCCGCGCACGCAGGAGGTGAACCGGTGCCGTCTCCCAAGGAGCCGAAGAAGGAAGCCGTACAGACGAGTGTGGTGCAGCCACTCGGGCCGTATTCGGTTGCCGTGCGCAGCGGCGGCTTCGTCTTCCTCGCCGGCCAGGTCGGTTGGGACTACGAGTCCCAACGGCTCGTGGACGGTGGGGTCGAGGCCGAGGCCCACCAGGCCCTCGGCAACGTCGGGAGCGTGCTCGAGGATTGCGGCCTCGGTTTCGGGGATGTCGTGCGCGGCGTGGTGTACCTCACGGATCTGGCCGACTGGCCGAAGCTGAACGAGATCTGGGGCTCCTGTTTCACGCATCTCCCTCCCGCGCGGTCAGCGGTCGGAGTCGCGGGGCTCCCAGCCGGGGCGTGCGTCGAGATAGAGGTCACGGCAGCCGAGAGGTAGAGTGCCGCCCATGGCTTTCATCACCGCCGACAGTCCGTGGGCCGTCCTCGCACTCGTCGTGTTCATCCTCGTGGCGGCGAGCGTCGGGATCACCATCATGGCTTTGGCTGCGAGCGAGGTCCTGCGCCTCCTCTGCTCCCAGTTCGGCGATCGCGACACAGAGCTGTTGGAGTCTGCCGAGTCGGAGGGCTGAAGCGTGGCGGACGACCTCGTCCTCCTCGATGTCGACGCGCGGGGTGTGGCCACGATCACTCTGAATCGGCCCGAGGCTCGCAACGCCCTCAGCTCGGCGCTCATCGCCGAGCTCGCCCGTGCCTATGACGAGGTTCTCGACACCGAGGCCGTGGCGTGCGTGATCCTCACGGGGACGGACCCGGCCTTCTGCGCAGGGATGGACCTGCGTGAGATGGGGGCAGGGGCCGGGAACCTCTCCCTCGATTTCGTCGGTCGGCTCTGGGAGACGTCCACTCCCGTGATCGGTGCCGTGAACGGCGCCGCTGTCACAGGTGGACTCGAGCTCGCCCTCGCGTGCGACTTCCTCATCGCCTCGGATCATGCGAGGTTCGCAGACACGCATGCCCGTGTCGGGGTCATGCCGGGCGGTGGGATGAGCTATCTGCTGCCCCAGGCCGTGGGCCTGCGCCTCGCCAAGGAGCTCTCACTCACAGGGCGCTACATGACGGCCGCGGAGGCGCATGCCGCGGGTCTCGTCAACAAGGTCGTCTCCCACCACGATCTCATGCCGGCCGCGATGGGAACGGCACACGAGATCTGCGCATCGGACCGATCGGTCACGAAGCGACTGAACAAGCTCTACAAGCAGACCGCGACGATGGCGGGCGCCGAGGCCGCTGCCCACGAGCGTACGAACTTCGTCGACTACCTCACGCAGAGCCTGGATCCGGCGGCGATCGAAGCCGCCCGCGACGGCGTCATCGAGCACGGGCGCGCACAGACCTGAGGGTCAACCTGCCGGTGGCTGCAACCCGCCGCCCCTCAGACCGAGAGGCGGGCGGCACCGAAGCGGTAGCCGACGGAGCGCACGGTGGCGATGTAGTGGGCGTACTCCTCGCCGAGCTTCGCACGAAGACGCCGCACGTGGACATCCACTGTGCGGGCGCCCCCGTAGTAGTCGTAGCCCCAGACGCGACTGAGAAGCACCTCTCGCGTGAAGACCTTGCCGGGGTGGGTCGCGAAGAACTTGAGGAGCTCGTACTCCATGAACGTCAAGTCGAGGGGACGGCCCCCGATCGCGGCCTGGTAGGTCTCGGGGTTCAGGATGAGCGCCCCGTACTCGACGAGGTCCGGGTGTGTGCCGCGGCCCGTTCTGTAGAAGCGGTGCCGCAGGCGTGCCGTGAGCTCGGTGCCGACCTGGGAGTCGACGATGAACTCGTCGAAGAGATCGTCGCGAACCTCGAGGTCGGCGAGCGAGTCTGCACTCACGATGAGGACCAACGGTTGTAGGGGTGGCGCCGGTTCCCGGTGGCGGAGGTGCCGGCACAGCTCGTACGCAGAGTCGGCATCGGCGGCGGTCGACACGATCGCGCCCGCCCAGCCGTCCACAGGTTCCTTGGAGTCGGCCGTTTCCGGGCTGTCGACGAACTCGAACGGATATGCGGACGCCTCGAGGAGAGCGGCGAGGTCCTCGTCACCCGGTGGAAACACAAGTAGGGGATCCACGTGCAGGTCGTCTCCGATCAGAGCTGTGGCAGGTAGCGCTCGATCTCGTAAGGTGTCACCTTCGCCCGGAACGACTGCCACTCCTCACGTTTGTTGCGAAGGAACCACTCGAAGACGTGCTCGCCGAGAGCCTCCGCCATGAGCTCGGATCGTTCCATCTCCTCGAGTGCCGACATGAGGGATGACGGCAGGGACCGCAGGCCCGATGCGCGCCGCTCCTCCGGGGACATCTCGTAGATGTTGTCGGAGGCCTCCGGTGGCAGTTCGTAGCCCTCCTCGACTCCACGCATGCCGGCGGCGAGCATGACGGCGAATGCGAGATACGGGTTGCAGGCCGAGTCCGGTGCACGGAACTCGATGCGGGCGGCCTGTTCCTTGCCGGGCTTCGCGCGGGGTACGCGTACCAGCGCGGATCTGTTGTGTCGGCCCCAGCACACGAAAGTCGGCGCCTCGTACCCCGTCGCGAGTCGCTTGTAGGAGTTGACCCACTGGTTCGTGATCGCTGCCATCTCGCGTGCATGTGTGAGGAGGCCGGCGACGTAGCCCTTGCCGACCTTCGAGAGGCCGTACTCGTCGGCCGGGTCGAAGAAGGCGTTCTGGTCGCCCTCGAAGAGGGACTGATGGGTGTGCATGGCCGAGCCGGCCTCGCCTGTGAGCGGCTTCGGCATGAACGTGGCGTAGACACCCGCGGACTCGGCAACCTGCTTCACGGTGAGGCGGAAGGTCATGATGCTGTCCGCCATCATGAGGGCGTCGGCATAGCGGAGGTCTATCTCGTGCTGACTCGGCCCGACCTCGTGATGGCTGTACTCGACGGGGATCCCCATGGCCTCGACGGCTTCGATCGTGCGGCGTCTCAGGCCCCGTGCCTCGTCACTCGGCGTGAGGTCGAAGTAGCCCGCCGTGTCGAGTGGTGTGGGATCCTGCGGGCCGGCGAAGAGGAAGTACTCCATCTCGGGTGCGACGAAGAACGTGAATCCGGCTTCCGTCGCGCGTTGCAGGTTGCGCCGCAGCACCCAGCGCGGATCTCCCTCGAACGGAGATCCGTCGGGCAGGACGATGTCACAGAACATACGGGCGGTCGGTTCGTCATCCGGTCGCCAGGGAAGGAGGGCGAAGGTGTTCGGGTCGGGCCGCGCGACCATGTCCGATTCCTGCACACGGGCGAAGCCCTCGATGGCCGAGCCGTCGAAGTGCATGCCCTCGCTGAACGCGTTCTCGAGCTCCTGCGGGGTGATTGCGAACGACTTGAGAAAGCCGAGGACGTCGGTGAACCAGAGGCGGATGAACCTCACCCCCCGCTCCTCGACCGTTCTCAGGACGTATTCCTGCTGGCGATCCACCGCCGCTGCTCCTCGGTAGGGACTTGGGATCTCGCGAGCCTAGATGCCCCGTGTTGCGGCATTGTTTCCAACGCGACGCCCGCTTGGCGGCATGGATGCCGTGACCTGGATGTTTACGTACCGGCCATGCGTGAATTGACTGCATCAACGTAGGATCCCCGCACGTGCGCCGACCCTGCGCGCAGACGGAGGTTGATCACATGGCAGAGCGGACGCCCAGCGAGATCGTCGAACAGGTCAGGAGCGAAGAGATCGAGTTCATCGATGTGCGCTTCTGTGACCTACCCGGGCTCATGCAGCACTTCACGATTCCCGCTCACGAGTTCGACGAGGCGGTCTTCGAGGAGGGCCTCGGCTTCGACGGGAGCTCCATCCGTGGATTCCAGGAGATCCAGGAATCCGACATGTTGCTCATCCCCGATCCCTCGACCGCGATCATCGATCCTTTCTCGGCCCGCAAGCAGCTCGACATCAACTGCAACGTGAAGGATCCGGTCACGGGTGAGATGTACACGCGTGACCCGCGCTGGATCGCCCAGAAGGCCGAGGACTACGTGAAGAGCACGGGGATCGCCGACACCGCGTACTTCGGCCCCGAGGCGGAGTTCTACATCTTCGACAACGTGCGGTTCGACCAGACCTACAACTCGGGCTACTACGAGGTCGACTCGCTCGAGGGCGCTTGGAACACGGGCGCGGCCACGGAGCTCGACGGCAGCCCCAACCTCGGGTACAAGCCCCGATACAAGGAGGGCTACTTTCCCGTCCCGCCCATGGACCACTACCAGGACCTGCGCAACGAGATGGTGGCGGTCCTCGAATCGGTCGGTATCCCGATCGAGGTACAGCACCACGAGGTCGGTACGGCCGGCCAAGCCGAGATCGACATGCGTTTCGACACCCTGCTCGCCATGGCGGACAAGACGATGCTCTACAAGTACGTCGTCAAGAACGTCGCGCGTCAGGCCGGGAAGTCGGTGACGTTCATGCCCAAGCCCGTCTTCCAGGACAACGGGTCCGGCATGCACGTCCACCAGTCGCTCTGGAACGGCGATGAGCCTCTGTTCTTCGACGAAGCGGGCTACGCCGGCCTGTCCGACATGGCTCGCTACTACATCGGCGGTCTCCTCTCGCACGCGTCTGCGATCCTCGCGTTCACGAACCCGACGACGAACTCGTACAAGCGTCTCGTCCCGGGATACGAGGCACCCGTGAACCTCGTGTACAGCCAGCGCAACCGTTCGGCGGCGTGCCGCATCCCGCTCTATTCGAACTCGCCCAAGGCGAAGCGGATCGAGTTCCGCTGTCCCGACCCGTCCTGCAACCCGTACCTCGCGTTCGCGGCGATGGTGTGTGCCGGGATCGACGGGATCCAGAACAAGATCGAACCCCCGGCGCCGGTGGACAAGGACCTCTACGACCTGCCGCCGGCCGAGCTCGCCCAGGTGCCACAGGTGCCCGGATCGCTCGACGAGGCTCTCGCCGCCCTCGAGGCCGACTCCGACTTCCTCACCCAGGGCGGGGTCTTCACGACCGACGTGATCGAGACGTGGTGCACCTACAAGCGTGAGAACGAGGTCGCGCAGATCGCCCTGCGGCCCCACCCCTACGAGTTCTCCCTCTACTACGACATCTGAGCCACAAGGCCAGACACCTCCCGCCGACACACGTGGGCGTATTGAGATACCGTAGGGGTGGCTGGATACGCCCACGTGGTTGGCCGATGTGGAAAGTTGTAGGGAGGACGTGGTGGCATACGAACGGCTCTCACCCCAGGACTGCTCCTTTCTCTACATGGAGCAGCCGACGGTTCCCATGCACGTGGGCTCGGTCGCGGTAATCGAAGATCCCGGCCTGGATCTAGAGGAGATCTGCGAGCACATCGACCGTAGACTCGCCCTTGTCCCCCGTTTCCGCCGCAAGCTCATGTGGGTGCCCTATCACCAGGGCCGCCCCGTCTGGGTGGACGACGCGCACTTCGACGTCCGCTATCACGTGCGTCACGCCGGCCTTCCGCATCCGGCAGGAGAGCGCGAGCTGCTCACGACAGCGGCCCGCATCCTGTCCACGCACCTCGACCGGAAGCGGCCGCTCTGGGAGATCTGGGTCCTCGACCTCCCCGACAACCGCAAGGCCCTGCTCCAGAAGACGCACCACTCCCTCATCGACGGCATCTCGGGAGTGGACGTTGCCACCGTGCTCCTCGACCTCACGCCGGATGCCCCCCCGACAGAGAAGTCGGCGTGGGAACCAGTGCCTGCTCCGACGAAGACCGACCTCCTCCGCCAGACGCTCCTCGAGCGTGCCGCCGAGCCGGCCGAGATCCTGCGCACCTTCCGGGCGGCGACACGGCGACCCCGCCAAGCCCTGCAGAACGCGATCGAGACAGGCCGCAGCATCGTTGCCTTCGGCCGGTCGGGTCTCGCGGCCGCCCCCCACACGTCCCTCAACGTCCCCATCGGCGCGTTCCGGCGCTTCGAGGTCGTGCGGTCGGACCTCGATGCCGTGAAGGCGGTCAAACGCCGATACGGGTGCACCGTGAACGACGTCGTCCTCGCGATCGTGACGGCGGGGCTGCGGGCGATCCTGACCAGCCGCGGGGACGACGTGACCGATCTGCACATGCGCACGCTCGTGCCGATGTCGGTGCGCCCCGACAGCGAGCGCATGACACTCGGGAACAAGGTGAGCGGCATGTTCGCCCACCTTCCGGTCGGTGAGCCCGACCCCCGCGAGCGCCTCCGCCTGATCCACGAGGAGCTGACGGAGCTCAAGAACTCCAACGACGTCGTCGGCGCCGATGCGATCATGCGGGCGGCGGACTTCGCGCCGCCGACCCTGCTGTCGTTGGCCGGCCGGGCGATGGCCGGCACGTCGACGATCAACCTGACCGTGACGAACGTGCCGGGACCACAGTTCCCCCTCTACTTCCGCGGGGCACGGATGCTCGAGGCCTTTCCCTACGTCCCCCTTGTCGACAAGACGGACGTCGGTGTCGCCGTGCTCAGCTACGACGGTCAGCTCAACTTCGGCATCACCGGCGATTGGGATGCCGTCCCTGATCTCGGGATCATGGCCGAGGGGATCGAGAAGGCCCTGGCGGAGCTGGAGTAGAGGACCGGCTCAGCGGCGCCCGAGGCCCATGCGCACCGAGATCCCTGTCAGCTCCGTACGCGTGGCGGCACCGAGCTTGTGGCGGATGCGCTTGATGTACGTGGCGACGGTGCCGTCGGTCACGCCGAGGTGCCGGCCGATCGTGCGGTTGTCGTGGCCGCGGGCGAGCTCACTCATGACCTGCGCCTCGCGTGCCGTGAGGTCCATGAAGGCACTGTCCGTCAACGTTGCCGCCGCCTCCCACGCTGCCGAGTCGACCAGGGATCGGGAGTGGATCTCACGGGGGCCGGTGTGGGGCCTCGTTCGTCCCACGGCGTGCGTCAATGCCTCGAGGACGCCGTCGGAGAACGTGAGCTTGCCCGTGACTGCGCGGCGGGCCGCCTCGGGTACCAGCTCGAGGCCGTCGTCGAAGATCACGTACCCGGCCACACCGAGACGGATGGCGTCGACTGCCCGTTCCCCGTCCGTCCTCTTCGTGACGACGACGACGGGGATCTGGGGGAACTTGTCGAGGAGGAGCTCACAGGCGGGGATGTCACTGCTCCCGGGCACACTCAGGTCGGACAGGAGCACGTGCGGCAGCCGGTCCGGAATCTCGTCCACGGCCGTCTCCCGCCGGTGCGCCCAACCCGACCACGAGAACCCGCCGTCGGTCTGCAGGGCCTGTCGTAGCAACGAGGCGAGGTGTTCGTCGGCTGTCACGACGTAGACGCGGATGCGATCGTCCTGGATCAGTCCCATGTCCTCGAATCGTCATGACGTCGGCTCGCATTGAGGAGAACCCTTACACTCTCGGGGACCGCCTGGCTCCGGAGGTTCCAGATTGACCGTGCCCAACGCAGCCGAGATCGGTGTGCAAGAGCTCATGACGTCCGATCCCGTGTGTGTCCATCCCGACACCCCGATTGAGGACGCCGTCGCGCTCATGGCGAATCACGACGTGAGCAGCCTGCCTGTCGTCGATGGGGAGGGCCATCTGCTCGGTTTCCTCGGGAACGAGGACGTCATCGTCGAGATCGCCCGTGTGCCCGAGCCCCAGTTCGTCGAGCTTCTCGGTGCCTACATCGAGTTCCCCGGGACCTACCGCAAGTTCCGGAAGGGAATGAAGAAGATGGCCGCCCTGACTGCAGGTGAGGCGATGGACGACGACCCCTCGTCCATCGGCGTCGACGAGTCGATCGAGGACGCCGCCACCCTCATGGTGTTCCACAAGATGCACCACCTCGCCGTCATCGACGGCGAGGGTGTCGTCGTCGGCTTCCTCTCCCGCAGCGACCTCGTCCGCTGGCTCGCCACACACCAACTGGGTACCTGAGCGGCGATATATCGCCGCTCAGGTACCCAGTCTTGGGGGGGAGCGGTGTATCAGCGCCACGACGCCGGTCCCTCCGGGTAGAGGATGGCGTCGGCGGCGTTGTGGGCGAGGCGCGTGACCCGCCGGTAGTCCTCGCGCAGAGACCCGGCCGGATGGTGCGCATAGCCGAGGGAGCGGGCGAGGCGGTCCAAGTCCTCGACACTGGCGGGAAGACGGGACGTGTCACGGATGTCGAGCAGAGCCATGCGGTTGCGGACCCGGTTCACGAAGGCGTACGCCGTGTCGAGCCGGTCGCCCGTGTCGCCTGACACGTGGCCGCTCTCGACCAAGGCCTCGATCGCGAGGTGTGTGGATGCGGTACGGACTGTCGGGTCGGTGGCGCCGTACCGGAGCTGGAGGAGTTGGACAGCGAACTCGATCTCGACGAGCCCACCCCGTCCCAGCTTGAGGTGGAAGTGCGGATCTGTGCCCTTGGGCAGGCGTTCGCGGTCGATGCGTGCCTTCATGAGGCGCACGTCTGCGAGCCACTGCTCAGGGAAGGGGTCGCGGTACACGAACGGCTCCGCGGCAGCCATGAAGGCGGCTCCGAGATCGGGATCCCCCGCGACGGGTCGGGCCCGGAGCAGCGCCTGGAACTCCCATGTCTCCGCCCATCTCTCCCAGTACTGGACGTAGGCAGGCAGGCGTCTCGCGATGACGCCGCTCTTGCCCTCGGGGCGGAGGTCGAGGTCTACGTCGAAGGCGAGGCCATCGGCCGTGTGCGCCGCCACGCGATCGACGAGTGCCTTGGCGGTCTTCTCGACGGTACGGGACTCCTCCCATGCCTCCGATCCCGTACCTGTGTGCGTGCCATCTCCGTAGACGAGGAGGATGTCGACATCAGAGGTGTAGGCGAGCTCCCCGCCTCCGAGCCGCCCCATGCCGATGACGGCGATGGGGGGGAGGTCCGCTGTGTCGGCGGCGACGGACCGGAGTCCCGCTTCGAGGCATGCCTCGGCGAGAGCGGTGAGCTCTGCGGCCACACCGTCGGGGTCGGTGAAGCCGAGGATGTCGCGGATGCCGATCCGAGTGCGCTCACGTCTCACGAACCGCCGCAGCCCTGCTTTGTGTCCTTCGCTGTCCTCCCGCCACGCGAGCTGGCGCGAGGCTCCCTCGACGAGCTCGTCCCGCGTGTGAACCCGGGCGAGCTGCGAGTCGTCCTCCAGCATGAGAAGGAGCTCGGGGAAGCTCTCGAGCCCTTCGCCGATGCTCCGGCTCGTGCCGATGAGAGTGCAGAGGCGTTGCGCGGCGAGTGGTGACTCGCGGAATATCGCCGTCAGCGTCTCGGCCCGGTGGCGGTCACTCGTGATGCGCTCGAGCATGAGGAGCCCGAGGTCGGGATCCGGAGTGCCTGACAGCCAGTCGAGAACGAGGGGCAGGGTCGCTGCCATGAGATTCGAGCGTCGCGACAGGCCCGACGTCAGGGTCTCGAGCGCACGTCGTGTGGCACGGGCGTCTGCGAAGCCGAATGCGGCAAGCCGTTCTTCGGCGGCCGTCTCCGTGAGCTGCCCGTCACTGTCGGCCGTTGCCTGATGCGCGAAGGCTTCGAGAAGCGGTCGGTAGAAGAGGCGTTCGTGCACGCTGCGGACAGTCGCGAGGTTCTCGCGGAAATCGTCGAGGAAGTGATCCGTGGCGGAGTCGGCCGCGTCGGCCCGGAACCCGAGGAGCCGCGCGAGCCGTTCGAGGTGCTCCTGCCCCGTCGGCAGGGAGTGGGTCTGGGATTCGGAGTCGAGCTGCAGCATGTGCTCGACGGACCGCAGCTTCCGGTAGGCGGTGGAGAGGACCTCGGCGTCACGTACGGACACGTACCCCGCCGCCGAGAGCTGTTCGAGCGCCTCGAGAGTGTTGTTCGACCTGATGTCCGGATCACCGCGTCCATGGACGAGCTGGAGGAGCTGGACCGCGAACTCGACGTCGCGGATCCCCCCCGGGCCGAGCTTGACCTCGCGATCGGACAGCCCCGCCGACGTCACCTTCTCCTCCGTGCGCGCCTTCATGCCGCGCAGCTCCTCGAGGGCATCTGCCGGCAGCGGTTCGTCCCAGAGGAAGCGTCCCGACATGGCGCAGAACTCGTGCCCCTGCGTGAGATCACCGGCCGCGGGCCTGCGCTTGAGCAGGGCCTGCAGCTCCCACGCGTCCGCCCAGCGCTGGTAGTACGCCTCGTACGCACCGAGCGAGCGCACGAGGCGGCCCGCCCTGCCTTCGGGGCGGAGGTCGGCGTCCGTCCTCCACACGATGCCCTCGGGTGAGGGGTGCGCCATGATCGAGAGGAGCCGTTTCGCCGGTGCGTCGTCCTCCCCGATGAAGAGGACGTCGACATCGGACGCGTAGTTGAGCTCCCGTCCACCGTGCTTGCCCATGGCCACGATCGCGAGCTGTGCCTCATCTCCCTCCGTGGCGATGAGGAGTGCAGCTTCGAGGCAGGCGTCTGCGAGGTCGGAGAGGTCGGTTCCGACCTCCTCGAACGGGGCGAGCATGAGAAGGTCTCGGAGGGCGATCCGCATGAACCAGCGGCGCCGGAAACGGCGCAGGTTCACGATCGGGTCACCCGCCGCCTCGGCCTCGCACCGCGCCATCTCGGTCAGGGTGTCCACGCCGGGCAGAGGCGCACTCGCAGTCGCAGACGCGAGCGGCCCCGCCTCGTCCGGGTGGGAGCGAAGCCACTGCCCTATCGACCGTGAGGCGGCGAGCAGCGTGACCAGAGCGCGCCGTCCGGCATCCTGGGCGAGGACGGTGGGTGCCACATCCCGGTCGGCCTCGAGGATCCCCGCGAGTGCCAGGACCGCCCGACCGGGATCTGCGCAGGCTGCCAGCTCGGCTCCGAGCGAGGCTCGGGCCTCGCCGCTCAGTCCCCCGATGTGCGGCGCGAGGGGTGACAGGTCGACGTGGGGGTGCTTCGCCATCGGGGCAAGTGTGGACGAACGGAGCCGGTGCAGCCAGTCCCCGGAACGCGGTGGCCGCCGCGGTCCTATCCTTCTCCTCTCCGAGGGTGTGACCAACTCGGCATGTGGAGAGATCGAGAGGCGACGTGCGGATAAGGGTCGGTGCAGCTCAGGTGAACCCGACCGTGGGCGATCTGGACGGCAACGCCGACCTGATCGTCGACTATGCCGAGCGTGCCGCGCAGGCCGGCTGTGACATCGTCTGCTTCCCCGAGCTCGTGCTCACCGGCTATCCCCCCGAGGACCTGCTTCTGAAACCGGCGTTCATCGCAGAGGCGGAGGAGGCACTCGTCAAGGTTGCGTCGAGTGTGCGGGACGTCGTGCTCGTAGTCGGAACCGTGCATCGCAACGGCGACCTGTTCAATGCCGCGGCCGTCTGCGCCCGCGGCCAAGTGGTCGGTCACTACCACAAGCGTCGCCTCCCGAACTACGGGGTCTTCGACGAGCAGCGCTACTTCGCGGCGGGCGCCCAGTCCGGGCCTCTTGTCGCCCTGCACGGTGTGACGATCGGCATCACGATCTGCGAGGACCTCTGGGTACCGGACGGGCCCCTGCTCGATCATGCCCGGGCAGGTGCCGAGCTCGCCTTGAACGTGAACGGGTCGCCGTTCCATCTGGGCAAGATGGGGTGGCGGCGCTCGATGCTCGCGACCCGGGCGTCGGACTCGGCCTGTCCCCTCGTGTTCGTGAACATGGTCGGTGGTCAGGACGAGCTCGTGTTCGACGGCGGGTCGATGCTCTTCGACGCCGAGGGAGCCCTCGTCGCGGCTGCTCCGCAGTTCGAGGCGACCCTCGCCGTCTGGGATGTGGACTGTGCGGCCGCCTTCCGGCGCCGCCTCCGCGACCCGCGACCACGCGCGTGGACTCCTCTCGATCTCGACGTGATCGATCTCGACGCTGCCGCGCGTGACGCGTCCGGCGAGGTCGTTCCCATAGACAAGGTGCATCCCTCCGATCTGGCGGCCCCGCAGGTGGGCGCCGGACAAGCCCGCCTGCACGCCGTCGCCGCCCAGCCGCCGATGCCGGACGCGTGGCAGACGCCGACGTCTCTGCCGGAGCGGGCCGAGGAGGCCTATGACGCGCTCGTGCTCGGGGTGCACGACTATCTGCACAAGAACGGGTTCACGACTGCGGTTGTCGGGCTCTCGGGCGGAATCGACTCGAGCCTCACTGCCGTCATCGCTGCCGACGCGATCGGGGCAGACAACCTCGCGGGGATCTCGATGCCGTCCCCCTATTCGTCGGAGCACTCCATCTCGGACGCACGGGCGCTCGCCGACAACCTGGGCATGCAGTTCCTCGTCGTTCCCGTCACGGAGTCCTTCGAGCACGTACTCGGCACGCTCGAGCCACTTTTCGAGGGTACGGAGTCGGGTGTGGCCGAGGAGAACCTGCAGGCGCGTCTGCGCGGCATGTTCCTCATGGCGTTCTCCAACAAGTTCGGCGCCATCGTCCTCTCGACGGGGAACAAGAGCGAGGTCGCCACCGGCTACTGCACCTTGTACGGGGACATGGCGGGGGGCTTCGCTGTTCTCAAGGACGTGCCCAAGACACTCGTCTACGATCTCGCCCGCCATCGGAACAAGCTTGCCGGTACCGATCTGATCCCCGACAGCGTCCTCGGCAAGCCGCCGTCCGCCGAGCTCAGGCCGGATCAGCTCGACAGCGACTCCTTGCCCCCATACGAGGTTCTCGACCCGATCCTCGAGGCGTACGTGGAACACGACATGGTTGCCTCCGAGATCGTGGCGGCGGGCATCGCCGACGAGGCGACGGTGAACCGGATCGTGCGTCTCGTCGACCGCAGCGAGTACAAGCGTCGCCAGTACGCGCCCGGTGTCAGGATCACGCCCAAGGCGTTCGGGCGGGACAGGCGCCTACCCGTCACGAACGGGTTCGCGGGCGCATGAGCTGATTCAACAGGGTGGTTCGGGGTGCCGATCCGGCAGACTGCCGTCGCAGAGGCGACGTCCGAATATCTGGAGGCGTTCGACGACGACCTCGTCACAAACTGAGCGCTGCCGGCGCAGGGCCGCCTTGAGGCGGATGTAGGACTTCGCCTCGCTGTCGCAGTGCGTACATCGTTCGATGTGGCTCGTCACCTGCCCCGAGACCGCCTCCTCGAGCTGCTCGTCGATCCAGGTCTGGAGGACGATGAGCACCTCTTCGCAATGCATGACGGGATGCCCGTGCGTGTGCGCATCGTTCATGCGGTTCCTCCGAGGGGGCTCACACCGGCCTGCGTCAGAGCGTCACGCAAGCGACCGCGCGCCCTGTGCAGCCGACTCATGATCGTACCAAGCGGGACACCGAGGGCTTCCGCCGCCTCCCGGTAGGAGAGCCCCTGCACGTCGACGAGCTCGACCGCCTCGCGGAACGGTACGGGCAGGGCGAGGAGCGCCTCCGTGAGGGCCGCGTCGAACGTGACGTCCACGACGATCTCCTCCACCGGGCGGTCACCCCACGCGTCGTCGCGCACCGCGAGTGCCGCGTCGGGATCGTGTACGACAGCGGGACGGCGCTTGCGCATCCGGCTCGCGTGCGTGTTGCGCATGATCGTGAGCAGCCAGGCCCGCGCATGACGGCCGTCGAAGGAACAGATCGCCCGGTACGCCCGGAGCAGGGTTTCCTGCACGAGGTCCTCGGCTTCACCCGTGTCACGCGTGATGGAAAGGGCGACGCGGTGCAACACGTCGATCTCGGGCAGGACATGTGTCCCGAAAGCAGTCTCCTCGACCGAGTGCGGGCCGGTTTCGGTGACCTCGTTGCAGACGCCCATGGGAACCCCAGACACGAGACCCGGCGATGGCACATGCCAAGCCGGTGGACGACTCACTCAAACGCCGTGCGTCCCCTGATCATTCCGCACATCTGCACAGCGGGACCGGACGCATCGACGCTGTCCACTTCGTCAAGTTTCCGCCGAGGATTACCGAATCGATGATATGGACACCGCCGCGTCCTGGAATGGCGACCGCCGGTTCCGACGGTGGTTGGGTGACGACGAATCGTTGACCGCGTCCGTGGAGGCGAGAGTCGTCTTCTCCGATCCCGAGACGACAGGGGTCGAGGCCGCGTTCGTCCTCGCACTCACGCCCCTCCGCCTCCTCGTGGTCGATCTCACCGACTCCCACCAACCCCGTCTCGATGCCTCGATTCCCCTCGACTACCTCCTCCGGGTCTGGCTCGAGGACTTCGAGGAGTCGACGGACCTGGTCATTCGCCTCACAACCGGGGCATACGTGCGGTTCGAGGTTTCGGACGCCGACCGCGAGGCAGCGGCAGACTTCTGCCGGCACGCCGCCGAGCTCGCCGAGGAGGTCGCGCCGCCGGAGCCGGAGATGCCGGCACGTGAACGCATCCTCGTCGGCGCAGCCGCCGCGCATGTCTCGGTCGACGGGTCGGACGGCTACTTCCTGCGGGTCGACCGGCCCGACCCTCCCGTCGCGGAACTCTCACAGTGCCGGCACTGCGGGCGGCACGTCCGGTCCGATGCCGTGTTCTGCGGCTGGTGCGGCACGGTCGTGTGACCGCATACGTGGACGGATGCCCACCTCGACCGCTCACGGTGACGTCGAATAGAGTCCGTTCCGGTGTCGGACTTCGCAGCCTGGCGTGACCTGTTCCCCGCGCTCGGCCGTTTCGCCTATCTCAACTGGGCCGGCGTGGGTGCCGTGTCGACACGCGCCTCGCACGCAGCCTGTGCCCAGCTCGACCGGTTGCGTGACGAGGGTGGTCTTGCGAGCGACGTGGACGAGGTGGTCACACAGAGCGCCCGCCGGCGCGTCGCGGACCTCACACGTGTGGCCGATGACGAGATCGCGCTCGTCACGAACACGACTCAGGGACTGGGCTGGGTCGCCACCGGCCTCGATCTCGGCCCGGGCGACCGAGTCGTCGTCCAGGGTGGCACGTTCCCGAGCGTCCTCTACCCGTGGCTCGCTCTGGAGGACAGGGGAGTCCAGGTGGACGTCGTCGCGCCCACACGCACGCGTGGGGCTCCCACGTGGCCGGTCGAGCTGTTCGGGGACATCCTTCGGACTGGACCCGAGCCGCGCGTGGTCGCGGTGTCCTGGATCGACTACGCGGCCGGGTTCGAGGCCGACCTCGAGGGGCTCGGCGCCCTTGCGCGTGGCTGCGGGGCGCTCCTGTGCGCCGACATCGTGCAGGGATTCGGCGTGAAGCCGCTGGACCTCGGGGCATTACCGGTCGATTTCGCCGCAGCCGGTTCACACAAATGGGTGTGCTCACCGGCGGGCGCCGGCTTCCTGTACGTGTCGCGTCACGCGAGGAGACGGCTCCGCCCCGTCGAGGCGGGCTGGAACTCGGTGCTGCAGCGGGGTGACTACGCCGATCTCGCCTGGGCACCGGACACCGCGGCCCGCGCGCTCGAGGGCGGGACGCCGAACGTGGTGGCGGTCGCCGCCTACGGGGCGGCCCTGGATTTCATCGCCGAATGTGGGTCCGATGCCGTGTGGGAACGAGTTGTGGATCTTGCCGGCATCTGCCGGGACGAGGTGCGGCGACGCGGGTTCGATCTACTCTCGTCCGATGAACAGGTCGAGTCCGGCATCGTCACCTTCGCCACGGGCGAGGATCCCGAGAGCATCGCGGCGCGGGCGCGTGAGCAAGACGTCTTCGTGGCCGCCCCCCGGGCGGGAGGGGTGAGGGTCTCGCTGCATGCCTGGAACGACGCCGAGGACTTGGAGAGGCTCTTCGCCGTGATCGACACGTGAGTGCCGAGCTGCCCCGACCGGCCCAGCCCGTGCCGTGGTGGGGTCTACCGGACGGGAACGACTGGGTGTTCCTGCCCGGTTCGAGCAGGAGCCGAGAAACGCTCCAGATCCCCGAGCTCGTCCTCCTCTCCGAGGCGCAGCGTGGCCTCCTTCGCCTTGCCGGCGCCGGGGACGTGCTGATCGGTGTGCGGGGGGCGGGCGTCGGGATCACCATGCGCCGGCGCCATCGTGGATTCACGATCGAAGGCGCGAGGCTCCACATCACGGTGAACTTCGGGGGTGCGATCCGGCACGCGCTGACGGCACGCTGGATCGCGTCCACCCCAGCGGCATCCTGGGACGCGTGGCGCAGGATCCTGGCATTCGAGGCAGTCGGAACCACGCCTGTGGGTGCGTTCGCACTTGCCCCGCACGGCGACGTGAGCGGGCTCGTCGTGGAGGGCGTGGATCACGACACCGCCTCCGATGTCCGCGTCGACACGGGGGCACCCCTGCGGGTCACGCTCGAGGCGGCAGGACCGGTGCACGTCACGGTGGGCGCGACGGCCGACGCTGCGATCGGAGCCGCGCCGTCCCTGCGACGCTCCGTTCGTGAAAGCAGCGACTCGGCTCCGGTCATGCCTGCGGGATCGAGCCGCCGCACGGCAGACAACCTCTGGTTCTGTCGCATCGCGTCACTCGGCCGGGCGGTCGACACCGGCGAGTGGTTACCGGTGATCTCGCGGTCGCCACGCAACGACATGGGAGGGATGTTCCGTGCACGTGACTGGTTCCGGTGGGCTCTGCCGGCGCTGGCGATATCGGAGCCGGAGCTGGCCCGCGTGGGTCTGCTCGCGGCGTGCCGCCTCGTGCGTGACAACATCGGCACCCACACCCTCGATCTCGTCGGAGGGGTCGTCGAGGCAGGTTTCATGCTGGACCAGGCGGCTGACGTAGCCCTCGGCATCCACGCATACGTGCGGCTCGCCGGAGAAGAGATCCTCGCGGAGCCGGACGTGCAGGATGCTCTCATGGCGGTCGGTGAGGTCCTGCCGCAGTGGCACGATCCGGGTGCGGGGCTGTTTCGGACGGAGCTCGCGCCCGCGGGGGAGGAGCCGCCCGGCCGCTTTCTCTCCGTGCCGAATGCGATGGCCGTCGCCGCCTACCAGATCCTGAAGGATCGCAAGATCATCGAGAACACACGAGCAGTCCAGATGTTGCGGTCGGTCTGGCACGAGACCTTCGTGCGGGACGGATGGCTCGTCGGTGCGGTCGGTGACGAAGGCCAGGCGTTCACGTGGGATGATCCCGTTGCCGGGATCCTCTCGCTACCCCGCCTCGGTGTGCTCGAACCGAAACTCGAGTCGGCGTGGATCCGCACCGTGGACGAGCTCACGTCGAGTGGCAACACAGCGCATGCTGACGGCAGGTATCCGGGCCAGCGGATGCCGGGGACGGCCGGTACGTCCACCGTGGCACTCGCCGACTCCCTCCTCGCGTGGCCGCCGGGGCACGAGCGGTCGGTCGCCGCCCGCAATCTCGCGGAGGCGGCCGGTTTCGACGGTGGCAGCGGCCTCGCCTGTGTCGCCTTCGACCCGGATGCAGGGACAGTCGAGGCAGGCGCGGCGTTCGCGGGTGGCTCGGGTCTTCTCGCCCGTGGCCTCCTCGCGTCCTACGGGCTCGGGTGACGGTTGGCCGTAGCGAAACGAAATGGAGATCGCCGAAGTGGAGCAGAGGGACATCGCCTCCGGACTCGCCTTTCCGGAGGGGCCGGTGGCATGTAGGGACGGATCCATCCTCCTCGTCGAGATCGCACGCGGGACTCTCGTGCGTGTGGGGTCGGACGGGGCTGTCGACGTGGTGGCCGAGTGCGGGGGTGGCCCGAACGGTGTGGCGATCGGGCCGGACGGGGCGGCCTACGTCTGCAACAACGGTGGTTTCGAGTGGCACGAGCGCATGGGTGTGCTCGTACCGGGGAACCAGCCGTCGGACTGGTCGGGCGGCCGCATCGAGCGCGTCGACATCGAGACGGGATCCGTGGACATCCTCTATGCCGAGTGCGACGCGCATCCCCTGCGCGGCCCGAACGACATCGTGTTCGACGGCGCAGGCGGGTTCTGGTTCACCGACCACGGCAAGACCCGCGCCCGCGATCGCGATCTGGGTGGGCTGTACTGGGCGCGGGTCGACGGATCCGAGATCCGCGAAGTGGTCTATCCCCTGGACAGGCCGAACGGGGTCGGACTCGCGCCGGGCGGACGACGTGTGTACGTGGCCGAGACCGGCACGTGCCGCCTCTTCGCCTGGAACGTCACGGAACCGGGTGTGGTCGAGGTGCTGATGCCGGACCAGCCGACACTCGGCGCATTCGTCGCCGCCGGGAGCGGCCGGGCCATGTTCGACTCGCTTGCCGTCGAAGCGGACGGCACCGTCGCGGTCGCGACCCTGGTCGAGGGAGGGATCACGCGCATCGCCGCGGACGGGAGCGACCTCGAGCACGTGCCGTTCGCCGATCCGCTGGTCACGAACATCTGTTTCGGGGCGCCGGGAACCCCGGCTGAGACGACGGCTTACATCACGCTCTCGGGTACGGGACGGCTCGTCGCAGCCGACTGGCCACGCGGTGGCGCGCCTCTGGCCCACGTGATCTGATCCGGGATGCTCAGTAGACGCCCGCGAGTTTCGCGTGGTCCCATGTGGCGATATGGACGGGACGCACGCGAATGACCACGCGCTTCGCACCCCGCTCGCGCACGACGGCGAGGGCGTCGGCGGGCGCAGCCCCCACGTCGAGACCCCAGTATCGGCCTGACATCGCCACCATGACGTCGCCGGCGAGGGCGGGGTCGCGCACCAGGTCGGCATCCCCCTGGATGAGCACACCGCGCAGCGTCTCGTAGCTGTCGCCGTCGTCCACGAGGACGGACAAGCGGGGGTCGACTTCGAGGTTCCGGATCTTCTGCGACTTCGCGTAGGTCGCGAAGTGGACGAGTCCGTCGATGACGGCGTACCACATGGCCGTCGTGTGCGGGTAGCCGTTCGACCCGTGGGTGGTGAGTGCGGCAGTGCGGGGTGCGGCGAGGAACGCTGCCTGCTCCTCTTGCGTCATCCTGATGAGGTCACGTCTCGACATGTTGCCGATCGTAGACGGTGCCGCCACGCGACCGCTGTGTCGTGCAAGAGTCCTCGCATGAGCGAATCAGGTTTGGACAGGGCGGTGGTGGCAACGGGGGTGGTCGAGGGTGACCCCCTCGCCGGGCTCGCCGTCGTGGAGGCCGCGATGCCGGTACCCGGCACTGACGAGGTCGTCGTTGAGGTCGAGGCAGCCGCCCTCAACCACCACGATCTCTGGACGCTGCAAGGTGTCGGCTCCGTTGCGCACCGCTTCCCGGTGGTACTCGGTTCGGACGGAGCCGGACGGGGCAAGGTCCTGTACCCGCTGGTCCCGTGTTGTGATCCTGAGCGCTGCCACGGTTGCCGGGTCGGCAACGCATCGCTCTGCCGGCGCCTCACGCTTCTCGGCGAGGGGCGCGACGGCACGATGGCCCCTCTGGTGGCCGTACCGGCGGCGCATGTCCTCGATGCCCCTGCGAACCTCACACCCGTCGAGGCGTCGTGCCTGCCGTCTGCATGGCTCACGGCGTGGTCGATGTTGCGTGAGGCCGAGGTCTCCCCGGGCGCGACTGTGCTGGTGACCGGAGCGACCGGTGGGGTCGGGGTCGCCGCCCTACAGCTCGGCGCGGCCCTCGGTGCCCGCATGGTGGCGCAGGTACGCCGGCCAGATGTCGCGAACGCGCTCGAGGCTCTCGGTGCCGAACAGGTGGTCACTGTCGAGGACGACGCGAAGAGGGTCCACGGTGGCGAGTTCGACGTCGTCCTCGAGAGCGTGGGAGAGGAGACGTGGGCGCAGAGCCTCCGCGCGCTGCGGCCCGGCGGCACAGTCGTCGTCGCAGGCGCCACGTCCGGCGCCGATCCCCCGGCCGATCTGCGGCGCGTCTTCTGGCGCCGCCTGCGCATCATCGGTGTCTCGATGGGTTCACTCCACGAGTTGCAGGATCTGCTTCGCTTCGTGGAGGTGCGGGACATTCATCCCGCCGTTGCAGCCGTGTACCCGGTCGCCGCCGCCACCGAGGCGTTTGCCCACCTCCTGCGCGGCTCCGTCCTCGGCAAGATCGTGCTCGAGCTCTGAATGCGTGGGCAGGAACGCGCCTCGCGTCATCGCATACGATGAGTGACCGATCCTCAAGCCGTCAGATGCTCATTCACCGGATCACGCTCCTCAGCGTCCTCATCGCGGTCCTGATCGCGGCCTGCTCACCACCGGGGGAGCAGGCGGGTGAGACGCGGGCGTTCGAGGACGACGGTGCCGTGCGCATCGGGATCGTGGGCGCGTTCAGCGGTGACCTCTCGTACGTCGGCAACGCCGTCCGGGACGGAGTCCTGTACGCCGTGGACGTGCGGAACGCGAAGGGCGGTGTCTTCGGCAAGGATGTCGAAGTGGTCATGTGCGACGGCGAGTTCCGGCCGTCCACGGAGAAGACCTGCCTCTCCAAGCTCGTGGATCGTGATCATGTGGATGCGATCGTCCTGGACTCGCCGGTCCTCGGCGGTCTCAGTCCCCGCTTCCTCGCCGATCTCGGTGTCCCCGTGTTCCTGCCCATCGCCTTGCCCGTCGACCTCGACGCCATGGTCGCCCCGAACGTATTCGGCTTCAAGCCTCCCGCCCAGAGCTCGGTCGAGGTCCTCGCCGAGCACCTCGTGAACGTACGGGGCGACAGGGCGATCGGAATCCTTGCCTCCGACGACCTCATCGCCGAGACCGCTGTCGGCGAGTTCAAAGCGGCGCTGGTGGCCCGGGGTGTGGAACCGGTCGCGATCGAGAACTTCGCGACCGGCCAGGTGGACGTCTCGGCGCAGATCCAGGCCCTGCAGCGTTCCGGCGCGCAGGTGATGGTCGTGCTCGGCCTCGGTGCCGACGCAGCCCGGGCCGTGCAGGCTGCCGACTCGATCGGCTGGCATCCCCAGGTGGCCGGTGTCGAGACCCTCTACATGCGCTCATACCGCGAGCTCGGCCAGGAGCTCACGAACGGGACGTTGCTCACGCTGCCCCACACCGGAGACGCCGACCAGGTCGATCCCGAGTTCCTGCGCTGGCTCTTCGGCTACTTCAGGGACTGCGGCGTTCGCGCCGTCAAGGTCGGCGCGAACGCCGCACCTGACTACCCCGGCCTCGAACTGCCTGCGTTCGAGCTCACCACCATCTGGCTCGACGTCGTGAGGGATCTCGACTCCACGGATCCCCGGCTCGTGATCCCCGAGCTCGAACGCACGCAGACGGGATTCAAGCCTGTCGCCCGCGGTATCAAGTGGGACGTGGACGACCACCTCGCGACCACGGAGCCGGCGGCCGAGACGTGGGTTGCCCGCTTCCAGGACGGACACGTCCTCTACGATCCCGACCCGCGCTCGATCCCCGCCCTCGAGGAAGCGCGCGTAGAGATAGAGAAATCGCTCTTCGCCGACGGTGCACCGACTCCGTCCGCTGCCGTCCTGCCCGAGCTCGCCGACGATTGGTACCAGGCTGTCACGTCCCGCAAGGACGCGATAGTCGCCCAGGCCGGCCCCGAACGTTACGCCGCCATCGAGAAGGTGTCCGCTGACGCGAAGACGCTCGCTTCGGCTCTCAGTCCCGAGGATCTGGAGGCTCTCGACGAGTCCGTACCAGAGCCCAAGGACGGGCTCTGCGGAGCCTGACCGTCTCACCCTGTCGTGATGCGTGGCGCATCAAGCTGGCGTTCACAGCCCCGGGCCCTCTTGAATCGGGGGCACAGGAGAGCAGTCACAGCCGACACGAGAGGACGACGGTGGACTTCGACATGCCGCCCGAGGCCGAGGAGTTCCGAGCCGAGATCCGCGCGTGGCTCGACGAGAACCCGAACCCGACGCCCAAGCTGCTGGCAGAGCGCGGCCTCGTCGCCCCGCATTGGCCGAAACCGTACGGTCTCGACGCGACGCCGATCCAGCAGATCGTCATCGACGAGGAGTTGAAGCGGGCCAGTGTGCCCAAACCCCAGAACGTGATCGGGGTCGGTTGGGCGGGGCCGACGTTGATCTACGCCGGCACGGAGGAGCAGAAAGCCCGTTACCTCCCCAAGATCCTCACCGGCGAGGACATCTGGTGCCAGCTCTTCAGCGAACCCGGGGCGGGCAGCGATCTCGCGAACATCTCGACGCGTGCGGTCAGGGACGGCGACGAGTGGGTGGTGAACGGCCAGAAGATCTGGACGTCGATGGCACAGTTCTCCCGCTTCGGCATCCTTCTCGCCCGCACGAACCCCGATGCGCCCAAGCACGAGGGGATCACGTACTTCGTCTGCCCGATGGACACACCCGGTATCGAGATCCGACCGATCATCGAGATGACGGGCACGCACACGTTCAACGAGGTGTTCATGGACGACGTGCGCATCCCGGCCGCGAACGTCGTGGGTGAGGTTCACAAGGGCTGGTCACTCGGCAAGGTCACGCTCGGCAACGAGCGTGTGTCCCTCTCCGGCGAAGGTGCCCTGTGGGGTCAGGGCCCGACTGCGCAGGATCTGCTCACGCTCGCGCGTGACTCCGGCGGAGTCGACGATCCGATGTTGCGCCAGCGGATCGCCCACGTCTGGGCGGAGAGCGAGGTCCTGCGGTTGATCCGTCTCAGGACCGTGTCGGCCGCTGTCGCAGGGCGCGAGCCCGGCCCCGAGGCCTCGATCCGCAAGGCCCTCGCCGACGAGCACGGCAAGCACGTCTTCGCTCTCGCCAAGGACCTCGCCGGCTCGGCCGCGATGCTCAACGACCCCGTCGGCGCCACTCCCCGCGCCGCCCTGTTCAACAACGCCATGTGGAACCACGGCTACCTGTTCGCTCCCGCCCTCACGATCGGCGGTGGTACGGCCGAGGTGCAGCGCAACATCATCGGCGAACGTGTCCTCGGTCTGCCCAAGGACATCGACGTCGAGGCCGGCAAGACCTGGGCGGAAGCCCACGCCTGACTGGCTCAGACCGTGATCTCGGCCATGACCCCGAGGTGGTCTGAGGCGTACGTGCCGGTGAGAGGCACGTCGCAGACGAGGCGGGCATGGAGCACACGTCCCCGCCCGTTCGTCTGGTCCGGTAACCCGACCCAGATGTAGTCGAGGCGGCGCCGTGGCTCGTGGTCCTTGGTCGCGAAGGGGTTGCGGTTGTCCCACGTGAGCCCGTCACCCGAACCTGCGGCCCGCCACGCGTCCTGCCACGCGACACTGCGCCCATCGAGGGTGTGGAACCCGGCCAGGTAGGCGATCTCGGCCGACTCGGGCGTCGCGTTGAAATCGCCGCAGAGGACGGGGGGCTGCGCCCCGACAGGCACGTCGCCGACGGTGACGTCCACGAACTCCTGGATTGCCTGCACCTGGCGCTGGCGCACGTAGCCCTCGTCGAGCCGCCAGTTCAGATGCGTGTTGAAGACGTGCATCGTCTGGCCTGTGGGCAGCGTCACCGCGGCATGTTGCACGTGCCGGTTCTCCTCCCTGTCGAGACCGGGCAGCCTCACCTCCGCCGAGGCGATGACGGGGAGACGCGTCACGATGCCGTTGCCGAAGTCCCCGGCATCGCCGAAGGGGATCATGCGGCAGAACACGAGCTCGTAGCCGAGGCCGTCCCAGATACCCCAGTGTGTTGCGGGATCGCCTTCGCGCACGACGAGCTCCTGGAAGCAGACGACGTCGGGCTCGAGCATCTCCACCCAGAGCCTCGCCTCACGGATGCGCTCGTCGAGCGGACCCCCGACGTTCCACATGTTCAGGGTCATGACACGCGTGAGGCCTTCCATGACCCCGGGGTCTACCACGTCCCGCTCCCGTCCGGGACCGCGGGAGACGGGTGTAGGGTGCGCGTGCCGGGACACGCACGATCCCACGGGGGAAGACATGACGGAGACGGTCACGCAGGCCCAATCGGGAGCCGAACAGGTGGTCGACGCGGCGACGGCAGCCGTCGCAACCGTGGGGCAGCAGCACGTGCACGAGTCGTGCGACGCCCTCGTCCTCTTCGGCGCGTCGGGGGACCTCGCCAAGAAGCTCGTAATACCCTCCCTGTACCGCCTCGTGGAGGACGGCCGGCTCGACATCCCGGTGATAGGCGTCGCCCTCACGGAATGGGACGACGAAGGCATGCGCGACTATGCAGAGGACTCCCTCCGCAACCACGGCCTCGACCTGAAGGGTGACAAGACGTGGCGCAACATGCGGCGTCACCTCCACTTCGTGTGCGGCAACTATGCCGACGACAAGACGTTCGAGGCGCTTGCCGCCAAGCTCGCCGACCTCAAGTCGAGCTTCCCGCTCTTCTACCTCGCGATCCCGCCCAACTTCTTCGGCCAGGTCGTGGAGCAGCTCGCCAAGCACGGACTCGCGAAGAAGTGCCGGGTCGTCGTCGAGAAGCCGTTCGGCCGCGACCTCGCCTC
>JADZDR010000005.1 GCA_020850945.1 Acidimicrobiia bacterium | reverse complement strand
TTCTCGGTTCTGATTGCCTGTACCTGCTCGACGAGGTGCACCTTGCCCGTCCGTTCGCACAGTCGCTCGCCGCCGTCGGTAGCTACCGGGAGTGGGCGGAGGAACACCTCGACGCCGCTCCGATGTTCGTCGTCTCCATGTCGGCGACCCCGGACTCAGCGCAAGCCCAATCCACGTTCGGGCTGACACCCGACGACCGCGACCCTGACGTCACGCCCGAGCTCGTGAGACGGCTCAGCGCCGCCAAGCCAACAACGACGAAGAAGGTGAGCCTCCCGGCCGATCGCGAAGGTGCAGATGCCAGGTTCGCTGCTGCCTGCGCCAAGGAAGCGGTGCACCTGGTCAAAGCCAACAACCACGTCCGAACGGTAGCGATCGTGGTCAACCGGGTCGACACCGCAAGGCGCGTGGTGACAGAGCTCGACGGCAACGGCCAGACGACGATTCTTCTCACGGGAAGGATGCGGGACCTCGACCGTCAGGCGCTGCTGGAGCACCACCTCGAGAAGATCGCATCCGGGAGGACGAGGGCTGCGACCGACGAGGTCCTCTATGTGGCTGCCACCCAGTGCGTCGAAGCGGGCGCCGACTTCGACTTCGATGCCGTCGTGTCCGAGTGCGCCCCACTCGACTCGCTGCGCCAGCGAATGGGACGTCTCGATCGTCTCGGCCACCTGAGCCGTGCGGGCACTCCGGCGCAGGCTGCGGTCCTGGTCCGCTCGAGCGACCTCGGAACCAAAGCCGTCGACCCCGTGTACGGGCAAGCCTTGAAGAACACGTGGGCGTGGCTGGACCGCGCGGGGGACCTCGACTTCGGCATCGACCGGCTGGACGTCCCCGCAGAGAAGCAGTTGGAGCCCCTGCTAGCGCCAAGACTCGACGCCCCCGTGATGTTGCCTGCACATCTGGACCTCCTCGCCCAGACCCGGCCCGGCCCTGCCGTCGAGCCCGACGTGGCGTTGTTCCTCCACGGCGACCGGCCGGTGGAGACCGACGTCAACGTCGTGTGGCGGGCCGATCTGACACGCAATCTCCTCGATGCCGCGTGGCAGGACGCAACCGCAGCGGCCCGAGTCTTCGACATCGTCACCGCCTGCCCACCCGCTCCGGTCGAGTCGCTCTCGGTCCCCATCGGTGCGGTCCGCGCGTGGCTCACCCGGGTGCCGGCCGGCGCCACGTACGACGTCGAGGGCCAGCCGCCGAGCGAAGAGGCCCGGGGGCGGGGGACACATCAGGGCCGCAGTATCCTGCGGTGGCGCGGCGACGACTCCACGATCGTTGCTCCCGGCGAGATCAACCCCGGCGACACGATCGTGGTTCCGTCTGAAGACGGCGGCATCCGGCGTCACAGCTGGGATCCGACTGCCGACGAGGATGTGTCGGACATCGGCGACATCGCGCAAGCAGTGCAGCGGTCACGAGCAAGCCTGCGCCTCCACCCCGCCCTGTGGACCGGCTGCCCAATCCCACCTCCCCGGCCTCCATCTGAAGGTATGGATCCGGTCGATCCGACGTCCGTGATCCGAGATTGGCTCGCAGGTGTTTCGAACTGGGCGGCAGGCTCCGAGCTGGGGCGTGTCGTCGACCACCTCGACGCATCCCTCCGTCGAGGTAGGCGGGCTGCGACCGTGCAACAACTTCCCCGCGCTGACGCTCCCGGGGAGTCCTACTGGGTCGTCCAGGCGCGCCGACCGCTACCGACTGCTTCTGAGGACGGCCCGTTCGACCCCGATACGAGTTCGTTCACCGCAGTCCAGGTGGAACTGAGCGAGCACCTCGATGGAGTCGGCCGGTGGGCCGAGGCTTTCGCACGGCGATGCGGTCTGGCGGACGACGTGGTCGTCGACCTTGAGCTCGCCGGGCGCCTCCACGACCTGGGAAAGGCGGATCCCCGGTTCCAGCTCCTGCTTCACGGGGGCGACCCGGTCAGGGCCGCCATCAGTGGCGACCTGATCGCCAAGTCAGCCATCCCAGCACAAGATCGGCGAGCCCGTGAGGTAGCAGCACAGAGCAGCCGATACCCACGCGGCGGCCGACACGAGCTCACGAGCCTGGCGCTCATCGACGGCGTCGCCGAGATCAGGGCGCAGGCGAACGACTGGGACCTGGTGCGCCACCTCGTCGCCTCCCACCACGGCTGGTGCCGACCCTTCGCCCCCATTGCTCCCGACCCGGAACCTGTCGAGGTCGGCGTCACTTGGGCCGGCACAGGTCTGCAGGCATGTAGCGCCCACGGCATGGAGCGGATCGACTCGGGCGTCGCCGACCGGTTCTGGTCGCTGACCCGCCGCTACGGGTGGCACGGGCTCGCGTGGCTGGAGACGATCCTGCGACTCGCCGACCACCGCCGCAGCGAAGAGGAGGCAGCCCATGGGTGAGGTCGACCTGCACGCCCTCGAGGGCACGAACCCGCTGGGGCTTCTCGCTGCGATCGGCTGCCTCACCGCCGTGGCGCGAACTGCTCCCGATCTGGAGCCGACGCTGCGATGGACCGAGTCCGTGGTGCCCACCGCATTGCTCGACGGCCCGTCGGATGTGCAGCATCTCACCGGCATCCTCATGGCGGATCTCGCTGCCTGGACACCCTCTGCGGTCCTCGACTCCGGACCCGGCGGCGACACGATCGACGAGGTGAAGCTCACGCCGGACGACCTCCGATCGTGGATCACTGCTGTCGCGTCGCAGGCCACCGCCCGGAACCGGCGCGATCTGGACCTGCTCTGCGGACTGGTCGCGGAGTTCGCTCTCGACAACAACGGCAATGCCAAACCCACGGATCTTCACTTCGCGGCAGGCCAGCAGAGGTTCCTGAAGATGGCTCGGGAATTGCGTGAGGGCATGCAGGCTGCTGACTACACCGAGGCGATTCAGGGGCCGTGGCAGAGCGCATCGGTTCTCCCGACCTTCGACTGGGACTGTGGGAGCGAGCGCGTGTACGCCCTACGGGCGGGCGACCCTTCCAAGGAGAAGAAGCTCGGTGTGGCAGCGGCAAACTGGCTGGGCTTCACGTCCTTGTCCTTACTCCCCGTGCTGTCCCAGGCCAGGAAGGCAGTGACAACCGGCGGTGGCGGATCGTGGAAGCGGGGCACGTTCACGTGGCCCTTGTGGTCAGTGCCCGCCACCGTCCCTGTGGTTCGCTCCCTCCTGTCACTTCCGGGGCTTGCGGACATGCGTCCTGCTGAACTGCGGGCCCGGGGGATGCTCCGCGTCCTGCGGTCGCCCATCAGGCGAACCGACCAGGGCGGCTACGGCTCGATCGGGATCCCGGAGGTGCTCGTCGACGCGGCTGATGCCGGCTGAGAGAGCACGCAGCGCTCTCGAACGGCAGCTCGATCCACAACTTCAGTCATATCTCCGCCCGCCCGGGTCCCGCGTGTCCGCCGCAGCCTCGCCCGGCGACGAATGCGTTGTCCGCTAGCGTGAATGTGGCCTCTCACGAACGTCGCCCACCCACGTGGAGTTGGTGACCGCGTTCGTCACAGGCCCCCGCCCCCGTAGCTCAGGGGATAGAGCTGCGGTTTCCTAAACCGTGAGTCGCAGGTTCGAATCCTGCCGGGGGCGCACCCAACTGGGCAGCCTCGTGTCCCCTGGGTGGACAATCCCCACCCACACCGGCGGTATCGGACAAGAAGGGCTGGGTGTGGAAGATGTGCGCTGAGCGGACACAGAACTGCCCACATTGGCTGGTGATCGGGAACGAGCACCGACTTGGGTCAGTCCCAGCCCTCGAGTGTCCCGGAGAGGTAGGGGACGTACTCGCTCACGAGATCGATGTCCCAGAAGAGCACGTTCACCCAGGCGTGGATGCGGTTGTTCGCGATGACGAGGTCCACGGGTGCGTAGTCGATCCGGCAGCACCAGTTGTCGGGGTCCGGCGGGTTCCAGACCCACTCGAAGTTCTGCTGCGAGAAGACCGAGCCCTGACCGGATCCCGTGACCACGAAGCCGCTGTTGTTCACGTCCATGCGCAGCGAGCCGTGTGCGTCCACGCCGGCGCGGACGTAGCCGACGACATCGAAGACGTGGCCCGTGTACTGCGTGTAGTCGAGGGCGCCGTACAGGACACCGTTGATGCTCCGGTTGCAGTAGGAGACATTGCCGGCGAAGTTCAGCGTGCCGACATACGGCGCGTTCGTCATGTACGCGGAGGCAGAGGCGTTCGCACAGATCGTGCCGCCGTCGGGGATCGCGGCGCTGAAGTGGGCGTTGAAGCCCATCCCCTGCTTCGTGCCCGAGGCGTCCACGACCGCCCAGATCCCGGTGGCGTCATCGACCGTGAACTCACCGTGGGCACGGATCCCGTTCAGGCGGAAGTCGGCCGATCACGCCAGGTGGTACGTGAACGAGCACGCCCCACCCGCGCAGTTGAACGTCGAGTTGCCGGCGAAGCTGATCGACGTGCCGAGGTCCGGAACGTAGGTCGTCGCGGAGATCGTGACGGTGGAGGGACGGATCGTCGCGGTTCCGCTCGCCTCGAGTCCACGGAAACGGCCGCTTCCCACGACATGGAGCGTGTAGTCGGTCATGCCCCCGCTCAGGCCGCTGAACGAACCGGAGACCGAGCCGTCGAGCTCCGTGTTCCGCGCCGGGTTGGAGACGTTGACGTTGCCGACCGCGTCGACCCACTCCGTGCCACCCACACTGCCCGTGTCGAAGACGAGGTCCCCGCGGAACTTCGCCTCGGCCAGGGTCGTGTTCACGGATCCCGTCGCATCGGCCCGCCAGTCACCCGACTGCGCCTGGACGAGGTTTCCGTCGCGGTCCCGGATCTGCTCTCCGGCGAGGTTCGCACCGAAGAAGAAGTGACCCGACATGGAGACGTTCACGATGCTCTCGAGTACGAGCTGACCTTCGAAGTCCGCCCCGGTCTCGTCGAGGTGGCCCCGCAGTGAAATCTCGAGATCGTCTGCCGCGAGGGTGCCGTCGAAGTCGATGTCGAACACCTCCGTGGCAGAGGCGTCATATGTGCCCTCGAAGCTCGGGCCGCCGAGCGGGCCTGGTCCCGTGAGACAGACTCCCGGTTTCGGGCACACGGGGGAGGCCGAGCCGGCGATGTCGAAGCGGGAGAGGTCTCCGTTCTGAACCGTCACGTTCCCACCGACCTGCACACCTTGGTCGAAGAGACGGAGGCGGGCGTCGAGTGACGCCGTGAGGGACGAGGCGTCGAGGTCGGCGTCGAGTTGCACCTCCATCGTCTCGACGTCGATCGCGCCCAGGGTCACGTTCGCCGCCGTACCCGTGAAGCTCACGCAGATGTCGCACGTGGACGTCGTGAACACCCGTCCCGAGACGTCGAACGTCGGGCCTGCGGCCATCTCGACGGATCCGGACATCGCCGCGTCCACGAACGTCGGCGACAGGTCGAAGTCGAAGCTCCAGTCCGACATCGTCAGCGCCCCCACGCTGAGCTGCTCGAGATGTCCGCTGCCGACGAGGCGGCGGGCGTCGTCGTCGTACCTGGCGGACAGGCCGACGGGATGGGTGCCGATCGCGCCTGCGAAGTCGAGCCAGATGCCCGGCTCGTAGGTCGCACCACCCGCCGTCCCCCCGTTGGGCGCGACGACGAGCGACGCGTCGTCGATCGCGACGATCGTGTTGTCGGCGGGGATGCTCGTGCGAAGCAGCGGGCGCAGTGAGGGGTCTCCGTCGTCCTGTCCCACGTGCATCTCGATCACGGGTTTCGACTTGTCGAGGTTCGCCTTGAACGTGACCGGGTGCTCCACGACGACTTGGAAGTCGTAGATCCAGAGTTGGGGAAGGGTTGCCGTTGCCGTCACCGTGAGGGTCGGGGCGTTCGAGGCCGCGAGGTTGAACGAACCCGCGATCTTCGCGTCCTGGAGGGTGAGCCCCACAACACCGAACGCGTCCTGCCAGGCAGGTGCCGTCGCATTGAGACGCAGGGTCGTGCTGAACCACGACCACGAGAGGGATGCATTGACGTCGACGACCGTCGGGATGCCGTCATGGGTCTCCGCCGCCGCGATCCGCAGGCGCAGTGTGCCTTTCCAACCGATGCCGCCGAATCCCGGCAGGAGATATGCGCTCCCGTTGCGGCGATAGACGGCCGTCTCGTTCTCGACACGGGAGCAGTCGTTGTCGGTGCAGCGGCGCCACACGAGGCCGCCGTCCCCCGCGGCAGCCTGGGCGGGGGTATCGGACAGGAGCGCGAACGAGACCGCGACGACGAGCACCACACCGGACCCGGCGATCCACCGCCACATGCGGCGCCTTGTGCGGGCGCGCGTGGTGGATGCGCTGCACTCTGATTCCCACATGACGACCCCCAGCTCCCAGCTATGTCAACAGACTCCCGGGTCCTCCGCCCGGGACCTTCCCGCACACCCCACCGAACCCCCAGCCCACGACCGAAGTCGCGGCCTCCTGTCTTTCGATGAGGCTCTTGCACTATATCGCGCTCTTTGCGACATCGCCACCGTCCGTGGGAGCCGGTATCGCAGGTCGAGGAAGGGGGCATCCTGACCGGGTGCAACTCGTCCCAGAAAAGGGGACAAATGGGCCGTGAACTTGCCAGCCCGGACGGTTGTGGTCCACCCTTGAACACACTGGGTGGCGGTCTATGCGAACGCCAATCGAGGCCAATCGAGAGAACACCCTCAGAGGGGAAGAGGAAAGGGCCGGGAGGATGCGCAGGTTTCTCGCTCTCACAACGATCAGCGTCGCACTCGGCGCAGCACTCGTGGTCGCGACACCACGTCCCGCGCAAGCGGACGTACCGTCGATCAAGAGCGCAGCCGGCTGCGGCAGCACCCTCGATCCCCTCCAGGCGGCACAGATCCTCGGTGTGATCGGTGGAACGACTGTTACGTGGAACAACCTCCGCTTCGCGTGCGTGCTCATGCTCCAACAGATCGATCTCGGTTCCACCGCCCTTCCACTCGGCCCGGTCGTGGCGGCCGACATCAACTTGAACCTCAAATTCAAGCCGTCGGGCAACATACTCCTCGGCAACTTCAGTCTCGAGATGTCGATGCCGGGCGACGGCCGAATCGACGCCTGCATCCCCTTCGCGCTCGGCATCGGCCTGAACGCGGCGACACCGAGCGCCTCGTTCAGCTGCATCGCCCTGCGCACGTTCCTCAAGGACGGCAAGCCCGACTCCAGCAAGGGGCTCTTCGGCCTCCTCCCCTTCACGATCACGAACCTCTACTTCTCCATGGTCGGTGGGGACTCGCTCGGCGAGGGGTCCGTGAACAGCCTCGCACCGGCACACACGGAGCTCGGAAACGACCCGATCTCGAACGCGCTCGAGCCGATCGTGAACAACGCCGTCGCCCAGGCCCTCTCCATGGTCCTGGGGCAAGGACTCCTGACCGAACTCATCGTCGGTCCGGTCAGGATCGTCATCGGATGACGCGCCGGGCGGAGCCCGGTCCCCACAACCGATCCGGCCCGTCGCCGTCTCACTTGCCGTCACGACCCGCGCGCGCCAGTGCCCCGACGTAGGCTCCCCCCACGGGCAGAGACCGAGGGGGACGAGATGGACGGAGCATCCGAATCCGGGCACGTCTACACGGACGCGGACGCCCACGTCGTGGAGGCGACGTTCTTCATCGACGCAGTCACGCGCTGGCCCGACCGCATCTCGTTCCGGGAGGACGGTACGGCGGGATTCGTGATCGAGACACGCCGCTATCCCGAACCGGACGGTCCGGGCGCAGGGTGTCCACCCGAGCACAGTCTGAATCCCGAGGCCGCGCGACGTGCCACGACGGCCCGCGGGCTCCTCGCAGACGCGGATCTGGAGAGCACGGGCCGGATCGTGCTCTTCCCGAGCGGGGCGCTCGCCGCGCCCAGTATCCGCGACCGCGTGTTCGCAAAGGAGTTCGCCGACGCCTACAACCTGTGGCTGGCGGAGTTCTGCTCGGAGGACCCCCACCGCCTGCACGGTGTAGCTGCCGTAGGTATCGAGCATGTGGACGACGCCATCGACAGCATGCGCGCCGCCCGGGAGCTCGGCATGGTCGCAGCCGTCCTGCCCCCCGCCCTCGCGACCCGGAACCTCGATCATCCCGACCTCGATCCCTTCTACGCGGCCGCTGCAGATCTCGACATGCCCATCACCGTGCACGGCGCCCCCGGTATGCACCTCCCCCAGATCGGTGTCGACCGCTTCACCAACTACATCCAGGTGCACATGGTGAGCTTCCCCTTCGACATGATGGCGGCGATGACCGCCGTCGTGTCAGGGGGTGTCCTCGACCGCCATCCACGTCTCCGCTTCGCGTTCCTCGAGGCCGGCTGTGGCTGGCTGCCCTACTTCGTGGAACGCATGGGTGAGCACTTCGAGAAGCGGGGAACATGGATCGCGAACGGCTGGCAGCGACACCCCCGCGAGTACGTCGAGAGCGGACAGGTCAGAGTGTCGTGTGAACCCGAGGAAGCGCTTCTGCCGGCCGTCGTCGACGCGCTCGGCGACCGCTGCGTCATGTGGGCGAGCGACTACCCGCACTGGGACGGCGAGTTCCCCCACGCCGGCGCCCACCTGCAAGAGCGCGCCGACCTGGACGCGGCCACGAAGGAACGTGTCGCCCGCGCGAACGCCGACGAGTTCTACGGACTCACCCGTCCCTAGCCCAGTCCCACTCTCTCGCCTGACGCCGCGGACGCGTATATCGCATCGACGACCAGATGTGCGTGCACGGCGTCGTCGAAGCTCGGTGAGGGTGGCGCCCCCGTGCGCACAGCCTCGAGGAACGCCCAATCCTCGAGGGCGTAGGACACGCTACGGCCGATCCCGGGATCGGGAAACCCCAACTCGGCTGTGAGCTCGTCGACGAGGATGTCGGAATCGATCCGCGTCTGCTCCGTTGCCGTGTGCACCTCGACCGGCCCCACCATGTCATGGTCCGTCGCGAGCCAGGCATCACGGCAGAGCGCTTCGAGATGCCGGCTCGAGACGCGTGTGTCGACGTCGTGCCAGACCGAGGCGAGGACCGCGAGGGCGCCGGACTCGAACTCGAACACGACGGCTGCGTTGTCCTCGACACCCGCGTGGCCCGCGACGTTGCGCGTCTGTGCGGTCACGGCGGAGATGCGCCCACCCAGACAGGAGAGAACGTCGACATCGTGGATCGAATGCTCGAGGATCGTGCCTCCTCCCGCCTCCGCCACGTCCCCACGCCACGTCGACCCGTAGTGGCCACGCACGGGGATGAACTGGTCGTCTCGGAGGACGATCTGCATGAGAGCCCCCGCGGCGCCCGCCTTGATGCGCCGCCCGATGCCCCGATAGGTCGGCGAGTAGCGGAGCACGAGCCCGACCTGGTTCGGAACCGACATCACGGCGTCTCGCATGGCCGCCGCCGTCTCCGCGTCGAAGGCGAGCGGCTTCTCGCAGAAGACAGGCTTGCCCGACGCAGCCACACTCGCGACGAGCTCGGCATGCGATGACGTGGGCGTGCACACGTACACGACGTCCACGTCGTCGTCTCTGGCGAGCGCGTCCGGCTCCCGGACGACGCGTGCCTCGTCTCCCGCGAACACCGCGGCCTTGTCCCGATCGCGGTCACAGACAACCGTGATCGCGGCATCGCAGAGGCCGAGGGCGCTCAGGTGCCTGATCGCCGCCGCGTGGTAGTTGGCGATGAAGCCACAGCCGATGATTCCCACGCCCAGCATCGCAGAACGCTACACGGGTACGGGCCCCGGCACGGCCCGGACCCCCGGAGATCTCCGCACCTCAGATGAGGCCCCGACTCTCGTCGTACACCGCCACCAGCGCCCGGGTCAACGCCTCGGTGACCTCATCCACGACTTGACGGCCTCGGGTGCCCGGTAGTTCCAGGGGCGACCCGAAGACGACAGCGATCCTGCCGCGCCTGGGGAATCGGGTGTGGGGCGGCAGGACGCGATCCGTACCTCCGACGGCAGCGGGGACGAGGGTGGCGCCATGGCGCAGCGCAAGCCACGCCGCTCCCCTCTGCACACTTCCGACGGACGCACCCACCCCGATCCTGCCTTCGGGGAAGATCCCGAGGATTTCACCGCGATCGAGGACACGCGCCGCCCCGATCAGCGCAGCCTTGTCAGTCTGGCCGCGTTCCACCGGGAAGGCGCCGAGCCGGCCGAACCATCTGCCCAGCACGGGCAGAGTGAAGAGCTCCGCCTTGGCCATGAAGTGGACCGGTCGGGGTGACGCGGCCGCGAGGAACGGCACATCGGAGTTCGAGCGGTGCACGGCCGCGAGGACCACACTCCCGTGTGCGGGGAGATTCGCCTCACCTTCGACGCGGAGCTCGAAGGCCCGCCGGAACAGGGGTCCGGCCAGAGCACGCAATGCCCGGTAATCGAACGCAGGCGGCATGCGCGGCATCCGCTCGCCCGCTGCTTCGCTCTTGGTCACGAAGGCACGGTAGCGTCCATGCCAGATGCCCGAGTGCCACCTCGTCCCGCAGGATGTCCTGCTTGCCGTCGATCATGCCGACGCAGTCCTCGCACCGCTCTCTGATCACGACTGGTCACGACCGGCGGGCGACCTCGACTGGGACTGCACGCGCACTCTCAACCACACGATCGACTGCGTCGAGTTCTACTCGGCCCACCTCGCATCGGCCGCCGAACATCTGCGTTGGGTGAGAGTCGGCCGCAACGAGAAGATGGGGCCCCGCGACCTCCTCACAGACCTGCGCACGAAGGCCCACATCCTCGCCGGCGTCGCAACCGCCCGGCCGGACACCCGTGCCTACCATCCCCGCGGATATGCCGATGCCGAGGGCTTCATCGGCATGGCATGTGACGAGATCCTCCTCCACACAGCCGACATCGCCACCGGCCTCGACCCGTCCGCCGACCCCCGCCCCCCCGACGATCTGACCCTGCGACTTCTACGCCGCCTCTTCCCCTGGACGGTCGAGGCCGCCGTCTCCGACCCGTGGTCCACTCTCCTCTGGGCGAACGACAGGATCAGGCTGAACGGGATGGACCGGATCGGACCCGAGTGGACATGGTGGTGCGCCCCCCTCGCCGACTGGGACGGACGTCTGCCGACCCGCCCCGACCCGCTCGACCCACCCGGCCGTGTTCGGTCTCGCCCCGAAGTCCACCGGTAACCTGCGCTCGTGCCCCCGCTCGAACGTCACAACATCGGCAAGATGGGTTGGCTCCGGGCCGCCGTGATGGGAGCGAACGACGGCATCCTCTCCACGGCCAGCCTCGTGCTCGGAGTCGCCGCCGCCAACCCGACCAGCCGTGCGGCAGTCCTGATCGCGGGCATCGCAGGCCTCGCGGCAGGCGCCGGATCGATGGCAGTGGGCGAGTTCGTGTCCGTCAGCTCCGAACGTGACGCCGAGCAGGCAGATCTCGCGCTCGAACGCCGTGAGCTCAAGGAGGACCCCGAGGGTGAGCTCGCCGAGCTCGCCTCCATCTACATGGAGAGGGGCCTCAGCCGTCACCTTGCGCTGGAGGTCGCCCACGAGCTCACAGCCGGCGATGCGCTCGCCGCCCATGCCCGCGACGAGCTCGGGATCACGGGCCACCGCATGTCACGTCCGATCCTTGCCGCCGTCTCCTCGTTCCTCGCGTTCGCTGTCGGCGCCGTCATCCCGATCGCCAGTATCGCCATCCCCCCGACCGACATCAGATCCGCTGTCACCATCATCGTCACGATCCTCGCCCTCGCCGGCCTCGGCACGTTGGGAGCGGTGCTCGGTCAAGCACCGTGGTACCGGGCAGCATTCCGTGTCTCGCTCGGAGGGGCCGTGGTGATGGCACTCTCGTTCGGAATCGGCCGGCTCGTCGGCACTGCCGTGGGCTGAGCTGTTCAGGCGCGGCCTTCCCGACCTCTCGCTGCAGTCATGACGATGTCTGAGATGCGCAGCATCCTGAAGTCGGCGAGGCACACCCTGTTCACCACCATCGCCATCGCGAGGTCAAGGCTCGGGTCGCACCATGCGCCGGATCCACCGAACCCCCAGTGCCCGAAGGCCGTCGGTGACTGGTGACGGCCCGTCGGTGCCGTGTGATATCCGAGCCGCCAGCTCATGGGGAGACGGATCACGGCATCAGGCTTGCGGGTCTGGATCTCGGCGAACTCACGCACCGTATCGGCCGAGAAGAGGCGGGTGCCCTCGAGCACTCCACCTCCGGCGAGGCACGCGTAGATCTTGGCGAGAGAGCGAGCTGTGAACGTGCCGTTCAAGGACGGGATCGGGCGCGAGTGGGCGAGAGGGGACCACACGACATCGCCCAAGTCCGCCGGGGCAAGCGATGCCACGAGATCCAACCACTTCCATGGCAGGGGCTCTTCGAGCTCGAAGCCGTTGCGGAGCACCCAGGGCGCACGCGTGAGCTGGGCGACACGCGAGCGGTCGGATTCGGGAACACCGAAGAACGCACCGTCGAGATCGAGTGGTCGCACGATCTCCGTCCGCACGAACTCCTGGAGCGACCGTCCGCTCACGCGCTGGATGAGCTCCCCCACGAACCATCCCCACGTGAGGGCGTGGAAGCTGGGACGCAGTCCCGGAGCCCAGTCCGGCTGGACAGCTCCGAGGATCTTGATCATGTGGTCCCAGTCGAGCATCTCCTCGGCTCCGGCCACGTGCGGCCGCATGCGGTGGAGGGCACTCTGGTGGCTGAGGAGTTGGCGGACGGTGATCATCTCCTTCCCGGCCGAGCCGAACTCCGGCCAGTACGCCGCGACCGCTGCGTCGTAGTCGACGAGGCGGCGGTCGGCGAGGACGTGGAGCGCGGTCGCGAGGACTCCGTGAGACGTGCAGAACGAGAGCGCGAGCGTGTCGTCATCCCACGCATCACCTGCCGCGTTCCGGTCGCCGCCCCAGATGTCGACGACGTGCTCTCCTCTGTGCCAAACGCTGACGGCCGCACCACCGACACGGGCATGCTCGAGCTGGCGGCGCAGGACCGTCGCCACCAGCGAGAAGTCGGGATGTACGAACCCGCGCATACAGCTACCCCCGCGCAGCACCCACGCACACGCCCGTCTGCATGCATGGATGCGAGCGCATCATGTCTCGGCCACGCCTGGTGTGCTCAAGGCTACACATACCATTCTCAGAGCGCACATTCCCTGCCGTTCCGTCCATTTGGCATAAACTTCGCTCTTCGGCTGCCCCATCGCCCTGTCCCGAAGGCCCCACGCGCTCTCGACCGCACACGGCACCACCGGCGAGGCGAGTCCACTCCGGTACGCTCTCACTGCCGCGTTCACGGCCTCGCGGTGAAGTCCGGCCCCCGACCTGCACGCGGCAGTACTGACACGTACGACACCGGCACATACCCACCCTCTCCGCACACGAGAAGATGTGACTTGAACCGAGACCACACACGCAAGTCCGGCCGCGGCCTGCGCCGCAGGCGACCCGTGATCCACGATGCACCGCTCGCCATCAAGACCGCCGACACCGCAATCCTCGCCTCGATCGAGGACCGAGGGCTCCCCGCCAAGGTCGAACTCCTTCCCGCCCGCACACTCGGGGACGACCTCTACGAGATCTGTTGTGTCCCCTACTTCGTGCAGGACGTGGCATGCGGTGATGTCGTCCTCGCACCCCCAGGTCGCCTCGCAGGTCTCGAAGGACCCCTCGTGCGGGACGTGACAGACCCGTCGGGACGGGTGTGCCTGCGAGTCTGGTTTCCCGGAACGACGGAGCCGACGGACCGCCTCGCCGTCGAAGCCGACATCGAGTCACACACAGGCCGGATCGAGCGACTCACGGAGCATCTCCTCGCAATCGATGTCGCCGAAGAGACCGCCCGCACACTGGCCGATGTTCTCGAGAACTGGGAGGGGAGAGGTGTGCTCGCCTACGAGACCGGGCACACCCAGAGGTGACGCGAGATCACGACGTGGATGCGAGTGCCGTCACCCGTCTGTCACTCATGGTCGGAGACAGCGAGATCGCTGACTCCTGGGCGACCCAACGAGGGGGACATGTCCCGCTCACAGCCGAGCTCGCCGAGATCGCGAGCGCGATCCTGCGTGCCCTCGTCGCCACCTCGATCGATACATCCGGCGGTGAGAGACCGTGGATTCCCGGCACTCCGGACGAGCGCATATGTCTCGCCTGCGTGGCAATCCTGACCGCAACGCCCGACACCGGCATCGAGGACCTCCTGGGCCTCATCGGTCCCGAGAGGTCGCTCCACGGCATGTGGGCCGTCACCGCCGGCCTCCTTGCAGAGGCCGGCACCCACTTTGCCCTCTCCACGTGGGAGGCATACGAGCTCGGGGCAGCCTTGCGGAACGAGGATCAGGCCGGACCGACAGACCCGAACGGCGGGTACAGCGGGGACGACGTGGAGACGTCACACGCTCTGCACACCACCGCCCGCGGTGTCCTCGATGCCCTCGCGCGCGAGGGTGATGCCGACACCTGCCCAACGCGCCACCTCCTGTGTGTGCTGGCCGGTCTCGATCCTTTCCCCGACACGCGCGCGCTCGCCCTCGTATGCGGGGCCCGTGCCGACGCCTGGGGCGACGGTGCCGGGATCTCCAACGCAGCCCGCTACCTACCGCCGATCACGGCTCGGCACCGCACCTGACGAGATGTCCCACCCACCCATGCAGCTAGTTTCCGACGCAGGTGGGCGGTCGACCTCAGGAGGACAGTGCGCATCCCCGGCCACGGAACGCGGCCTGCAACACGTACTCTCGCACGGACGTGGATCGGCCTCGGGATCGGGGCCACTGCCCTCGTCTTTCTCGCCGTCCTCTTCGGGCGCAGGCGCGAGTCGTCACCCGCCCCGTCGCCCACGGCAGCGGATGCAGGGAACACCGCCTCGGCGTCGTCTCCGCGGCCGCCCCCTTCCACACCGCCCACCCACGACGACGGAGGCGACCGTTTCGCCTACGAGCCCCCTGCGCCCCCACCCCAGAACGCGAGCGGATCACACCCTCCTGTCCCGGACTCCTATCTGGCACCTGTGGCACCGGATGCGGACATGCCGTCACCACCTCCGCCTCCGCCACCACCCCCTCCACCACCACACCCCCCGCGGAGCTGACCCGGGCCCGCGACGCCGCCGAACGCGAAGGTCGCAAGACGGGAGTGTCGAAGAAGACAGGTGTCGGGATGCCGGATATCCGCGTCCCGAACGAGGTCCGCGCGAGCCACGGATCCCAACGTGCGATACCTGAATAGGATCTCGTTCTAGAGGCCCGGATGCGAAGGCTGTTCGGCTGCCCAGGTACAGGTGATTCACGCAGTGCGACGAACACGCAGGTGGTATCTCGCATCGGCTCTGGCCGCGACATTCTTCGTCACCCCCACGGTCGTGGGGGCATTCGAACGCGACTCGACCGTCCACCAGGTCGGGACGCAGACACCTGAACAAGTCCAGGAGGAGCTCTTCGAGTTGAAGGCCTCCCTGGACATCGCGGATCAACGGCGCGAGAAGGCCCTCGCCGATCTCGACCGGGTCGAGGCCGAGATCCGGGACCTCGAGGCCGAGATCGAAGCCAACAGCGTGGAGATCGCTACCGCCGAGTCCGCCGTGCAGGCGAACGAGGCCCGCATCGGACGTTGGGCCCGCCAGATGTACCAACGACCCCTGTCACAGGTCCTGCCCTTCATCGAATCGGAGAACCTCAACGAGGTCGTGCTCACGCGGTACTACCTGTCCCGCACCCTCAACCGCGACGCCGATGCGATGGCTGCCTACGAACAGGCGAAGCAGGGCCATAGCGACGTGCAGGCCGATCTCCTGTCGAAGAAGGCGGAACTCGAGCAGAAGAAGCGCGATCGTGAGAAGTGGCGTCTCATCATCGACCAGTCCATCGCACGCGAGCAGGAGCTCAGCTCACGGCTGCAGACGACACTGAGCACCCTCATGAGCACGGGAGCCGTTCCGTGGGGAGCGCTCGCCACATGCCCGCAGGCACCGCAGACGGGAGTTCCGGGCCCGTGGATACTCGAGGACTGGGCGGTCTGGACTCTGAAGAGCGTCGCGATGCGTACGGGGATCCCCGAACCGCAGGTAGTGACGAGAGAGCACATCATCGCCCTCGTCGCGTTCGCGTGGGGTGAGGGTGGCGGCATCCAGAACCACAGGGGGATGTTCAACCCCCTGAACACGAACGGCTGGTGGCGCCTCTTCCCCGAGCTCGGCGGGCGACCGTCGGGTCGGGGCACGGATGACTGGCCGACGTTCGATGCCGGCGTGGAGGCGAGCGCCCGCGCACTCACGTCGAAGACGCAGGGCCGCCTCGGTATCGTGCTCACGAAGCCGAACACGACTGCCGCGGACTTCTTCACCGCCCTCGCCTCGCCCGAGCTGTACGCGGGGAACAAGAACTGGAGCGCCGACGACAAGCAACACGTCCTCAAGTACGCGAGCCTCACCAAGCGCGTGACGGAGGACTACAACCGCTACGCGGGAGAGGTCCTCCAGGCGCAGGGTCAGGTCGTCGTCGGCACCCCGCGTACTCCCACCGGCTGGAGCATTCCCGGTGCGCTCAGCGCGCCCCTCACGTGCTGACCCTCTCCTCCCGCCCGCCCGGCCGCCCGCCCGAAAGAAGCTACGTGGGCGTATCCAACCACAACTGTCGTGGTTCAGTACGCCCACGTGGAGGTCGGAACTTACGTGGGCGCATCCAACCACAACTGTCGTGGTTCAGTACGCCCACGTGGAGGTCGGAACTTACGTGGGCGCATCCAACCACAACTGTCGTGGTTCAGTACGCCCACGTGGAGGTCGGGACTTACGTGGATGCCTCAGAGGGTGACATCGCCTGCGAGAAGTGTGCCGTCTGCGACCCGGGCACGCCCGGAGGTCGTGACGGTGACATGCCCACGCGCGGTCACGTCACGGCCGAACTCGACGTCGCCCCGCACACGGAACTCCGTGCACGCGACGAGGCTCGGGGCGCCACTGGGGAAGCGGGATGTGAGCTGATCGATGCGCCTGAAGTACTCGGGGTCGAGGTCGACGACAAGGTCGTCGACCTCGCGGTCGGGCCGGGCGACGACCCGCCAGTCCGGCGTGAGGTCGTAGTTGTCGCTCCACAGCTAGAGGAGATCACCGCTCGTCTTGACCGGCACGAAACGGTCGCGCCCGACCTCGACGGCCTCGGCCCCTTCGAAGACGCCGAGAGCCGCACCCATCGCGGTCTCGAGCTGGATCACGGCGGGAGAGGACGTGTCGGCGGGATCGACTGTCTTCACATTCCTGATCATGGGCAATCCGAGCACACCGTCATGCGTCTCGAGGACATGTTCGAGCACGTGCAGATCGACCCAGATGCTGTTCGTGTTGAAGTACCGGTGACGGTCCACGTCCTGGAAGGCGTCCAGCTCCGAGTCGGCGCACTGCGCCACCTCACGAAGGACGAGCCTGCCGTCCGCCCGGCGCCGGGCAAGGTGACCCCCCTTCCGGTCCGCCTCCGTCCGTCGCGCGACCTCCATCACGAAGGGGACTTCGCGGGTGGCGATCCAGCCGAGCAGCGCCGGGTCGGGCACCGCACCCAGGTTGTCCGAGTTCGAGACGAAGGCCCACCTGTATCCCCGCGAGAGGAGCTGCTCCAGCGTGCCCGAGGCGACGAGCGCCGTGTAGAGGTCACCGTGGCCGGGCGGGCACCATTCGAGTGCGGGATCTGCCGGCCACGCGACGGGTGCGAGGTCATCCGCGCGCAGCTTGGGCACCTTGTTCTGGAGGAAGTCCACCGGGACATCGGACGTGAGCTCGGGGAAGGATTCGAGGACGGCCAGGCAATCGGTTCTCGTGCGAAAGCTGTTCATGAGCAGGAGTGGAAGCCGAGCACCCCACGCGTGGCGCAGGGCGAGGACCTGGCGGGCCGTGATCTCGAGGAAGCTCAGCCCCGCCTTGGCCGCGAGCAAGGACTTCGCCTGTGTCATGCCCATGCTCGTCCCCAAGCCGCCGTTCAACTTGATGACCACAAGGGCATCGAGCACGTCATGCGAAGGGTCGCGGCGATCTTCCCGCCGCAGGCCGTCCAGCACCGGCAGGTCCGTTGCGGGCTCGATGTCGGCCTCGGCCACAAGGCCCGTGCTTCCGGAGGCGAGCTGTTCCCAGTAGTGGCGGAACGTCGCACGCACGGGCTCGGCCAACCCGGCTTCGCACATCTTCGCTTCGACGGCCTCGAAGCCGGGCATGTGACCTCTCTCGTGGACGTCGACTCGGAGTGGGATGTCAGCACCCACGGCGATCGTAGATGATCAGTGGTTCCGGTCGAGGAGCCGGCGCCACATGCCCATGGCGCGCCGGGGAGCCACGCTCGATCCCGCTCCGGCGGGGACGGCCGCGGCAGGGACGGCGTCCACGTCGGCCAGCCGGGAGCGGAGATGCACGACTTCCGTCTCGGCCCGTGCGGCCCGCTCGCGTGCCGTCGCCAGTTGGTCACCCAACTCCCGCACCTGGTCGAACTGGTCGGAGAGGAGTCGCCACAGCTCGTCTGGGATCACGGAGCCAGACTCCGTGGCGCGCACGGGCAGAGCGGAGTCTGCACCGCGTTGTGGGGCATCGGCGGATGTCGTCTCCGTGAGGTCGAGGACCGTCGCCACGACCGGTGGGGTCGTACGGTCTGCCTTCACGGCCGTGGAGTCCGCAGTCCCGGGTGTGTGGCGTGAGAGCCAGTCGTCCAGGAGGCGCAGTACCTCGGTCTTGTCACGGCGGTCCTCCACGCACGCTGTGCCCACGCCGGCGCAGGCGAGTTGCACACCCCCGCCCTCGATCGTCACGTCCACGAAGGGCGCGACATCCCGTCGCCACCTACCCGGCCCCGACCCTCGATCAGTCCTCAGGAAGCCGCGCAGGGCAAGCTCCAATTCGAGATCGAGATCCGCGCCGCTGTCCCGTTCCCTGCTCGTCGTTGCCGCCATGTCGCGCATCGTATCCGACACCCCCACACCCAACGCGGATACCCCGGAGTCCAGCCGGCGCTCAGGCCTTCAGGTCTGCTTCCAGCTCCCGCAACCAGCCGGCCAGGCCCGCAGCCGTCCAGGCCCCGTCCAGCTCGGCCGCCGCCGCGATCCTGCCTGCCCGAGTGTCACCGAGAAGGTACGCATAGCCGGGCGCAAGGGAGTCGCCGGGTGAGAGGTCGTCCAGGACTCCGAGCAGCCGTGCCTCACCCACGTCGGCATCGCGGAGGTCGCCGAGGTGGTCTTGGAGCAGACCGAGCTCCTTGGCCCGCTTCCGCAGGTTCGCACGTGGGAGAACAGGCACGAACACCTCACATGTGTAGCGCAACTTCTTCGCCGCGATCCGGAGGGAATGCAGGTCTGGCGAGGCGAGAGCGGACAGCTCGGCCCCGGCCGCGGGCACCCTCTCCGTTGCCGCGACGAGACCCTTGCGCACGGCACGGGACGTCTTCGTGAGCCGGCGGCGTGCCAGGGGACGCGCCTCACGTCGCCGCGTAGAACCGTCCAAACCGCCCGGATCGAGGCGGAAGTCGAGAGGTACCGGACCGCCCTTTGCCCACACGGCCCACTCGCCCACGGCCCGCAGCGTGTCGCGTCGTGCGAACACGTCCACGGCACCCTCGACCTCGGACTCGGCGGCCTTCATCACGTGCGCGTAGTCCTCGAGGACAGCGTCGATACCGGGCAGCGCGACACGGGGCGCGTCCTCCTCGAGGTGGGACAGGCGCTCGGTCTGCACGTCGAGGTCACGCAGAGGGGAGGTCGCGCGGAATAGCTCGGCGACCTCCTCGCGTAGCGCCTTCCATGCCGATGGGGGAAACACGGGGGCGTATGCCCGCATCACGGCTCGGAGGCGCCGCAACGACGTGCGGAGTCTGTGCACGTGCTCCACATCCGACCGGTCCGTAGCCCGCTCGAGCGCCGCGGCCACGAGCCCGACACGGGTGAGCAAGGCGTCCGCGGAGGCGGGCCCTGCCGGCATGCTCTGGCGTCTCGCACCCATGAGCCCCACGCTACCGCGGCGGAGGGCGGGTTGAGGGGACGGATCCGGTGCGGGACCCGCTCTCGGTCAACCGGCGGCCTCTGTCCGCACACCGAGGCGGATCCGGCTGCGCTCCCGGCCGAGGCCGAGGAGCAGATAGTGGATCGGCGGTGTGACGCGAAAGCCCGGCGCGAGCGCGTCACGGAAGGCCTTCATCATCGCCTTGCGCTGTTCTGCATCGGTTGGGACGGCGCTGTCGACCGCCGCCTCCAGCTGCGCGGCACTCCACGGCTCTGTGCCGATGATCCGTGCTGCCACCTCGTCGGAGATCGGCGTCACGTCCCTGCCCGCCTCGTCGGACGCGAGGAGGAACGCGTAGAGGTCCGCCGCCTCCTGGTACGTCCCTACGCGGGGGCGAACGCCCGGCAGCAGGAGGCGCACCGTGTCTTCCCCGACAGCCGGCGCCCGATCCCGGATCTCGGCCACGAAGCTGTCTTCGGCCTCCTTCTCGGCGAGCCAGCGGCGCGTGAAGCTGCGTAGCTTCTTCGGGTCGAAGCGAGGCGAGTTCCGATTGTGGGCGGCTATGTCGAAATCCGACGCGAGCTCGGTCAGGGAGAGGAGGTCTGGCCTCTCGGGGAAACCGAGGTTCGCGAGGTAGGCGTCGAGGGCGAGGGGCGGGACTCCCTCCTCGGCGACGAGGTGCCGGATCGCCAAGCCCCCTTCCCGCTTCGAGAGCTTCTGGCCGTCCTTGCCCACGAGAAGGGGGAGGTGTGCGAACTCCGGCATCGGATCTGCGCCCAGAGCCTCGAGGATGAGCCAGTGCTGGGGCAGGCTGTTCAGCCAGTCGGCACCTCTCACGACGGAGGTGATGCGCATGTCGATGTCGTCCACGCAGGATGCGAGGTGGTAGGTCGGCGTGCCGTCGGATCGCAGCAAGGCGACCTCACCGATGTCGTCTGCAGCCTGTGAGATCTCCCCGAACACGCGGTCGTGCACCTCGACTCGCGCGTCGGGCACGCGGAGTCGCAGCACCGGTTCCACGCCGGACACGGGTTCGGGGTTCCCCCGGTATGCCCCCGTGCGCCCCCGGTCGGCTCCCTTGGTCTTCTTGTGAGCGGATGCATCCTCGAGGGGAGGTGTGTAGTCCCAATATGCGCGCCCGCTCGCCTCGAGCGAGCGGGCGGCCTCGACGTGACGTTCGAGGCGCCGCGACACGACGTAGGGCGCGTACGGGCCGCCCACATCGGGGCCCTCGTCCCATGTGATCCCGAGACTCGTGAGGTCGGAGACAATGGAGTCGACCGTCACGACGTTGCGTTCCGGATCCGTGTCGTCGATACGGAGCACGAACTCGCCGCCTCGTGACTTCACGTCGAGCCACGCGCGCAGGGCCGTGTACGCGTTGGCGACTGTCATGTTGCCGGTAGGTGACGGCGCGTAGCGGCCACGGGGCTCCATCGGATCTCCTGGACACTCGACAGTGGTCCGGTCAATATGCCACGCGCGCGGTCGACCCTACGGGTTCCACGTGATCTCCACCGTCGCCTGCTGCTGCCCGGCACCGTTGACGGCGCGCACGGCCCACTGGTCGACGAACGGAGCGGAGTCGCAGTCGCTTCCCGGGCCGACGTTCTGACTCCCGCTCGCCGGCGTGGCGGTCTCACCATCCGGACCGATGAGCGTCACTGTCTGGGCATTGGTCGTCTGCCAGTTCAGCGTGACCGTCGCCCCCGTGGCGCACGTGATCGATGTCGAGCTCGCCGTCATCGTGGCTGTGGGAGCAGGAGGAAGCGTGGAGGGAGGCGCAGTCGACGCCGGGGAGAGCGTGGACGGGGGCGCCGTCGACGCCGGCGCAGTCGTCGTCGACGTCGTCGTGGTGTCGGCGGTCGTCGTCGTGGCGGCGGGCTCCTTGCCGGTGTTCGCGACCACGATGGCCGTCACGACTGCGACGAGCACGACCGCGAGTATCGCCGTCGCGATGATCCAGCCCTTGCCCTTGCCGTTGCCCTCGTCGGCCTCGCCACCGCCGTCTCCACCGCCACCGTCTCCACCACCCGTCCCGGGTGGCCCGCCCGGGCCCGGCCCGCCTGGGCTGGGCGCGGCGACGAGCGTGTCGTCCAGGGGGAGGGTCTGCGTGGGTTGCTCCGACACGGGGGGTGGACCGGAGGGCTGGGTGGCCGGAGTCTGAGGTGTCTGAGCCTGCACACCTTCTTGCATACGAACGTCTCCCGGTCTCGATTCCCGGAACGGACCTCCGACAGCCTAGGTGTGGAGCGCTTCGTGTCGAAGTACGGACAGTTCTCAGCCGAGGACGGAAGAACGCGGGTAGACATCTGCCGGATCCGTCACCACGTTCACGAGCGCAGGTCCGCCGCAGTCGAGGGCACGCTGGATCGCGGGACCTATCTCGGCCGGTTGCGTGACGAGCTCCCCGTGACCACCGAGCCCGGTCACGACCTCGTCGTAGCGGCAGCCGGGTTGGAGGTCGGCCGCCACGTCGTACCCGTACAGGGCTTGCATCGGGTGTTTCTCCAAGCCCCAAATACCGTTGTTCCCGCAGATGGCCACGACGGGGAGCTGGAAGCGGACGAGAGTGTCGAAGTCCATGGCCGAGAAGCCGATCGCGCCATCACCCATCATCATGAAGACCTGCCTGTCGGGGTGGACGGTGCGGGCTGCGATCGCGTAGCCGAGGCCGGTTCCGAGGCAGCCGAACGGGCCCGGATCCATCCACAATCCGGGTTCGAAGGAATCGATGAACTTGCCCGCATAGCTGACGAAGTCCCCGCCGTCACAGATCACGACGGCATCCCGGTCCATCGCCCGGATCACCTCGCCGTAGACACGCGACGGGCGGATCGGATCGGTGCTCGCAGTCAGCAGCGGCGTCTCCGCTTCGCGCCGTGCTGATTCCTCCCCTCGCAGCTTCTCCGTCCAAGCGGAGTGATCTCGGGGCGCGGCCACGCCCGCAGCCTCCGCGAGCGCCTCGAACACGAGATCGAAGTCGCCCCAGGCGGATGCGGCCAGCTCGACATGGGAGGCGACCTGGTCCGCTGTGTCTGCGATGTGCACGACACGGGCATCTCCGAAACGACCGAAGCCGAGCCTGAAGTCGAGGGGAGTCCCTGCGACGACGACGAGGTCCGCCTCCCGCAGTCCGATGGAGCGGGCACGGGAGAACGCGAGCTCGTGGTCTGCCGGGACGAGCCCCCGGCCCATGCCGTTCATGAACACGGGTATGCGGGCCGTCTCGACGAATGCCCGCAGGGACTCCCAGGCACCATCCCAGTAGACGTCGGTTCCGATCACGAGTGTGGGACGGTCCGCGTCCGCGACGAGCCGTGCGATGTCGCCGATGCGGTCCACGTCCGGCTCCCGTGAGGGGACGGTGGGGGCGGGCCCGAGTTCGACACCGGCGTGAGAGAACTGGAGGTCCATGGGCAGGTCCAGGAAGGCAGGTCCCCGGTGGGCCGTGATCGCGGCGAGCACGGTGGCGTCGATCTCGGCCGGGAAGGCAGCAGTGTCCGTCGCCGTCGCGGACCTGTTCGTGATGGGAGTGAGGAGAGGAACGTGGTCGAACTCCTGAAGGCTCCCCTGACCCCATCTCGCCTGGGGGGCACGGCCACCGAGGACGACCACGGGGGAGCCGTTCGCGTGGGCGGTGGTAACCGCACTCACACCGTTCGTGACCCCCGGCCCTGCCGTGAGGACGGCGACACCGGGCTTGCGCGTGAGCTTGGCCATTCCCTCTGCTGCGAAGGTCGCCGTCTGCTCGTGACGCGTGTCGACGATCCTGACACCTGTCTTCACACAACCGTCGTAGACCGGGAAGATGTGCCCCCCGCTGAGCGTGAAGATGGTGTCGACCCCGAAGCGGCGCAGAGCTTCGACGGCGAGCAGCCCCCCGCTCCCCTCGACAAGTGCGGTCTCGGACACGCTGCACCCCCGATCTCGTTCGGCTCTGACATGCCGAGCCGGCCTGGAGTCGATTCAAGTACACCCCGCGGATGTCGATCCACCCGTTCAGCCCGACGTGCCGGGGATCCAGGTGGCGCGCACCGTAGACTCCGCTCGTGCAGCACGACGATCCCCGGTCCAGACCGATCGGACCTCTCGTCGCCACCCTCGTTCTCCTCGCCGCTGTCGCTGCCGGGGCCACGTGGTCGCAGGGGACGCCGACACCCGAACCCGCCCCTCGGGTCGAACGCGCCGCCGCGGTCGTGGCGACGTCGACCACGCCCGGCGCCACGGAACCGATCACATTCACATGGGTCGGCGACATGATGATCGGGTCGACGACTCCGACAGCGGAGCTTCCCCCGAACGGCGGCCGCAACACCTTCGACGACGTGCGTGACCTTCTGGCCGCCGACGTGACGATGGGCAACCTCGAGGGTCCGCTCACCGATGCCGGCCCCACGGACAAGTGCGACGGGCGAACCGACTGCTACACGTTCAGTCAGCCACCGGGCTACGCCGCCGTGTACAAGGATGCAGGCTTCGACATCCTCAACCTCGCGAACAACCACGTGATGGACCGGGGCACGGAAGGTGTCGCCGCGACACAGCGCGCCCTCGACGGGGCGGGGATCGCCCACACAGGACTGCCCGACACCGCAGCGCGGGTCGAGGTGAAAGGAGCCACGATCACGGCCCTGGGCTTCTCGCACTACAGGGGAACGGCGCCATCGACCGATCTCGCGGCTGTCGAGGCTGCCGTCGAGGAAGCGGAGGCATCGTCTGACATCGTCATCGTCCTGTTCCACGG
>JADZDR010000004.1 GCA_020850945.1 Acidimicrobiia bacterium | reverse complement strand
TTTCACAGCGCCGACGCCGCCCTCGCCCTCGTCATGCTCGCCGCCGGCCCCATCACCCTCCGACTCCCACACGAACACCGACCCGCTCAGGCCACCACATGACCCACATTCACGTCAGGAGAGCCCTTTTTTCCGAGGAGATATCTCGGCATGTCGTGCCGGATTCTTCAGCGTGCCGCCGGCTCCGCACTCCGCAGAAATGCGAGCACGCGCAGGAGGGCCCACCACATCGCTGCGAGTGCGAGCAAGCCCGCAGTGGCGAACCCCCACACCGCACCCGATGTGCCGCCGATCACAGATCCGGCAGCACTCCCCGCGAGGACGAGTCCCGCCGCCATCGCGGCCAGTCGCACCAGGGTTCGGCCTCTCTCCATTGCGCGAAGCGACGCCGACGGTCCTTGGCGGGCGCCGGTTGCCCCGACCCAGACGGCTACAGGGACGAAGATCGCCCGGGCCGCGGCCCAGTTGTCTCCGGCGAGGAGGCCGCCGATCCATGCCGGGCCGAACATGACGCACGCCGCGTAGGACGCCGTCACCGCAACGGTACCGATGGACATCACCGCCGCGAGGCGCTTCAATGCCCGTGGGTACTCCCGTAGCTTCACTGCCTCGGGAACCGCGAACAGGGCAATACTCGATGTGGCGGTCGTGACGGGGGCCAGCACCGTGAGGGCCGCCCCGATCTCCCCCACGGCCTCGATCGACACGAGAACACCGACGAGCATGAGGGCGAGCTGTGGCCCGACCGACGCCACACCCTTCTCGCCTGCGAGCCGCCCCCCCAAGTCCTTGTTGTCCCGGACCCAGGCACGCGCGTGAAGCAGATGCGGGATCACACCCGACTGGAAGATCCCGAGCACAGCTCCGACGCCGAGTCCCAGGGTCCAGCAGACGAGGAGGCCTCCCGGACCGGAGATCCGACCCGACACGAGAACGGCGACACTCACACCCACGGTCGTAACGAGGCACACGCCGTCGTTGAGGGTTGCTGCCCATGCCCGTCCCACCGCCACGAGGTACCAGCGCCACGCGTCCTGGACGAGGATCACCGGGAGCACGGGAGCAAGGCCGGCAAGCACGCTCGCGGCCACACCGGAGCTCAGGCCTGCGGCACCGAGCAGAACCGCACTGCCGGCGAGTCCGATCGCCAGCGAGGACCCGATCGCATCCGCCGCCGCCTTCTTCCCCCGCTCGGCATCCGCCCCCGTGAATCTGATGACCAGGGGTTCGATCGCCAGTGCGCGCACCAGGGAAACGCCCACGAGCGCGGACGTGTACGCCAGCGTGAAGGCCCCGACACCCTCAACGTCGAGGCTGTGCAGGGCCGCGAACAGCACTGCGTAGTTCGTGAGGCTCGAGGCAGCCTGATCGATCATGCTCGGAATTGCACTCCGGCCGATCTGCCACGCGCTCGACCGGCCAGGCGGCGGCGCGACCTGCCTCGACCCTCTCACCGTCTCGGGCCCGTCCATCACGGCGCTCCGGGCCGGACGGCCTCCGTCCGATTCGCATGCGCCCCCATCACGACGGCAGGTCCGGCGTGTAGTGGGTTCCGTGTCCGGCTGCCTGCCCCCTCGGGAGTCCGCCCCCCGAAGTCGGGACTCGAGCGAAGTTGTTCGACGACCCCGACCGACAGGAACCAGAGGAAGGCCCACGCATAGGTGGGGAAGAACGTCATCGTCGCCGTCAGGGAGTGGAAGAGGCCGACCACGAGCAGTGCGACCATGAGTCCCACGACAAGGAATTCCCCGCTGTGCCTGTACCGGCGCCACACATGGACACCACTCACCGCGGCATGGACCACGAGCGCGAGAAGCGGAGCCAACAGGAGGAGTCCTCCCCAGTAGGCGAACTCGAGGTAGCTGTTGTGGGTCATGCGGCCGATCTCCGGAGCCCAGGCTGCTCTCTCCCCCTCGCTCAAGAGCAGCCCGACCCAGGGTCGTTCCTCTATCCGATCGACGTATTCGACGGCGACACTCTGGCGCTGGAGGAGCGAGTTCCGCTCTGTGAGGCGATCGACACCCGTGACAGCGCTTCCGAACTGGATGACGAGGGCCGCCGATGCGGTGAACACCCCGAGGGCGACGATGGCCAGACCGGGTCGTCTCGCGGCGTGTACGACGAAGGGGACGGCGAGGATCACGAGTGAGATGACCCCCGCCCGCGAGGAGAGCATGACCACGAGGAGACAGGACACGGCCGCGAGTGGAGCCCAGGCGAGAGACCGCCGTTGCACGGCGAAGTACCCCGTGAGGCCCGCGGCCGCCATGGCCGTGACCGACACGGTGTTCGGGTTCGCTCCCCAGGGTACGAGCCTCCCGTACCCGTTCGCCGCGGCATCCGGATCCAGGACCAGGGACGCTGCGACCACGATGCTGCAGACCGCGAAGCCGCGCGCCAGAGGCAGGAGGATGTCGGTGCGGAGCGATCCGAGATCACGCGTCTTGGCGAGGACCAGGAGGATGAGGAGCACGATCCCGACCCAGAGCACTCGCTGTGCCGCCACGGTGAGCCAGTCGGACGTGGACAGCACGGTGAGCACGGCGAGGATCCCGAGGCCCGCCCACCCGAACAGGACACCCGGCAGTCGCCGCGCCTGTGTCCTGAATCGCAGGAGGGTCGCCCCGAGAAGGACGAAGATTCCCGGAGCGGCCACGTGTAGGACGGCGTACGTGTCGAGATCCGGGAGTTGTCCGAGGAGGAGCACGGGGGGCAGGGCCACGAGCACGACCGACCTGAGGTGGCGGGCCGGGACCGCCAGCGCGACGACGAGGACGAAGAGCCCCACTGCGACTGCGACAACGACGCCTGTCATGGGACTGCTCTTCGGCTCGTGGGTGGCACCACCACGACGTCTGACCGGCCACGGTTCATAGGCCGGTACCTACCTCGATCACGCACAGCCCTTTGCGATCTCTGCGATCCGATCCGTGAAGTCGCGCACCCAGATCTCACGTGATCTCGAACGTGCGCTCTTCGATGCTATTGCGGGAGGAGCGCTCATCGGGTCACACAGGTCCGCCTCCCGCATCGCGGCCGCGAGACCGGCGGGATCTTCGGGACCGAAGAAGGGAACCGCGGCCGCGACGGAGCGGACCGCCTCGACGTGACCCGGAACCTCCGAGACGAGCACCCGCGGTGCGACAGCGAGCGCCTCGAGAACTCCGATCGAGGTCACCTCGCACAGTGACGGGAAGATCGCCCCGTGCGACGAGCGGAGCAAAGCCAGCACCTCGGCTCTGGTTGCACCGTGGGGCTCGACAACGAGTCCCGCGGTGCCCGCGGTGCCCGCTTCGAGGTTACGCCTGACCCGATTCGACTGCGCCGAACCCCGCACGTAGAGGGGTACCCTGCCACCACCTTCCCGGTACACCTGATAGCCCGCAACGAGCGTGGCATGGTTGCGGTAGGTGCTCAGACGCCCGAGACAGACCCAGGCATCCGGGGCGGGACTGGGGATCGTCAGTGACTCCTCGAGCGCGTCCTCGAAGGACTCGTCGAGGACGTTGGGCAGGATTCCCCCTCCGCCTTGGTCCACCCTCACAGCCGACGAGAGCCTTATCACCCCGCATGCGCGGGCGAGGGCGGCACGCGACGCCAGCTTCCATGCGATCTGGCGCAGCCGTTCACGCCAGTCGCCCACGACCGGGCTCCACGCAAGCGCGTTCTGCGGCATGTACACGCAGCCACCACGGAGGAGGAGACGTGGCGGGACGACGTTGCGCATGACGAGGTGCCTTGCCCCTCGAGTCCCCAGAGTCTCGGGCCGGAGACGCATGGCAGTGCGGACGTTGTCGCATACGGCCACTCCTCCCCCCGACCAGCGGCCGTGGAAGACGGGGGCCACAGCAGGGAGTGGATCGGTCATCTGGGGAGCGGTTCGTCCCGGGATCCGCTCACGCGGAGCGGGTACCCGTATCTGAGCATGAGGGGGAAGGTGATCAACTCGACCTGACGGCGCTCGGAAGGGGGCATCGACTTCCAACGTTCGTCCAGGCGGAGCGGCTGGTCCCGCTGGAATCTGCCGGGATTCCCCGCGATGCTGTGCTCGATGAGTGGGCATCCGGTCGGGTGAACGACCACGTCGTTGAGCAGTGCCAGCTCCGGCACCGAGCCTGTGGGGTCGTGGACGAAGTCCTCGTACCGGAGGCGCCTCGCCGCCGTGTCCTCCCCGACCCCACGCAGGAGTCTCTCCGCCGCGAGATTCACACCCATCCATCGCAGGGCCGCGTCCATAGGTGAGCGACTCGGCATCGGCGCCTGCATCGACGGGTCGTGTTTCGGACGCGCAGACGAGAACGCCACAGCTCGGGGGTCGCGGACGAGGTGGATGAACTGCAGCGCCTCCGCCACGCACTTGGCCACGTAGGCAACGGCTGCCGAGTGCGACGTGTCGACCAGCACGTCGGTTCCGGCTACCCGCCGGACCGCCTCTTCCGTGTGGCGCCGAAGCGCGACGTGCTCCACATCGTCTCGCCAGCGGGGCCGGAGGAGCACCTCGCGATCGCGCATCTGGCGCGACTGGATCGTCGCGAGCACTTCGACCGAGGAGACCTTCGAGGCCCGCATCACGTCGGGCACGACCTCGCCCCAGACGGGGCATGTGCGGACCGAGGTCCCGCATGTGCAGAGGCGGTCTGCCAACCACGACTGCCAGAGGAGATGCAGCTCCCCGCAGTAGAAACCGTCGACAGCCCGGGCAAGGAGCGAACCGAGGACGGTGCTGCCCGAGCGGCCCATGCCGATGACGAAGTACGAGAGGGTGTCGCCCATCAGCTCCCGAACACCCCTGCATCTTCGAGTCGCGTGAACGCGCGCCGCGCAGCCCGCCGGCTCAGCGCGGCCAACAGTGTCAGGCAGACGACGATCGCATCGCAGCGGAGGGAGCGGCGACTGAGGGTGGACATGTCCAGTCGCAGCTTCGCGTCGAGGAGCCCGTCCACGTAGACGGCTTCGGACTCCTCCATCTCTTCGAGTTGTTCCTCTTGGAAGAGCGTGTACAGGAGCGTGCCTGCACTGGTGATACCCGGCGTGAGCTCGAAGATCGACCTCCTCCAACCGGTGTACGCATGCAGCATGCGCGGGTCCTCCGGCCGGGGGCCCACCAGTGTGATCTCCCCCGTGAGAAGGTTGACGAACTGCGGGATCTCGTCGATCTTCGTGCGCCGCAGCCATCGACCCACACGCGTGACACGCGGATCTCCCGCCGCCGTGATCGCCGAACCGGCGTCAGACCCCTCGTACATGGACCGGAACTTGAGGATCCGGATGGGAGCCGCGTCTCTCCCGAGCCTCTGCGCGGAGTAGAAGACCGGGCCGGACGAGTCCTTGCGGATCAGCGGAGCCACCACGGCCGAGACAGCGGCGAGAACGACACATCCCGCGAGACCGATCACGATGTCAGCGCCACGGCGCCACGCGCCGAGGTGGGATGCGGCGTCGCCCGTGACGGGAAGGCCCGACTCGGACACGCCTGTCACGTCGTGCGGTACGGGCGTCATGTCGCGTGCTCGCATACGTCGGTCACTGCTTCGATGACGTGCTCCACGTCCCCGTCCGACATGTCCGGATAGATGGGCAGGCTCACGGCACACTCGTACACGCTCATCGCAGACGGGAACTCCTCCGGCTTGAACCCGTAGCGGTCCCGCCAATAGGGATGGACGTGGAGCGGTATGAAGTGGACGCTCGTACCCACGCCGCGCCTGTCGAGCTCGACGATGAAAGCGTCCCGGTCGATGGCGAGGTCGGCGAGGTCGAGCTGGATCACGTAGAGGTGCCACGCATGCAGGTCCGTCCCGTCTTCGACGTACGGAGTGCGCAGGGGAAGGCCCGCAAACGCCGCGTGGTAGCGGTCGGCTATCTCCTCTCTGCGGCGCTGGAACCCGTCGATCCGCTTGAGTTGCTCGATCCCGATGGCTGCAACCGGATCCATGAGGTTGTACTTGAAGCCCGCCTCGACGACCTCGTAGTACCAGGACGGACCGCTGCCGGCGTAGCGGGCAAAGGCATCCGCTTCGATGCCATGCCTGCCCAGGAGGCGCAGGCGCGCCGCATCCGACTCGGCGGAAGTCGTGACCATGCCGCCTTCTCCCGTCGCGAGTGGCTTGGTTGCGTAGAAGCTGAACACACCGAAATCGCCCAACGTCCCCACGAGCCGTCCCCGGTATCTCGCCGGGAGGGCGTGGGCGGCGTCCTCGATGACCACGGCATCTCGGTTCCGCGCAGCCGCAGCGATCGGGTCCATGTCGCACGGCTGCCCGGCGAAGTGGACGGGAATGACGGCCGCGACGTCGGGGCGGGACTCGAGGATCGAGACCGTCTGCCCGACGTCCATGTTCATCGTCGCGGGGTCGATGTCGACGAGCACGAGCTCCGCACCCACGTAACGGGCCACCTCGGCCGTCGCCGTGAACGTGTACGTGGTGGTGAGTACGGCATCACCGGGACCCACGTCTGCACACGCAAGCGCCAGGTGCAGGCCTGCCGTGGCCGAGTTCACGGCGACGCTGTCGAGCCCGCCCATGTACGTGGCGAAGTCCGTCTCGAAGCGGTGGGCGACGGGGCCGGTCGTCAGCCAGCCTGACCGCAGGCAGTCCGTGACGGCCCGGATCTCGTCTTCGGAGATGCTCGGCCTCGCGAAGTCGACGTACGGCCTCTTGCGACTCGGCGGCCGTGTCGTCCCGCGCGCACCTCCCCGGGACAGATCATGCATAACCCAGCTCCCGCAGCATCGACCCGAGGAGGATATCGAGGACGACGTGCTCGTCAGGGGTGAGCGCTCGCTTCCACCTGTCGAGTCCGTCCGTCTCGACGTCCCGCCGGAAGCGGGACCGCACACGTTCCGGGTCCGGGATGCCGAGCCACTCCGTCAGCGACCCGAGTGCGGTCTCGTCCGCGACGAGCGCCTCGTAGCGGACCTCGCGCACGCGGGCAGGGCCGAGCCCGTCCAGATCCGCCCGGGCTCGCCCGATGCATTCCCGCCACTGGATCGCGCACACCTCGAGAGTCGACTTGTGGGCCATGTCCTGCACCACCCCGGGGTAGCGCGGCCCCCACGGGGTGCCCACGCCCCGACCGGTGACGCGTTCGAGGAGTTGGGAGGCGGCGTAGCGCACCGTCGGAAAGACCGGCAGTGATCGCACCTTGCGAGCCAGGTAGCCCGGCTCGCTGCTGCTCTCCCACTGGCGCCGGGCCGACTCGGCCACGGCCCGCCCGTCCCTCACGAGATGCACGAACTGGGCGTCCGGCAGCACACGGTCGACCAATCCGACCCGCAGAGTGTTCGAGACGGACTTCTCGAGGAGGCGGCCCGTGCCGTCATCCCGCATCCGGCCCGCCTTCTCCAGATAGCGCCGGATCCGCGAGCACTCACGCGAGGAGAGCGAGTCGGGCCCGTAGGCGTCGGAGTCCGACCTCTCATTGCCGAGACGCCAGATCATGTTCACGTCGTAGGGAATCGCGTGGACGGCCTCGGAGGCAGCGAGGACGTCACGCAGGAACTTCGTCCCGGACCGGGCGGCACCGATTATCACGATCGGCGGTGCACCTACGACCGTGGCTCGCGACTCCCGTTCCCGCAGCATGCTCAAACCCCAGGCAGGCCGGCCAGGCCGGTGATCAGGCGCAGGACGCGAACCGAGCAGTTCGTGACCTCGTATCCGGGCGGCGGTGGCGGCGGCCCGTCGCTCTCGTGGACCGAGACGGCGACCTCGACGGCAGACACGAGATCCGCAGGTTCGAGGCCGACGAGGGTCATCGAACCGGCGTCGAGAGCCTCGGGACGCTCCATGGCCTCGCGGGGTGTGACGGCAGGGAAGCCGAGGATCGCCGACTCCTCGCTGATCGTGCCACTGTCGGAGATCACGCAACGTGACTTCTCTTGCAGACGCACATAGTCGAGGTACCCGAACGGCTCCTCGACGAGGACCCGCGGGTCCGTCGCGAGGCCGGTCTCGGTCAGGCGCAGCCTCGTGCGAGGGTGAGTCGACAGGCCCACGGGTAGATCATGGGTCGCGGCCAGGGCGTTCAAGCCCGCGACGAGCCGGCCGAGGTTCTCGACCGGGTCGACGTTCTCTTCGCGATGCAGGCTCGCCACGAGGTCCCGGCCGGGTTCCAAGCCGAGACGATCCAGGACCGGCGACTTGTCGATGAGCGCCCTGTAATGGTCCAGGACCTCCCGCATCGGTGAGCCTGTCACGAACACGCGCGCGGCATCGAGGCCCTCGCGCAGGAGGTTCGCACGCGCGCCTTCCGTGTAGCAGAGGTTGTAGTGGGAGACGTGGTCGACGATCCGACGGTTCGTCTCCTCGGGTACGCGCCAGTCGAAGCAGCGGTTCCCGGCCTCCATATGGAAGATCGGAACGCCCACGCGTCTGCCCATGACCGCGCTGAGAGCACTGTTCGTGTCCCCGAGGACAAGCATCGCGTCCGGGCGCTCGGCCAGGAGGACCCGTTCGGATCCGGAGACGATGTCTCCGATCGCGGTGCCGAGGGAGTCGTGGCGCACACCGAGCTCGATATCGGGCCGGCGCAGGCTCAGGTCCTCGAAGAAGACGTCTCGAAGCCCGGCGTCCCAGTTCTGGCCTGTGTGGACCAGGACATGCTCGACGTGCTCGTCGAGGCGGGCCATGACCCGCGAGAGGCGGATGATCTCGGGTCTGGTACCCACGAACGTGACGACCTTCATCCGGCCTCCACCGTGTCGACAGGTGCGGAGATCGTATCGGGTGTATCGGGGTCGAACTGGTCGTTCGACCAGATGAGCGTGACGAGCTCGTCCGTCCCGACGTTGATCAGGGCATGCGGGTGCAGGGTCGGGATGTCAACCGCTGCCGGTTCCCCACTGTCGACACCGATCTCCCAGACCGCGGTGCTGAAGAGCTGACGTATGCGTATCCGGGCACGGCCCGACACGACGACGAAGCGCTCGACCTTCCTGTGGTGGAAGTGGTCGCCCCGGACGACGCCCGGCATGGTCGTGGAGACCGAGACCTGCCCGGCGCAGTCGTGGCGCAAGGCTTCGAAGAAGATGCCTCGACGGTCCGCGTGCGTCACGATCCCGTGACGCACGGATCCGGGGAGGGCGGCGAAACGCAGCGTGTTGAACAGGTCGACTTCGAGTCTGGTTCGGAGAGCAGGCATCTGACCCCGCGCAAGATACGTGCGCGCCTGAGTAGACAAGACCTCGCGCAGCTCCCGCACACTCACGCGGACCGGCTCCGGCGGAGGCACGTCCGACCGAGACAGCCGTGCAGCCCTTGCGAGGATCACGCACGCATCCTGCGCATGCATGAGGAGCAGCTCCCGATCCTCGTGGACAGTGGGGGTCTCCCCGCGGGCGAGCTGGTGGGTGAACGTGGCCACGACCGAGTTGTAGTACGGACGTCCCCACTCGCCGAAGAGGTTGGGGAGGCGCACGTCGACGAAACCCGCTCCCGCGGCCGCAGTCTCCGAGGCGAGGACCTCCGCCGCTCGCGCCTTGCCGCGACCGTAGGGCGTGTCACGGTCCGCCTGTATGGAGTTGGCGTACACGACATCCGGGAAGCGGCCCGATCTGCGCATGGCCGCGACGAGCTCGTGTGCAAGTCCCGTGTTGCCCGCCTCGACGTCGCGGTCGTCCCCTCGGTTCACGCCCGCCACGTGCACGATCGCGTCGCACTTGCCCACGAACGCGTCCAGACGAGCCGGATCTGCGAACGTCGACCGATCTGCGAGCCGCACGTCCACCTCGTCGCAGAAGGACAGGAGGCTGCTCCGCATGTGCATGCCGAGGAAGCCGCCGGCACCCGTCAGGCCGAGCGTGGTCACACCCCGGCCTTTGCGAGATAGGCCCGAACCTCGGGAAGCCCGCGCAAGAGGTCCACGACCTGGTCGACCCCCAACCGCTCCGTGTTGTGCGATGTGTAGTCGTCGCCGTCAAGCCTGTGTGCCTCACCCTCGGAGAAGTACGCGGCGTAGTTGAGGTCCCGGTCGTCGGACCGGATGCGGAGATACCTGCCCCTGTCCTCCGCCCGTGAGAGCTCCGCCGCCGTCGCAAGGGTTTCGAAGAGTTTCTCTCCATGCCGACTGCCCACGACCGTGACTGCACACGACGCGTCGAAGAGGAGACGCACCGCCTCGGCCAGATCGCCGATCGTGCAGGCGGCCGCCTTGTGCACGAACATGTCGCCGCTCGCACCGTGGAAGAACGCATGCTCGACGAGGTCGATGGCGCTCGGCAACGACAGGAGGAATCGGGTCATGGCGGGGTTCGTGACTGTGATGGGCCCGCCCGCCATCGCCTGCTCGACGAACAGGGGTATGACCGATCCTCGTGAGCACATCACATTCCCGTACCGTACGCTCACGATCTTCGTCGTGCCGGTCGTACGCGCGGCTGCCTGCGCGACCTTCTCCATCAGGGCTTTCGACATCCCCATCGCGTTCACGGGATACACGGCTTTGTCCGTGCTCAGCATGACGACGGTCTCGACGTGGGCTGCAATGGCGGCGTTCACGACATTCGAGCTGCCGACGACGTTCGTCATGACCGCCTGCATGGGGAAGAACTCACACGAGGGCACCTGCTTGAGCGCGGCGGCGTGGAAGACCAGATCGGCACCGGCCATCGCCTCGAGCAGCGAAGCCGGATCCCTCACATCGCCGAGGAAGTACCCAAAGCGATCGAGTCCGATCTCACGTCGCATCTCGTCCTGCTTCAGCTCGTCGCGACTGAAGACGCGGACTTCCTGCACGTCCCGCTTCGCCAAGTGCCTGGCCATCGTCGAGCCGAAGGAACCCGTGCCCCCGATGATCAGGACCGTGCGACCCGCATAGTCGACCCCCGGCGCGTCACTCGCTCCCTTGATCTCCGCCGTCATCTGCCATGCTCCAGGTTCTCGTAGGTCTGCACCCACCACGCGAGCGCACGTTCTCGTCCGAACACCGCCTCTCCCACGGCCTGGATCCGGGCGGAGTCCGCCTCGTCCCGGTCCGGGAGGGCTCGCGCTTCCTCGATCATCGCCTTGGCCAACGCGTCGGTGTCTCCGGGTGGCGCGCAAGTCCCCAAGTCGTTTGCCCGTACGAAGTCGACGAGTTCGCTGCCCTCCTCGGCCACGACCAGCACCCGACAGCCGGCACGCAGATACGTGATGAGCTTGCTCGGGTAGCAGGAGTGGACGACCCCGCCGGCAAGCGAGACGACAGCCAGGTCCGCCGCGGCACACAGGGCGGTCGCGTCGGCGAGCGACACGGGTTCGCGGACCTCGAAGCGAGCCGGGGTGCGTGAAGCCCGCTGACGTAGGTCACCTTCCATCGCTCCCGATCCGAGGAACAGGATGGTCAACCGAGGGATGTCTTGGGAAGCACGGTCGATGGCGTCGCAGAGTACGTCGAGCTGCTGGAAGCGTCCGAGATTCCCGGCGAACACGAGCTGCAGGCGATCGCCTTCGGCTGGCACGGGACGAGCCACCGTGTCGAGCTCCAACGGGACATCGAGGACGTCGAAATTGTTGCGGACCGTAACCTTGTCACCTCGCACGTGACGCGCGCGCATCGTGCGCGCCATGTCCGCGGACAGGACGACCACGAGGTCGGCCGCCCGACATGATGCCGCGTCGATCCGGCGCATGAGGCGCGTCAAGGGCGAGTCGGTCAACACCCCTGCCGCGATCGCCGCCTCGGGATGGATGTCCATGCAGTGGTACAGGAACAACGATCCCCGAAGCTGCGCGAGTCGTCCGCACAGACCCATGACGACCGGCGGGATCGTCGCCACACTCACGACGTCGTACGGTCGACGCGTGAACAAGTGCCAGACGACGGCGAGAAAGAAGGCGAGGGAACCGAGGGCCTTCGAGCGCTCGGCGAAGCCGGGCATCCGAGCGCGGCGTACGAGGTGTCCGTTCACCCGCTCCGTGCGGGGAGGGCGGCCGCGCTCGCCTCGGGCGGCCCGACTCGCGTGATAGGAGGGCTGGGATGTGAGGACCTCGACCTCGTGGCCCGCCGCAGCAAGCGCCCGGGCCATGTGGGCGAGCATCCGGGCGTACGTCGGCGTGTCGGGTTCGAAGTGCCTGTGGACGAGGAGGATCCTCACATCGGAACCTCCTGCACGGGTACCGAGCCGTGCCCGCGTGGGGAGATCGAGGCGCGTCCGCATTCCTCGAGAAGCGCCATGACTGACGCGCGCTCGTGACATGCACCCTCTCGCCGCGCCGCCACGGCGAAGAACTCGGGGATGCCGAGTGCGGGCACGGCCGTCGACCACATGGATCGATGCACCCGTCGCAGGGCTGCATCGCGATCATGCCAGAGCTCCTCGTGGAGCTTCTCACCGGGACGCAGTCCCGTGAAGACGATCTCGATCTCCTCGCGCGGGCGGAGGGCAGTCGCGAGGTGCCTCGCGACGTCAAGGATGCGGACAGGGTCGCCCATGTCGAGGATGAGGACCTTGCCGTCCTCGCCGAGAACACCTGCCTGCAGCACCAGTTGCACAGCCTCACTCACGGTCATGAAGTAGCGGGTCACGTCCGGATGCGTGATGGTGATCGGCCCGCCGTCGCGGATCTGGGACTCGAACGTCGGGATCACGGAGCCCCTGCTCCCGAGGACATTGCCGAACCGTACGGAGATGTACGTGCCCCCCGTCCCTTCACCCGTGCCGGCCGTGAGCATCTCGGTGATCCGTTTCGTGGCGCCGAGGACGTTGGTGGGGTTGGCGGCCTTGTCCGTGCTGATGTTCACGAAACGCTCTACGCCGAAGGCCGCGGCTGCCTCGAGCACGTGAATCGAGCCGACGACGTTCGTCTCCACTGCCTCATCGGGGTGGGCTTCGAGGAGGGGCACATGCTTGAGGGCGGCGGCATGGAAGACGACGTCCGGACGGATGCGATCGAACTCGGACCGGACCCGGGTACGGTCCCGCACGTCGCAGAGGACGATCTCGTATGGCTGGTCCGGGGCGCGATGGTCGAGTGAGAGACCCAAGTCGTGCAGGAGCGTCTCGTCACGGTCGAGCGCATAGAGACATGCCGGTCCATGCGCGGCGATCGCCCGGCACAGCTCGGACCCGATCGACCCGCCCGCACCTGTCACGAGGATGCGCCTGTCCTTGAGGAGGGCGGCAACACCTTCCAGATCCGTGCGGATCTCGGCTCGTCCGAGGTAATCCGCGAGCGTGAACTCGCGAATGTCGCCGATCCCGATCGGGTCCCGAACGAGACGCACGGTCGAGGGCAGGAACCGAACGTGCAGCCCTGCCTCCGCCGCGAGTCTCCCCACCTCCGACTGGACGCGACGCGGTGCCGAAGGGCAGGCGAGGAGAAGGATGTCGGCGTCCTGGGCCGCCGCCGCGGTGTGTAGATCCGCACGCGTGCCGAGCACGGGCAGGCCACGTACACGCAGGAACGCCTTCTGCGGGTCGTCGTCGAGGAATCCGACCGGCTGCGCGTCGGAATCCGGATCGACCTGGAGGGCGCGCGCGGCCTGCAATCCGGCCTCCCCCGCGCCGAACACGAGGACGCGGTGGGGCCGGACATGGTGTGTGCGCCGCAGGGAATCCACGAGGGAACGCGCCGTGTACCGGTAACCCCACGCAAGCAGGACGTGGCACGCCACTGCGATCACCGTCACGGAAAGGGCGACGCCCCCCACAGCACCTACCCAGCGGACGGAGATCAGGAGACCGAGACCTGCGAGCGCGTCCACGGCCACGACGGCACCGGCCTCCTCGAACGAGCCCACACGCCACCGGCCCATGTGGAGGCCGACGACGAGACCTGCGACGAGGTCCACACACACGGCCAGTGCCGAGAGCATCACCGTGAGCACCCAGGGCACCTCCGCGGCGTCGAACGTGAACACGACGAGGAACGCGAAGGGGATCGTCACGAACCACGCGATCGAATCGAGGATCGCGAGGAGTGTCATGCGGTCCCGGCGACCGAGGCCGACCACGGCCGCAAGGAAACGGCGCCTGGTGGATTCGGGTCCATGTTCCCGACGCTCCGGCACGTGGCCACGCCCCTTCAGTCCAGAACCAGAGAGATCCTCCCCCCGTACCGCCCAGAGGACGATAGCACCGGGCCAGGGAGCCGAGCACCCACCGGGGATGCAGCGAGGCACCCTCACGCCGGCTGCCCGTGCCACTCGGGCACCACGCCCCCCAGGCGCTCCATCGCCTCCCGGCGTGCGGAGATCTCATATGCTCGACGTGACGATTTCCGGGGCACCGTCTTCTTCCATGGCCCCGGCCAACACCCCGCGGCAAGGTCCGAGCCGGCACATGTCGCGCGACTGCCAGATTCGCCCGTGACCGGAGCCACATCGGATGGACAGAACCGAGACAGAGGCACGCGACGGGGCCGAGGCGGCCGGCATCGGCCCCGACCCCGTGCCTGTTGTCGAGATCGACGACGTGTCGGGTGTTGCGCCGGACTCCCGGGTCGGGACCGGAAGACACCGGCAAGAGCATGTCCGCGGCGCACGTAACGGACGGCGGCGAGTGCTCCGATACCTCCTCATCGGAGGCGCGGCCGCCGTGCTCCTCCTCATCGGGAGTTGCGTGTGGTCCGCTCTCAGGATCCGGGCGAGTCTCCAGTCGGCCCAGCGCGAGGCCGATTCCGCCGTCGGCAAGATGACGAGGCTCCTCGATCCGGCTGTCGACCCCGCGGAGATAGATCGCGATGTGCAGGCGGCCGCGTCCGACGTCCGTACCGCACGATCCGAGTTGAGCCGCTCCCCAGGGCTCCGCGTCGCCCGGTTCGTACCCTGGATCGGCCCGAACGTGCGTGCCTTGGACGACATCACAGACCTCGCCGATGCCGCGACAGCGGCCTCGGCCAAGGCACTCGACGGCTTCGCCCAGGTGAAGGCAGCGTCCGCGGGTCGGTATGTGACGCTCGCAGACGGGCAGGTCCAGCTCGCGGACCTGTCCCCGCTCGTGGAAGCGCTGTCACACGCGAACGAGACGCTGAACGGCGTATCGGATCGTGCGGCGCGTCTCTCACGGCCACCGCCCGGGCCGCTGCGCAGTCTCACGCGAGACGTCTCCGATGACTTCTCGACGCTTGCCGAGTCCGTGCGCACAGTACGTGCGGGGCTCACCCTCCTGCCCTCTGCCCTCGGGTTCGAAGGACCGAGAACCTACCTTCTCGAGGCACGCAACAACGCCGAGCTGCGGGCCGACGGCGGAATGGTCCTCTCGATCGCCACGCTCCACCTCGATGCGGGACGGGTCTCGTTCACGCCGCCGGTCACTGTAACGCAGTTGAACCCTCGTCCGGACGTCGAGCTCGCAGTCGACGTTCCCGACTGGTACCGGTACGGCTTCGAGCGCTACGGGAACTACCGGCTCATCCAGAACCACAACCTGACTGCCCATTTCCCCACGGCAGCCGACGTAACCGCCCAGGTGTACCGCGCCACGACCGGACAGGAGGTCGACGGGGTGATCGCGCTCGACCCTGTGGCGTTGAAGACCGTGCTCGCGATCACGGGCCCCGTAGACGCGGCAGGCAACTCCCTGAGTGCCAAGACGATCGTTCCCTTCGCCGTGAACGAGGTCTACGGCCTCGAGGGCGACCACAGCGAGCGGCGAGAGGTGATCGCCGAGGTCACCACAGCGATCCTCGAGAAGCTCCTCGCAGGCGGATTCGAGGAGCAGAAGGTGGCAAGGGCACTGGGGAAGGCGACGGCCCAGTCCCACATCCAGGTCTGGATGTCCCGACCCGAGGAACAAGCCCTCGTTCACGATCTGCACGCGGACGGGGACTACGCGCCCAGCAACGGGGACTACCTGCGAGTCGCCGTCCAGAACTTCGGGGCCAACAAACTCGACTACTTCCTCACGAGAGCAGTGCGTCACGAGGTTTCGCTGCGTGAGGACGGCTCGGCCCGAGTCCGGACGTCCATAACGGTCACGAATGAGACTGCTGCCGGACAACCCGAATACGTCACGGGCACCGCGTTTGCCGATGCGGGATTCCTCCCGGGAGACCATCAGGCATACGTGGGGATCTACGTACCGCGGGGCTCCCTCCTACGAAGCTGGGAGAGTCCGGGATCCCAGCCCGTCAGTCTGCAGGAGGGCTCCCGCCTCTCGTATTCGACTCTCGTACGCGTAAACGCAGGAAGCAGCGTGACCGTGGACTTCGAGTACGACATCCCCCACTTCGAAGCGGACTGGCGGGAAACCGGCAGGTTCGACGTTGTCATGCAGCCCCAAGGCACTGTGCAGCCCGACACCGTGGAGCTCGAGGTCACTGCACCTCGAGGTTGGACAGTGGAAGGCGAGACACCCTTCACGACCGGTTTCGAGCTGAAGTCGACCACGATGCTCGGACTCGGAGTCGAGCGGGACTGAGTCAGGTCGCGCACACACGCGCCCCTTCGCGACGGCGCCGCGAACGAGAGAAATGTCGGGCCAGCGGGGCTTCTGCTCAAGTTGTCAGAGGTTCGGCCGATTCTCCTGAAGTGAAGAAATCCCCGAAATGGCGCGAGGACGATGAATTCCTGGTATGTTGTTCGCTCAGTTCTCGACATGGCCCACGTACGGCTTCACTCGGGAGAACAACAACGGGATCACTGCGGTGACGCCGCACCGACTGGCGAGGAGCACACATGAGACGTGTTGTCATCATGTTCGTATCGGCGTGGGGAATGCTCGCAGCAGCCACGCTGCTGGTACCCGGTAGCGGTGCCCAAGAGCCGTACAGCGGCAGTGTCGTCGAGACGGGCATCTCACAGACCAGCGCCACCTTCAGGTGCCCGGAGGGCGCCCTGCCCGGTGGCACCTCGGTCGCCATCATCGTGGACGGTGCCGCGGTGGGAAGCACGACGACGGCAGCGGACGGCTCCTGCTCGTTCAGGATCACAGACCTCCACTGCGACACGTCCTACAGCGTCCAGGTCGAATGGACTGACCCCGCGAGGGAGCTGTCCGCGCCGGTCCGTCTCACGACCGACCCCTGTGACACGGAGTCCCTGGCATTCACAGGATCCCAGCACCTGGGTCGCAACATCGGTGTCGCTCTGGGGCTGCTCCTGGTGGGCGGTACGGCCGTGGGCATCGGTCGGCACCGCCGCCGCAGCGCAGCCCGGCACCTCGCCTGAGCCTGTCGCCTGAGTCTGGTCGACGATCCGAGATCCCTTCTCCGGTAGGTGGCGCCGCCGTATGGCGGCGCCACCGTATGCTGTCTCTGTCCCTGGATGACGCAACTCGGGTTGCACTCGGGAGTGCAACGGGGACTTCCCGTTCCGACCCAGGCCGGAGGCTTGCGTGCACGAACATGAGGACCCCCTCGACATCAGGCGATTCGGTGCCGTGGTCTGGACGCACCGCTGGTTGATCACACTCGTCACGGTCGGCGTCGCTCTTGTCGGACTCGGATTCTCGCTCCTGCAGACACCTACGTACTCGGCTCGGGCCACCGTTGTCGATGGGCGCACCTCGCAGGCGTCGAGCGCTGCCCAAGCCCGTGACCTGATACTCACGGACATCCGGGTCATGGAGAGCCGCGAGGTGGCGACTGCCGCTGCCGAGAAGCTCGACTTCGCCGGCGGCCCCGCGTACGTGGTCAGGCATGTCAGCGCCCGCTCCGAGAACGGTGCGGCGACGTCGGTCATCACGGTGACGGCAACCGATTCCGACCCCGTCCGCGCCGCCGCGACCGCGAACGCCGTCGTGGATGCATTCGTCGCGTTCCAGGCTGCGGAGGCGGACCAGCGTGCCAACGAGAAGATCGCAGGCTTAGAAGCCCAGCTCGCCGTCGCCGTGGCGGAACGTGACCAGAAGGGTGCCGACCTCGCCCAAGGCGGAGATGTCCAGATCGAATACGATGCCGCGGTCGCTCGCGTCGCCGCGCTCGAGGCGAGCATCGCCAAACTGAAGACCAGTATCGGACGGGCGAGCGCCGACTTCCGCGTCATACAGCACGCCGCGCCGCCGACTCGACCGTCCTCACCGCGAACAGGGCTCAACGTAGCCGTGGCTGTGGCGTTCGGACTGCTGCTCGGAGTCTCGACCGCATTCGTCCGGGACCATCTCGACGACAGGATCCGCTCGGTCGAGGACGTCGAGGAGGCCCTTGGCTTGCCTTCGCTGGGTTCCATCCCCGCATCCGTGGCAGGCAAGCGCCGCCGCCGGCGGCGGGGGGTGGATCCCGAGATCGTGGGTGCGCAGACGGCGGGTGCCGAGGCGTTTCGGCGCGCGCGGGTGAACCTGCGAGCACTTGGTCTCGGCAAGACGGTGCGAACTGTGGGCGTAGCCGCGGCCCAGACCGGAGGGAACGCTGCCTCGGTGACCGCGAACCTCGCGACCACGCTGAGTCGCGGCGCATTGCGGGTGACGGTGCTCGACTGTGATCTCCACCAGCCCGAGCTCCACAGGATCTTCCGGTCGACCAACGACCGTGGTGTGTCCACGAGCCTGTCGCACGGGGGGACTCTCGGCACATGTGTCGTTGCGGTGAAGATCGCGAGCAGCGTGGTGCAGATCAGCCTCGTTCCCGCCGGACCGCGACCTGCTGTGCCGTCGGATGTCCTCGCAACCTCCCGCTTCGGACAACTGCTGGCCGAGGCACTAGAGGAGAGCAGTGTCGCCCTCGTCGCCATGCCTCCGGTCCTCGCCGTGTCCGACGCCTGCACCCTCGCTCCCCACCTCGACGGTGTGCTTCTCGTGGCCTCTTGCGGCGTGACAACCCGGGATGAGCTGCGGAACGCACGCCGCAGCATCGAACAGGCCGGCGGCCGGGTGCTCGGCAGCATCATCACCGACGTTCCGGGCTGTCAACCTCGGCGGGATTCCGCGTACGCCCCGGCAGAAACCCCGCAACCGTCCGGGGTGGAGGCACAGGGCAACAACCAGCGCCGTGCAGCCAAGAAGGGCGGGCCGAGGCATGCCGCTGTCACCGAGCCGACGCCGGCGACTCCGCCCAAGGCGGCAGCAGAGCCGGCTCGTCCCGGCCCCGGTACCGCCGACGCGGGAGGGGCCGACGTACAGACACAGCCCGCAGGGGAGGGAGCTGTCTGAACGTCCTCGACGCGGTCTGGGTCCAGAGGAAGGCAAGGTACCCAGAGGGGGGATGACACCGTTCCGGGAAACGTCAGGCGCCGAGATAGGCCTCTTTGACACGAGGATCCTCGAGGAGCTGGGCACCCGTGCCCTCGAGGGTGATCTCGCCCGTCTCGAGCACGTAGGCCCTGTCGGCGATCTCGAGCGCCATGTTCGCCATCTGCTCGACGAGGAGGATCGTCGTCCCGCCGGCGGCGAGCTCCTTGATGATCTCGAACACGTCCGCGACGATGAGCGGGGCGAGGCCGAGGGACGGCTCGTCGAGGAGGAGGAGGAACGGGCGGCTCATCAGGGCTCGCCCGATCGCGAGCATCTGCTGCTCACCTCCGGACAGGTAGCCGGCGGGACGCTTGCGGCGCTCGCCGAGCACGGGGAAGCGGTCGAAAATGGCGTCGAGATCGCCTGCGATGGCGCCCCGTTCACGCTTGAAACGTGTGTAGGCGCCGAGCATGAGGTTCTCCTCGACGGTCGACTCGGGGAATATGCGGCGTCCCTCCGGTACATGTGAGATGCCGAGTTGCTGGATCTTGTGCGTCTGCTGGCCGGCGATGTCGGTTCCGTAGAAGAGGACCTGGCCTTCGACGGTCTTGCGCAGCTCGACGACGCCCGAGATGGTCTTCATGATCGTGGTCTGGCCCGCCCCGTTCGAGCCGATGATCACGACCACCTCGCCCCGCTCCACGATGAAGTCCACACCCTTCAGAGCGGTGGCCGCCCCGTACCAGACGCGGAGGTCGACGATCTCGAGGAGGGGTGGCTCGTACTGCTCCTGCATGGTCTCGATCGGCCACTCCTGCGTGTAGGTCATGTCACACCCCCGCCTCGGCGCCGAGATAGGCCTCGATCACCTTCGGATTCGCCTGCACCTGCTCGGGTGTTCCCTCGGCGATCTTCGCGCCGTAGTCGAGGACGGTGATCCAGTCCGAGAGGCGCATGACGAGGTCCATATGGTGCTCGATGAGGAGGACCGTGATCCCGTGTGCCCGGATGTCGAGGATGAGGTCGGTGAGCTCGTGCGTCTCGGCCGGGTTCATGCCTGCGGCGGGCTCGTCGAGGAGGAGAAGGTCCGGATCGGCGGCGAGCGCACGCGCGATCTCGAGGCGGCGTTGCTCGGCGTAGGCGAGGGAGGATGCGGACTCGAACGCCTTCTTGGAGAGTCCCACGTAGTCGAGGAGGCCGAACGCGCGTCGGAGGATCGCCTTGTTCCCAGCCGGTACGAACGACCGCGCGTGGCTGAGCTTGGGTTGCAGGCCCACCATCACGTTCTGCACGACCGTCATGTCGCGGAACACCTGCAGGTTCTGGAACGTGCGCGTCATCCCCCGATGCGCCCGCCTGTGGCTCTCCTCCTCCGTCACGTCCCCACCCTGGAAGTGGACACGCCCTTCCGTCGGCTTGTAGAAGCCTGTCACGAGGTTGATCGTCGTCGTCTTGCCGGACCCGTTCGGTCCGATCAGGGAGTGGATGGTCCCCGGCGCGATCACGATGTCGAGGTTGTCCACCGCGCGCAAACCGCCGAAGTCCTTCGAGACGGACCGCAACTCGAGCAGCGGCCGTCCCCCGAGGGCTTCGAAGGTGGTCGTGGGCCGCGGCAACCGATCGATCTCCGTGATCGACGGTGGCACCGGCCGTCGGGCCGGCAGCCCGCGCAATGCCTGGCGGCGGTCCCACCACGACTTGAGATCGTGCCCCATGCCCATGACGCCGTTCGGGGCCAGGACCATGTTCACGATGAGGAGGAGACCGAGGATGATGCCCGTCGCCCCCGGCTGCTGGTTCACAGGTTGTATCACCTCGTACCCGGCGAGGCTCACGTTCCATCCGAAGAACATCTCGGCAAGGAAACCGAGTGCCACGGCGCCGATGACGGGGCCGGCGATCGTGCCGAGCCCACCGAAGAGGACGAAGAACACGAGCGTGAACGAGAGGAAGAAGCTGAACGTCCCCTCCTGCAGACCCGTCACGTTCGGGTTCTGGGAGTAGAGGACACCGGCGAAGGCGGCGAGAGTCGCCGAGATCGTGAAGGACAGGAGTCGGTAGCGGTAGATCGCGATGCCGCATGCGCGGGCGGCGATGTCGCTGTCGCGGATCGCCATCCAGGCCCGGCCCAGGCTGGAGCGCACGAGAGCTGTCGTGATCCCGAGGCACAGGAACAGGCAGCAGACCACGAAGAAGTAGAAGCGCTTGTCCGCCGATTCGCCGGCGTTGAAGAAGAAGTCGGGCTGGTCGCCGTTGCCGAGGATGACACCGGCCAGGCGACGCATCTCGGAGACGTCCCCGAGGGCGTCCCCGCCGAAGAGGGGCATGACCTGGATCGTGAGGAACGGGATGACAGCGCCTGCGAGGAACGTGACGATGGAGAGGTAGAAGCCCTTGAGGTGGACCGAGAACGCCGCCATGAGCAGGCCCATGAGGGCACCCCAGACGAGGGCGAAGACGACTGCGATCCACGGGTTCACGACGTTGCCGAACTGCATCATCACGAAGCCACCAGCCGCCATGAACGCGGCGTGGCCGAGGGAGAGCATCCCCGTGTAGCCGGCCGCGATGTTCAGGCCGGTCGCTGCTATCGCGAAGATCAGGGCGAAGAGCATGAGGGACGTGTAGGAGCGGCCTGCCGTCGTGAAGAGATAGGCGAAGTACGGGAAGCCGGCGAGGAACACGAAACCGAGCACGGCCGCGACCCAACCTGCCTGCCTCTGGCGCGACGGCCGGAAGTCGTGCGCGCCGCCCAGCGCGGGTTCGACCTCGTATTCCTCCTCCACCCCGTAGGGGACGTCTGCCTCGTGCGCTCCGGCGTACTCGGTCGGAGGGGCCTGCTGCTGCGTCATGTGCGACTCCTCACACCTTCTCCACGGCGACCCGACCGAAGAGTCCCGTCGGCCTCACACGCAGGATCACGAGCAGGCCGAGGAAGAGGACCGGCTGGGCCCACTTGTCACCGTCGGGGGCAAGGGTGGTCACGGCGGCGGTGATGAGCGCGACGAGGTACGCCCCGACGACCGCACCCTTCGTCGAACCGAGCCCGCCGAGGACGACGGCGACGAGAGCCCAGATCGACAGCGTGATCGAGTTGTCGAGTTTCACGAAGAGCTTCGGGGCTATGAGGACGGATGCGATCGCCCCCAAGGCTCCGGCGAGGCCGAACGCGATGATCACGATCGAACCCGTGTTGATGCCCATGAGCGACGCTGTAGTCGGATCCTGGGAGACCGCATGGAAGGCGCGACCGAGCATCGTACGGCTCATGACGAGCTCGATCGCGACGAGGAGGGCGATGGACATCCCGACTATCAGGAGGTCGCTCGGTGTGATGGCCTGCCCGGCGATCGTGATCGCCTTCCCCCCGACGAGCTCGGGGATCTTCTCGGGGCTGTTCGAGATCGCCCGTGTCACGATGTTGGGGATGAAGAACATGCCGAGGGCGAACGTCGTGATGATCCAGCCGACGTTGGTTGCAGGATCGAACTTGCCGAGGGGTGAGGGACGGGCGATCCCGTAGGCGACACCCACGATGATCCCCGCCACTGCCACCATCGCCAGGATCTTCGTGAAGGTGGACGAGGGGATGAGAAGCCAGAAGAGTGCCAGCGCGGCGACGGAGAGCGTGATGATGAGCCAGCTCCGGTTCTCGTTCCTGTCGTAGCCGCCCAGCGCAGACACACCCCAGAGGTCGACGAAGATGCCGAGGAGGATCCCGGCGAGGGTCGTGAGACCGAAGGCGAGCCACACATTCATGCCGACATGCGCAGGCGAAGAGAACACGAATGCGATGTAGCCGGCTGCGACGACGATCCCGCCTTGCGCGAAGTTGACCACCCGCGTCGTGGCGAAGACGATGTTGATGCCGAGGGCGATGAGCGCGATCGTCGAACCGGTGGTCGCTGTCGCGATCAGTATTTGGACAAGGTCTCCCACTCTGGCCCTCCTCTCTCAGTGTGTCGGGTCGCCGGCGGGGCAGTGTGTGCCCCAGCCCTCCTCCATGACCGTCTTCATGACATCCGGATAGCGCCGCGTGTTGGCCTCGATCGTCGGCCGCACGAGATGTGTCGGGCCCACGTATCCGGTCGGGAAGACGTCGGTCCACTCCCGCCCGACCTCGTAGCCCGCGCGTGCGGGCTTCCCGGCCCGCTCGAGGGTCACCATGATCATGTCGTCGGGGTGGATCGCGAGGTGGTTGTCGGCACTGAACTCGAAGGGCATGGCGGCGAAGGTGACGGGCCCCATCGTCTCGACCGCCGTGATGAGCCCCTCACGGTCCTGGATGTTGCCCGCCTTGGCGACGGCATTCGTGATCATCGCCAACGCGTTCGCCGGGGTCTCCTCGCCGCCACTCGGGAAGGTGTCGAGGAACTCCTGCATCCAACCCCGGATCGCGAACTGCGGGAGGTAGATGAGGCCACCGATGTGCCACGCCGTGAGCGTGCCGGCCTTCGCGGATTCCCCGGCGAGCTCCGCCCACTTCTTCTCACCGAGCGCGGCCGGGGAACCCATGGGCTGGGGGTTGGTACCCGCCTTGGCCTCGTCGATCGTGATGTAGGCGCGGCCGGCGTCGTCGATCTGCTTCACGGCGTTCGCGACGTCGGTGGCCAGACCCCAGATCCAGAAGGACTGGGCATCGCCGAGCTTGGAGAGCTGGGGCCCGAAGTTCGAGTTGTTCAACGTGTACGTCGTCACGCTCGACAGGGAGAGCCCCGCCTTCGTGACGCCGGAACGCACCCAGTCCTCGATCCCACTCTCCGACGTGTTGTCGTACATGAGGGCGACCCGCGAGAAGCCGCGGTCGTTGGCGCAGTAGTCGGCCATGAGATCGATCGACCAGTCGGTCGGCAGGAGGAACTGGAACACCGGCCGCAGGGCCTGGTTCTGGGGATACAGCTCACCCGGCGTCTTCAGGTCGAGGAATGCCGCCGCGATCAGCAACTGGTCGGCGGCGATGCGGTCCTGGAGCTCCACGACTCCGCCCGGCACGCCGAACACGATGCCTGCGAAATCACCGGCACCGGCGATGTCCTGGTAGGCGTTGATCACCTGCTGCACGTCGGCGGCGGAGATGTCCTTTTGGATCACGCGCACCTTGCGCCCTTCCCCACCGACACCGCCCGTCGCGTTGATATGGGCGACCGACGCGTCCAGGGAGCGCTGCAGGATCGCCCCGACGAAGGAACCGATCCCCGAGTACGGGCCGATGGCCGCGATCTTGATCTCGTCTCCACCCTCACCGAACGCGCCTCCGGCCTGGTCCTGCCTGCCGGCGAGGAACCCGGAGTCGGCGTCGAGGCCCCCCTGGCCACAGGCCGTGATGGCAGACGCCGACAGGACGGATGCGGCTGGCAGCGTCCAGCCTGCCTTCAGCATCCACTCGAGGAGGCGACGGCGGGCGATGTCGGGATTCGACTTGGCGTTGCGCTCGATGAACTCACGTTCCCGGTTCTCGTTCACGATGCCCTTCACTCCTCGAAGACGTTGATGTTCTCGAGTGACGGGGCAGTCCCCGGGACCGCGACCCAGAAGCCACCGGCCGAGCGGACGTCGGGGAACTGCGATCCGACGTAGGTCTGGGAAGCCGACTGCTCTCTGTTGTATGACGTGATGGCGTAGGCGTCCTGCGTCACACCGTATGCCGTCGCGAAGTCGTAGGTGGCGCCGATCCCGTCGAAGGCAAGTCCGTCGAGCCCCTCGAGCACACCGTCGGGGGTGCTGCCCCCGCGTTCGGCTGCTGCGACCGCGAGGAGGCCGGCGTCTGCCGACACGATGTCGGCGACGTCGAGGTTCGCGGCAGCGGCCTTCTTCGCCCTGTCGCGGCTGTCGTAGAAGTTGACGACGGCTGCCGTCGGGTTCCACGGCCCACCCGCGATGCCGGTCGAGAGCGTGCCGATGCGGACGGGAGGTGTGAGGGCGTTGATGTCCTCCGCGCCCAGGTTCGGAGTCGCCGCCCGGGGGGCCACGTACATCTGGGCGGCCTGGCCGGTCACGTGCCACTCCGTGATGAGCTTGAACGTGTTCGACGAGTTCGCGTAGAAGATGACCGCCTCGGGGGCGGCATCGCCCACGGCCGTGAGCTTCTCACGGAGCGCAATCGTGACGTCGGTTGCCGGGTCGTAGTCGAGGTTCGCGACCGGCGTCAGCCCCTGCGCGGCAAGGGCCTCGCGTGCGTAGGCCTGGAGGGAGACCGCGTAGGGCGAGGTCTTGTCCCAGATGACCGCGATCTTCGTGTAGCCGCGGTCCTGCGTCGCGTGCTCGACCATCTTCTTGGCGATCGCGGGGTCGGGCAGAGCGGTCATGAAGGCGTTGTCGTGCTCGTCCACGAGCCGTTGCGTCGAGTCGTAGGGGAGGAGGACCGCGACCCCGCGGGCCTCGGCGGCGGCGATCCCGGCTTCGACCTGGGGACCGACCGAGCCGTAGACGATCACGTCCGCACCTTCTGCGATGAGGGTGTTCACGGCGACAACAGCACCCTCGGGGGTGCCGAGGTCGTCCTCGGACACGACCTCGACCATTCCGTCCCCGGAGGAGGACTCGACGCTCGGTGCCTTCGTGGTCGTCGTCGTGCTCGACGACGACGTCGAACCGTCACTGCCCGTCTCGTCTTCCGCCGCTCCGTCCGGACCGGTCGTGGTGGTCGTGGTGCTCGCATCGGATTCCGCCGCGGACTCGCCGTCGCCACTCGACCCGAGCGAGGCGGTGTCGTCACCGTTCTCGACCTCGGCCGGCCGAGTAGTCGTCGTCGGCTCCTGGGAGTCAGCGCCGGCGTCGTCCCCGCCCGTGTCGCCCTCGACGAGGGCGGGCACGACATGGGTGCCGTTCGCGAGGTTCTGGAAGTCCTTGCCGTCACCGGCGGAGGAGATGACGAGACCGATCGTGAGGGGGGCCGCGAGATCCTTGCCGTAGTCGGGGACCTTCGTGTCCGACGGTGCCTGCTGCCCGGTCTCGTAGTTCCCACCCGACAGGTCACGTGTGTCGCCGTCACCCGCCTTCTGGCTCGAGTTGCAGCCCGCGACCGTGACGACGAGCACCGAGACGGTCACGACGAGGAGGAGGCGGCGCAGGCGCGTCATGGCTTCACCCCCACGGTCTCGAGGACGAAGATGACGACTCCGTCTGCGTCCCCGTTCTCGTCCGAGGCTGCCCCCATGAAGGCCGTGTACGCCTCGGCCCGTTCGAGACCGGCCTTGGAGAGGGCCGTGTTCAGGTCTCCTTCGATCTGCACGCCGCCCACGGCCCCGATGAGGAGGGGTGTGCCGGTCACGGCGGGTTGGAGCTGTTCGGCTGCGCCGGCGAGTCCGTCCCGGATCGCGGCGAGGGAACCGGCGAGTGTGACACCCGCGTCGGCCGGGTCGTCGGTGCCGACGGCATCCCTGATGTCGCCCGTGAGGCCCTTCACGAGCTCGACGAGCAGAGTCGCGAGGTTCGCGGGATCGCCGTTCTTCTCGTACTGCGGGTCGTCCGGAGTGCCGACACCGGGGAGGATGAGGTTCGTGAGCGCACCGACCATCGTCGCGTCGCGCTGCGGATCCTCCTCGTCGAGCGTCGAGTCGGGCAGGAGCTGGTCGCACGGTGTCGTGAGCTGAGGTCTGGCGGGACGCGGTGTACCCGAACCGTCCGCGGCCGTCACGAGCGTCGACGGGCAGAGCGCGTCCTTGCGGTCGAGCTGGTAGGCGATGATGTTGAGTGCCTCGTACAGCATCGGCCCCGTGGAGGCGGCACCGAGATCCTCGACCTGGTAGCCCGGGTCGCCACGCAACCAGTTGTCGAAGTTCCATCCCGGGCTCGACAGGAGGTTCTGCATGACGGTGCTCGCGAGCTCGACCGTGGCGAGCGGACCCGAGTGACTGATCGCGCAGTTCACGCCGAGGAGCTCACCGATGTTGAGCCCGACCGCGTCGGTGATGACCGCATCCCCCGTCGTGAGGCACGTCGAGCGCTGCACGGGGATGTTGATCGGCTGGCCGGCCGTGTGCTCGTTGCCCTCGGTTCCGAGGATCGTGAAGCCGGGCAGGTAGAGCTGGTCGGGAGTGGCGAGCGAGTTGTAGATCCCCTTGTTCGACCCGCCGGCGAGGGCCTCGCCGACCGGCAGCGGGATCTCGAGACGGGCAACGGGAACCTTGAGGTCGAGGACGTTGGCCTTCGCGTTGGAGGCCCACGCGTCGACTGATGCCTTCATCGCGGCCTTGCGCGATGGGGGGATCGGCAGGGTGTCGATGAACGCCTTCATGTTGGCGGCCCACTCGTCGATCATCGTCGGCACGGTGTCGACGATCTCGGGGATGATCTCGTCGATCCCGAAGAGGCTCACGAAGTCGATGACGACGGTGAGGTCGCTCAGGTGGTCCTTCGCGCGGTCCTTGAGCAGGTCCCGCACCATTACGTCGGATGCCGGGATGTCACCGCACGTGTAGTAGCCGGCCGAGCTCAGGCCCTCACCCGTGATGTCGTTGTCGATGGGAACCGGGTCGCCGGGCGATGCCCCGGGCACGGGTCGCTTCCAGGCGGGCACGCCCGGCGCGAAGTCGTCCGCCTTGTACTTCGGGTTGTTGATTCCGGCGACGGTGTTGCACAGCTCGAGCGCGAACGGCAGTCCCGCCTCACCGCCGGAGGCGGAGAAGCCGGGTACGTACCCACCGGCGGCAAGGGCGGTCTCCTCGAGTGCGGCCCCTGTGTAGAACTGCGGGAAGGCATCGGGGTCGGGCCAGACGAAGTCGAGGAAGTCCTTCTGGCCGTCGCCGTCGGCGTCACGGGCCGACTGCACGGACCACTTGATCATCGTCGCCCAGTTGAAGAGCGAACCGAGGTAGTCGCCGTCCACGACGGCTCCGGACCGGAACTCGGCCGGGACCTCGCCCGCCCGGGTGCGCTGCACCAACTGGTAGTTGTACGGCACGGCGGCGAGGAATGCGTCACCGTCGGGATACGCGTCGGGATCGAAGCCCCGTGTGTCGGCGTTCCCGGCGAGGGCGTAAGTGTCGTTGAGGGCGACCATGGGCGGGATGTCGGCGAGGTCGTCCTGGGCGAAGTTGCAGGCGCCGGCCCGGTTGATCGGCAGATCCCGACAGAGCGGGTTCTGGTATCCGCTCGAGCCGAGCACGTCCCGCACCGTCCCCATGGCGGGGGCGAGGTCGTCCCGCACGGCGTCGCGGATCGTGACGAGCCCGTTGTAGAGATCCCGCACGCCGGGGACCGCGCTCTCGTTTATCGCCTCACCCACACCGACGAGGGTGTCGCGCAACACGTAGAGACCTTCCTTGATGATGCGGTCGGCTCCGTCGGCGGCGAAGGGCAGACCTGCCTCGGGGTCGGTCAACTTGATGAACCCGTCGAGGAACTGGTGGAGGGCGTCGTAGAGGGCTGTCGTCGCTCCCCCGCCCAGCTCCTGCGCGTCCGTCACCGATTCGGGTTGCGTCGTGCCGATGCCGGGCACCGCCGTGATGCGCCCGCTGTTGAGGCTGAACGAGTTCGTACGCGCCTTCACGCTCACGGTCATCTCACCCGGCGTGGTCGGCGGGAACAGGACCGCGGACGCCGTCATCTGCGAGCCCGTGCCGCGGCGGGCCAGGGTCGCCCCCTCGATCTCGATGTCCTTCCAGTTCGCGTCCTCGAAGAAGTACGGGCCGACGTTCACGGTGAGGGGGACGAAGACGAAACCGACATCTGTGATGTCCTGACCCGACGTCGAATCCGTGTAGGTGACCTCCTGCGCCTGTCCTGTCACGTTGGTGACGGTGATCGTCATCTCGAACTCGCCGCCCATCCCGGCGATCTGGCTCAGGTCCTCGACCGGCGTGCCGTTGAAGCTGTACTCGGTCTCGACTTGGACGGGGAGGCGGCGCACGCCACGCGGGGTCTGCACGGAGCCGTCGCCGTCCACGACAGTCGCCATGCCCCGGTGGTAGAAGTCGACGGGAATCGGCCCGTTCAGGTCGCTCACGTAGGACAGGGACGTGCCGTCCACGCGGGGACGGGGCTCACCCGTGATGTCGGTGAGGATCCCGGAGTCCTCGATCTGGACACGGCCGTTGCCCGCGGCCCGGATCCAGTTGTTCACCTCGACCGAGGTCACGTTGCCCTGCTCGTCGAGCTTGGCGACGACCACTTCCTTCTCGGACAACTCCGAGTCGTCGGTCTGGGCGCTCACGATCGGTATCCCGAGCGTCGGCACGATGAGCATCGAGACGGCGAGCGCGAGCCAGCGCACCCGCCGCGGAACACCCCGCCACGTCTTGTGCACGCGGGTCGGAACCGTCATCTGTCCTCACCCCGCGGCAACGCCGCAATGCGCGCGCCCTGCGAACCTTTCACGCACCAACCCCCTGCCGCACCTGCTGCGTGAGAAACGTAGCCGTTTGCACACGCGTCGGCCAGCGCACCGGCACTCTCGGCACCGAATCGCGCTCGGAGGGTGCGCGGGGGTGACCCGACGTTGCTCGAATGCCCCATGCTTCCCATTGGCTCTCGTCCGTGATCCGATCGACAACTCGTCGACTCGTCGTTCTACCCGGGGTGCGTTCTCGTGGCCTCGGGTGGGCAAAGACACGTGCACCCAGTAAAGCGCCCACTTGGCCAACGCAACTGAGTTCTGGCTGAGAAGGAATCGATCCTGCCACACAAATGGGATTTCACCACCCTGCGTAGGACTCTTCCCGCACGAATGGGCCAAGTCCCCACGCTGCGTGCATGTCAGGTCGGGGTGCGGGGCCCCCGGCGGAGAGGAGGTCTGGGTTCCACCGGAGAACTTGCAGGTAAGGTGTGCCGAGGCCGGTGCCTCGACTCCGGCCCCAGCCCCATCTCGCCGATCCCCTGGGGAGACCCCGGTGCCACAGCGATCACGCCTCGTGCATCTCGCGGCAGTCCTGCCGATCGTCGTCGCCGTCACGCTCACCGCCTGCTCGCCGCCTGCGAACAAGAGCTTCGGCGAGGAGGAGTTCACACCCAAGGGGTCACGCGGCGGCGACGTGAAAGTCGGCGTGGTCGGCAACTTCAGCGGGCCGATCTCCTACGTGGGCAACGCCATGCTCGCCGGAGCCCAACACGCCGCAGACGTCCTGAACGAGAACGACCCGCAGGGCGTGAACGGAGCCGAGATCGAGCTCGTGAAGTGCGACGTGCAGTTCTCGGCGTCGACCGCCGTGAACTGCCTCACGAAGATGGTGAGCATCGACGGAGTCGACATGATCATGGTCGACACGCCACTCGGACTCGACACGATGGGCCCCGAGAAGACCAAGGCCCTCGGCGTGCCGGTCTACATGCCCGCTCTCGCCGAACCCGACATGGCCGCCACGGCGATGCCGAACGTGTTCGCGATGGGAAGGCCGCTCACGGAGAGCACGGACCTACAGGTGCTGAGCGAGTTCCTCGTCAAGACGCAGGGCCGGTCGCGCATCGCGATCATCGGCGGCGACGACGAGTTCTTCACAGCCGTGGGCGACGAGCTCGTCGACGACCTGGCCGCCCTCGGCGTCACTCCCACGACGCGGGAGCGGTTCACGTTCGGCGACGTGGACGTCTCGGCCCAGGTCCAGGCGGCCGCCAAGACGAACCCGGAGACGATCGTCTGTCTCGGACTCGGCGCCGACTGCGCCCGCGTCGCCCTCGCCATGGAGCGAGCCGGTGTCGACGCGCAGCTCGCCGGCATGTCCACCCTCTACATGCGGGCATTCCGCGAGCTCGCGAAGAACGCCTCGAACGACGCCGTCTTCACACTCCCCCACTCCAAGACCAACGACGTCGACCCGGCGTTCCTCCAGTGGCTCTTCGACTTCTTCCGCCGCTACGGCTTCAAGACCTTCAGCATCGGCGGCAGCGTCGCGCCCGACTACCCCGGCCTCGAGCTGCCTGCGTACCAGGCCCTCGACGTATACGCCAAGGCGGCCCGCATAGCAGGCTCGACCGCAACCGAGGCGATCATCGAGGCCATGCACCGACCGGAGGGGTACGACTCCGTCGGCGTGCACAGGGTCTGGCCGCCCGGCTCGGCATACCCGACGTTGGACCCGGACACGGAACCGTGGATGACACGCTTCGTGAACGGACACATCTCCTGGGACATCGACCCCCGCGCCGTCCCCGCTCTCGAGGACGCCCGCATCGCCTGGGAGGAGCAGATGTTCCAGGGAACCTACGAGACTGACATCGACTTCATCATCGCCGCGGCCGAGACATTCCGCAAAGAGCTCGAAGCCCGCAAGGACGCCCTCGTCGCCGCGGAAGGCCAGGCCAAGTACGACCAGCGCATCGCCGAGCTCGACGAGGCGATCAACCTCGCCGAACAGGCGCGCGCCGAAGGCGACGAAAGAGACCTGCCCGATCTCTGAGCCGATTCCTCCCGCGGCTGCCCACCCCAACTTGCGCGCGAACCGCCATCTTGCGCGCGACTCGCGCCTGCCGGAGTTCGCATCGCGCGCAAAAACGCGCATCGCGCGCAAGAAGGGGCGGGGGGATGGACACGGGGCCCGCTGTACTCGGTCGAGACCGGGGCTCCCCTGCGCACCGGACGTGAGCACGATCAGAGCGGCCATTCGTCTCGGCGGGAGGCCAGCCATCAGAATGTGCGGGTGGCGGACCTCGCTCAGATCCTCGTGCAGATGGTCACTCAGGGCGTGATCTACGCGCTCCTCGCCATGGGGATCGCAATCGTCTACAGGACGAGCCGCGTGCTGAACTTCGCGCACGGCGAGCTCATGGTCGTGGGCGTGTTCGTCTTCTACGTCCTCGACACGAACCCCATCCGCCCCCTCCCCTACCCGGTCGCGGCGGCTGTCGCGATCGGCGTCACGATCGCGATCGGTATGGTCCTCCACCTCGTCGCCGTCGAGAGCGCTTCGTGGGTCACGGCGGCGATCATCATCGTCCTCGTGACCGCGGCACTCGCAGGCCGGAGCGGCCCCGCCGTGTGGATCCTCGGCGCCCCCGCCGCCGCCGTCGCGGCATGGGCCCTGAGGCGTACCAGCGTGCGCGGCCTCGGCGGCTCTCTCGGCTGGATCCTGGGCACGATCGCCTTCGCCGTCGTCCTGCAGGAGGGCCTCGTGGCACTGATCGGCTCGTCCGAGGACCAGCAGCTCATCCCCGGCCTCTTCTCCTCGTTCGGGACGATTCGGCTGGGCAGCGTCGTGATCGCCGGTGAGTACGTGGCGACGGCAGCCTGCGCCATCGTCGTCGTGATCGGCCTCGACGTCATCGAGAGCCGCACGCGCTTCGGACGGGCGATGAAGGCCGTCGCCGCGAACAAGGAGGCGTCCGCCCTCATGGGGATAGACGTACGCCGGGTCGTCTACGGGGCATTCGCCCTGGCCGCCGCCTCGGCAGTCGTCGCCGGCCTCCTCGTCACGCCGCTCACGTTCGCGAAGCCGACATCGGGGCCGACGTTCACGATCATCGCCCTCACGGCCGCGCTCCTCGGCGGCATCGACTCGGTACGGGGTGCGGCACTCGGCGGGCTCGTCCTCGGAGCCCTCGAGATCGGCCTCGGTCGCCTCCTCGACGAGATCTCCCGCCTCGGGGGCGAAGGTGCGGTCCCCCTGCTCTCGCTGCGCAACGCGATCGTGATGAGCCTCCTCATAGCCCTCCTCGTCCTGCGGCCCCAGGGGCTGTTCGGCGGTCGCGCGGTGGAGAAGGTCTGATGGCTGCCACGTCCACCGACACGACACCCGAACCGGAGGACACGAAGGCGGCCGAGGGGCGCCGACGCCCCCTTGTCGAACCGAGCGAGTTCCTCCTCCACAGACGCTGGCCGCTCGGCCTCGTCCTCGTCGCCGCATGCGCGTCGTATGCGCTCTTCACCCGCGACAACCCCTACTACCTGAGGCTCGGTATCCAGTACGGCTGCATCTACGCCGTGGTCCTCGCCCGGTTGAACGTGCTCACGGGAGCGAACGGCCAGGTCTCCCAGGGTCTCATCGCATTCGTGACGATAGGTGCGTACACAGCAGGATGGGCCGGCGTGGCCGGGATGCCCTGGATCCTCACTGCCCTCATCGCGGTCTTCTTCGCCCTCGTCGGCGGTGTCCTCATCGGCGCCCCGTCACTGCGCCTGCGAGGCGCGTACCTCGCGCTCGCCACCCTCGCGTTCGCGCTCATCGTCCTCGAGCTCCTCGAGGCGATGCCCCGCGTGCTCGGAGTGCCGGGAGGCAGCGCCGTCGTCCTCGACGTGCCGCGGCCCGTGATCGGACCTCTCGCTCTCGGCTCGAATCGCGGCTACTTCCTCTTCACACTCGCGATCGCGGTTCCGGTCGTCGCCCTGTCGCGCAACTTCTTCTGGAGTCAGACGGGCCGCCAGCTCGTCGCGATCCGCGACGACGAGGCGGCTGCGGCCAGCATCGGCATTGCCGTGTTCCCCGCGAAGCTCGGGGCGTTCCTCTTCTCGGCGGGCTGCGCGGGTCTCGGCGGCGCCATGTTCGCGGCCTTCAACGAGGCCGTCTTCCCCGAGGACTTCACGGTCGTCGAGTCACTCCGCTACGTCGTCGCCCTCATCATCGGCGGGCTCGCCGCGCCCGTCGCCGGCCCCGTGCTCGGCGCTGCCGCCATGATCCTGCTCGTCTACGTGGGGCAGCGCTGGTTCCAGGACGACCAGGCCCTCCTGACCGGTCTCGTCTTCCTCGGGTTCCTCGCCTTCGCGCCCATGGGCGTCGGCGGGCTCCTCCGCCGCGGAGCCGAGGCTGTGGGGCTCGCCTGGATCTATCCGGGCAACACCCTCGTGGCCGTGGCCGCACGGCGCAAGATGGGACCCGAGGGCGACCTCGGATCCCTGCGGCCTTCGGATGCAGGGGCCGACTCGCGCGCGGTCGTGAGGTTCGGAACCGAGATGACGGGACACGGCCACCTGCAGAGCATCGATCACCCGGCCGGACCCGTCCTCGCCGAGGAGCCACCCCTGCTCGAGTGCGTAGGGGTGAGCAAGGCCTACGGCGGCGTCCGCGCTGTCGACGACCTGTCCTTCGACCTGCGTGAGGGGTCGATCCATGTCCTCATGGGACCGAACGGGAGCGGGAAGTCCACGGCTCTCGACGTCATCTCGGGTCTCGTTCCCCCGGACAGCGGTCGCGTCCACCTCGCGGGGCGCGACATCACGGATCTGCCCGCCCACGCCCGGGCCAGACTCGGTATCGGACGGACCTTCCAGGAGATCCGCCTCTTCCACTCCCTCACCGCCCTCGAGAACTGCATGGTCGCGAACGCGTCGCAGCGGCGCACGCTCGTGCAACTCGCGCGTCTCCCCCGCGCGCGGAGAGAGGACGAGGCACATGCCGAGGACGCCCTCACGATCCTCGAAGCCTGGGGTCTCGGCGAGTTCGCGGACCGTCCCGCCGGGGCACTCTCCTACGGCCAGCGCAAGATGCTCGAGCTCGCCCGGGCGGCGTCGCGTCACCCGAGTCTTCTCCTCGTGGACGAGCCGGCGGCGGGCTTGAACCCGAGATGGGTCGGAGCGATGGTCGACGCCCTCTCCGCCTTGCGCGACGCCGGCTTCACGCTGCTCGTCGTCGAGCATCACCAGGACGTGATCGCAGACCTCGCCGACACCGTGACCGTCCTCGACCAGGGTCGCAAGATCGCCGAGGGGCCACCCCAGCACGTGCAGCGGCTTCCCGAGGTGATCGAGGTGTACCTCGGTGCGCCAGAGGTGAGCCCGTGACGGCCCCACACCCGCCGGCCGCACCGGTGCAGGTCCTCGAGCTCCACGACATGACGGTGGACTACGGTCCCGTCCGTGCCGTCGAGGAGTTCACAGGGTGGGTCGGCAACGGCGAGGTCGTCGCTCTCCTCGGCTCGAACGGATCGGGGAAGTCGACGATCCTGAGGGCCGTGTCGGGCATCGTGCCCATGGCGGCAGGGCGCGTCGCGTTCTGCGGCCACTGGATCCAGGGGATGAAACCGTCCCGGATCGTGCGGCTCGGACTCATCCAGATCCCGCAGGGGCGTCTCGTGTTCCCCGACCAGAGCGTCGAGGCGAACATGCTCCTCGGTGCCCACAGCCGGGGCCGGCCTGACCGCAGCGTGCGCGACGACATCGCCGAGCTGTTCGACCGCTTTCCCCGCCTTGCCGAACGGAGGCGACAGCCGGCCGGAACCCTGTCCGGCGGTGAACAGCAGATGCTCGCGATCGCACGCGGCCTCATGGCCCGACCGCGCATGCTCATGCTCGACGAACCGTCGCTCGGGCTCGCCCCGATCATCCAGCAACAGCTCTTCGAGACGTTGCGGTCCCTGGCGGACATGGGGCTGGGCATCCTCGTCGTCGAGCAGCTCGCCCACCTCGCCCTCACGATCGCGGATCGCGGGTACGTCCTCGACCGTGGGCAGCTCGTGGCCTGGGGTACGCCGGACGAGTTGCGGTCGAGTGGCCGGCTCGTGGAGGCCTACCTCGGTTCGGACCGAACCTGAGTCGGGGCTCGCGCCTCTGGCCGCATCCGCGTCAGTCCGAGGCGGCCGCCTCGTCCGCCGCCTGCCTTCCCGTCTTCGCCCGATCGCGCGTGGTGTCTGCGGACTCACGTGCCGCGTGCAGGCGCTGTTCCTGGAGGTCGTTGGCGCACCCCGGACAGTAGAGCCAGGTCTCCTCCGTGAGGGAGGTACCGCACTCCCAACACCAGTCGTCGGGGAACTCGATCCACATCTGCCAGCGCACGAAGTCCCGTCCGAGGAGGACGAGGGCGGCGAAGGGCAGGAGGGCGGCAAGGCCGTAGACCTGCATGCCGCCGGGCAACCATCCCACCAACCACGAGGCGACGTTCGTCCCCGCGTTCAGGAAGAGCACGACCACGACCGGGGACACGAGGAGAAGCCCGTAACCGACCGTGCGTGGCCAGCTTCGAGTCACATACGCGGCGAAGGCGATATAGACACCTGCGCTGGCCCAGGGGACGATCTGCGTCGCCACCCCGGCGCCGGTGTTGGTGGGACCTGGCCAGAGCCAGAGGTAGCCACGCACGAGGACGAAGGAGACGATCGAGGTCACACCCGCCATGAGGAGGACATAGAGCAGCGCCCAGTAGAAGGCGGCACGGCGCCGCTGCCTGTCACGTCTCGTGATCGGCCGGATCCACGGGCGCCGTCTGTCGAGGAGGTGGGAGGAGAGCTCGTCTGACAGGTCGCCGTGTCCCTGGGGCGGCGTGTCCGCACCGGCTTCTTCGACCTCGGCGTCTTCGTCGACCGGTTCGGCTCGGTCGCCGTGGGGATCTTCGCGGATGCTCATGACTCGTTCGGTATTCGATGGGGCAGGACGACTACCACTTCTGCGCCGGACGCCGATCCACCTACTCTCCGAGCATGTCGGCCTTCTCGGCGCACTCGAGACCGGACGTCCTGGATCGCCTCGCGACAACACCATACGACGTGGTCGTGGTCGGTGGGGGCATCACGGGCGCCGGGGTTGCACTCGACGCGGCCTCGCGGGGCCTGCGCGTCGCGCTCGTCGAGAAGGAAGACCTCGCGTCGGGTACTTCGTCGCGCTCCTCGAAGCTCGTGCACGGAGGGGTGCGGTACCTGCAGTCACGCGAGTTCAAGCTCGTGTACGAAGCTCTCACCGAACGCCAGCGACTCCTGCGCAACGCGCCCCATCTCGTCCGCCCCCTCGACTTCATGATCCCCGTGTGGGGCAAACGGGCCTACGCGAAGGCGGTCAACGCGGGTCTGTGGCTGTACGACCTCACGGGCGGGTTCCGAATCGGCAAGCTCCACAAGGGCATATCCGCGGAGGAGGTCCTCGCCGAGATGCCCACCCTGAAGGGCGACGGGCTCGTCAAGGGCTTCTTCTACCCCGATGCCCAGACGGACGATGCCCGCCTCACCATGACCGTGGCCCGGACGGCGTCTCTCTACGGGGCCGACGTCGCGAGCCACGTGGCGGCGGTGGGTGTCGCCAAGGACGGGGCAGGTGCCGTCACGGGCCTGTACGTCAGCGACCGGCTCGGCGGCGCGGAGCCCCTCACGATCCGGACGCAGGCGATCGTGAACGCGGCGGGTGTCTGGGCCGACGACCTGCGCAGCATGGAGGAAGGTGCCGCCGTCGAGAGCCTCCGGCCGGCCAAGGGGATCCACGTCGCCATGCCCCTCCACCTCTTCGGGAACAGGCGTGCCGTCATTCTCCCCGTGCCCAAGGACAGGCGTTCGATCTTCATCCTGCCGTGGGGCCGTGTCGCCTGGGTCGGCACGACCGACACGGACTACGACGGCCCTCTCGACGACCCGCAGGCGACACCCGACGACATCGACTACGTCCTGACTGCCCTGAACACGTGGCTGGAGCGGCCCGTGGGACCGGCTGACATCATCTCGACCTGGGCGGGCCTGCGTCCCCTCGTCGCCGGAACGACCTCGGAACGCACCGCCGACCTCTCGCGAAACCACGCGATCATCCACGGGGCGCCCGGCATGGTCACCGTCACTGGCGGCAAGCTGACGACCTACCGACTCATGGCACAGGACACGATCGACGAGCTGATCGCGAAGCGCGACCTGACCGCGGGCCGATCGCTCACGAAGGACCTCCCGCTCGACGGTGCGGTCGGCTTCGACCCCGACCGCGCGTGTCCGGCCGGCACAGGAATCGACGCGGAGGTGTGGGAGAGCCTCCTGCGCCGTCACGGTTCGCTCGCCGATACGGTCGCCGAGATCGCCCGCACCGATCCCGAGCTCGGGCGGCGGCTCGTCCCCGACCTGCCATACATCCGGGCCGAAGTCCTCCACGCCGTGCGGGCGGAGCTGGCCCTCACGGTCGCGGACGTCCTCGAGAGGAGGATCCGCCTCTCTCTCGAGGACCGCTCGCGGGGGCTGGGCGCGCTCGACGATGTCGTGGGGCTCATGGGGGACGAGCTCGCGTGGGACAACCCTCGACGGCAGGGCGAGAGAGCCGCCTACACAGCCCGTGTACAGGCCACGCTCACCGCCGAAGGGGTGACGAGCACCGAACACTGACGAGGCAGAGGAGCAGCGCATGCAGGTCCGTGTCACGACTGCGGACGCCGTCAAGTCGATCCCCGAGGATGTGACGCGTCGACTCGAGGAGACAGTCGGCCCCACCCACGTCACGACCGCCGACACCGACCTGCGCGAGGCCGGTGCCGACTGGTGGCCCCTCGGCATCGTGTGGCAGACCGACGGTGATCAGCCGAGCCTGCCCGCGGTCGTGGTCCGGCCCGGGTCGGCCGACGAGGTGGCTTCGGTCCTGGCCGTGGCGAACGCGTCCCTGATCCCGGTGACCCCCTTCGCGGGCAGGTCGGGTGTCTGCGGAGGTTCTCTCCCCGTGCGGGGGGGCATCAGCCTCGATCTGCGCAGGCTCGACCGCATCATCGAGGTGGACTCGACCGATCTCATGGTGCACGTCGAGGCCGGAGTCTTCGGCCCTCCCCTCGAGGACACCCTCCGGGCCGAGGGTGTGACGGTGGGGCACTACCCGCAGTCCTTCGATCTCGCGACCGTGGGCGGATGGATCGCGTGCCGCGGGGCGGGACAGCTCTCCAACCGCTACGGCAAGATCGAGGACATGCTCCTCGGCCTCGAGGTCGCCCTTGCGAACGGCTCCATCATGCGCACGAACCCTCAGCCCCGCGCGGCGACTGGACCGGACCTGATGCGGCTCTTCGTCGGCGCCGAGGGGACGCTCGGCGTCATCACGTCGGCATGGCTCAAGCTCTGGCCCGCACCCGCGGCCGACGCGAGGCGGGCCTGGTCCTTCGACACCTTCGCCGACGGGCTCGAGGCAATGCGGCGCATCATGCGCACGGGAACCCGACCGGCATGCGTGCGCCTCTACGACGGCCCGGAGTCCGCCCGCCATTTCGGGACAGGCGACACGCGCAACGCGATGATCGTCCTCTCCGAGGGGGATGCGGCCCAGGTCGAGCTCGAGATCGCCGCCGTGGAGGAGGTCGTGGCGGGGTTCGGCGCCGCCGTGAGTCCCGAGGACAGCGGACTCGTGGACGTCTGGCTCGAGCACCGCAACGACGTCTCGGCCCTGCACGAGGTCGTGGAACGAGGCATCGTGGTCGACACGATCGAGATCGCCGCACCCTGGTCGAAGCTCGCCGCGATCTACGAAGAGACACAGGCGGCCGTCCTCGGCGTCGACGCGACTCTCATCTGCACGGCGCATGCCTCGCATGCGTACAAGAGCGGAGGGTGCGTGTACTTCACGTTCGCGGGCGTGCCGGGCGACGACAGAGCTGCCAAAGACGCCTACTACCGGTCGGTCTGGGATACGGCGATGAGTCGGGTCCGCGCGGGAGGCGGCACGATCAGCCACCACCACGGCATCGGCCTCGTACGGGCTCGTTTCCTGCGCGAGGAGCTCGGGGCCGGCTTCGACGTCCTCACGGCCGTGAAGCACGCGCTCGACCCCAACGGGATCCTCAATCCCGGCAAGCTCGGCCTCGACGGACCCGTCTGGCCCGCTTGAAGGCAGCCGTGCCCGCCTCCTGACCTCACCCCTCGCAAACGGCTCTATGCTCGGGGGCCCCGGCAAGCCGAAGACACGAGAAGGCACGCCAGATCGAGAGGTGACCCGATGCGCCGAATCCTCCGTCCCCGCAACCTGTTCCTCGCCGCTCTCCTCGCCGTGATGGGAACGGCGATCGTCGTCTGGCGCCGCCGCCCGACGGAGGAGACGGCCTGGTCCGAGATCGAGACCGACGAAGCCGAGAACGTGGCAACGGTGTCACGGCTCGAAACGACTCCCGCCACGTCGCAGGAAGTGGAAGCCGCACAGGCCCGTGAGGCGGCAGCCACGCTGCAAGCAGGTGAGCCCGGTGCGATCGCCGAGAGCGTGGCCGCAGTAGAGCGCTCGGACCTGCGCGCCGCCCTCGACCTCGACACGACCGAATCCGCGTCCACGACCTCTGACTGAACGTCGCCGGTTCCCGGTTCGAGACGCGACTCAGAGGCGGCGGCGAAGGAGGTCGAGCGTACGATCGCGGGTCGCGGGGTCGTACACGACAGCGATCAGCTCGGTGGCACCGCTCGCGGCGAGGGCGTCGATTGCGGCGTCGACCGCCGACTCGTCTCCGATCAGACCGACATCCGCCGGACCCGCTGCACCCTCCCTGTCGAGCATCGCCCGGTAGGACGGGAGGCTGCCGTATACGGCGAACTCCTGCGCGCAGACCGCCCGCGACGCGTCGACGTCGTCGGTGACGCTGACGGGGAGGCCGACGACGACCTCCGGCTCGGCCCGGCCGGCGGCCTCCGCCGCCGCCCGAATCGTCGGGACGGTGTGGTTGCGGATCGTCTCGACACCTGTCATCCAGGTCACGGTCCCGGCCGCGAGGCGACCCGCCGTCTCGAGCATCTTCGGGCCGAGGGCGGCGACGATGACCGGCGGAGCGGGAGCGTGCACCGACACGGTTCCGTTCACTGTGAATCGCTCGCCCGCGAACGAGACGCTCCCCGCCTCCAGCAGGGGTGTGAGCACCGAGAGGTACTCCTCCATGTACTGGGCGGGGCGCTCGAACGGGATGCCGTACATACCTTCCACGACCAACTGGTGGGCGAGACCGATGCCGAGCACGAAACGCTCGCCGATGATCTGTTGCACCGTGAGCGCCTGGGCGGCGAGCATGGTCGGATGGCGCAGCCACACCGGCACGACTGCCGTGCCGACGCGGATCTCGGGTACGTCTCGGGCGACCGCGGCGATCATCGTGAGGGCATCGGGACCGAAGATCTGCGGCGTCCACGCTGACCCGAAGCCGGCATCCGCCGCCGCCTGCAAGTCGGTCTCGAACCTGCCGGCCGATCCGGGTTCAATCCACATGCCGATCCGCATACGCCCTCCAGACTGCGCCGTGTGAGTCCGGTCACGCTAGCTGCCCCCCACCTCCCATCGCACATGCTTCAATAGCGGACCATGGGACACACTCTCGTCATCGACCTCGGAACGACGAGCGTCCGCGGTGTCGCCTTGGACCCGGACGGCCGGATCGTCGCACAGCACCAGATCGCCACAGTGCCCGACGCGCCGGCGCCGGGCCTGGTCGAACACGACGCCGACGAGCTCGCAACCGCCGCCACCGAAGCGGCAACGAGGGTGCTCACCGAGGTCGGGGACGATGCCGTGACCGCCGTCGGGATAGCCGTGCAGAGGGCGACGACAGTCGTCTGGGACGCGTCGACGGGCACGCCGGTCGGGCCGGCCCTGGGCTGGCAGGACCTGCGCACGCTCGGCGAGTGCCTCGCGCTTGGCGCGCAGGGGATTCGCATGGCCCCGAACAACTCGGGGACGAAGGCGGCGTGGCTCGTGCAGCAGGCCGAGCGCTCCGGAGTGGCACGGGAATCGCTGCGCTTCGGGACGCTCGACACCTGGCTCGCGTGGAGGCTCAGTGCGGGCCGCCTCCACGTCACCGACCTCACGAACGCCGGTGTGACCGGCCTCGTCCGGGCGGATGCCTCGGGTTGGGACCCCGACGTCGTCTCCGCGCTCGACCTCCCCGAAACCGCCCTGCCCACCATCGTGCCCACATCCGGGATCTGCGGCGAGGTCACCATCGGCGATGTCCGCCTTCCCCTCGGGGCGCTCCTCGGCGACCAGCAGGGCTCGCTCGTGGGCCAGGGCGGCCTGCGCGAGAACGTGGTCAAGACGACCTTCGGCACGGCGTGCATGACCGACGTGAACCTCGGGCACGAGCTGCACGAGGTCGGGGAGATCGCCGCCTACCCGATCGTCGTAGCCACCACCGGGGACGACGCCTGGTACGGGCTCGAGGCCACCGTGATCACAGGCGGCGAGGCGGTGCGCGGCCTCGTCGAGATGGGGATCGTCGCCTCACCCGAAGAGGCATCGGCCCTCGCGGCCTCGGTGGAGAGCACGGACGGCGTCCACTTCGTACCTGGCCTGCTCGGTCTCGGCACTCCCTACTGGGACTACGGGGCACGCGGCACGATCGTGGGCATGACGCTCGGAACGGAGCGGAGCCACCTCGCCCGAGCGACGCTCGAGGGCATCGCCGCCCGCGTGACGGAGTGCGTGCGGGCAGTCGAGCTCGAGTCCGGAACCGCCGTGGAACGTCTCCGCGTCGACGGCGGCGCAGCGACCTCCGACACCCTCTGCCAGGTTCAGGCCGACATGTTGGGGGTACCGGTCGACCGCTCGGCCCAGATCGAGGCGACGGCCCTCGGGGCAGGACTGCTTGCCGGTCTCGCCGCCGGCACCTTCGACATGGACCAAGCCGTCGCGATCCCGGATGTCGACCGCGTCTTCGAACCGAACTGGGACGACACACGCCGTGCCGACCACGCAGCCGCGTGGCAGCGTGCGATCCGGGCCGCGACGGAGTGGATCCCCGAGATGTCCGCCATCAAGTTCTGAGTCGCGCCCGTCCTCAGGCCTGCTCGACCGACCAGTGCAGCGTGAAGGGGACGAGACGTCCCGTGAACCAGGACGCCGACCCGTACGCGCGCGCGGCGCTCGCCGACGTGGACCCGAGGAACACAGGCATCGACACGCTCGGCAACCCTCCCCCGGAGACACGGATCGACCCGAACCAGAGCGGCACGAAGAGGATCGAGCTCACCTGGATCGACACGGTGGCAACACCCTCCGGAGTCGCGAGCCGCCCCGACCCGCTCACACCCGTGACACGGCCCGGCCCGCCCTGCGTGAACCGGATGTCACCCTCGGCGAGGCGCCCCGCGACCGCACCTGTCTGGCCGCCGGAGAGGACGACCTCCACCCTGTCGCGACCGGCGGGCTGGAGGACATCATCGAGGAACGCGACCACATGCCGCCGGGTGACCTCCGTCTCCTCGGCGTCGAAGCCGTGTCCAGCGCCGACGTGGGTCAGGAGACGTGAGTCGTTCCCCAGGGTGAGCCCCGTCGCATGGATCTCCTCGACGGCGGCGTAGGGGACGACGGTGTCCTCCGTGCCGTGCACGAGGAGCGACGGGGCGGCTCCGGCCACCATGTCCTCGGGGGCGACGGCACCCATGAGCGACACGGCAGCCTGGACGGAGGGGGTGGGGGCCGGTTCTCCGCCGCTCCCGGGGATAGTCCCGCGCGCGAGGTAGAGCGAGGTCACCGCCCCCGCCGAATGCCCGAAGACGGCGATCGCGTCCGGGTCGACTCGCATCTCGCCCGCATGTTCACGTATCACGCCGATCGCCTCACCCACGTCCTCCGCCGCGTCCGCGATGGCTGCGGGGAGACGCTGGTCACATTCCGGACCCTCCGGCGCGAGGCTGCACCAGGTCATCTGGGGTGGTGCCACGAGCCGGTAGTCCACGGACACGGCCACGTAGCCGCGCCGGGCGAGCTCCATCCCCTCGGCGGCGAGGTTCGACTTCGACCCGACGGCGAACCCGCCGCCGTGCACGAGAACGACGGCCCGCCGGTTCGTGGCGGGATCGCCACGCGGTTCGTAGACATCGGCCCGCAGCGTGACCGGAGTCCCGTTCCACGTGACTGCCTCGCCGTACGGCACGTCCCGGGTCACGTCGACTGTGTCGAAGACGATGTCGACGTACCGCAGGGGAACCCCTGCCGCCGTCACGGGACCTGTCACCACAAGGGTCACGAGGACGGCGAAGATGCCGATGCCCGCCGTGAGTCGTCGTGATGCTTGCATGCCCGGATCTCCCCTCGCCGTATCATCCGCAACCGAAGAGTGTCCGCACGGTTGCTCTTCTTTCACTCGAACCGAGGTCGATCACTTGGGACGAATAGCCGCCGCCGTCGCGCGGGACCGGTTCGTCGACGACGCCCTCGTGCGGGCAGCGGCCGAGGACGGGAACCATCCCGCATTCGTCGACGTCTCCACCGTGGACGGTTCCCCTGCCACGACGACGTACTCCGAGTGGGAGCGGTCGAGTGCCGCGTTCGCCACGTGGCTCGCAGGGCAGGGTGTGGGGCGAGGCGACGTGGTCGTGCTGCGGATCGCGAACAGCGCCGCGTATCCGATCTGCTACATGGGAACGTGCCGGGCGGGAGCGATCACGAGCGGCGTGAATCCCCGCCTCGGGGAAGGCGAGTTCCGCCGGATCGTGGAACAGACACAACCGGCCGTGACGATCGTCGAGGACGGCCGCGCACCCGGGGACGTCGATGCCGGGATCGTGCTCGAGCGATCCGCGCTCGCCGGGGTGTTCGAGACGATCCCCCGTGGCCACGATCCGGGGCGGGACACCTCTGACGTCGTGGCTCTCGTCTGGACGTCCGGTACGACCGGCATGCCGAAGGGCGCCGTGTTCGACCACGACAACCTCCGCGCCGTCGCGCACGCCCAGGACGCCCTGACCGGGGAGCACGACGTGTATCTCGCCGGCGTCCCGTATGCGCATGTGGGGTTCACCTCCAAGATCTGGGGGCATCTCGCCATGCGCACGACACAGGTCATTCCCCCGGCACCTTGGAAGGCGGACCGCACCCTGCGCCTCATCGAGGAGTACGGGGTAACGGTGGTCGGGGGAGTCCCGGCCCAGTGGCGCCTCATGCTGGACCAACCCTCCTTCGACCGGACCGACTTCTCGAGTGTGCGCCAGGTCGTGATGGGTGGAGCACCGATCGAACCGGGACTCGTGCACGAGGTGCGCGCGCGCGTGGGGTGCCCGGTCGTCGCCCGCTACACGTGCACCGAGGCTGCCGTGACCACGGGCACGGAACCGGGTGCCCGTGACGAGATCGTCGCCCACACCGTGGGCAGGCCCGTCGCCGGTGTCGAGGTCCGCCTCGTGGCGGACGACGACACAGAGGTCGCCGCGGGTGAAGTCGGCGGGATCGAGTGCCGGTCGCAAGCCGTGATGCGTGGCTACTGGCAGGACGACGAGGCGACGGCTGCCGCCTTCGACGGTGACTGGCTGCGCACGGGAGATCTCGGCCGTCTCCGACCGGACGGGAACCTCGAGATCGTGGGCAGGAGGAAGGAGATGTACATCCGAGGCGGCTACAACGTCTACCCGGCCGAAGTCGAGGCCGTTCTCACCGATCATCCCGGCGTGGCGGCGGCGGCCGTGATCGGCGTGCCCGACTCCGTCCTCGGGGAGGGGGGGGTGGCCTTCCTCGTACCTGCCGAGCCCGCCCTGCCGCCCGACCGGGACGAGGTAAGGGCGTGGTGCCGCGAGCGGATCGCCGACTACAAGGTGCCGGACCGAATCGGAATCGTCGACGCGCTTCCGCTCACGCCCATGCACAAGACCGACAAGCGGGCCCTCACCGCCTTGGCCTCCGAGGCCCTCCCCACGCGCAAGAATGGACCGGCATGAGCAGCATCCTCGCGTTCCTCGCCCGCTGGCTGGCCGTCCATCTCACCGCGACCCTGGTCGACGGCCTCTGGGACGAGCGGAGGCGTGTCGACGTCGTGGTCGTGCTCGGGGCGGAGGTGTTCGGGAGCGGTCGCCCGTCCCGCCGTCTCCTCGCCCGCCTCGATGCCGCCAAAGCCGCCCATGACAGGGGCCTCACGCCCCGGATCCTCGTGAGTGGCGGCGTCGACGCGTGGGGGAACAGCGAAGCCGCCGTCATGCGCGACGTGCTCCTCGAGAACGGGGTCGATCCCGCCCACGTCTGGCTCGACGAGGGTGGGGCAACGACGTGGCACACGGCACGGAACACGGCCCGCCTCGCCCGTCAAGAGGGCTGGACATCGGTCGCGGCCGCCACCCACTGGTATCACGTGCCCCGCGCCAAGCTCGCCCTGCGCCGGTTCGGCTTCCGTGAGGTGACCGGCGTGCACACCGTACGGCCGCTCGGCCTCGGCCAGATCCGGTCCGTGCTGCGGGACTGCGTCGCCTTCTACTGGTACGTGCTTCGGTGGTACCCCACATCCGCACCCGGCGCACCCGTGGGAGCACCTTCCATCGCCACCGCGGCCGCGAGGCCACCCGGGCGTGGCGTTCTCACACCCGGTGGACCGGAGGCCCACACCGGATGACGTCTCTCCTGGATGTCGCGACACCGGCCCTCGTCGTCGACGCCGACATCCTCGATGCGAACATCGCCGCGATGTCCGCCGCCCTGCCCGGCAGCCGGTGCCGTCCGCACGTGAAGGCGCACAAGTGCACACATCTCGCGCGTGAGCAGGCTGCAGCCGGCCATGCCGCGTTCACGTGCGCGACCGTGCGCGAGATGGAGGGGATGGCTGCCGTGGGACTCGGCGCCGATCTCCTCCTCGCGAACGAGGTCCTCGACGCTTCCCGGCTCGGCACGCTGAAGGCGGCCGGACACCGTGTGACAGTCGCGGTCGACTCCGCCGAGACGGTTGCGGCCGCGGCCGCCGGGGGTGTCGAAGAGGTGCTCGTGGACGTGAACGTCGGCTTGCCGCGATGCGGTGTGGAGCCGGCCGCGGCCGGCCGAATCGCGGACCTCGCCCGCGCTGCCGGGCTCGACGTGCGCGGGGTCATGGGGTACGAAGGTCACGTCGTCGGCCTCGCGGACCGGGACGACCGTCGTGCCGGCTGCGATCAGTCCATGCACATGCTGGCCCACGCGCACGCGGACGTGGGCGGTGAGGTGGTCTCGGCGGGCGGCACCGGCACCTACGACCTGAACACGCTCGCCACGGAGATCCAGGCGGGCTCGTACGTCCTCATGGACACGGCGTACGGCAAGCTCGACCTCCCGTTCGGCCTCGCGCTCTCGATCATCGCGACCGTGGTCTCCGTCTCCGGCCAGGGTGAGGCGCCGACCTTCGCTGTCGCGGACTGCGGGCTGAAGGCCCTCGGCATGGACCACGGAAACCCGGCTGTCGGGCGTCTCGGCACCGGCCCCGAACCGACCGTGTGGTTCTGCTCCGACGAGCATGTCACGTTCGCCCCGAACGGCCCTGTGCGGGTCGGGGACCGAGTGCGTGTCGTTCCCGCACACGTCGATCCGACCGTCGCGTATCACGAGTGGCTGTTCGTGGTCCGCGGAGAAGAGGTGCTCGAGACGTGGCCGGTCGACCTGCGCGGCTGGTAGCCAGGACGGCTCCTGCAACGTGACACGCAGGCCGATGATTGACTGTGGAACGCGACCGCGACATGTCCTGGCGCACGTTCTCAGGCCGCGTCTGCGCCGCGATGGCGATCTGTGTTCTCGCCTGGTTCGGGTTCGTCCGGGGGAGCCGCGTCCCCGTCCTCGCGTACGTCGATCTGGGCGTACACGAGCTCGGACACATGCTCACGCTGCCTTTTCCGGATGTCGTGACCGCCGTGATGGGCACCGGCCTCCAGGTTCTCGTGCCCCTCGGCCTCGCCGCGTACTTCGCGGTGAGGCGTGAGCTGCTCGGCACGGCACTCTGTCTGGCATGGACGGGAACCTCCGCTCGCGACGCATCCGTCTACATCGCGGACGCACCCACACAGCAACTCGAGCTGATAGGCGGAGAGCACGATTGGGCCTATGTGCTCGGCGAGAGGTTCGACGCCTTGCACATGGCCGGCGCGGTCTCGCTCGGGGTCGCGGTGTTCGGGGCCGCGGTCCTCGTGGCCGGACTCGTCCTCTGTCTGTACGGAGCCGTCGGGGGGTTCACGGGCCCCGCCCGGGTGACACCGGGCATTCGGGCAGGCGAGTGGCGCGAGCGGAACGTCTCAGCAGGCGTCGGCCTGTTCACCCCAGTCGGTGAAGCAGAGACCGGCGACGGAGACGGAGACGGCAGAGTCGTGGTAGAGGGATGAGAGGTCGGCGATGTCGAGCACCGTTGGGCTCGGGTCAGGTACGCCCATGAGGTCGAGGTGTGTGACCTCCACCGTCCTGTCGACGAGGCGTGCCGCAGCCGCCGTGTCCCCCTTCACGTACGTGTCGAAGAAGGCGAGCGTGTAGTAGGCCGACACGTCCTGTCCGTACTTCGTCCCGCTCAGGAACGGTGTCACCCCCGGCACCGACGTGAACTCGAGATGCGTGCTCCCTCGGAGCGAGATCGTGAGGACGTCCTGGCCGTGCTCGCGCCAGAGGTCGAACGCCGCGTGGCGCTCCTTCGGATCCGGCGGCCGCCCGAGATCGGGGAGGAATGACAGGAAGTAGTCGGCGGACAGGTCGAGGGCCGGGACGCGTGGCGTGTTCACACCACGCTCGAGGCACTCCCCGCCGAACGGTGGCGGACCCCTGTCCGCGTATTCGGAGCAGGCGCTCAGGCTGTCCCAGGCCACGATCGCCGACAGATCGGCGTTCAGGTACTCGGGGTGGGCCTGCACGAACGACACGGCCGCGGCGCCGAGTGAATGCCCCGCGATCCCGGTCCGGGTGCGGTCGATGTGCTCGTACCACGGGTTGTACGGCGCCGTCCCCGTCCCGTCCTGCCAGTGGGCGTACGGCGAGCCGGGTGTCGAGACGGCGAAGTTGAACGAGTCGATGGCACCCACCCCGAAGTTCGCCGACTGCTGGAACGGGAAGCCGGGACAGGGCGTGAGCTCGGTGATGAAGTACGGGGTGCCGGACGGCTGGTCGGCGCCGTCGCAGCGGATGGAGCCGTCGGCGTGGTGGGCGAAGGTCTCCGATTCCCCCTGGCCCTGCACGTCGTAGGTGAGGACGACGTAGCCGTGGGAGGCAAGGGTCTGAGCGGCCCACCAGTACATGCGGGCACTGCCCTGGATCGAACCGGTCGTGATCACGACGAGTGGATAGGTCGCCTCGGTGTGAGCCATCCCCGGCGGCCCCCACAGGTCGCCGGTGAGCTTCGCGCCCCACCGGTTCAGCAGGTACACGCGGGTGTGGGCGCCACCCGCTGCCTCCCAGTTCGGTTCGTTGCGCCACGGGTCGCCCATGAAGAGGGTCGTCGACCAGCGTGTGAACGTCATACGGGGCCGGCCCCGGAACTGCGTGGCGTCCTCCGGCGCCCAGAACGCCCGCAGCCGATTCCGCTCGACCGGCACGGCCCGGTCGAGGAAGCCCGGTGTCGCCCGCTGCTCACGGTACCGCTCGAAGGATCTCCCCCAGTTCTCGAGCTCGCGGCGCACCCACTCGTTGCTGCCGTACGGTGGCCCAGCGGGGACGGCGCGGACACCCTCACCCGTCACGAAGAGCGGCAGGCAGACGCACGCGAGGGCGACGAGCGCCGCGCTGACGCGCAGTCGAGCTCTCCCACCGGCCCTGCACAGCATCCACCGAGGCTAAGGGCAGGGGGGGTGCCCGATCCAAGCGAGGCTCCCGCGGGGCCCGCCTTCGACTGTGGGTGCGGTACGCTTGCCACTACACCTGGCCGGCGGACCTCGCCACGATCTCGCAGACCTCGTCCCAGTGGCCGAGGAGCATGTGGCCCTCGCCTGCGAAGACGCGCAGCTCGGCCTTGGGGAGCCGCTCCGCGACGGCTTCGGCCTGGCGCACCGGCACATTCCGGTCGGCGTCGCCGTGCCACAGGTGGATCGGGACCTCGCAGTCCTCGAGTCGGAACCCCCACGGCTGCACGAAGCAGCGTGAGTCCGCGGCCATCCCCGACACGCCCTGGCGCAGGGCCTCACGCATCTCCTCCGCCATGCGGGCGAAGCCACCCTCTTCGCTCAACACGCGGATGTCGGGCTCGGGCAACGAGCGCTCGAGAACGGCGTCGACGAGATAGGACGCGACCGGCCCCACGAGGGAGCCGAACGCGCGGTCGAGGGCGCCGGCCGGGGCGTCGAAGAGCCACGGGGCGACGACGGCGACACGTACGAGGATGCGATTCGAGAGCATCGCACCCTCCATCGCACCCGGCTCGGTCTCGAGACCGGCGCCCGACATCACGCAGCCGACGGTGAGCCGGTCGGGCATGGCGGCAGCACACGCGTGGACGTAGGGCCCACCGCCGGAGACCCCGGCGACGGCGAACCGCCCGATGCCGAGATGGTCACAGACGGCAGCCACGTCACCCGCCCAGTCGAGGAGTGTGCGGCCCGTGCTGCGGTCCGAGAGGCCGTAGCCGGGCCGCTCGGCTGCGATCACGCGCACGCCATGCTTCGTTCCGGCGTCGTGGGCACGGTGCCCTGTGAGGCGGCTACCGGGCGTTCCGTGGAAGAACAGAAGGGGAACGCCCGTGGGATCACCCCATTCGGCCACGCCGAGGCGTCTGCCGTCGGGGAGGCGGAGGACCGTAGCGTCGACCTGGATCGGATCCGCCTGGGTCATCTGTCGCCGGTGTGCTTGCGGTGCAGATCGACGAGGTCGACGGGATCGCTGCGTCCCTGCGACATCTCGTCCTCGAGGTCGTCGAGCTCGCGGTTCTCCTCCTCGAAGATCGCCTCCATGTCAGTGCCGTCGACATCGGTGCTCATCACGTCGCCCCGGCTGGAACGTGTCGGCATGAGTACGGCGACGTCCTCGTCGTCCACGAGCTCGCTCACGACACCCTCGATCACGGCCGGATCCGTCGGTGAATCGGCAAACGCCTCGAGCTCGTCGTAGTCCTCGTCGCTCGTGGCCTCGTCCCTGAATCGGTCTCGGTCCATGCGGGCAATCTACCCGGAAGGGCTGCCCGCCCGCGACGCGCCCGCGACGCGCCCGGGACGCGCTCGGGTCGGTGTCCCGGCTCAGGCCTCCGGTACGCCGGCTGCGGCGGCCTCGGCCGCGGCGGGTCCGGCATCCGTCGACACCGGTGCCATCTCCGCCACCTGCCCCTTCGAGAGGGACCTGTAGGCGACGAGGAGGCAGATGTTGATGAGCGGCTGCAGGATGTCGCTCGGGATCGCCCACACGTTCTCGGGGGCCGTGTTGTCGTGGGCGACGTACTGCATGACGTGCCCGATGGCGTCACCCCAGTAGCTGATGGCGAGGACGATGACGGCGCACGTGAGCCAGCTTCCCCGCTTCCCGATGCAGGCGACACCGACAACGCCGATCGCGATGTCGGCCCAGCCGATCTCCCACTGGAACATCGAGGGGCGGTATCCGATCCCCCCCGCCACGTCGGCAGACATCGGGCCGGTGTGCATGAGCCCGGCAAGGATCGCCATGACTCCGCCGGCGGCGACGAACCAGATGAGGAAGAGCTCGACGACACGCCGCTTCGTCCGTCTCTGCGGGTCCCGGTCGAACACCACATGCAGGAACGCACCGAGCACGATGAGGAATGCCTGGAAGAAGAAGAACAAGTTGCCTCCGATATTGGATACTCGTTGTATCGGCACCGGCTCGTCCCGCATGAGGTGATGTCCTCCGACGACTGAGTCGTCGGATATGTGGGCAGTTCCGACCGTCATGGTCGAGTGCCACAACTGCCCACCTCACCGAAACGGCCGATGTGGGCAGCCTCAACCCTCAGATGTGAGAGCCACGGCTGCCCACTCCTGAGGCGGGTGGTAGCAGGTCACCGCCGTCAACCCTCGAGGCTGATTGCCGCCTTCGGGCAGCGCCGCACGGCCTCGTCGAGCTTGGCACGCAATTCCTCGGGGGGGTTCTCGTCGAGGATCTCGAGCTCGTCGTCCTCACCGACGAGGAAGACCTCGGGCGCGATGCCCTGGCAGACGGCGTTCGATTCGCACAGGTTCCAGTCGACGACGACTCTCATGGCGTACTCCCCTTCGACTCGGGCGTGAACACGGCAGGCAGGTGCTGGATGGACATCACTAGAGAGGACGGGCCCCGCTGGAAGGGGATGCCGGGCTCCTTGGAGCGCATGTCGGGGAAGCGTGCGAACATCTCCTCGAAGACGACACGCAGCTCCATCCGCGCCAGGTTCGCGCCCAGGCAGTAGTGGGGTCCGATCCCGAATGCGAGGTGGTCGTTGGGCTCACGCTCGATGTCGAACGAGTCGGGATCCGTGTAGATGTCGGTGTCCCTGTTCGCGGACTGGTAGAGGAGGAACACCTTGTCCCCCTCCTTCATCTCGACTCCGCCGTACTCGACGTCCTGCGTGCAGGTGCGCAGGAACGAGATGACCGGCGACGTGAAGCGCAGGACCTCCTCGATCGCCCGATCCCTGTACGCGGTGTCACCGAGGTGGGCGACGAACCGCTCGCGCTGCTCGGGGAACCGACTGAACGCCTCGAGACCGCCCGTGATCGCGTTGCGGGTCGTCTCGTTTCCCGCCACGATCAGGAGGACCAGGAACATGAGGAGCTCGTCGGCCTCGAGCGAGGTGTCGTCGGGCCGCTGCTGCACGAGCCCGCCCTCGTCCGACACGCCGAGGAGGATCGAGACGAGGTCGTCGGCGGGGTTCCGGCGCTTCTCCTCGAACAGGCCCTGCAGATACGCGACGTACTCGAGGAACGCCTGCTGCGCCCGTTGCATCACGGGGTCGTCCGCGTCGAAGTGGTTGTCACCCGCCATCATGTCGTCGGACCAGCGGTAGAAGAGGTGGCGGTCCTCCGGTGGCAGCCCCATGAGCTCGGCGATCACTATCAGGGGGACGTGGATCGCGAAGTCCTCGACGAAGTCGATCTCGCCCCGGGACGCGATCGTGTCGAGGATCCCGCGTGTGACCTCTCGCACGTGGCTCTCCATCTTCGCCACCATGCGGGGTGTGAAGCCCTTGTTGACGAGACGCCGCGTGTAGGTGTGCTCAGGTGCGTCGAGCGTGATGATCGACATGGAGACGGGCACGGGACGCACGCCGGCCCCGCTGCTCCAGATCTCGGGGTGGCGTTCGACGTGGGAGAGGTCGGCGTACTTCGAGACGACCCAGAGCCCGTTCTGCTCGTCACGGTAGACGGGTGCGCGCTCGCGGAGCCACGTGTAGGTCTCCCACGGATCGTCGTAGAGACGCCCGTCGAGGACGTCGATGCGGCGCCCTTGCTGTGTTGCGGTCATCGGACCCCCTTGTCTGTCTCGTGGGCGGTCCCTCTCACCGGGAGACGCCCTTTCCCCCTCTGTGCTCTCCTCTTACGTGTCCCGCAGGAGAAGGGCAGTCGCAACGAGGATGTCATCGAGGATCTGGTTCCTGTCGTGGAGGCCGGAGACCCAGCCCATCATCGACGAAGTCCAGACCTGCTGGATCACGCGTGCGATCTGGCGTTCCTCCTCGGTCGGCTCACCTTCGTGCAGGGCCGCCGTGATCACCGACGTCATCGCCTCGTTCACGACCCCGACGAGCGCCCCGACCTCCGGGTCCGCGTTGGTGAGGGCCCGGAGGTGGGCGTGCAACACCTGGCGCTCGGGCAGCAGGCGCACGGCCCGGCGCATGACCTCCTGCACGCGGGCAGTGCGGGTCCGGGCGTCGGGAGGATGCTGTCGTGTCTCCTCGGCGAGCATGTCGACGTCTTCGGCGAGGATCGACACGAGGAGGTACTCCTTCGACGGGAAGTACCGGTAGAGGGTCCCGAGGGCGACATCGGCCTCTGATGCCACGTCCCGCATCTGCACGCTGTCGAAGCCACCCTGGGTGGCGAGGTTCAGCGCCGCGTCCATGACGCGGCGCCGTCTTGCTGCCTGATTCTGAGCGAGAGTGCTCACGCGCGGAAACCTCGTGTTCGTCCCCATAATTAGAACAGGTTCTCGTTCTCGGGGCCAGTCATCAGCCTTCGAGTGCGAGGAGTTGCTCGATCGCACCGGCGTGCTCGTAGTCGCAGCGCGCGACATCGGCGGCCGCGATCGCAGGGTCGACACGCGGCACAGGCTGTGCCTCCCTGCAGTACACGAATGCGGCGGCACAGTAGTCGTCGCGGCGCTCCGCCAGCCCCCGCGCGACCATGCCGGGTGGATCGTCCCGCACCCAGCCGTGCCCGGCCGGCGGATTCGTGCGGGCGTACGCCTCGAGCTCGGCTTCGCCACCGGCGCCGAACATGGCGTAACCGATCTGCTGGATCGTCACGCGCAGGTCCTCCCGGAACACGACGGGATCGGGCACGTGCCATCTGTAGAAGCCCACGTAATCCGGCATGAACGCGCCGTCGCGGCGCACGTCCAGGGGTGCCCCCGCGAAGGGAGCAGCGTGTGCACCCATCCCCCATGCGGTCCCCACGTAGTCCTCGAGGCCAGTCCCGCAGACCGTCGGCAGGTCCGAATCGCCATCGAGGTACATCTTGACCTCACCCTCCCCGTACCACGTCCCGGCGTCGATCGGGCGTACACCCACGCAGCAGCCGAGAAAGCGGCCCGGACCCTCGAAGCCTGCGGCGATCACGAAGTCCCGGCGCAGCACAGTCGGGTTCTCCCGCCGCCACGAGACGTGGAGCAACCCGTGCTCGGACGACACCTCCTCGAGCGTGAGGTCGACCTGGAAGTAGAGGTTCACGAACCGCGGGCCGGCATTCACGATCTCGATGCGCACGCGCCGTCGGAAGGGCATCGGGAAATAGGCGTTGAACCCCCGCGCCTCCTGCATCGTGGTCAGTACCGAGGCGTAGGCGACGGGCCGTCCGTGCGGGACACCGAAGAAGTCGAGGAGAGGAACGGAAACGCTCGGCGTGGTGAGGTCGTCGTAGGTGACCTCGAGGAGGAGGGCCCGCATCGCCTCGGGCGGAGCCGGCGGGACCGTGAGCCAGATGTGCCTGACGACCCCGGGACCGGCGATGTCGGCGAGCACGACACGCTCCTCCGCTTCGATCCGCCGGAAGGCCGCCCCCTTGCGTCCCCCTGCCTCGCGCCCGCCGGCGCCGCGGGCCCCGGTCGGGTTCTCGAAGCTGATCGAGCGTGTCTCGCGGGAGAGGTCGATGTGCGAGAGGTCCGGGAACATGGGCGCCATTCTCGCGCGAACGGGGCGGCGCCACCTGCGCGACCCGAGGTGGCGATCTTGAGATCTGACGGCCCGCCAGGTATCTAGAGAGGAGCAGCCACGAACGAGAGGGGCCCGGGGATGCTCGAGGCACGCACTCTGTGCGAGCTCGTCGGGAGACGAGCCGAAACCACGCCGGACGCCGTCTTCCTCACCGACGAGGAGGGGCGCGACATGACGTTCCTCGAGTACCGCGACGCGGTCGAGGTCGCGGCCGCCGGCCTCCACGCCGAGCACGGCGTGGGTGAGGGAACCGTCGTCTGCTGGCAGTTGCCGACCTGGATCGAGGCCGCCGTCATGGTCTCTGCCCTGTCGCGCCTCGGCGCCGTGCAGAACCCGCTCGTCCCGATCTACCGGGAGCGGGAATGCGGGTTCATCGCCCGTCAGCTCAGACCGTCGCTCGTGATCTGCCCGTCGACGTGGCGTGGCTTCGACCACGCCGCGATGCACGCCGGGATCGCCGCCGCCTCCGGCCTCGACTTCGAGATCCTCGTGGCGGACAGGACCCTGCCGGCGGGAGATCCGGCGACCCTCCCCCCACCGCCCCCGCCACCCGGGACACCGGCCGACGCGCCTGTCCGCTGGTACTTCTACACGTCCGGAACGACGTCGGACCCCAAGGGTGCCCGCCACACGGACGTCACGGTGATGCATGGCGGCCGTGTCAACGCCGAGTGCATCGCGATGACCGTGGCCGACACGGAGGTCCTCGTCTTTCCGTTCACCCACATCGCCGGCGCGAACATCCTGTGCTCCGCGCTCTTCACCGGTGCCCGCCTCGCCCTCGTCGAGGCCTTCCGTGACCCCAACGACGTCGCCGATCTCGTGAAGCGTGAGCAGGTGACGATCGTCGCCGGCGCCACCCCCATCCACCAGGCCTTCGTCACCCTCGACCGGTCCCGCAAGAGGGAGAACCTCTTCGGGACCGCGCGGATCTTCCCGAGTGGTGGGGCACCGATACCTCCCGCCCTCCACTACGAGCTCAAGCAGATCTCCGACAACGACGGGATCATCTCGGGCTACGGACTCACGGAGGCCCCGCTCCTCACGATGAACCGCGTGACGGACACGGACGAGCAGAAGGCGCAGACCGAAGGTCGCCCTACCACGGGAGTCACACTCAGAATCGTCACCCGCGACGGGGACGTCGCAGTGCCGGGAACCGACACGGAGGGCGAGATCCGGGCAAAGGGCCCCCAAGTCATGCGCGGCTACGTCGACGCCTCCCTCGACGCCGACGGGTTCGACGCGGATGGCTGGTTCCGCACAGGTGACCTCGGCATCGAGGACGCAGACGGCTACGTGAGGATCACAGGCCGGCTCAAGGACGTCATCATCCGCAAGGGCGAGAACATCTCCGCCGTCGAGGTCGAGAACGTCCTCTACACCCATCAGCGCGTGGCCGAGGTCGCCCTCATCGGCCTGCCCGACCCGGCCACGGGCGAGCGGGCATGCGCCGTCGTCGCCGCAGCACCCGGGACGGAACCGATCACGTTCGAGGAGATGCAGGCCCATTGCCGTGAGAACGGACTCATGATGCAGAAGATCCCCGAGCAACTCGAGGTCGTCGATGCCCTGCCCCGCAACACGGCGGGCAAAGTGATGAAACAGGACCTGCGGGCACGCTTCGGCCCTTGACCGTCACACGTACCCGGGCCGAGACGCGACACGGCCGGCCGGGGGACCCGGCCGGCCGTCAACCGTTCTGGACGGATGTCGACGTGGGGATCAGCCGCCCGTCAGAGCGTTCGCGGCGTCCTCGCTGCACTTCTGGACGGCATCGGCGAGCTCAGGGTCCTGCGCCACGCTCGACACGAGCTGCTGCGCATCCTGGGCGAGCTGGGCCGCCTCCTGCGAGAGCTCGGCCGCGTTGCCGCTCGTCGGGTCGGCCATGACTGCCTTCGCCTTCTCGACGTACTCCTGCACACTCGCGCAGTATGCGTCCACCTCGGCGTTGCCGGTCTTGACGGTGTCGGTCGATCCGCTGTCACCGCTGTCCGAGGAGTCCCCGGAATCGCCGGAACCGGAGTCGCCCGAATCGGCCGCCGTCGTGTCCGACGCCGACGAGTCGTCCGACGAATCCGAGCTGCAGCCGGCCACGACTGCCGCCATGAGCAGGGCGACGAGGGCCAGGATGAATCCCTTCCGCATGTCTTTCCTCCGGTGTCTTTGGGGACTGGGCTCCGACGGGTGGATGCACGGTGATGGCTGAGATGTCCCGGCGGGGTCCCCGACCCTAGACGCGCGGAGACGTGATCCCGGCCATACCCGGGCGCGTCCGGCCGCCTCCGCCCCGACCTCGGATCTGACGGGGCGTCAGATCACTTGGTACGCTGCGACATGGCACGCTTCACAGACAAGACCGCCCTCGTCACGGGTGCCGGCTCCGGACTCGGCAGGGCGACGGCCCTGCTCCTCGCACGAGAGGGCGCCGCCGTTGCATGTGTCGACCTCTTCGGCGAGACCGCCGAGAAGACGGCTGCGGAGATCTCCGCCGGTGGCGGCAGGGCGTTCCCGGGTGAGGCGAACGTGGCCGATCAGAACGCCTGCAGGACCGCGGTGGCCGATGCCGTCGCCGCCTTCGGCCACCTCGACGTCCTCTGCAACGTCGCCGGGACCGGTAAGTTCTCCCATACGCTCGACCTCGAGCTCGGGGCGTGGCAGACGGCCCTCGACGTGAACCTGACAGGCACCTTCCTCATGTGCCAGGCAGCGCTGCCCCACATCCTCGAAGTGGGTGGGAGCATCGTGAACACAGCCTCCATCGCGGGATTGCGAGGTCAGGCCTACGCCGCCGCGTACTGCGCGTCGAAGGGTGGCGTCGTCCTCCTCACCAAGGCCCTCGCCGTGGAGTACGCGAAGCAGGGCATCCGGGTCAACTGCGTGTGCCCCGGCGGCATCAACACGCCGCTCATCCCCGCCGGTTTCATCCCGCCCGAAGGGGCCGAGGCCGACCTCATCTTCCGGGCGAGCGCGGCAAGCCCCCGCATGGCCGAACCCGACGAGGTCGCGAACACGATCGCCTTCCTCGCGTCGGACGAGGCGTCGTTCGTGAACGGGACCGCCCTCGTCGTCGACGGCTGCACCCTGCACTGACGTCCGATCCACCGACAAGACCGACGAATTTGCGCGCGAACCGCGCTCTTGCGCGCGATCCGCGCTACGTGGGGCGCGTTTCGCGCGCAACAGCGCGACTCGCGCGCAAGAAGGGGGGGAAAAGGGGGAAGGACTTCGCATGTGCCGCGGGCGGAACGCTGTTAGCTTGTCGGAAGCCCGAACCAGGAGACGCCCATGAACCCCCCCGCATCCACTTCCATGTCGACGCGTGCGACCTCACGTGGGGTCTGGTCCGCTCCTGTGCGGAACATCGTCTGGATTGCGGCACGCTTCGGGCACAGCTGAGCACGCATGACCCCGCTCACCGTCGAGGCGGCCGCGGACGTGATCCGGGCTGAGGCCGAACCGCGCGACCACCGCGATCTCGTGGGTATCGAGGTCGAATGGCACGTCCGCCGTGTCGGCGACCCGCACGCGCGTGTCCCCCCCGCCGAGGTCAGGTCGGCGACAGCAGGGATCCTCACCTCCCTCGCCGGCTCCCTCACGTTCGAACCGGGCGGCCAGATCGAGGTCAGCTCGCAACCGGAGAGCCACGTGGGTGACGCTGTCTCCCGCACGGAGGCGGACATGCGCCTCGTCCGCGCCGCCTGTGCGGAGGCCGGCCTCGAGCTCGTGGGTGGCGGCATGGATCCCCTCCGCCCGCCACGACGCGTAGACACCTCACCCCGATACGAGGCCATGGACGCCTACTTCCGCGCACGGGAAGGCGACACCACGTCGTGGGGGCTCGACATGATGTGCAACACAGCAGCCGCCCAGGTGAACGTGAGCAGCGGCAACGGCACCGGGCGCTCGCGGTGGCAGGTCGCACATGCGCTCGGCCCGGTACTCGTCGCATCCTTCGCCTCCTCGCCTCTCCGGTGTGGCACCCCGACCGGATGGAAGTCGTCACGGCAGGCGACGTGGGCGATGCTCGACCCCACCCGTACACGTCCGGCCGACCACACCCGCCCGCCCGCCGACGCGTGGGTGCGTTACGCCCTCGACGCCGGCGTCATGTTCGTACAGGACGAGGCGGGAGGATGTGCACCACCGCGAGAGCGCATGACACTGGCTGGATGGATCGACACGGGTGAGAGCCGGCGGCCCTCACGTGACGACGTGCTCCGCCACCTGTCGACCCTGTTCCCACCCGTGCGCCCCCGCGGCTGCCTCGAGATGCGCATGATCGACATGCCACCCCCCGACCTCTGGGCAGTCCCGGCCGCCCTCGTCGACACGCTCGTGCGCGCGGAGGACATGGCAGATACCGTGCGTGAGATCTGCCGCCCCGTGTCCGGCGCGTGGCTCGCCGCCGCCCGCCACGGCCTCAGCCACGCTCCACTGCAGCAGGCCGCGCAGGCGTGCTTCGAGCTCGCCCTCGAGATCGCGGCGGCCGCTGACCTCGCCGCACACATCGCGGCCTACCACGAGAGGTTCGTGCTGCGGGGCCGGACCCCGGCCGACGAGATGCTCGAAGCGGCCCGACTTGCGGAACCCGCGTGGACGCGCTGACGGCCGCTCTCGGCGCCCGGCTCGAGGAGGCCCGGGCCCGTACCCTCGATCTGCTCGCCCCTCTCGACGACGCGACGCTGGCGCGCCAGATCTCGCCACTCATGTCCCCGCTCGTGTGGGACCTCGCCCACATCGGCAACTACGAGGAGCTCTGGCTCCTCGACCGAGTTGCGGGGATCCCCACCACGTCCGCCGCATACGACGACATGTACGACGCGTTCGAGCATCCCCGTGCCGAACGACCCGCCCTGCCGCTGCTCACGCCACCGGAGGCCCGGGCCTACGTGGCCGATGTGAGGAGCCGGGTCCTCGACGTGCTCGCCGGGCTCGACACTGTGACGTTCGCACCGTGGCCGGGTCTCGTCCCCCACGTCTACGACATGGTCGTGCAGCACGAGCAGCAGCATGTCGAGACGATGCTCGCCACACTCCAACTCCTCGGCGAGTCCGATCCGGCCCGCGGTTACCTCCCGCCCGAGGCCGGCGTGCTTCGTCCCACGTCGCGTCCCACGCGGGAGGAGGTATTCGTGGACGGCGGATCCTTCACGATGGGCGCCGACGTCGCCTGTGCCTACGACAACGAACGGCCCGCTCACGAGAGGGCGGTCGCCCCCTTTCTCATGGACGTCACGCCGGTCACGTGCGGGGACTTCCTCGCCTTCGTCGACGACGGCGGCTACGCGGAGTCGAGACTGTGGGATCCGATCGGATGGGATCACCGGCGGCGCGCCAGGCTCGAACACCCGCAGTCCTGGCTCCGCGACGGGGGCGGCGGCTGGCTTCGCAACCGCTTCGGCCACATCGAGGACCTCCGCCCCGACGAGCCCGTCATGCACGTCTCCTGGTACGAGGCCGACGCATACGCCCGCTGGGCAGGCAAGCGACTCCCCACCGAGGCGGAATGGGAGCTGGCCGCCTCCTGGGACGGCATCTCGGACAAGTCACTCGGCCCGGGGCAGGATCGCCCCCACACACGAGAGCCCCGACCCAACCTGTGGTGGGACGGCACTCCGTCACCGTTCGGCCCGCTCCCGGCGGATCCCGTCGACGGCCCGGGCAGTCCACATGGCTGCCTGCAGATGCTCGGCGACGTGTGGGAGTGGACGTCGAGTGACTTCGCCGCCTATCCCGGCTTCAGGGCGGCACCCTACCGGGAGTACAGCGAGGTCTTCTTCGGTTCCGAGTACAAGGTGCTGCGCGGCGGTTCGTGGGCGACGCATCCGACCGCGTGCCGGACGACGTTTCGGAACTGGGACTTCCCCGTGCGGCGTCAGATCTTCGTGGGTTTCCGGTGCGCGCGGGATGCCCCGGCCGAGACACGTCCGGGATGAGAAGAGGAGCGACGATGCGAATCGATGTCCACATCGGCCCGGACGAGATGCTCTACGCCCTCCGCACGGACGTGCGCACGGGGCTCGGCGCATCCCCCAAGTCGCTGCCACCGAAGTGGTTCTACGACGACACGGGTTCGCGGCTCTTCGACGAGATCACGCGCCTCGACGAGTACTACCCCACGCGCACGGAGCGGTCGATCCTCGCCGCCTCGGCGGACGACATCGTGGCTGTGGCGGGAGCGGACACGCTCGTCGAGCTCGGCTCCGGCACGGGTGAGAAGACGCGCCTGATCCTCGATGCCATGCGACGCGCGGGCCGCCTTACCCGTGTGTGCCCCTTCGACGTGAGCGAGGGGGTGCTGCACGCGTCGGCGACTGCCCTCGAAGAGGAGTATCCCGGGGTCGACGTCCACGCCGTCGTCGGTGATTTCGAGCATCACCTCGACCTGCTGCCCTGTGAGGGGAGACGCATGATCGTCTTCCTCGGCTCGACGATCGGGAACTTCCCGCCCAAGGCCCGCGCAGCCTTCTTCGGAGAGGTCGCGGCCGGACTCGACGCGGGGGAGTCCCTTCTCCTCGGCACCGATCTCGTCAAGCCCACCGGCCGGCTCGTCGCCGCGTACGACGATGCCCGCGGTGTCACTGCCGCGTTCAACAAGAACGTCCTCGCCGTGATCAATCGTGAGCTGGGAGCCGACTTCGACCTCGCGGCCTTCACTCACGTGGCACTCTGGAACGACACCGAGGCCTGGATCGAGATGCGCCTCCGCTCCACACGGGACCAGACGGTGTCCGTCCCCGACCTCGGGCTGACAGTCGGCTTCGTCGCAGGTGAGGAGTTGCTCACCGAGACGAGTGCGAAGTTCACGCAGGACGGGGTCGTGGCGGAGCTCGAGGGTGCGGGGCTCGACCTACGCGGCTGGTGGACCGACCCGAACCGGGATTTCGCTCTGTCCCTGTGGAGTCCCGGCTGAGCGACGGGCTCCGCTCATGGCAGCCGGTCGCCATGTCGATCATGACTGCATGCGACTGACGGGACCGCGGGCCGGCGTGGCTCGCCTTGCCCTCATGACGGCGCTCGTCCTCGCCGTGACTGGCGCCGCGTGCGGGAACGAGCCGCCAGGAGCAGAACCGACGGCGGGACGGGGCGACCTGCCGGACCGGGCTGGCTCGGGTGTGGACCGCCCCGGCCGGGGAGGTCCGGACGGGCGGGCGGGCACGGATCGCACGACTGACGCACATGCCAAGAACGCGGACTGCCCCTCGTGCACGAAGGACTTCGCCCTGTACGACCCCGGCTACGAGGATGACGGAGTCTGGGAGGACGAGGTGACCGCGCTCGTCTCGATGTTCGACGAGTTCGGCTGGACCTACGAGCGGATCGGCTCGGACGAGATCAACGCAGGCGGCTTGGGTACAGGTGAATCCCGCCGCTTCCGTGGGCTCGTGGCACCGGGCGGATGGGCGTGGTGGCGCAACCGTTTCGTCACCGCTGCCGGCGAGAGCGGAATCCGTGCCTTCGTCGAGTCCGGCGGCAACTTCGTCGGCTTCTGTGCCGGCGCGTACTGGGCGGCCGACGCAGTCACCTTCGCCGAGGGCGACCGGGACTACCAGACCTACGAATACGACCTCGCCCTCTGGCCCGGGACGACCATGGGTCCGCTCGCGTGGATGCCGTGGAACGGGGGGACGAATGCGAACCTCGACGCCGTTGCGATCGACACCTCGAACCCGACGATGGCGGCGATCGGCGTGCCCGGCGAAGTCAGGCTCTTCTACGCCGGTGGCCCGTGGTTCGTCGCCGACCCGGCACCGGCCGGCCTCGAGGTGTGGGGGCGGGCCGTGGCTCCGGTTGGGGCTGCCACCACCGACGGGACCGGGGAGGCGACGATCGTCCGCTACGGCGTCGGAGCCGGGAACGTGATCCTCTTCGCATACCACCCGGAGATGCTGATCGATTCCGGCGCCGACGGCGTCACGCTTCAGAGTCTGTACCCGGAGCGGCAGATCGCCTGGGATACGGGCGGTCTCAGCATGGACGCTGTCAATCTGCAGAGCTGGAACGTCGCGCACGCCGCCCTCCAGATCACCGCCGACGAGAACGCCACACCGCTCACCGAGCTTCCCTGACCGCCCCGGGCGACTCGTGCCGAACGCTACGTTGAGGACATGTCGCGGTGGAGGACGCTCGGGAACGTGGTCACGGACACGTGGCGCGAGTGCGTCCAGGACAGGCTCTCGGGCCTCGCCGCCGAGGTCGCCTTCTGGACCCTCCTCTCCATCCCGTTCGCCGCCCTCGCCCTGGTCGCGATGCTGGGCTGGCTGCCGACCGCGGAGAACGGCGCTTCCCTCCAGGCCCAGGTGCGTGAACAGATCGACACGTGGCTCACAGCCGTGTTCGGCCCCTCGGGCATGGAGACGATCGGGCCCGTCGTCGACGAGCTCTTTCGTGAGCCGAAGGGGGGCCTGTTCACGATCGCCGTGATTGCCGCCGTCTACTCGGCATCCCGCGGCCTCGCCGCCGTGATCCGTGCCCTCGACGTCGCCTACGACATCGAGGAGGTGCGCCCGTGGGTCAGCGTGCGTCTCCTCGCCCTCGGCATGTCCCTCGGTACGCTCGTCGTGGCGGCGCTCACGCTTGCCGTCGTCGTCGTCGGACCCCTCCTCGGGTTCGGGGCGGCTGCGATCGAGAACGACTCCGTGGCCCACGTGCTGTGGCAGGCGTTCTCGTATCCCCTCATGTTCGCGGTGCTCGTCGTGTGGGGGGCGACGATCTTCCACCTCGCTCCCAACCACCGCACCCCGTGGCGCTGGGACCTCCCCGGCGCCGTGTTCACGGGTGTCTCCTGGATCCTCGTATCCGTCGCGTTCCGGGTCTACACGGAGTTCTCGGCGAGTGGGAACAGGATCACGTCCTCGATCGCGATCCTCATCGCGGCGATGCTCTGGGTCTACTTCCTGAGTTTGGGCCTCCTCCTCGGCGGCGAGCTCAACGGTGTTCTCTGGCGCCGCGCACACCCGGGTGAGATTCAGCCGGCGGGCAAGACGTGGACACAGCTCGCCCGCGAGCGGCTCCGCGCGGGATGGCGCGCCCGCGGCCACCGGACCAAGGCAACGGGGGACACACGCTCACGGTAGCGATCCGGTGGCGGAGCTCAGCCGATCGCCTCGTCACCGAACTGGAGGGCGATCATGCGCTGCACCTCGGCGTAGTACGCGGCCGGCAGCTTCTCGGCGGTCGCCGCCACGAAGCCGGAGACGATCATCGCCTGCGCCTCCCGCTCCGAGAGGCCGCGGCTCATGAGGTAGAACATCTGGTCCACGCCGATCTTCGAGGTCGTCGCCTCGTGTGCGAGATGGACAGTGTCGTTGCGGATGTCGATGTAGGGGTGGGTGGTCGACTCGCTGACGTCGTCGAGGAGGAGTGCGTCACAACTCGACGCGAGCTTCGCGCCGACTGCTCGCTGCCTCGCCTCGAGCAGTCCGCGGTAGATGCCACGCCCCCCGCCGAACGAGATGCCCTTCGCGTTGACCGTACCGGACGTGTGCGGAGCCGCGAGCACGATCTTCGCGCCGGAATCCTGCGTCTGGCCGGGACCGGCGATCGTGACGGCGTCGATCGAGGTCGAGGACCCGGCTCCGAGGCAGACGGTGCCGGGGTACTTGGCGGTGTGGCCGGAGCCCGACTCGAAGTTGACCCAGTTGATGCGAGACGCCTCGCCGAAGCAGGCGCCCCGCTTGGTCACGAGGTTCCAGACGTCGGCTGCCCACTCCTGGATCGTGATGTAGTTGATCGTCGCCCCGTCGAGTGCGACGAGCTCGACGACTGCCGAGTGGAGGGGCGGGGGTCGGTCCCGCTTCTCCTTCAGGTTCTGTCCCGCCGAGGAGCACCCCTCGTAGTACGTGACCTCTGCATCCCGATCGACGACGATCAGCGTGCGTTCACCCTGGAACATCCCAGCCGAGTTAATGCGGAAGTAGTTGGACAACGGCTCCGTGACCTTCACACCGGGTGGCACGTAGATCGCCGATCCGCCGCTGAAGGCGGCGTAGTTGAGGGCGGCGTACTTGTTGTCCGCGGGGGGGATCACGCGGCCGATCCACGGTCGGAAGATGTCCTCGTATTCGGTCACGGCTTCGTCGAAACTCACGAAGACGACACCCTGGCGGGCGAGGTCCTCCTGGAGGCGGTGGAACACGGTTGCCGAGTCGTACTGGGCGACCTGGCCGGCGAGGACGGCTGTCTGCTCCGTGAGCTGGAGCTTGTCCATCGTCTCGTACATCTCGGGAGGGAGGTTCTCCCACGCTTCGTTGCGGTCGGCTGTGCCGCGCGGCTGCATGTAGAAGGAGATGCGGTCGAAGTCGATCGCATCGAGGTCGAAGCTGAGCCATGTCGGGTTCGGCTTCCTCTCGAATGCCTTCAGGCCGCGCAGGCGCAGTTTCAGCATCCAGTCCGGTTCGTCCTTGATCTCCGAGATCAGCCGGACCCTGTCCTCGTCGATGCCCGGCTCGAGGACGACGTCGTACTCGACGTCGTCCTCCCACCCGTACTGGTAGGGGCGGTCGAGGGCCAGGCTGTCGCGAACGCTCATCTCGGCTCACGCCCCTCGCATTTGCACTACGCGCATAGTGCAAACATAGCCGCGTCCCCCGGCGGGAACAGAGGGCTGTGAGGATCCTGCGTCCTCATCGCGGGTGAGATCCTCACAACCCGGCGGTCAGGCGAGGCACTCGAGCAGCGCCGTGATCGGGTTGCCGAGGTCGAGCTCCCTCACGTCCCTGAAACCCGCCGCGCGGGCGAGGTCGGCCGCGGCCTCCCGTCCCCACCCCGCTCCCAGTCCCGCCCCGTCGACGGCCAGTGACTGCGTGAGGCAGTGCAGGACGGAGATGCTGTAGAAGAACGTCCCGATCGGATGGAGGTTGTGGCGCAGGTCGGAAGAGCAGTTCGGTTCGGCCATCAGGTAGACCCCGTCGGGGGTCAGGGCGCGATGCACGGCCTCGAGAGCACGCCGTGGATCCGCCATGTCGTGGACGACGTCGACACTGAGAGCGACACCGAACTCACCCTCGAACACGAGGTCCTCAGCGCCGATCGCGAAGAACTCGATCCGATCCGCGACCGCGTGCTCCACGGCGAGGTCTCGGGCACGGGCGAGCGAACGCGCGTCCGGTTCGACTGCGACGACGGTGGCCCGCGGCCAGGCAGCCGCGATCGCAACCGACGACCGGCCCGACCCGCACCCGACGTCGAGGACTCGCCGCCCCGCGTCGAGGTGGCGTCGGGCGGTGTCGGAGAGAGGGATCCACCTCCGCGTGAGCACGTTCGCGAAGTTGGGTGCGTTGGCCCGCTCCATCCCCTCCACGAAGTCCTCGCCGAACTCCGAGAAGTGGACCCCACCCCCCTCCACGAACGACGCGGCCACTCGGTCTGCCTGTCGCACCACGGCAGGTGCCATCTGGAGGAGACCACCGAGGAACCGTGTGCTCTCGGTGTCCGCGAGCACGACCGCGTGCTCGTCGGGCAGGCGGAACGTGCCGGCATCCGGGTCGTACTCGACGTAGCCCCCCGCCGCCATCGCCGCCAGCCACTCCTCGACATACCGCGTGTGGAGCCCCGCCCGCGCGGCGAGCTGCGCCGGCGTGAGATACCCGGCACCTCGCATCGCGCCGAAGAGCCCCGTCCTGTCCCCTATCGAGAGGCAGGCGACGGCGGCCGACGTCGCGACATCGCCGAAGACCTTGAAGAGGAAGGCATTCGCCCTGTCCTGGTCCATCTCACGACCGTAGCTGACGCACAACCGCTCGTGCGTCGCTGCTCCCGACTACCGGAGTTGCGTCTCCCCCGGCGGTACGTAGTCCTCGTATCCGGCCACGACGACCCTGTTCCGGCCCGCTTCCTTCGCCCGGTACAGGGCGAGATCGGCGGCGTTGATCAGCGAGTCGCTGTCGATCGGATGCTCCCAGTTGCACACGCCGATACCGAAGCTCGCCGTCACATCGATCGGCCCCGAGGACGTCGAGACGGGCCGGGCGGCCACGACCGTGCGGATGCGCTCGGCGATGCGCCGCGCGATCTGGGGCCAGCACCCGGCGAGGACGACGAGGAACTCCTCACCCCCATAACGGCCGACCGTGTCGTAGTCGCGCAGGGCAGCGCGCATCCGCTTCGACGTCTCACGCAGGGTCTCGTCGCCGGCCAGATGGCCGAACCGGTCGTTGACGCACTTGAAGTGGTCGAGGTCGGCGAGCACGACGGCCACGGGATCGTTCCAGCGCCGTCCCCTGTTCAGCTCCGACTCCAACACCTCGCGGATGGCCCCGTGGTTGAGGATCCCCGTGAGCGGGTCGTGCATCGCCTGCTGACGATTCTGCTCGGCCAGCAGCTCCTTCTGCCTGAGGGCCTCGACGAGCTCGCTCTGCATGTCGAGGAGGCGGAGTCCCGCGCGGAGACGTACGGCGAGCTCGTTCTCGTCGAAGGGTTTGGTCAGGTAGTCGTCGGCCCCGGCACTCATGCCCTCGACGATGTCGGCCTTCTCGGATCGCCCCGTGAGGAGGATCACGTACGTGTACGGCTCGTCCCGCAGGTTGCGGAACTTGCGGAGCTCGCGGAGCTGCCGGCAGATCTCGGGCCCGTCGAGCCCGGGCATCATCCAGTCGAGGACGGCGAGACGTGGCTGCGTGTCGGCAGCGAGGATCTCCCATGCCGAGTTGCCGTCTTCGACCTCGACCACCTCGTGTCCGAACTTGGTGAGCGTGCGGGACAGCAGACGGCGAGTGACCAGGTCGTCGTCGGCCACGAGGATCGGGAGGTCGGTCCGAGCAGGCCCGACCTCGATCCCCTGGAGAGCGTCCTCCGGTGGGGCCGGCCCGGCAGGTGGCTTCGTGTCAGGTGTCACGCTCACCTTCGTCGCCTTTCGCGGCCGCGGCGGCCGCATTCGGTCTCGATCTCGTCTTTATCTGATCGGTGTTCCGCCCGCGAAGTTGACTGCGAAGCAATAGCCTCGGGGATCATCCCCCCATTCGCACGGTACGACCCGGAACAACCGACGTGCACCACCTGGAACAACCGGACCGACGTGGCCTGTGTGCGGCCCTGGCCTTCCTCCTCGCTCTCGGTACCGTCCTCGCCGCCTGCGGCGCCGAGAAGCCGGACGGCTCGGGCGCGGCGCCCGTGGTCTCGGACGGGGCAGCGGCCACGACAGGTGCCCCAGCCGGAGGCTCCGTTGAACTCGACCTCGCCTGGGACGGCCTCGAGTCACCGGTCATGGTCGTGAGTCCCCCGCGGGACCCGCGGGTGTTCATCGTCGAACAGCCCGGGGGCATCCTCGTCACCGGGGCTCCCGGGTCCGCGGCGGAGCCGTGGCTCGACCTGACCGCCGACGTGGGCAGTGACGGGCCCGAACAGGGTCTCCTCGGCCTCGCGTTCCACCCGGACTTCTCCACGAACGGCCTCATCTACGTCGACTTCACCGACAAGGACGGCGACACGCAACTCGTCGAGCTCGAGGTCGATCCCGCCGGCACGACGACACCCGCCCGCATCCGCTCCCGTCGCACGCTCCTCTCGATCCCCCAGCCGTACGAGAACCACAACGGTGGGAACGTCGTCTTCGGCCCGGACGGGTGGCTGTGGGTGGGGACGGGTGACGGCGGTGCCGCGGACGACCCGGAGGACCGCGCCCAGGACGACTCCGAGCTCCTCGGCAAGATGTTGCGAGTCGATGTCGAGTCGGGTGTGGTCGAGACGTGGGCCAAGGGACTGCGGAACCCGTGGCGCTACTCGTTCGATCGTGAGACGGGCGACCTCTGGATAGGCGATGTCGGCCAGGACGCACAGGAGGAGATCGACCTGGTGCGGGCCGAGGACCTGCGTGCCGAAGGCGGGCCCAACTTCGCGTGGCCCGCCTTCGAAGGAGAGCGCGAGCACAGGACGGACGTGACGGTCGACTCCCCACACGCACCGACCGCCGTCTACTCCCACGACGATCCCTCCGGTGGTGGGTGCTCGGTGACGGGCGGGCATGTGTACCGCGGCCCCACGATCCCCGCCCTCGACGGCAAGTACGTCTTCGGCGACTACTGCAGCGGCATCATCTGGACCCTCGACGCGGAATCCCCCGGCCCTGCCACACGGCTCGGAGGTGTGCCCGACGGACTCATGATCTCGTCCTTCGGCGAGGACGCCGACGGGCGCCTGTACGTGGTCGATCACGGCGGGCGCGTCTACATGTTCAGACGCACTTGAAGGAACATCACGGCTACGGTGCAGGTGACGTGAGCGAAGCTGTGATCGAGGCGACTGGCCTCACGAAGGGATACGGAGCCACCCTCGCACTCGACTCGCTCGATCTCGAGGTGCCGGCAGGTGCCGTGTTCGGATACCTCGGTCCGAACGGCGCCGGGAAGACCACCACGATCCGGTTGTTGCTCGGCCTCCTCCGGCCCACATCGGGACAGGCCACGATCCACGGCCACGACACCTGGCGCGAACGCAACGAGGTGCATCGCCGAGTCGGGTACCTGCCCGGGGACTTCTACGGCTACGCCGCGCTCACGGCCACCCAGTACCTGCGATACCTCGCACGCTTGCGGGGACGCGCTGACGTCGACTGGGATGTCGTCGAGGTCCTCGCGAAGCGATTCCACCTCGACCTCGACCGGCGGATCGCCACTCTCTCGCACGGCAACCGCCAGAAGGTCGGCCTGATCCAGGCTTTCATGCACGAACCTGATCTCGTCGTGCTCGACGAGCCGACGAGCGGCCTCGACCCCCTCATGCAGAACGAGTTCCTCGCGCTCGTGCGGGAGGCGCGCGACGCGGGCCGCACGGTAGTCCTCTCGTCCCACGCGCTCGACGAGGTCGAGGCGGTTGCGGACATGGTGGGGATCCTGCGCGAGGGCAGGCTCGTCGTCGTGGATGAGGTCGCGAACCTGAGATCGCGGGCTCGTCGCAGACTCGATCTCACGTTCGAGGGCAGCGTCCCCGCCGCCGCGCTCCGGCAGGTCGCCGGGGTGCGGGATCTCGGCGTCGACGGGCGCACAGCCCGTCTCACCGTCGACGGTTCTCTCAGCGAGCTGCTCGAGCTCGCGGCCCCCTTCGGGATCGAGAACGTCTCTTCGCACGAAACGGATCTCGAGGACATCTTCCTCGCCTATTACGAGGATCGGTGAGCGGTGTTCGGCACGGTGCTGACCAAGAGCCTGCGTGACCAGGTGCGCAGCTTCACAGGATGGAGCATCGGCATCGTCGTGCTCGTCGTGTTGATGGTCGCCCTCTGGCCTTCGGTGCGCGACATGCCCGACCTCGAGACGTTCCTCGCGAACTACCCCGAGGGCGTGAAAGAGCTGTTCGGCATCGAGGCGTTCGGCACCGGCGCCGGCTACCTGAACGCCGAGCTGTTCAGCCTCATGCTGCCTGCCGTGTTCCTCGTCTACTCGATTGGCCGCGGCGCGCGCCTTGTCGCCGGCGACGAGCAGAACGGCACACTCGAGGTGGTCTTGAGCACCCCCGTATCCCGTGTACGGGTTCTCCTCGAGACAGCCGGTGCTCTCGTCGCATCCGTCGCCGCCCTCGGGGGTGTCCTGCTGATCGCGGCCCTCGGCGGCGATCTCGTGACGGACATGCACGTAGGCGTTCCCGCCCTCGCGACCGGCACGCTCGCCATGGTCCTCCTCGGCTGGGAACACGGCCTCCTCGCCCTTGCTGTAGGTGCCGCGACGGGGAGGCGCGGTCTCGCTGTCGGTGTCGCAGCAGGCTTCGCCCTCCTCTCCTACATCCTCTACGTGGCGGCGACGCTCGTCTCGTCCCTCTCGACGTGGGGGCCGATCTCCCCGTTCCACCAGGCGCTCCACAGCGGACCGGTGGGAGCGGGGGTGCCGGTCGGCTACGTGTGGATGTTCCTCGGTGGAGCCGTGTTCCTCGGGGCCTCGCTGCCGATGTTCGGTCGTCGCGACATCGCCACGGCCTGACCCGGATCGCGACACGAGGCGCCCCACTGGCGCGAGCCGCTCCGGCACGCTCTAAACTGTGCACTTCGGAGGAACCGGACGTATCCGATGAAGCGGGATGCCGTCCGGATGTAAGTGGGCAGCCACCCGGCTCGGGCGGAGCTGGAAGAAGGCAAGTTCCATGCAACCCACGTCCCCCGTGCTCGCGCGATCACGCAGGACCCTTGTGATCACCCTCGGCCTCTCGTCCCTCGTCGCGGCGCTGCTCCTCGTCCCGGCCCAGGCTGCCGGGGCGCACGACAGGTCGGCCATCGGATCGGACACCTACACGGTGCAGGCGGGGGACTCCGCATGGGACATCGCCACGCGGGCCGGTGTGTCCGTCCAGGAGGTCATCTCGGCCAATGGTCTCGCCGGGCCGGACTACATGATCTGGGTCGGCCAGACCCTCGTCATCCCGGGAGGGGGCGCATCGCAGACGGAAAGCGAGCCGTCGGACACGGGGTCGACCTCCGGCGGCGGGGGCGGACATGTCGTCGTGAAAGGCGAGTCGGCCTGGTCGATCGCGCAGAAGTACGGTGTCGACGTGAATGCCGTCATCGAGGCCAACGGCCTGCAGGCGCCCCGGTACATGATCTGGGTCGGCCAGACCCTCGTCGTCCCCGGAGGGGGTGGCGGAGGCGGTGACGTCGGACGGCCCGACGCGTCCCCGTCCCCGGCCCCATCCCCGTCCCCGGCAGCGGCACCGCGTTCGGGCCAGTGTCCCGTCGCGAGCTCGGCCTACTTCGGGAACAGCTTCGGCGCTCCCCGCGACGGGGGTGTGAGGCAACATCAGGGCATCGATGTGTTCGCCCGCAAGGGGACACCCGTCGTGGCCACCGTATCCGGACGTGTGGGCCGGGCCGGGCCCGACACGGGCAAGGGCGGCCTGCGCGTGTGGCTCAACGGCGATGACGGCCTCAGCTACTACCACGCCCACCTCGACTCGGTGAGCGTGAGCCCCGGCCAGCGCGTGAGCGCAGGCCAGGTGCTCGGCACGGTGGGCAACAGCGGCAACGCGGGCGGATCCGCGTCGCACCTTCACTTCGAGACGCACAGTGGGGTCACACTCAACCCCTACGACTCGCTCAAGGCAGCCTGCGGCTGACCGGTCCGACACCGCGCATGTCGCGTCCCACGTCTCCTCCGGGAGGACACGAGCAGGTGGGCGGAGAACCCGCACACAGAGACGAGTTGCATCGTGTCACAGGCCTTGGGGAGACTCGGTGACGTCCTTGGACTGAGGAGATGTGGGATATGGGTATTGGCCGTCGCGATCTCTTGCGGGCGGGTACCGCGATCGGTGGGGCAGCGGTGTCGGCCCACATGCTCGGCAACCGGCGGGCCCAGGCCGCCGTGATCTCCCCCGCGGAATGCCCGATCGAGAACATCGTCGTCCTCCTCATGGAGAACCGCTCGTTCGACCACATGTTGGGCCGCCTTCCCGGCGTCGAGGGCCTCACGCGCGAGATGCACAATCTCGACGCCGACGGCAACCCGGTGTACGCGCACCGTGCCAAGGACATGATGATCACGATCGGGGACCCGCATCACGGCCGTGAGGAGTCCGTCGCCCAGTACAAGGAGGGGACGAACGGCGGCTTCGTCGCGGACTCGGGGTCCCAGACGATGACCTACATGAGCCCTCGCGAGATCCCGTGGATGTATGCGGCCGCGTCCGAGTACGTCACGTTCGACCACTGGCATTGCTCGATCCTCGGTCCGACCTGGCCGAACCGATCGCACTTCCATGCCGGGACCTCCGGTGGCCGTACGGCGAACGAGTTCTCGAAGGGGAAGTTCGGTCTCACGGAACGCACGATCTGGCATCAGCTCTCGGGCGCGGGGATCGACTGGGCCGTGTACTTCACGGACGTGCCGTTCACCGCCCTGTACTTCGACGTGGCCTTGCGCTGGTCGAGCAGGTTCAAGACGATGAACCGGTTCTACGCGGACGCCGCCGCCGGGCGCCTCCCCCCCGTCGTGCATCTCGAACCGGGATACGTCGTGGGAACGGACGACCACCCGCCTGCGAACGCGCAGGCAGGCCAGCGCCTCATGCACGACGTGGTGAACGCCCTGCAGAACAGTCCCCAGTGGCCGCAAACGGCCCTGGTCATCACGTACGACGAACACGGCGGCTTCTTCGACCATGTGCCACCCCCCACGATGCCCGACGACCGGGGACTCGGCTCGCCGATCGGGTTCCGTGTCCCGTCGATGCTGATCTCGCCCTGGGCACGCCGCGGCTACGTCGCCGGCGAGACGCACGACCACACGTCTGCCCTCGCCTTCATCCAGTGGCGCTTCGGCCTGCCTCCCCTCACGGTCCGCAACGAAGCGGCGACGAGCATCCTCTACGCGTTCGACTTCTCGCAGATGCGAACCGACCTTCCCTCGTTCCCCGTGCCGGACGTCGACGATTCGCTCATCGCCCTCGCCCAGTTCAACAGGATCGTCGGCCCTGCCGACCCCATCGACCTCCCGGGCGGGGAGTCACCCGAACCCGAGACCCTCTGGTCCGCCGAGGCCGCCGTCACGGAGCTCGGCGCAGCCCGGACGCCACGGCCCGACGCACCTCTCCCTCCGCCCCCCGAACTCCTACCGCTTCCCGTGGCACAGGCTGCGGCCGGCACGGGACGCGGCCGTCTCGTGGGTGGCCAGCCCGAGCTCGAGGAGGCGGTCGACGCCGGCGTGATCCCCGACACCCTGGACGCGAGGCCCGTGCCGGGCCAGGTTCCCGACTCCCCGTTCATGCACCCCGACCAGGCAGCGGCGCACGCCGCCGAGGGGCCGGCCTGGCGCGAGAAGACGGTCACGGCGACCCGCCTGCCTCGCCCCCGCTCCCGACGCGGCCCACAGCGGTACTGACCGGGAGGGCCCTGGAGCGGATCGTACGGGCGTCCACAGGGCGGCTGTAGGCTCGCGCGGATCGCATGGGTGAGACCGACAGGAAACCCGACGCTGCCCCGACGGCCGAACAGCTCCGCCCGCTACCACAGGACACGGCGGCAGCGGGCGTGCGCGCGCCGGCCGAGGCGACGGCAGTGACATGGGACGGCCTCGGCAGCCTCGAAGACGGGACATGGGCCGCCGCCTTCCCGCCGGGACAGCCCGGTACTCCCGGGCAGACCACCGGCGGCGGAGAATCCGGCACCGGCGGGGCGGACGCCGCCTCCGTGCCTGCTGTCGTTCACAAGCACGACGCTCCTGTCGAACCGATCCCGAACCGGCCGCGGCGGGACCTCGTGCTCGTCATTGTCGGGGCCGCGCTCGCTCTCTTCGGACTCGCGGCGGCGATCTTCGGGGCCGAGGCGCTCATCTCGGCCGGACGGGCGGATGCCGACGCCACAGCCCGTGCGGATGCATACGCCGAGATCGCGGCCGAACGCGCCGACCTCGCGGAGGAGGCGCTCACCCAGGTGTTCGCGGCCATAGACGTCGCTGACGCGATCGGTGAGGTGCTCGAGACCGGGGAGGCGTACCGGAAGGCCGCCGACCATGTGATCGAGGTGACGAACCAGGCCGTCGTCCTGAGTGACGAGGGGAAAGGCGACGAGGCGAATGCCCTCATGGCGGAACAGGGTGCCGCCGCCTTCGCCGCCGCGTCACAGGCGGAGCAGCATTTCCACGAGGCTGTGACACGCCTCCAGGAGCTCGCCGCATGACGGAACCGACCCCACCCGAATCCAAGCCGACGGCTGAGGACCGCACGATCTACGAGGCCGCGTGGTCCGCCATGCCCCTGGACGCGAAACCGGACGCGGACGCGTCGCAAGCCACGCAGGCGAAGCCGGGGAGCGACAAGAAGGCCGGGGGCAAGGAGCCTTCCGCTGACACAGGTTCCGAAACGGACTCTGCCGCCCGGTCTGTCGTTCGCCGCTACTGGGAGGACCACCGGCCTCTCCTGATCCTGAGTGCCGGGACCCTCGTGCTCCTCTTCGGCCTCCTCCTCGCCTTCCTCGGCTACCGGGCGGATCAGGCGTCGAACGAAGTGACTCCCGAGGAGCTCGCCCGCGCGCAGGCATCACTAGAAGAGGAGCGCGAGATCGTGGGAAAGGGCAGGGAGACGGTAGAGGCCTACCTGGCCGCGGTGGAGGCATACGTCGTCAGCGTGGCCGAGGTCGACGCCCTGTCGGCCCAGGAGCTCGCCAAGAGCGAGGAGATCGCGGCGGCTTTCGGCACGAATGTGGAGACGTTCAACCGTCTCGTGGGTGAACGTGAGGCGATCCTCGCTGCCATGAACCTCAAGATCGAGGAGCTCCAGGACGCGGGCGCCAAAGTGGACGAGGCGTTCACCGACCTCTCGGAGCTGGGTGAGATCGCCGGCCGTGCCCGCGCAGCAGGCGAGAACTGACCGGTCGCGACCGGCACGCTCAGGGCTCCTCCCCCACCGGGGCGGTGCAGAGGCGGGTGAGGGCATCCAGGAACGTGCGGACGGCGACGCGCGTTGCGACGTGCATGCCGCGGGCGAGACGGATGAGCCGGGGGATGCGCCACGGCGAAGCGGTGACATGACGAAGGACGGCAGAGAGATCTGTGCTGCCGTCGGTGCGGACGAGGTCGAGGACCCCGCTGTCCACTCCGCTCGCTCCGGCTCGGTCGCTCACGGCTCGGATCACGGACCACGGGCAGCCCACGTCCTCGCAGGCGGCGGCGACCGCCGCAGTCTCCATGTCGAGAGCGATCGTCCCGCCGGCCGCGAGGTGGGACAGCTCACCGTGATCGACGACAAGCGTGTCCGTCGTGAGAAGCCTCCCCCTCGGTTCGATCCCGGGAAGGGGCCGTGGTCGGAAGAGAGCCCCACTCGCCCCGTCCTCGACGACCTCGGGCACGACGAGATCACCGACGTGCATGCGTGGCCCGACTCCACCTGCGATCCCTATCAGGAAGAGCCGGTCGACTTCCCGGGTGGCGAGGATCCGCGCAGCCGCGACCCCGGCGGCGGCTGTGCCCACACCCGTGACGGCGGCCAGCAAGGTCGTGCCGGGACATGCCCCGAGCGTGAGCTCCGTGGCGGCTCCGGAAGCGAGGGATCGCAGTCGACCGGCAGGTGACACCCGTCGGTCGACATGGCGCAGGAGCGGTCGCAGCTCCGCGGGCATCGCGCCGAGCACGGCGACCGTCTTCATCTCGCATCCCGGCACGATCGTGACTCCCGGAACGGGCTCCCGTCGTGGGGCCGGATGCCCGGGCACGACTCCTTCCGGGCCGATACTGCCATACGTCCCGGACCCTCCGGGGGAGACTGCACGGTGTCCCGCGGCGAGCCCCTCAGGGCGCCCGGCCGGTCCGCGTGTGTGCGGTGGTGGCTCCCGGCCAGGCCGACACCGGGAGCGCCTTCCCGTAGAGCCACCCTTGAGCCATCGGACAGCCCAGGTCCGAGAGCGTACGGGCCTGTTCGAAGGTTTCGACTCCTTCGGCGACGACACCGATCCCCAGCGACGAGGCGAGGTCGAGGATGGCCCGCACGATCGCGTCGTCGACCGGGTCGATGCCGATGCCGTCGACGAAGGACCGGTCGACCTTGATCGCGTCCACCGGGAGTTGTTTCAGGTAGGCGAGTGAGGAATACCGCGTGCAGAAGTCGTCGAGGATCACCTGGATCCCGGCATCACGCAGGGTGGCGAGCTTCGAGTACACGTCCGAGCTCGCGTCGACAAGCGTGCCTTCGGTGATCTCGATACCGAGGCTGCGTCGCGGGACAGAGGCGTCATCGAGTGCCTGCAACACCTCGGCGACGAAGTCCGGCTGCTGGGCCTGCAGGGGCGACACGTTGACATGCACCCTGAGCGGGCTCCGCACTTGAGCCTCCAGGGCAGCGTGCTGACCGCACACCTCGCGAAGCACCCACGAACCGAGCTCGAGGATCAGGCCCGTCTCCTCCACGATGTCGATGAACTCACCGGCCGGCACGACCTCGCCGCCCCGCACCCAACGCAGGAGGGCCTCTGCCCCGATCGTGGTTCCGTCCCGGATGTCCACGATGGGCTGGTAGTGGACCACGAACTCGTCCCGACTGACACCTTGGCGGAGGGCCCGTTCCCGCCTGACCCTGTCGGCGATGTCGTCGCCCATCTCCTGCACGAAGAGCTCGGTGCGACCGCGGCCCTTGTCCTTGGCGCGGTACATCGCGATGTCGGCATCCCGCAAGAGGTGGGTTGGGTTGGTCGCGGGGGACACGGCGAGCACGGCACCCCCCGAGGCAGACTGGTACACGGCGGACTCCTGCACGAAGAACGGATCCCGCAAGAGCTCTGCTATCCGGTCTGAGATCTCGAGCAGCGCCGCCGCGTCGGTGTCTTCGCGCACGAGCACGAACTCGTCCCCGCCGAACCGTGCGACGAGCGTGTGGTCCGACTCGAGCCGGCGGAGGCGTTCGGCGACGGCGACGAGTACGCAATCCCCGGCCTGGTGGCCCATGGTGTCGTTCGCCTGCTTGAACATGTCCAGGTCGAGGAAGATCAGTCCGAGGGGGGACTCGGGTGAGCATCGTGCCAGGGCCTCGCCGAGCCATGTGTTCAGCTTCGTGCGATTCGGCAGTCCGGTCAGGGGGTCGTGGGCCGCCTGGTGGGCCAGGACCTTCTCGTAGCCGAGGCGCTGGTCCATCTCAACGCGCAACCGCGTGTTCGCGTCGGCGAGCTCCGCCGTGCGTGCCTGCACCCGCTGCTCCAACTCGGCTGCCAAGGCGTTGGCCCGATCGCGTTGGACCCGGGCGTCGGTGACATAGCGGTGGGCATTGTCTCGGGTCACCGCTCCGAAGGCCAGGAAGCCGACCATCACGAACCCGTAGGCGAGGATCTGGTCGGCCAGGCCCGGCTCGGTCTCGGTCGCTGCACCGGCCGTGAAGACGAGGAGAGCGGCGGTGGCCACGATCGTCACGACGGTCCATGCGAAGAGGGAGCGCACGGACACGATGAACGCCGCCGCCACGACGATCAGCGGCGTGTACAGGAGATCGAGGTTCTCCACACCCTGGTCGAGTTTGAGGAGATACGTGGCCGAGATCACGCCCAGGCCGCCCGCCAGCAGGAGGTGGCAGAGCCACGTGAAGTGACGCGCCTTCTTCGCGGCCAGCAGCACGGTTGCGAAGAGCCCGATCCCGACGAGGTCGGCCACCAGAACCAGGCCGAAGCCGTTCAGGTAGTCCGCGATGAGCGTCAGGCCGAGGATGGTGAGCGCGACCGCGGCGACGAGTCTCAGGTTGCTGCGCGGCATGGATTCACCGGCCATCGTGAACCTGGAGGGCTTGGTCTCGGACTGGTCCAACTGCCTGCCCCCTTCCGGGCACTCTGCCGTCGTCGGTGGTTCTGCGCAGGCCGCCTCAGCCCGGGTCTTCGGCGAGAAGTGCCGCGCCGAGCCCACCCGCGAGGTCGCCGAGACGCGCGCCCACGACCTCCGGCGCGTTGTCGGGCGCGATCAGGTGCTTGGACATGACCGCGGCGATGCGGCGGATCATCGGCTCTCCGAAGCGGTCCGCGACACCACCGCCGACCACGACCCGTTCGAGATCGAGCGCGTTAACGAGGGAGGCAGTTGCGACTCCCGTCGCGTACTCCGCCTCGTCGATGAGCTTGCGGGCGACGTGGTCGCCCTTCGCATACGCCTTGTGGAATGTGCCGCTCGTCGCCGCCGTCCGCCCCTTCGCCTTCATCAAGGGGAAGATCGCGGACCTGCCCTTGCCCTTGCGTGCCCAGCGCGCGGCTGTCGCCTGCATGGAGGCACGGCCTGCATACGACTCGAGCGAGCCCCTGATCCCGGCCGGGGGACGACGGCCCTTGAACCGCACGACCATGTGGCCGATCTCACCTGCGAATCCGTGGGGTCCCCGCCGTAGGCTGCCGTCGAGGACGAGGCCCCCTCCCACACCCGTACCCAGCCACACACCGAGCAGGTCGTCCACCCCGGCACCGGCGCCGAGGCGATGCTCTCCGACGACGGCCACGTTCACGTCGTTCTCCAGACTCACGGGGACCCCGACGCGATCCTCGACGAGCCGCGCGAAGGGGACGGCCTGGCCGAATCCGGGGAGGTTGGGTGCCCGCACGACGGTGCCTCGGTCGTGATCCACGGGACCGGCGAAGCCGATCGTGAGTGCCGCCACGTCGTCGAGTCCGGCCTCCTTCGCAGCGAGGGCAACGGCGTCGGCGATGTCGGTGGCCGATCCGCGTGGAGGCGTCGGCAACCTGTGTGTACCGGTGACCTCGTAACCCCCTCCGACCGGCCCCGTGTAGTTCCCACCGTCGGCGAGGGCATCCAGGCCGTCGGGTGCAGCCGCGCGTGTTCCCGTGTCCTGGAGCCTGATTGCCTGGATCTTCGTTCCACCCAGATCCACACCGATCGTCGTCATGGTCTCTCCTCGCCGCCCAGCTGTGCCCGGCTGGAACTCACTGCATCTCCGCGTGCAGGCTAGGCGTCGCCTGAAAGGGCGCGAACCGTGGCCGGCGGGAGGTGTGTTGAGCCCGATCTCGGAGATTCTGGCGAGCCTGGCGTACGGCGCGGGCACCACCGCCCTGCGGGGACTTGCTGCGCTCCCCACCCGCGTGCAGCAGTTCGGGGCGGGCGGTCCGATCCGCTGTGACGGCCTCGAGCTCGCACCGGAGATCGCACTCAGCCTGCGGCTTCTCGGCCTCGTGCCCGGGGAGTCCTTCGAATGCCAGGAGCCCCCCGACGCGAGGGAGGTGATCCGCCGTGAAGCCCGCCTCTTCTCGGGGTTGCGCACACCCGGTGTCGAGGCGGAGGACGTCGCGATCCCCCGCCCCGGTGGCGAGATCCGTGCCCGGCTCTACGTGCCCTCGGCCCTACCCGGTCCGCCGATCCCCCTCGTCGTCTACTACCACGGTGGCGGCTGGGTCGTGGGTGACCTCGAGACGCACGACCCCGTCTGCCGCTTCCTCGCACGCGAGACCGGCTTCGTCGTGCTCGCTGTCGACTACCGCCTCGCGCCGGAACATCCCTTCCCCGCCGCAGTCGAGGATGCCGTGACCGCATTCCGCTGGGCGGTGCAGGCCGCTGCCACCATCGATGTGGATCCGACGCGGATCGCCGTGGCCGGTGACAGTGCCGGCGGGAACCTGGCCGCGTGCGTAGCGCAGACAACCGCGGCCGCGGGCGGGCCCGCCCCTGCCCTCCAGGTGCTCATCTACCCCGTCACGGACCTGTCCACGAAACGCCGCTCCTACCGACTCTTCAGCGAGGGCTACTTCCTCACGGAGGCGCAGATGGACTGGTACCGGCACCACTACATCGGCGAGGCGGACGGCACGGACCCGCGGTGTTCCCCGATCCTCGCCCCGGACCTGTCCGGCCTACCGCCTGCATACGTGACAACTGCCGGCTTCGACGTGCTGCGGGACGAGGGAGAGGAGTATGCCGCGCGGCTCGACAAGGCCGGTGTGCCCACGACTCTGCGCCGGCACAGCGGGCTCGTGCACGGCTGGGTGAACGCCGTCGGCCTCGGGCGCACGCCTCGGCGTGCCGGCGACGAGCTGGCGGCTGCGATACGTGACGCGCTGCTCGGCCTCAGGGGCTGAGCACGACACGCATGGTCGAGAGGATCGCCACACCGAACGTGAGCTTGAACCAGACCGCCTTCTGGAAGATGTGGCGATGGTGGGCGGGGCGGCCGGCAAGGTCGGCGAGTTGGGGAGCGGTCACGTGCACAGGTCGGGCGAGAGCGAGACCGATGGCGACTCCGCCTGCGACGATGGTCCACGCGGGCACGCCGGCGGCGATCAGCTCGGCCGCCTCGAACCTGCCGAAGACACCGAAGACCACGGTGCCACTCAGGACCTCGGCGAGCGACCCGACGGCGAGCAGGTAGAGGAACAGGGCGAGGGGCCGCCGGCGTGGGCCCCGTCCCGACGCGAACGCCACCAGGAGGGGAACGGCAAGGGCGAGGCCGGCGACGAGCCCGATCGAGGCAGCCACGTAGATCTGTGTGTCGGTGCACGACTCCATGCCCCGTGCCTGCGGTGAGCCGGGCCCGAACCCGATGTGGAGCGACGCGTCCGCGCAGCCCACCGCTTTCATCGCCACGAACGCCCCGAGCTGCTGGAAGGTGAGGGCCCCCTTGAACGCGAGGACCGCACAGACGACGAGCAGGGCCGCACGCCGCCGGCGCGCCGCGCCCGCGTCTCGGTCCGTCTCGGAGACGTCGTTGCCGTCCCCTGCGCGATCGATCGCTACGTCCGTATGCGACACCACCCTCGAAGATTACTTGCATCGACAGTGCAGAGACATGCTGGGTGACGTCGGGAGATCTAGGTGCCCGTGAGCGGCCGGACCGCGATTTCGGCGAACGCCTCGATGAGGGCGGGATCCTCGGTCGAGATCACGACGTAGCTGATACCGAAGAGCTCGCGGCGGCGCACGAGCTGATCACGGATCTCCTCGGCCGTTCCCACGATGAAGAGGGGGCAGCACTCCACCTCGCCCCCCGACATGCCGAGGCCCTGCGCGATTCCGTCCCGCACTGTTGCACCCTGGTCGGTGATCGAAACCATGAACGAGAGTGAGCTCAACTCGATGTCGTCGGGGTCCCGCCCTGCGGCCCGGGCCGCATCGCGCACCCAGCCGACCTTCTCCGCCACGCGATCGGGGGTCAGGTCGCTCGGCGTCTCGGCAACGACCCGGCCGTGGGGCAGAGCCGGGTTGATCCCCACGATGTCGGCCTGTGCCGCGGCGACGCTGAGGAGGCGGCGCCCGCCCCCACCCACGACGATGCGTGGCCGCTTCCCTGCCGGAAGACGGGCGGCGGAGGCGATGTCCGTCACGCGGAAGTGCTCTCCCTCGAACGTGGTCCTCTCCTCGGTCCACATCGACCTGATCAACGTGAGGGCCTCGGCGAGGCGGGACACGCGCACGCCGGGCTCGTCGAATCCGATGCCGGCTTCGTCGTAGTCCGACTGCATCCAGCCCGCCCCGAGACCGAACTCGTGCCGGCCACCCGACAGGAGATGGAGGGTCGCGGCCTGCTTCGCGTAGACGACGGGGTGGCGGTAGTCGATCCCGTAGACGAGGGAGCCGACGTTGAGGGTCTCGGTCACGGCTGCCACGGCGGTCATCGCCACAGTGGGGTCGAGCTGCGGACCGAAATGGTCGGGGAGGAACAACGTCGAGTAGCCGAGTGACTCGATGCTGCGCACGCGCTCCACCCAGCCGTCAGCGGGCAACGTGGACAGCTGGATACCGAACCGACATGGGCGTGCCACACGTCCCCCCGTAGTCTCGTGGTCCTGCAGGGAACTCTGGCACATGCGAAGGGGGCAGCAGGAAATGCCGCGCAACATGGATCGCTGGTTGGGTGACGGCGGCATGCCGCTGCTCGGGGAGCTCGGCCTCGACCTCGATCGATACGGCGTGGGTGACGGAGGACTCGGCTGGGTGGAGGGGACGTGGGTGCCGACCGAGCGGGCCTGCAACCCCAACGGTCCCGTGCAGGGTGGCGTCTTCGGCGCGGTCGTCGACGCCGCCATGACGTTCGCGACCCTCGCGTCCCTCGACCGGGGGGAGAGCGGATCGCTCCTCGACATGAACATGCAGTACCTGCGAGGTGCCCGCCACGGCCAGGAGCTGCACGTGCGCGGGGAAGTCACGCGTCTCGGTCGCGCGGTCGCCTTCGCCCGTGCTGCCGTCACCGACACCGAAGGCCGCCTCATCGTGGAAGGTACCGGCACGAACATGCTGCGGCGTCAGAAGACCGAGTAGCCCCCGTCGAGGCGCAGGGTCTCACCCGTCATGAACTCCGATGCCGGAGACGCGAGGTAGACGGCGATGCCTTCGAAGTCCTCGGGCCGCCCCCAGCGCCGCACCGGGGTCCGCGCCACGATCGCCTCGTCGAACTTCTCCCACGTGAGGAACGGTGCCGTCATGGGCGTGTCGACCCAGCCGGCGAGGACCGAGTTCACGCGGATGGCGTGGCGGGCGAGCTCGACGGCGAGGGATCTGACGAGGGCGTCGACCCCGGCTTTCGCCGCTGAGTACGACGACTGGCGCGGCATGCCGAAGATCGTGCCGATCGACGACGTCGCCACGAGTCGACCCCCACCACCCCGTGCCACCATGTGTCGGGCCACCTCCCTGAACGTGAGGAAGACGGACGTGAGGTCTAGCCGTAGGACCCTGTCCCACTGCTCGACACTGGTGCCCAGCAACGGGCTGAGGTCCCCTCCTCCCGCATTCGCGAAGCAGGAGTCGATGCGGCCGTACCGCTCGAGCGTCACCTCTGTCGCCTGCACCACGTCGTCCTCGGACGTCACGTCACACACGACGCCGGCACCCTCCCCGCCGAGCTCGCGCAGCTCGGACGCCACTGCGTCGTTGCGGGTGGCTGTTCTCCCCCAGACGGCCACCGACGCACCAGCGCGGGCCAGACCACGTGCGAAGCCGGCCCCGATCCCGCTGTTCCCGCCCGTCACCACGGCAACGTGCCCGCTCAGATCGAAGGTGCCGCTCATCCCGACGAGGGTAGGACCGCGCTCGACGGTTGGGCGGTTTGTTGCGCCAGCGCAACAAACCGCACCCAACGGGGGGTGGGCGTGTTGGTAGCGTTCTCCGCGTGTCGACCGCAGACGAGCTCCAGGCGGCACTGACGGATGCGATGCGCTCGAAGGACAAGACCACCCTCGACGCGATCCGCGGTGTGCGCACCGAGATCCAGAAGGCGAAGACCGCCCCCGATTTCGACGGGGACGACGGGGACGCGTTCCACCGGCGCGTCATCGCCGCCTACGTCAAGACCCTGCGCAAGAGCCTCGAGACCTACGAGGGGCTCGGTGACCGCGGGATCGAGCATGCGACCAAGCTGCGGGCCGAGATCGACTGCCTGTCCCGCTGGCTCCCGCAGACGCTGGACGAGGCCGCCACGGCCGCCCTCGTCGACGACGCCGTGGCAGAGATCGGTTCCGACCCCAAGCTGGCGGGACGGATCACAGGTGTGATCATGAAGGAGCACCGCGATGTCGTCGATCCCGCGCTCGTCAAGAGGCTCGTGAACGAACGCCTGGGCTCGGCGTGAGAGGTGCCCGGTCGAGGCGCCTCGCCACCACGACGAGCCTCGCCGCCGCGCTCCTCGTCCTTGCCGGCCTCGGCGCGTGCAGCTCCCCCGATGCGGGCAAGGCGGCGTCGACACCGACGAGCATCGGCGACGAAGCAGTGGCCCCTCAGGTCGCGGACCTGGAATCCGCCCTCCTCTCGGGATCGGACCTCCCCGGCGACTTCGCGAAGGTGGCAGAGGTCTCCTTCGGCAAGTTCGACCTCTGCGGCCAGGACATCCTCGAGCTCGCCCCACCGGCCGGACGTCTCGCCATCGCCCACGGGAACCCGGAGGAGAACCTCGTACTCGAGAACCTGCTCGTGTACACAGACGCCACGGAAGCGGCCGCATTCATGGAGGAGTTCTCGGCCGCGGTGGATGCCTGCGAAACAGGTGACGCCGGCACGCCGAAGGCCACCGTCCGAGCTGGCGACGCGCCCGACGTCGGAGACCGGGCGGACGCGGCCGAGATCTCCGACACCGACAGCAGTGGGCGCAGGTACACGTCCGACATGCTGGTCGCGCAGTCCGGCAACATCGTGGTCGTGGTGAGCAGTGCGAACTTGGGCGAGCCGCCCGTGGCGCGCGACGTTCTCGACGCCGCCCTCTCCACCGCCGTCACGAAGGTGAAGGCAGCCGGCGACACATGACGCCCTGATCTCCGTCGTGTGGTTTCTGGCACAGTGTGCCCGGCGGAGCAACCGCACCCAACGTGAGGCGCTCTGTGCCACGGGCGTCGTCGCGGTGTGCGGAACGGACACCGTCCTGTGCGTGGAGCGAGGCCGACGCTACCGGCGCAGCGTCGAGACGGGGTCACTCGAGGCTGCCCTCATCGACGCTGTCGGGAGTGGTACGCGCATTTGCTCCCGTGACTGCCCCGAGTTCGAGCAGACCTGACGCGGCGCTCTCCTCCCCGGCTTCGCCTCCTGGGACGGCTCCCGATGCCGCACCGTCCCCGCCGTCCTCTCCCGAGGTGGGCTCTGTCGACTCGACATCCACACTCGGCCCCCTCCACAGCTCGGGGCTGAGGCTGTAGACCTCGGTCGCCTCCGTCTTGCCCCGCAGCACCACGGGCTCGAGCGGCACGAGGGCGGAGACGAGGCGGCCCCCCACGGCATCGCGTACGGCGGCGGCAGTCGCACCCGAGAGGAGGACGCGCCGCTCGAGCATGCGCGTGAGCTCCTGGAGGCGGGCGGCCTCGTTCACGGGATCGCCGATCACGGTGTACTCGTATCTCGTCTCCGTTCCCACGTTCCCGGCGAACACCTCGCCCGTGGAGACCCCTATCCCGAAATCGAGGTTCACCGCCTCGAGACCGCTCGCGATCGCCTCCGCGGCCTCGAGGGCGTGTTCGGCATGCTTGCGATCGTTCTCCGGCGCCCCGAAAATGGCGAGGACGGCGTCGCCCTGGAACTTGTTCACGATCCCGTCCCGGCTCTCGACAGCATCGACGATGACACCGAACACGACGTTGAGGAGCGCAGCCAGGGCCCCCGGGGATGCCGACTCGGCGACGGTGGAGAAGGCCACGAGATCGACGAAGAGCGCTGTGACACGGCGGATCTCACCGCCGATGTCCGCCTCCGGGCCGGACCGGATCGCGCGTTCGGCGACCTTGTCGCCCACCTGACGGTTGAGGAGCTGCTCGAGGTCCTCGCGCTGGCGCAGGCCGGCCATCATCTGGTTGAAGCCGCTCTCGAGCCGGCCAAGCTCGTCGACACGGTCGACGGGGACCATCGTGGCGAGGTCCCCCCGGCTCACCTTCTCCATCGCCTCCTGGATGCGGTGAATCGGCTGTGTGATCGAACGACGGATGTTCACGGACAGGATCGCGCCGACGACGATCCCGGCGATCACCAGGAACCACGTGATCTGTGTGGCGTTGACGGGTGTACCGAGACGCAGACCGACGGAGGCGGCCATGCCGACGGCGAGGAGGGGAAGAACCGTCCCGAGGACGAAGGCCACGTGGAGCCGGGACGCGAGACCGCCCCGCGACGGCAGCGGCAACCGTGTCGGCGCGTCGACGCCGGGGAAGAAGGTCGGGATCCACTCCCGCCACGTGTGCTCGACCCGCAGGTACGTGATGGCTGCCGTGGCCACACCTCCGATGAGGGTCCCCATCAGCGTCACGAAGAACCGCAGGGGCACGGCCTCGTCCGACGTGAGTGCCTCGGCCGTGGCGAAGGCCACGGCCGCGACGGCCCAGAGCGTCAAGACGAGCAGCGCCTGCACGGCAGGCTGCACGACCACGGCGATCTGCAGGCGCGAGGGCGGCGGCGCCGGTGACTCGGCACGCAACCAGGTGACAAGAGGACTCGTGATCCGGTACGAGAGGTAGAGCACGAGGAGGAACCCGAGGAGCATCGCCCCCGCCATGACCTGCATGGCCGTACGCGACGCGACCGGGAGCTCGTCGACTTGGAACACGAGGTAGAAGAAGGCGATGATCGACGCCCCGAGCAGGTTCGCCTCGATCAGCTCGCGGAGCAGGTGCCTCTGCAGACGCCCGCGGTCACCTGCACGCGGGGATTCCTCCCCGACCAACCGGTCCGACTCGGCCATATAGGATGCCTGTTCAGGTAGTTCCGAGACCCTCCGGGATTCTACGGGCAGCGGGGCCTCACGCTGCAGTTCCGACACCCAGCCGGGGTGAGCGCACGACATGACCGAACCGGCCCAGCGAATGGAGATGACGGAGGGCGAGCGTCGTCGCCTCGAGATCCTCGCCGCCGCCCGGCACCTCTTCCTCGAGCACGGCTACCACGCCACGACAACACGCATGATCGCCAGGCACGTGCAGATGTCCGACGCCCTCCTCTACCGGTACTTCCCGTCCAAACGTGAGCTCTTCGACGCCGTGATCGACGAGGGCCTCCGTCACCTGCAGCCCTACGTGCAGTTCGGAGCGCCTCTCCTCAAGGGCCTGCAACTCCGCGAGACCCTCGAAGCTGCCGCGTACACGGCGGTCGAGATCGCCCGCCGCGACTCGGACGTGTTCCGGCTCATCATCGCCGAGAGCACGCTGCTCGAAGGCGACCGGCGCATCACCGACGTCATCGACGACCTCCTCAACCACTTCGCGGCCCGGATCAGGGACTTCATCGAGGCCGGCGAGGCACGCCAGTGCAACGCCTACGTGTTCGCCCGCCAGTTCATCGGCGGGATCGTGATGTCCGACCTCTCCACCTCCCTCCTCGGGGTGGGCATCTCCACCGAAGAGCCCGAGGTGCCGATCGACGACTACCTGAGCGAAGTCGTCGAGGCCGCCGCCCGCAGCCTCCGACTCGATTGAACGCCGTCTGCCGCGGCTCGTCCCCGATGCCACGGACAGTGGTATCGTCGCAGGTGGCGCCCCCCCGGCACACACGGGGGGCCCGGCAACCCGTTGTCCACGACCGAGGACATGTTCGATTTCCCGTCCGCCGACATGACCCTCATCTGCCCGTCATGTTCGGTGCTCAACCATCCCGAAGCACCCCGGTGTCGCTCCTGCGGGACCGGGTTCGACGCGCCCGCCCACACCCCTGCCGTACCGCCGACTCCCCCCCCTGCCGGGTACGGGGGCGATGCCGCCCCCCCGCCCCCCGAGCCGCCGCCCCCCGAGCCGCCGTCCCCCGCGGACGCCTTCGAGGCACCCGACTCCGCCTGGCAGACGTTCGCCGCAAGCACGGACCCGCAGCCCTCCGCAGCCGCCGATTCCACGTGGGAGGTGTCTCCGGAACGTCCGCTCACGGCTGCACACCCCCCCGAGGTCAGGTCACCCGTATCCACACCTGCGCCTCCGGAGGCGATCCCTGTTGTCGGCGTCGCCCCGAACGGCCTCACCCCGCCCCCGGACACCGCGTGGAGCGATGCGTCGCTCGGAGCGATCAGGCCACGGGTCGCGGACGACGCGCCCTTCCCCGAGCCCGCGGCCGTCGACCACGGCTCGAGCGAATGGACAGCCACCGCCGATGCCTTCTTCGGCGCCGACGCCGCCGACGCGAACCCCGATCCGTTCGGGGCCGGGCCGGACTGGAACACGGACGGCCACTCGGCAGACGAGGCGACGCCCTATCCGACTGCCGACGACACCCTCGTCCACGCCCTCGCGGAGGGTGTTCCCGCCCCGCTCGAGACAGCGGGCACGGCGGCGGGCCCGGGTGTGAGCGGCCCACCCGTGGGCGAGCTCGTCGGCCCGTATGGCCGCTCGCAGGCCCTCCTCGGCGTGATGACCGTGGGACGCGATCCCCGCAACGCCATCGTGCTCAACGATCCGAGCGTGTCTCGCGTCCACTGCCGTCTCGAGGCCCGCCAGGGAGGCATCCACGTCACGGATCTGCGGTCCACCAACGGCACGTGGGTGAACGGCCGGCGCATAGACGAGGTCGACCTCACCCACGGCGACCGAGTCCTGCTCGGACGCACAGAACTGGTCTTCCACGGCTTCGGGATGCCCGCCGGAGATGCCGGCCCGGCCGCGCGGGCAGTCGCGCCTGCGCAGGATCCGAGCGCCGTCACGCCCGGCCCCACGACGTCGAACGGCTCCGGCACGATCCCGGGCGCGGCCGAGGTGCCACCCGACACGGCGACAGCCTGAGCCGCCCGGTCCGGTCCGCACGATTCGGGAGGAACGGGAAGGGCCGGACTCGAACCTAGGGAGTGGGTCCGGTTTGGCTCGTACGCGACAAGGTGACAGAATTCGCCAGGTAGGGGACCGTGAGGGAGGCTCGGTACGGCGGGCCTGCTGGGAGGAATCATGCGCATCACACGTAGGCGTTCGCACACGACGCTGCTCCGGCGGCTTCTCGCGGGTGCCACGCTCCTCGTCCTCGCGGGCAGCCTCGCGCTCGTCCCCGCCCGCGGCGACTACGCGGGCAATCACGTGTGGATGTCCCCCGCCAGCGGCGGTCTCTCCTTCAGCGAGGCGTCCACACAGACGGACCCGGCGATGGCTGCGAACGCGCTCGCCACGGATGGGGGCCGTCTCGCCTTCCTCAACCTGAACGGCGGCTTCGGTACGGGCAAGCTCATGGTGCACGCCAACGGAGCCGACTCCTCCGTCGCCGCGAGCCACTACGGCGAGAAGGAGGTGCCGTACTCAGGGAGTGCCTTCGCCCTCAAAGGCGAGGTCTCGACCGCAGGCCACGTCGCCTACACCACGCTCTCTTTCAACCCGTTGACCTTCTCCTACGCGAACCAACTCGACGTCGTACGCACGAACGGCTACGGGGGATACATCTACGCCTACCACAACTCGACGAAGAACGACATCACGCAGTGCATCACGGACAACGGCCGCTACATCTACTGGATCGCGGGACCCGAGACGACGGACGAGAACGGCGTCATGATCGGCGGCCGCCTCTTCAAGATGGACTCGAGCGGGACCAGTCCGAACCCCTTCACGAATCCCAAGGGTCGCCCCTCCTCCGGAATCACCCACATGGACGGGACCGCCACCCAGAAGGTGACCTCGGCCTCGTGTGACAGCACCGGCAACCGCTACGCGTACAGCTACGTGGACGGAACGACGCACAGCGTCTACGTGAAGCGCGACACCACGACGTGGCAGCACCTCACGGCGCTCCCCGCCCCGTTCGACACACCTGCCTACCCAGACAACCTCGTCGTGCGCGTCATAGACATGAGCCCGAACGGCAACTGGCTCGCCCTGCAGGTATCCGACTCGTCGGGGACGATCGACTTCGGGAACAGCCACTACTACGCCGTCGACATCACCACCGTCGCGGGTACGACCTGGTACGAGGTCCCGGACGCGCCCGGTGCCGAGCCGGACTTCGAGCTCACGTCGATGGGCGACGACGGCACGGCAGGCATCGCCCAGCGCAACGTGCCCACGGCTGCTCCGCCCCGTGTCGTCCACATGGACACGGGAGAGGTGATTCCCCTCGCGCCCGCCGAAGTGCGCTTCATCCAGTACGCCATCGTCTCGGGTAACGGGCTGCGCGCCGTCTACCCCACAGCCACGGCCGCTGCGGCAGGCGACACGAACGGCGTGGACGACTTCGTCATGGTCGACATCCTCGAGGGCCAGGCGGGCGGAACCCTGCCCACGGCCAACGGCGGCCCCGACAAGACCGTGAACGAGGGTGCGAACGTGACCATCAACGCGAGCAGCTCGTCATCCAACGACGTCGGCCAGATCCTCCTCTCCTACGACTTCGACCTGCACGACGACGGGACGATCGACCAGTCCGGCGCCAGCCCGCAGTACCAGTTCGTGGCGGGTGACGGGCCGGCGGCGGATGTCGTGTCCGTGACGGTCACCGACTCCGACGGGACCTCGCCCGAGGACCTCGTCAACCTCACGATCAACAACGTGGCGCCGGTCATCGGATTCGCCGGGGTCAGCCCCACCGTCGGGAACGCGGGCGCGACGTCGTTCTCGTACTCGGCGATCGCCGCTGACGTCGTGGATCCCATCAGCTACGCATGGGACTTCGACGGCGACACCGTCGTCGACTCCACGCAGCCGGCCCCGACCCACGTGTTCGCGAGCGCGGGTGTGTACAGCGGCACACTCACCGTGGACGACGGCGACGGCGCGAGTGCCACCGCGTCCATCCCGACCGTGACGGTCAACTCGGGCGGCGGCGGGAACCTGCCGACGGCCGCGGCCGGACCGGACCAGACCGTGAACGAGGGTGCTTCGGTCACCCTCAACGGTGCCGGTTCGACCCCGAACGACGCCGGACAGTCGATCATCGACTACATCTGGGACCGTGGCCTCAACGGCACGGACCAGACAGGCCCCCAGCCCACTTACCAGTTCACGGCCGGGGACGGTCCGAGCTCGGTCTCGGTGGGCCTGCGTGTCACCGATCCCGACGGTACCTCGCCCCAGGATGCCGCGGTCGTCACGGTGCAGAACGTCGCACCCACGATCACGTCTGCCACGGTCACCCCGCTGAGCGGGCTCGCCGGTAGCACCCAGTTCACGCACACGGTGTCGGCGAACGATCCTGCCGACACCCTCACGTACACGTGGGACTTCGACGGGAACGGCTCCACGGACTACACGGGGGCGACACCACCCGCCCGTACATTCTCGACACCGGGAACGTACACAGGCACGGTCACTGTGAACGACGGTGACGGCGGAACCGACACCGACACCCTGCCGGCGATCACCGTGAACGGCAACCCACCCGTCGCCGATGCAGGCCCGAGCCAGACCGTGAACGAGGGTGCGAACGTGACCGTCAACGCGTCCGGCTCCACACCCGTCGATCCCGGACAGTCGATCAGCAACTACGCGTTCAACCTCGACGACGACGGTGACGTCGAGCAGTCCGGCCCGTCGGCGACGTTCTCCTTCCCCGCCGGTGACGGCCCCGCGACGCGCACGGTCGCCCTGACCGTGACCGACCCCGACGGCACGGCCGACGACTCCACGACGATCACCGTGCAGAACGTCGCACCCACAGTCAGCGCGGCGACGGTGACCCCGACGGTCGGAGTCGTGGACACCACGGCGTTCAACTACTCCGTCACGGCGTCGGACCCCGCCGACACACTCACGTACACGTGGGACTTCGACGGGAACGGCTCCACGGACTACACGGGGGCCACGCCACCCGCCCGCACCTTCTCCACGCCCGGGACCTACACAGGCACGGTCACGGCGAACGACGGTGACGGCGGTGTGACCGCCCGCAACCTCCCCGCCGTCCAGGTCAACCCGGTCGGTGGCGGCGGTGGACCGACGGACGACGACGACGGTGACGGTGTCATCAATCTCCTCGACGCCGCACCCCAGTCGGCATCACTGTCCAAGCTCAGCAGGCTCTGCGGTAGTGGCCAGTTCACCGGCGTGTCCGGTGGAACCGGCCGGCTCGGCGGGTGCGTGAGCGAGACCAACTTCCTCGGCATCAAGCTCCTCACCGGCTCGCTCAGCCTCTACGACACCGGCATCAGCGTGCAGACGATGTGGTTCCTCTCGAGTCGTGCCGTGAAGACGGCGCCCAACGCCGCCTACTACGCGGGCTCGGCGATCGGCGGGTTCTCCTTCCAGACCGGCCTCGTCATGTACAACTACCGCATCGCGGTGTTCGACAACGGGCCTTCGGGTGACACGATCGCGGTCCGCGTGACGGGTGGAGGCAAGAACTACCTCTACTCGGCGCCACTCGACACGGGTGACTTCACCGTCGGCTGACAGGACTCCCTCAGCCACGTGGGTGTACTCAACCACACTGGACGTGGGTGAGTACGCCCACGTCGACCTGAATCCCCTCCACCCCCCCACGTGGGTGTACTCAACCACACTGGACGTGGGTGAGTACGCCCACGTCGGTGGAAACGCGAGCGGAGACGGTCGGGAAGGCTAGGGCTGCGCACTCAGCGCTTCGAGGACCTCCGTGTCGCTCATGAAGAACCAGCGCAGGCCGTCACGTATCAGCGCGAGGAGCGGGATGGCGACGACCATGCCCACGATGCCGAACGTCCCACCCGCTACGGTCAACGCCACGATCACGGTGATCGCCGACATCTCGGTGACCTTGCCCACGACGAGCGGGACGAGGAAGTAGGACTCGGCCTGTTGGACGAGGAACAGGGCCCCGGCCGCGAGAAGCCCCAGCCCGACGCCGCCCTCACCCAACGCGAACACCACGGCGGGGATGCCGGCGAGGATCGGTCCGACCGTGGGCACGAGCTCACCTATGCCCGCGAGCACGCCGAGGGGAACGGGGAACGGCACGCCGAGAAGACCGAGTGCCAGTCCGGATGCCAAACCCACGATGAGGGCGAGGAGGAGCTGGCCCCGGATGAACAGGGACCCGGTGCGGGCCATCTGGCGCAACGCCCCCTTCAGGCGCAGGTTGGCGGGCCGTTCGATCCAATGGTTCACGACCTCGGTGTAGACAGGCAGGTCCTTCACGGCCAGGAACGCGACGACGGCACCCATGAGGGCGGCGAGCACGAGACCGAACGAGACGTTCACGATTCCGAGCATCGCGTCGGGTAGGTGGGCCGCGTACTCGACCGCCTGTTGTTCGAGGCCGTCCTGAAACCCCCGCAGCGCTTCGACGGCGGCAGGATTCGTCGAAGCGAGTCTCTCCTCGAACTCCCCCGTGTTGTCGGCTACCTCCTCGAAGAAGCCCGGCACGGACGACACGAGCCGCGTGGCCTGCGTCACGAACGGAGGGATGACCGCCCAGAGGGCGGCGACGGCCACGACCACGATGACGACGAACACGGAACCTGTCGCCCAGCCCCGGCCGAGGCCTCGACGCTCGAGAACACCGACGAGAGGAGCGGCGACGACTCCGACGACGATCGCGAACGCGAGGGGTATGAGGAACCAGCCGATCGAGGCGAGTACGAGACCGGCGACGCCCACGAGGGCTGCGACGCCGACAAGGGCCCACGCCTGGCTCCCGGCTCGGTCGACCGCCTCGAGCGGCACACGCCTCGATATGCGCCGTCCCAGCGACATCCGCGCAGCCATGCTGCCCACTCTACGTCCCCGCCTTCCTCACGCATGTCGCGAAGCGACGCCTCGTGCACCGAGGCTGCGTCGCGTCAGTCCGTGCTCCCCTCGCAGAGGCGGCGCGCGCGTTCGAGGGCGGGGGGGTCGTCGATGTCCACGAAGGAGAGGCCTTCCGGGTCCCACACCCGCCATTCCGTCTCCTCGACGAGGGCGCTCCGGGCCGACTCGATGAGCTTCTTCAGGCTGCGCACACCACATTCGAGGAGTCCGTCCGCCATGTCGGCCAGATCCGTCGCATAGACCCCGAGCAGGGGTTCCGGCCCCTCCGGTCTCGCCGCCACGACGACATCGGCATCGGTGCGTCGCGACGCGAGGTGACGGAGAAGGTCGGGTTGGAGGAACGGATGGTCGCAGCCGACGAGGAGGAGGCGCGATGCGGGGACAACGCGGGCGGCGTGCGCGAACGCGCGCAACGGACCCTCGAAGCGTGGCATCTCCTCGGTCCGTGCGACCCCGGGTGGAGCCCACGGCCCCACGACCACGCTCGTCTCGACGACCTCGCCGAGGGCGGCGAGAACCCTGTCGAGGAGGCGCACGCCCCCGATCTCCTCACGTGCCTTGTCGCGGCCGAGGCGCTCGGACCGCCCGCCGGAGATCACGACCCCGACGAGATCCGGGGCGGAGAGCAGGGCCCGACTCATCGCAGCATGCTCTCAGGCGCGCGCCGCGTGGCCTCACGCACGGGACGCGCGGGCACACCGATCCGGGCGAGAAGCGCGACCGGCTCTGCAGGTGAGATCTCGAAGAGGTCACGGACTGTGGCCTCGGCACGGGCGAGTACCGCGGCCGGCCAGTCGGTCGCATATCCGTACGCGGCCAGGGCGAGGGCCGCACGCTGCCAGCCTCGCCCCGAGTCGAACCAGCCGTCCGGGCCCCCGTTCGTCCCTGTGACAACGACGAATGTGAGCGTGGACGCGGAGACGGCACGGGCTTCGCGGGCGAGCCGGGGACCCATGCCGAGAGGTACGAGAAGAGGCCGGGAGAGGACGAGAGGCGCGAGAAGCCGCTTGAACGGCGAGTCGACGAGATCCGCCGGGCGCAGTCCCGCGTCCCGGCGCTGCCACGGCAGCGTCCGCACCCATGCGAGCTGTTCCCGCCGCAGCCTCGGCTGCGTGTACCCCTCGAGAACGACCCGCTCCGTGAGCTCGACGAGGAGACCGCGGCGGCCCGCGGGCAGTTCGACGAGCCGGGCGCCGGGGAGGGCGGAGACCGCTGCCGCCTCGAGGGCGGTGTCGAGCGGATTCGGTCCGCTCGTCATCATGCCGCGGGCGACGGTCTGACGTTCGATCCAGCCGGCCAGCTCGAGGTCTGCCTGGGCTATGCCACGCATACGGACCGGCGCCACGACCACGGGCCACGTCTCGGATTCGTCTCCGCCCTCGTCTCCCCGTGCACGCTCGGACTCGAACCAGCGCACCTCCACGTCGCACCCCGTACGGAGGGCGGCGAGTCGCGCGTTCTCGACGGCCGCGCCGAGGGAAACCCATGCGAGGCGGTTGTCGGGGTCCAGCACCGGCAGGAGACGCGTGGGATCGAGCTTCGCACACAGGGCCCCCCCTGCGATGCGCAAGCACCACGGTTGCGAGTTGTACACGCTCGGAGCCCGCGAGGCGGCCTCGACCATGTTGCGGAACAGTGGATCCATCGCGCGTGTCCGCCGGACTGCCGTATTCGAGGCGGCGGGCGGAATCGAACCGCCGTACAAGGTTTTGCAGACCTCTGCCTGAGCCACTCGGCTACGCCGCCCTCACTGCCCTGCTGATCGCAGTTTGCCCAGCGTAGCAGGGGCAAACTGCGATTCCGGATGCCGCAACAGGCGCATCCCACGGCGTGAGGTCGCCACTTGTGGCAGTCTGGGCGGATGCGATACGTGACAGCCAACGGCGTGAACCTGTCCGCGATCGGCCTCGGCACGTGGCAGTTCGGATCCCGCGAATGGGGCTACGGCACCGACTATGCCCAGAAGGGAGCGGTCGAGATCCTGCACCGTGCCCTCGATCTCGGCGTGAACGTCGTCGACACGGCCGAGGTGTACGCCTTCGGGAGATCCGAGCGCATCGTGGGGAGGGCGATACGTGAGAGGCGCGACGAGGTCTTCGTCGCCACGAAGATCTTCCCCGTCCTCCCCGTCGCCCCGGTGGTCCGGCAGCGGGCGGAAGCGAGCCGCCGCCGCCTCGGCGTCGATCGTCTCGACCTCTACCAGGTGCACTGGCGGAATCCCGTCATCCCGGTGGCGTCGACCATGCACGGCATGCGCAGCCTCCTCGAGGACGGCTCCGTCGCCCACGCCGGTGTGAGCAACTTCTCCCTCGACGGCTGGCAGGGCGCCGAGACCCATCTGGGACTGCCTGTCCTCTCGAATCAGGTCCAGTTCAGCCTCGCCCACCCCCGGCCCCGCGTTCACCTCGTGCCGTGGGCAGCCGAGCACGACCGCATCGTGATCGCGTACAGCCCGCTCGGCCAAGGACTCCTGTCGGGACGTTACGGACCCGACAACCCACCGCCGGGTGTGGTCAGGTCGGGGAACGCCCTGTTCCTCCCCGAGAACCTCGAACGGGCTGCGAAGCTCCTCGACACGTTGCGCGAGGTCGCGTCCGGACACGACGCGACCCCGTCCCAGATCGCGCTCGCGTGGCTGATCCACCACCCGAATGTCGTCGTCATACCCGGCGCATCGAGCGTGGCGCAGCTCGAGGCGAACGTGGCGGCAGCCGACGTCGTGCTCGCTCCCGGCGAAGTCGACGCCCTCACGGATGCCGCCGAGAGCTTCGACCCCATCACCGGCCTCGACGCGACCATGCGGATCGTGCGGCGCCGCATCCCCATCCGCTTGTGACCGCGCCGCCGCGCGCCGTCCTGTTGCGGACTCCCCCGTCGTTCATGTTCCAGCGCACAGTGCTCTCGCACGGCTGGGCCTCCTTGCCCCCGTTCCGCCTCGAACGGGCGAGATGGGAGCTCGAGCGGGATGGGTGGACGGTGAGGGAGGCATCCGCCGCGTCGGTCGCCGTCGCGGGTCGCACGGACGGGCCTGCACAGGCAGAGGTCGCGCGCTGCCTCAACTTCGACGTCGATCTCACCGGGTTCTACGAGATGTGCACGCGAACGCCGGGACGCGGCGAACCCGACCTGGCCTGGGTGCCCCTGACCGGCGCGGGCCGCCTCCTGCGCTCCCCCACCGTCTTCGAGGATCTCGTGAAGATGGTCTGCACGACGAACTGCTCGTGGTCCCTGACGGAACGTATGGTCTCCGGCCTCGTCGATATGGGTGGCGACCGGTTCCCCACGCCGGCCGTGATCGCCGAGGCGGGAGGTGCCGGTCTCCGGGACATGTCGTTCGGCTACCGCGCCGAAGCCGTCGCCGCCATCGCCACCGCCGTGGCAGAGGGTCGAGTCGAGCCGGAGGCATGGCTCGACCCCGACCTCCCGGGTGCCGCGATCCGGGACCTGATCCGCGCGTTGCCCGGATGCGGTCCCTACGTCGCCGACAACGTGGCGAAGCTCTGCGGCCACTTCGACGGCCTCGGTCTCGACTCGTGGGTGCGGGCCAAGCTCGCCCGCCTCGTCGGACGCAGGCTCTCCGACCGCCAGATCGCGTGGCGTTACCGGCGCTTCGGAGCGTGGCGCGGGCTCGCCGCCTGGTGCGAGGTCACAGCCGACTGGATCGTGGACGGCGTCGCCGCATCCGAGTGGTGACCGACCGCCGAAGGAGATGCCCGGGACGGATACGATGCCCCGATGGCCAGACAGTTCCCGAACGTGGGTTTCCCACGATTCCCACGCTCTGCGACCGACATCCTCCTCGTCCGCCACGGTGAGTCCGAGGCCGCCGTCGAGGGCCGCCTCTTCCCGTCCCGGGACGGGCATGGCGACCCGGGCCTGACCCCGCGCGGCCGTACACAGGCTGAGAGGCTCGCCGAACGCCTCGGGGACGCGCATGTGCACGCCGTGTACGTCTCGACGCTGCGTCGCACCCACGAGACAGCGGCACCCCTCGCCACGCTGCTCGGTCTGGAAGCCGTCGAGGTTCCGGACCTGCGTGAGGTCCACCTCGGCGAGTGGGAAGGCGGCGTCTACAGGCAGATGGCCGCCGACGCGCATCCCGCATTCGTCGACCACCTCGTGAGCGGCTCGTGGGATCCGATCCCGGGTGGCGAAGGCGACGTCGCATTCCGCACACGCGTGAACGATGCCCTCCTCGCGGTCGCCCGCCGCCATGCCGGACAGCAGATCGCGGTCGTGACCCACGGCGGCGTGATCGGAGCCGTAGTAGCCGAGGCGACGGGATCGGAACGAACCATGGCGACGATCGTCGACCAGACCTCGATCACGCGGGTCGTCGTGGTCGAAGATCGCCTGATCCTGCGGTCCTTGAACGACACGACCCATCTGGGTGACCACGTTCAGGCGCAAGTCTGGCCCGACGAGGCCGATTAGACGCAGGTGGACGGATTCACCTCCGCGGTGGCGACCGTGGCCGCCCTCCTCCTGATCGTGGCAACAGGCTGCTCCGGTCCGCCCTCTGCCCAGCCGCGGCAGGGCAGACAGGATGCTCCTCAGGTCTCGCGCCCGACCCGGCCCCAGCCACCCGACACACAGCCTGCCGACACGGGAGGCGTCAGCGTCGCAGCGGCCGCCGCCGCCCTCCCGGTCTCGGCGTTCCACGTGGTCTACCAGGTGACCGGCACCCCCTACTTCGACCACATGGAGGTGTGGTGGAAGCCGCCGCTCACACGCCTCGACGGCACCTACGCCGGTTACCCCTTCAGCAACTACCTCGATACCTCCACCGGGACGTGGACCCTTTGTCTCACTATCCTCGGCCAGTACACGTGCGGAGCCGACACCGTCTCGGAGTTGGCGGCCCTCTTCTCCCGCCTCGAGGCCCTCGCGCCCACCACGGCTGCACAACGAGTCGTAACCCTGTCGGAGAGGCCTGGGGCAACCACGGAACAGCGCACGATTGCGGGCGTCCCGGCGGCGTGCGTGCACGGCACCGGGCAGGAGCTGTGCATCGCCGCCTCGGGAGCTGTCCTCTACGCGGCGGGCCTCGTCACGATGCGGGTGGATTCGGATCCTGTCGCGAACCTCACCTTCGAGGCCGTGGAGTACACGACGGAGGTATCCGACGGCGAAGTGACGCCCTGACGCCGTCGTGAACGGAGGCCAGGCACGCCCGTGGGGCACTCCGAATCGGCCGCCCCGGCCCGGAGCCCGTATCCTGACTCACATGTCAACAACGGTCGAGACATCGTACGGCAAGGTGAGCGGCTTCGACGACGACGGCATCCTCACGTTCCTCGGGATCCCGTATGCGGCGCCACCCGTCGGAGACCTCCGCTTCAAACCACCCCGACCCCCTCGGCCCTGGACCGGCACCCGCGAGGCGACTGCGTGGGGTCTGACACCTCCCCAGCCTGCCCTGCCGATAACGACCGGCCTCCCCCCCCAAGGGGAGGACTGTCTGCACGTGAGCGTGTGGACTCCGGCCACGCAGGGCGCGGATCGCCCCGTCATGGTGTGGATTCACGGCGGCGCCTTCATGGTCATGGCGGCATCCGACCCCGGCTGGAACGGGCGCAACCTCGCCGCGGCAACCGGCGCCGTGATCGTGTCCGTGGAGTACCGCACCGGCGCCCTCGGATTCATGCATCTCGCCGACGCCTTCGGCCCCGAGTTCGATGGCTCGGGCTGCGCCGGGATCCTCGACCAGATCGCCGCTCTCGACTGGGTGCGCACGAACGCCGAGGTATTCGGCGGCGACCCGACCCACGTGACGGTGTTCGGCGAGAGTGCCGGGGCGATGAGCGTCGGGACTCTCCTCGCGATGCCGTCTGCTCGCGGTCTCTTCCACAGGGCGATCCTCCAGAGTGGGGCGGCCCACACGGTCGTCGACCGGGAGGCGGCGGCTGCGGGCACCGAGCTCTTCCTCGACGTCGCCGGCGTGGACGGACCGACCGAGCTCTCCTCACTCCCCCCCGAGACGATCATCGATCTCCAGAACCGCACGACCCTGGACATCATCCGGAACAGACGCGGAGCGCAACGTGCGCTCGGGATCGCCTGGTGTCCGGTCGTCGACGGCCAGGTCCTACCCGAGCGGCCCGTGGATGCCGTCGCCGCCGGCGCGGCTGGGGAGATCCCGATCGTCGTCGGTACCACCAAGGACGAGTTCCGTCTCTTCAGCACGCTCATGAGCGCGCCTGTGCCCCGTGACATCGAGAAGTTCGAGTCCAGGGTGAGATACGTCTTCGATGGTGACGGTGACGCCGAGGCCATCGCGCACGGCTACGTCGACGACGCCGGAGGTGACGTGCACGCGGGTGCCGTCGACTTCCTCACAGACCTCGTGTTCCGCATCCCGGCCGAGCGCCTCGCCGCCGCCCAGGCACCCCATCGCGACGACACCCGCATGTACCGGTTCGACTACCCGAGCCCTCTCCTCGACGGCCGGCTCGGGGCGTGCCACGCGATAGAGCTGCCCTTCCTCTTCGATCCGTCACAGGACAGCGTGATGGCTCTGCTCGCGGGGCCGGAGCGGCCGATCGAGCTGACACGGGCCGTGCAGGGAGTCTGGTCCGACTTCGCGCACGGCGGCACCGGCAGCGTGGGCCCACTCGAGGACTGGGAGACGTGGACCCCGACAGGGCGCGCGACTGCTGTGTTCGACACGGCATGCCGAGTCGTCACGAGCCCCGACGCCGACCGCATCGCACGCTGGGACGGCCTCTGGTAGTCAGGCGTTGAGGTCGTTCCACTTGACGACGGTCTCGTTGTAGGCATCGATCGACTTGTCGAGCGCCTCTGCCGCCGCCGTGATCTCGTCCTGCCGACCCTTGGTCATGGCGGCCACGACAGCCTTCACATCCTCGACGACAGTACCTCCCGCCTCGATCATGGCGTCGGCCGCCGCCTTGTGGGAACCGTCGAGGGATGCGGCCTTCGCCTTCATCTGCCCGAGCGCCTCCTCCATCCGCGCCACGTAGGGATCGCTGACCGACTTGGCGGTGTCGAAGTCCGCGAAGTCGAGTTGGGCTATCTCGGACTGCCAGTCGTTGAGGACTTCCGTGAACTCGTCGGACTCCTCCTGGAAGGCGATCTGCTCCCCCCGCGAGATCTCACGGAAGATCCCGGGGATGAGGATCGCCCCGATGACGCCGAGGACGACTACGCCGGCCAGTCCGATCCCGAGATAGAGGGGCCAGCGCCGCCTCTTCGGCTCGGCCGCACCGGTGCTGCCCACCTCGACTGGCCCCGCGGGGGTGACGCGTGCGGTCTGGGGCGGCGACGATGCAGGGGTCGTGCTGATCAGCTGTGTCGATGGGGCTGCGGGTGAGGTCGCCGTGACCGGGGTCCCTCCGGATGGCGCCGGTGCGGCCGCTGCGGCCGGCGGTGCGAACGCGGAGGGTGTCGCGGGACCCGGACCAGGTGCGGGCGGAGGTGCCGGCACGGCGGGTGCGGCACCGGGCTGCACCCGCATCGCCTGCGTCGCGGCAGGGTCCGGCGCGGTGGACTCGATCGGCGTTCCGTCCGCTCTCACGTGGACGGGCCGCGGAGGGACAGGGGGCGCTCCACTCTCGGCAACCTGGCCCGGAGGCGTGCGGCCTTCGTCCTCGCTCATCGGATCCTTCCTCACCCGAATTCCCTGGCCTGGGATGACCCACCCTACCCAAGCGGGTACCCCCATTTCGAAGCACCCGTGCCGGCCGCCCGTTACAGTTCGACCATGGAGCAGCGGAGCCGGATCGGCTCGGGGTCGCCGTACGAGGACCGCTACGGGTTCAGTCGGGCGGTGCGGGTCGGAAGGGTGGTAGAGGTCGCCGGGACAGCCCCGATCTGGCCCGACGGAAGTTGCGACCCGAACCCCAAGGCTCAGGCCGAGCGGTGTCTCGAGATAATCCTCGAGGCAGTGGCGCAGGCGGGCGGTGGTCCCGAAGACGTCGTGCGGACTCGCATGTTCGTGACCACACCCGACGTCGCCGACGAGGTGGGTGAGGCTCACGCCGAGGTGTTCGGCAGCGTGCGTCCCGCCACGTCCATGGTCGTCGTCGCCGGGCTCCTCGACCCCCGCTGGTTCGTCGAGATCGAGGCCACGGCACTGCTCCCACGGCCGCCGTGAGCGTCACCTGCTGCGGCCGGGGGGCCGCTAGATTCTCCCGCATGAACGACGAGACCGAAGCCGCAAAGCCGAACGAGGGCGAAGACGAGCTCTACGCAGAGGCCAAGGAGTACGTGGGCAAGCAGAAGGCGCTCATCAGCTATCTCGGGGTCTATGTGGTCGTGAACGCCGCTCTCGTCGTGATCTGGGCGCTCTCCGGCGGTGGCTACCCCTGGTTCGTGTGGACCCTTCTCGGCATGGCCATCCCCCTCTTCTTCATCGTGCTCGATCTCGTGAGTGCCCGTTACGGGAAGAACTGGGAGGAGCGCAGGATCCGCGAGTACATGGACAAGAGGGACTCCGGCACGTCGCCGTGACGTCTCCGGTGAGGCTCGAGGCACTCACGCCCGGAAGCCGCGTGACATCCCCGCAATGAGACGTGCCTGCACTGTCCGGGGAACAGCCTGGGCAGCCATCGCCCCGACCCGGTTGTGGACCCCTGGCACGCACAACGTGCGGCCCGTACCGAGTGCCGTGAGGGCTTCTCGCACGACGATGTCCGCATCGTGCCAGAGGAAGCCCGGTATCCCGTCGGTCACGAACCCACCCCGCGCCTGGAACTCGGTCCGCGTGAAGCCGGGGCAGAGCGTGCAGATGCGGACGGCCGAGTCCTGCATGCGGAGCTCCTCGGCGACACCGAGGCCGAAGTTGATCACGAAGGCCTTGCTCGCCGAATAGACCGCGCCACCGGGGCTCGGGAAGAACCCCGCCGTCGAGGACACGTTCAGGATCCCACCCTCACCGCTCGTGCGCATGCGGGAGAGGGCTGCGTGCGTGAGGCGGACCAGGGCACGCACGTTCAGGTCCACCTGAGCCATTGCAGCCTCGTGCCCTGCGTCCACGAACGAACCCGACACGCCGAGGCCGGCGTTGTTGACGACGAGGTCGCAGGGGTCTGTCCCCGCTGCCGTCCGGGCGGCGACCCGCGCCAGGTCCTCGACGACGGTCAAGTCCGCCCCGATCACCTCGACACCGACACCGGCGTCGTGCTCGAGGCGGGCGGCGAGCTCGCCGAGGCGCGCCTCGTCCCGCGCGACCACCACGAGGTCGGTGCCCTGGCGTGCCAGCGCCTCGGCAAACGCCTTGCCGATACCCGAGGACGCACCGGTCACGAGTGCCCTCGACCACTTTCCTGTCCCCACGTCACAACCTCCTGAACTCCATAATCGGGGATGATGGCAGACGGCTCCCTCCCTCGTGACATGCGGGCCATGGTCCTCGACCGACCCGGGTCGCCGCTCGTTCTACGCCGTATCCCCGTTCCGTCGCCCGGCCCCGGCCAGGTGCTGCTACGCGTCGGTGCGTGCGGGGTGTGCCGGACCGACCGCCACATCATTGACGGCGACCTGGCGCACCCCAAGCTGCCGCTCGTGCTCGGACACCAGATCGTGGGCCGCGTCGCCGCGACGGGGCCGGATGCGAACTTCGCGGTCGGTGCCCGTGTCGGTGTGCCCTGGCTCGGCCACACGGACGGCACCTGCCGTTTCTGCCTCAGCGACAGGGAGAACCTCTGCACCGAACCCGCGTTCACCGGTTACACGGTCGACGGCGGGTTCGCCGAGCTCGCCGTGGCCGACTCCCGGTTCTGCTTCCCCGTACCCGAGACCTACGACGACGCCCATGCCGCACCGCTCCTCTGCGCCGGCCTCATCGGATATCGCGCCTACAGGCGATGCGGGCCGGACGCCGCCAGGATCGGCATCTACGGCTTCGGGGCGGCGGCGCACATCGTCTGCCAGATCGCAGTGCACGAAGGCCGTGAGGTCTACGCGTTCACATCTCCCGGCGACATCGAGACACAGGAGTTCGCCCGCAGCCTCGGGGCCGTCTGGGCGGAAGGGTCCGACGTGGCGCCCCCGGTCGAGCTCGATGCCGCGATGGTGTTCGCGCCCGTCGGGCCCCTCATGGTGGCTGCCCTCCGCGCCGTCGACCGCGGCGGCCGTGTCGTCTCGGGCGGCATCCACATGAGCGACATACCCTCCTTCCCCTACGCGGATCTGTGGGAGGAGCGCACCCTCACGTCCGTCGCGAACCTCACACGCGCGGACGGGATCGGACTCCTCTCGGTAGCCCCCGCAGTTCCCGTTCGCACCGAGGTCGAGACGTTTCCGCTCGAGGACGCGAACAGGGCGATCGCGGACCTCGTCGCCGGGACCGTGCGGGGGGCGGCGGTGCTCGTCCCCTGACCGGCTGGCGGAACCTCGCGGCCGCCGCTCAGGTGCCGTGCAGGAGCGCCTGCGTGAAGTCGGCCGGGACTTCGGCCATCGGATAGTGGCCCACACCCCTGAGCCTCACACACTCGGCGTCGGGACGCGCGGCCTGGAGCCGCTCCACCATGTCCCAGCGCGCGATCTGATCGGCGTCACCCCAGATCACCGTGAGGGGACTCGGATGGCGTTCGATCGCACCCGTCCAGCGGGACTCGTGCTCTCGTCTCTCCTCGACATAACGGATGAGGCGGGGCAGGAGCCTGGCGCCACCACCCCGCACGACGAGCTCGCCCATCGCCCGTGTCTCGTCATCGGCTACGCCGGTCTCCGGTGACAGGATCGCACGCAGGGTCAGCCCGAGGGCTTCGGCGGAAGGTGTCACGCCCGGGTCGAGAAGGGCATCGGGCATGCCGAGCAGCATCTGCTGGCCCTGTGTGAGATGGGCCTGTCCGATGTAGATGCTCCCGTTCGTGAGGATTCGCCGCGACACTGCGAAGGGGAGCCTCCCGTCGAGATCGCGCGCGAGCAACTCCCCACCGACGGTGTCCCCCATGTCGTGCGAGACGAGGACGACGCGGCGCAGACCGAAGGCGGCGGCGACGGCCTCGGCCACATCCGCTTGGTGGAAGAGCGAGTAGGCACGGTCCGGCTTGTCCGACGCGCCGTAGCCGGGCATGTCGAAGAGGACGACACGACGCCTGCCGGCGAGGGCCGCGACGACTTGGTGCCAGTCGTAGGCGGACGTGGGAAACCCGTGGAGGACGAGGAGAGGGTCCGAGACGGGAGTGGAGCCGTCCGCAGGGACGTCGAGGGTCCAGACTCTCTCACCGTCGACCGTGATGTAGGCACCCCGACCCACCCACGACTCCACGCTCTCCATTGGACCTCCGCCCGGAGTTGCCCCAAGACTGAGACCCACCCTAGAGAACTCGGCACGGGAGGCACGGGTGCAGTTGGAGACGCATGTGATCGAAGGTCGGGGGAACCCCGACCGCCTCATGTTCCTCGTCCACGGCTATTACAGCCAGCCCTACGCCCTCTCGACGCTGGGTCCTCTCGTCGATCCCGACGCGCACTATCTCGTGATGGCTCCGCGGGGGCCGCATCCCCTCCCACCTCACGACTCGTACTGGATCGAGCCCGGCGGCGGGGACGACCGCGGCTTCCTCGACGTGCTCGAGGCGCTGGACGCGTTGGTGGGCGAGACGTGCTCTGCCCGCGGCTTCGACCGCGGGGACACGGTGGTCGGTGGCTTCTCACAGGGGGCGGGCCTCGCCCTCGCCTTGGCTCTCGGCGCAACGGAGCGGACACGCGTGGCGGGTGTGATGTGCCTCTCCGGTTTCATGCCCGACGTGGAGGGACTCGTCTGGGATCTCGACGGTGCCCGAGAGGTGGCGGTGCTGGTCCAGCACGGCACTGACGACACCCTCATCCCGGTCGCGCGGGGACGCGACATCGCGGCACATGTGCGGGATGCCGGACTCGACGTCACCTACGGGGAGTATCCCGCCGGCCACGACATCACGCTCGAAGGTCTCGTCGACATGCGGGCGTGGCTCGCCCGCATCACCCCCTGACGCACTCCCCCTCCCTCCCCCCCCACGTGGGCGTACCCAACCACACCAGATGTGTTTCAGTACGCCCACGTAGCTCTTCGCCCCCCACGCCCCGCGCCGGGGGCCACGTCAGGTGCGGTTGCGGCAGTAGGCGTCGAAGTCGAAGGTGGCGAGGAAGGCCTCGGCCGCCTTCCTGCCCCGCTCGAAGAGCACGTCGCGCTCCTCCCGGCCGATGTCGAAGTCGACGCTGCCGAAGCCTGTCGTGTCGACGAAGATCGTGCGCGACACGACATCGGGATCTTCGATGTGTTGGCGGTCGAAGAAGCCCGTCATCGCCCCCACGAGACCCGTCAGGTATCGCACGGGGCCGGGCCGCGCGTCCAGGGTGGGCGGTGTGGGCTCCGGCCGGGCGGACAGCTTGATCCCGATCGTGGGCCAGCGGGGTCGACCCTCGCTGCGGTCGAACACGTGGACGGGGAAGTTCGACAGGAGCCCTCCGTCAACGAGGAGTGACTCCCTCTTCTGGATATCCCCTGCCTCCCCCTCCGTCTCGTAGGTGAGCGTGGACGGTTCGAAGTAGTAGGGAATGGCCGTCGAAGCCCGCACCGCTTCTGCGACGGAGCGGCGGTCGGTCCCGCCCGGATCCGAGATCGTCCGGTAGACCGTGTGGAAGTCCCACGGGAGGAGCCCGAGGCGTCCCAACGTGACGTCGGAGACCGTGGCGACGAACCTGTACGCCCTTCCTGCATCGCGGGTGGCGCTCCCCGGATCGTCGTCGGATAGGTGCAAGTCACCGAACGTGGTCGCCCCGGCTGCGCCGAGCCGCGCCTCGAGCCAGGCCACGATCGCCTTCCCCTCGTACATGCCCCGCTCGAGGAGGATCGACGCGAGCTTGCCGACGACGGGCACGCGATCGAGCACACTCTCGTCGCGGAACCGGGTGTAGTCGACACGTCTCATCTCGCCGGCCAGGTCGGCGGTCGGCATGCCTGCCGCGGCGAGCGCCCCGACGACGGCACCGGCCGAGGAGCCGGCGATGCGATGCGGGCGGACACCCGCGGTGTCGAGCGCGGCGAGAGCCCCCACGAGTGCGATGCCCTTGACACCGCCTCCCTCGAGTACGAGATCGGCCCGGTCCACTCAGGCCGAGAGTAGACGGGCAGCCCGCTTCGCGAAATAGGTGAGCACGGCGTCCGCCCCCGCTCGCCGCATCGCGATGAGGGACTCGAGCATGACGGCGTCCGTGTCGAGCCAGCCCCGCTCCCCGGCGGCCACGTGCATCGCGTACTCACCCGACACCTGGTACACGAAGGTCGGCACCCCGAACGTGTCCTTCACGTCCGCCACGACGTCGAGGTATGCGAGGCCGGGCTTGACCATCACGATGTCGGCTCCCTCCTCGATGTCGAGGCCGACCTCGCGCATGGCCTCGAGGCGGTTCGCGGGATCCATCTGGTAGGTCCGCTTGTCCGCTGTCCCGAGGGCAGACGCGGATCCGACGGCGTCACGGAAGGGGCCGTAGTACGCGGATGCGTACTTGGCCGAATACGCGAGGATCTGCGTGTTCACGTGCCCCGCCGCCTCGAGCGCATCGCGGATGGCTCCGATACGACCGTCCATCATGTCGGAGGGGGCGACGATGTCGACGCCCGCTTCGACCTGTGAGATCGCCTGACGCACGAGCGTCTCGACCGTGGCGTCGTTCAACACGTAGCCGGCGTCGTCGACGACGCCGTCCTGGCCGTGCGTCGTGAACGGATCGAGGGCGACGTCCGCGATCACGCCGACCTCGGGCACGGCGTCCTTGATCGCACGCGCCGCCTGCTGGACGAGGCCGGCGGAGTTGTAGGCCTCCTCGCCGAACTGCGACTTGCGTTCCGGTGGCGTGACAGGGAAGAGGGCGACGGCGGGGATCCCCAAGCCGGCGAGCTCGTCCACCTCCTTCACGAGGAGGTCGATCGAGAGCCTCTCGATTCCCGGCATCGACTCGACGGGCTCGCGTCTCCCGTCGCCCGCGAGAACGAAGAGCGGCTGGATCAGGTCGTCGATGCCGAGCCGGGTTTCGCGCACGAGCCGGCGCGAGAAGTCATGTGTGCGATTCCGTCGCAGCCGCGTCCGCGGGAAACCCATGCCTGGAAGCGTACCGGGTGCGCCGAACGGCAGTCCTGCTCAGCTCGCTGCGCGGTCCTTGGCAACCTCGTCGAGGGCCTCGTACTCGTCGCCGGTGTCGACGAAGTTCTCGAACTCGATCGCGCCCATCTCCGTGAAGCGGTCACGCAGCCACGGGTCCTCGGTGTCGAGGAGCCCGAGCTTCTTGAGGTTCGGAACGATCTTGCTGAAGAGGAACGGCGTGAACTCGTCGTCGCTGTTGGACTGCTGGAGCTGCCATGTGACCATCTCCTTCGCTCCCACACCGAGGCGTTCCCAGACCTCCTGCATGAGGAAGCGGTCCCGCATGCGAACGGCTGCCTCGTACGCGAACTCCTGGCGTTCCCGCAGCTCCGCCGCCGACATGTCGTCGTAGACCTCCTTGAGCGACAGGACACCGAACGCGACGTGGCGGGCCTCGTCGCTCATCACGTACCGGAGGAGCTTCTTGAGGAGCGGCTCGGACGTCATCATGTGCATGAAGCCGAATGCGGCGAGGGCGAGGCCCTCGACCATGATCTGCATGCCGAGGTAGGTCATGTCCCAGCGGCTGTCCCGGATGATCTCGTCGAGCAGCGCCTCGAGGTGGACGTTGATCGGGTAGTGACCCGAGAGCTTGGAGTCGAGGTACCGGGCGAACACCTCGACGTGGCGCGCCTCGTCCATCACCTGTGTGGCGCCGTAGTACTTGGCGTCGATCCAGGGCACCTGCTCGACGATCTTCGCGGTGCAGACGAGGGCACCCTGTTCACCGTGCAGGAACTGGGACAGCAGCCAGTTCTGGAACTCGATGCTCAGCTTGTCGAAGTCGCTGTCGGTCCAGCCGTACAGGGGACAGGTCTTGTCCTTCGACGCGTACTCGCGCATCATCTGCGCCCGCAGGTTCGTGGCGGCGTTCTCCTGCGCGAGCTTGAGCTGGTCGACCTCGATCGACCAGTCGAGGTCGGTGGTCCCGTTCCACTGCGACGACTTGGCCTTCTCGTACAGCTTCACGAGGGGGGGACGGCTCAGCTCGTAGTCCCACGTGAAGGAGGTGAGGCCACCTGTCTCGACGGCGTGTTCGATCTCGTCGACGTTTCCCTGGCTCGTCGCGAGGATCCGGATGGCGTCGTTGACCGTGTCGTCGGTCAGCTTCATCGCCTCGGCATACGTCTGCGTCTCAGCCATGACCTGGGAACCCCCCTGTGTTGTGCGTCGTCGTGGTCGGCACGGCGAATCGCGCCGCGACGGAAACCGCGGGCGACAAGTCAGATAATAATCATGATTATCGGACTTCTCAAGTTACTTCAGGTATTTGGAGGCCACGTCGAGGACCCTGCCCATCGGTCCCGCGTTCGAGTGGTCGTCAGCCCGCTGCAGGAGGTTCGACGACGCGTTCACGACCCACTGCCGGAACGGTTCACGCGGCAGCCACTGCGGCCGCTTGCGTGCGAACACGAGGTGCGTCCGCGCCGTGTCCCGCCCCAGCAGGAGGTCGGCTGCGGTGCGGCCGATGAGGCGGGACGGACCCACACCGTGGCCCGTGTAGCCGACGGCGTGCACGACGCGGCGCGCGTCGTCCCACCATCCGACGAACGGCAGGAACGAGGCGGTCGCGGCGACGGGTCCACCCCAGCGGTACTCGAACTCGACGTCGTCGAGTTGGGGGAACGCGTGCCGGAACGTCTCCTCGAGTCGGCCGAAGTCGGGGTAGTTGCGGTCGTATGCGGGGTCGGGCTCACCCGGCACGAAAGGGGCGTCACGTCCACCCCAGAGGATGCGGCCGTCCACCGTGGGTCGCACGTAGTGATGGAAGACACGCCGGTCCTCGACACCCGCCCGGTCGTGCCAGCCGACGCGGCTCCACTGCTCGTCGGTGAGGGGGCGCGTGAGGATGATGTACGCGTAGAAGGTCATGAGGTAGCGGCGGAGATCGGGCAGGGCGCTGCAGAAGGCGTTCGTGGCGACGAGCGCCCGGTCCGCCCGCACCCGCCCGCCGTCCGTCACGACGGACACCCCGCCGCCGTCGACGATGAGCTCGCGCACCGGCGACATCTCGTGCACGGCGACTCCCCGCCGCAGCGAGATGTCCCGCAGTCCCCATACGAGCTTGGCCGGATTGAGGAGCCGGCACGTGTCCTCGAACGTGGCGCAGCGGAACCAGTTCGACTGGATGTGGGAGGTGATCTCCTCCCGGTCGAGATAGCGGAACCCGGGGAGGCCGAGTCGCTGCGCCGTCTCGTATTCCTCCGCGACCCTCTCGTCCTGCTCGGGCCCGTTCGAGACGGTGTAGATGCCGGTGCGGCGGATGTCGGCATCGACCCCCTCGGCGATGCAGAGCTTCTCGATCTCGTCCATCTCGGCGGCGATGGCGTGCCACGCATCCCGCGCGTCCATGTCCCCCACATCACGGGCGAAGTCGGCGAGGCCGCGGTCGACCATCGTCATCATGAACCCGCCGTTGCGTGAACTGCCCCCATACCCGCACACGGCGGCATCGACGATGACGACATCGAGGCCCGGGTCCTCCTCGCGGAGCGCCTGCGCGGCGTGCTGTCCCGTGAAACCGCCCCCGATGATCACGACGTCGGCAGACCTGTCCCCCTGCAGGGGATCGGTCGGCGTGTAGTCGACGGTCGTCGCCCAGTACGAGCGGGACTTCCAGTCGTCCCGCGCGCTCTCGAGGCCCGTTCGCACAGGTCGTGGGTATATGGCCATGTCACTCTCCTCCCCGATCACAACGTCTCGACGAAACCCGTCTCACCCGCAGGATTGCGCAACACCGTCTTGAGGAGCTTCCCGGCCGCGTTGCGAGGCAACGGCTCCGTCCGGACCTCGACGATAGAGGGCACTTTGAACGACGCAAGGGTCGAACGGACCCATTCCCGCACGCCGGCCTCGTCCAAGGTCGAGCCCACCCGTACCTGGACCACCGCCTTGACCTCCTCGCCGAGGTCGGCGTGGGGGACTCCGACCACGGCGGCGTCGAGGACGTCGGGGTGGGCCACGAGGCGATCCTCTATCTCGACGCAGTAGACGTTCTCACCGCCCCGGATCACGACGTCCTTCATTCGATCCGTGACGAACAGATACCCGTCGGGATCGAGGTACCCGACGTCACCCGTGCGGAACCAGCCGTCGTCGAAGACCGCCTCCGTGGCCGCGGGGTTGTTCCAGTAGCCGGCGAAGACCATGGGTCCGCGTACCTGTATCTCGCCGGCCTCCCCGGCCGGTACGGGCCCGCCGCCGGCGTCGGCAATGCGGATGTCCACGCAGAACACGGCCCGGCCCACGGAGGCCGGCTTCAGACCGCTGCCGCGCTCGCCGTGGAAGGTGACCGCGCTGGACGTCTCCGTGAGGCCGTACGCGTTGCCGAGCTCACCCTCCTTCAGGCTCGGGATCGCCCTGCGCACATCGTCACGCAGCTCGGGTGGGGCGGGCGCACCCCCCCAGGCCATCGTGTGCAGGGTGGAGGTGTCGCGCAGGCCTATGGCGGGATCGTCGACGACGCGCCGGATCATCGTCGGTACCGCAGTCCAGCGCGTGACCTTCTCCTCCTCGATGAGGCGGAGCGCCTCGCCTGCGTCGAAGCGGCCTTCGAGGAGGACGAGAGTCCAACCCGCGAGGATGCCCATCACGAGGTGCGTGTGCCCACCCGCCACGTGGAAGAACGGCACCGTCACGAGGGCCACCTCGTACGCGGGACGCGCGTCGCCGTGCGGCGAGTCCGCGGCCAGCTTGCGGGCGGCCGCGAGTGCGGTCGTGTTGTCGATCGACGCGATCCAGGAGCGGTGGGTGGCGACGGCTCCCTTCGCGCGGCCCGTCGTGCCACTCGTGTAGAGGATCACGGCCGGGTCGTCCTCGTCGATCTCGACCACGGGGAACTCGTCCCCCGCTTCGCCCCACAGCACGTCGAACTCCTCGATCACGGTCTGGCCGCCGGTGCCGTCCGGATGGCGGCCGATCACGAGGATGTGGCGGAGTTCGGGAACCGCGTCGAGCTTGCCGAGTATTCGCTCGAGGCGCTTCGTGTCCGCGACGAGGAGCTTCGCCCCGCTGTCCTGCAGGGCATGGAGGATCTCGTCGCCTGTCCACCAGCCGTTCAGGCCGACGGCGACTGCACCGAGATCGACGGCGGCCCAGAAGGTGACGATCCACTCGAGGTTGTTGGCGGAGAGGATCGCGACCCGGTCCCCCTTGCCGACACCGCGGGCGGCGAGCTCCCGTGACACCCCGTTCACGGCCCGGAAGAGCTCGGCGTAGGTGAGGCGCCGCGTACCGGCCACGACAGCCGGACGGTCGCCACGCGCGATCGCCCGCCGCCCGATCTCGCGGAGGCTGCCGAGGCGCTTCCTGAAGACCCGCATCGGGGTCCTACCCACCGTCTCGGTGACCATCTCGAACCTCGCTCCGGGACGGGTCAGGTCCGCTACCGCCTGCTCGAAAGGACTGTCGCAACCCCTCGCCACGGAGGCCTACCCCCTTGGACCCTGAACCCCTGCGCCGTTCACGGTAGCGTCTGACCGGAGACGCAGACGAGCCGCGGCGCCCGGCCGCGCCCGAGGAGGTTGACGATGCAAGGTGATCCCGAGGTTCTCGAGATCCTCAACGACGTGCTCAGCGCCGAGCTGACGGGGGTGAACCAGTACTTCGCGCACGCGAAGATGCAGACGAACTGGGGCTATGCGAAGCTCGCACAGACGACACGCACCCAGTCGATCGAAGAGATGAAGCACGCCGAATCGCTCATCGAGCGCATCCTCTACTTCGATGGCCGCCCCGACGTCTCGCGCCTCGGCCCCATCAGCCTCGGCGGCACGGTCGAGGAGCAGTTGCGCCTCGACCTCGTCGTCGAGCACGACGCCGTCGAGCGCCTCAACAACGGGATCCGCGTGTGCACCGAGAAGGGTGACAACGGATCGCGCGACATGCTCGAGCAGATCCTCGTGTCCGAGGAGGAGCACGTCGACTGGCTCGAGACCCAACTCAACCTCATCGGCGACCTCGGCTCCCAGACCTACCTCGCCGACCAGATGTGACGAGCGGGACAGGTAGGAGTCACCCCCGCATGGTCCAGGAGGCAGAGGCGCGGGGAGCGAACGGCATCATCGGGATGCGCTTCGACTCCGGTGCAATCGGCCAGTGGAGCGAGATCTGCGCGTACGGGACTGCCGTCGCGATCGCCCCTGTGAGCGACATCGCCAAAACCCGGTACGAGGCCATGGTGCAAGCCGGCCGCATGCCGCACCAACAGGTCTACGCGACGACGGTGCGGGAGTGGGCGACGGCGATTCCTCCCATGCCGTACGAACAACTCGGACCCCAACAGGACCCGGCCCAACCGCAGCCTCCACCTGGCCCTCCGCCCGCGCAGCCCCCCCGGCACCACCCGTCCGATAACACGCGCCGGGGAACCCCGGCGATGCCTCCCGCGTCAGACACCGTGTAAGCACGACCGGGTGCTGTGTGTCCCATGTCCGAGAGAGGAGGCCCACGATGAATCTGATCCCTCTGAGCAGAGCAGCCGGAACCCCGCCGTCGGCCTCGACGGCTCCCTCGTCCGAGCGGCCCGTGATCTTCGTCAGCGAAGTCGGACACGCCAGAGACACCCGGAACGGGGGGGAACACGAGATCCGTGGGGCCGGCTCGGGATCCGTCTTCACCTTCGAGTGCGATGTCCTCGCCGGCGGGGTCGAGGCGAGCGCCCTGCATCTCGGCGACTTCGTCTACACGGTGCTACAGGCGACAGGAACGGACAGCGTCGACATGGTCGACCACACCAGGGGCGGTCGCGTGGCGCGCTACTACGCCGACAACCTCGACGGCGTCACCCGCCTCCACGATCTCTTCTCACCGGATGCCGTCGACTTCGCCGCATGAACGACTCAGGCTTCCTCGGGCAGGGGGCAGGAGCAGAAGAGGTGACGGTCGCCCCACGCGTTGTCGATACGGCCCACGGGCGGCCAGTACTTGTCGCGGCGCAGGCCCGCCACGGGGTAGGCGGCGAGCTCCCGCGGATACGCGTGTGACCAGTCGTCGGCCGTGACGTCCTCGGCCGTGTGCGGGGCACAGCGCAGGGGGTTGTCGTCCTCGGGCCACTCCCCCGCCGCGAGGCGGTCGATCTCGGCACGGATCGCGATCATCGCCTCACAGAAGCGGTCGAGCTCGGCGAGGCTCTCGGACTCCGTCGGCTCGACCATGAGCGTGCCGGGAACGGGGAACGACATCGTGGGCGCGTGGAAGCCGTAGTCGACGAGGCGCTTCGCGATGTCGTCGACGGTCACACCCGTCTCGGCAGTCAGGCCGCGGATGTCGACGATGCACTCGTGCGCCACGAGGCCGTGCTCCCCGGTGTACAGGACCGGGTAGTGCGGGGCGAGGCGGTGAGCCACGTAGTTCGCGCTGAGGACGGCGACACGGGTCGCGGCCAGGAGCCCGTCCTCACCCATGAGGGTGATGTAGGCCCAAGCGATCGGCAGGATGCCGGCGGATCCCCACGGCGCGTCCGAGATCGGGCCGACACCCGTGGCCGGACCGGCTTCGGGCACGAGAGGATGGCTCGGGAGGAAGGGGGCGAGGTGCTCCCGCACCGCCACCGGACCGACCCCGGGACCCCCGCCGCCGTGGGGGATGCAGAACGTCTTGTGCAGATTGAGGTGGCTCACGTCGGCGCCGAAGTGGCCCGGGGCGGCGAGCCCGACGAGGGCGTTGAGGTTCGCGCCGTCGAGGTACACCTGGCCGCCGCTCGCGTGGACGACGTCGCACAGCTCCCGCACGTGCTCCTCGTAGACGCCGTGCGTCGACGGGTACGTGATCATCATCGCGGCGAGGCGGCCCGCGTGTTGCGCCGCCTTCGCCTTCAGGTCGTCCATGTCCACGTTGCCGCCCTCGTCGCACGCGACGACGACGACCTCCATGCCCGCCATGGCCGCAGACGCCGCGTTCGTACCGTGCGCGGACGCGGGGATGAGACAGACGTCCCGCCCTCCCTCTCCCCGGCTCGCATGCCACGCCCGGATCGCGAGCAGCCCCGCGTACTCGCCCTGCGACCCCGCGTTGGGCTGGAGCGAGATCGCGTCGTAGCCGGTGATCTCGACGAGCATGCGCGACAGCTCGCGGACGAGGTGGAGGTACCCGGCCGCCTGCGTGAGCGGGGCGAAGGGGTGGACGGCGGCGAACTCCCGCCACGTCACGGGGATCATCTCGGCCGCCGCGTTCAGCTTCATCGTGCACGAACCGAGCGGGATCATCGCCCGGTCGAGCGCTATGTCGCGGTCGGCGAGACGCCGCAGATAGCGGAGCATCTCCGTCTCGGACCGGTAGGAGTGGAACACGGGATGCGTGAGGATCTCGTCCGTGCGGCACTGCTCCGGGCCGAGCACCCCGCGTGCCCCCCGGGCCACGTCGGCGTAGTCCGCCTCGACACCGCACGCCGCCCAGACCGACTCCACGATCTCCGGTGTCGTCGTCTCGTCGAGGCTGATCCCCACAGTGTCGGGGTCGACGTACCGCAGGTTGACGCGCCGCCCGGCTGCGGCCTGCACGATCTCGGCGGCACGGGCGGGTACCGACAGCGTGATCGTGTCGAAGAAGAGCTCGTGCGCGACCTCGACACCCCCGGCGCGGAGTCCGGCGCCGAGGACGGCAGTGTGCCTGTGGACGCGCTCGGCGATGTCGCGCAGACCGTCTGGTCCGTGCCACTGCGCGTACAGGGCGGCCATGACTGCGAGGAGCACCTGCGCCGTGCAGATGTTCGACGTCGCCTTCTCGCGGCGGATGTGCTGCTCGCGCGTCTGGAGCGCGAGCCGCAGGGCAGGACGCCCGGCGCTGTCCACGGACACCCCGACGAGACGCCCCGGCAGTGATCGCTCGGCCTTCTCGCGCACGGCGATGAATCCGGCGTTCGGCCCCCCGAACCCGAGAGGCACGCCGAAGCGCTGCACGGTGCCGGTCACGACGTCAACGCCGAGCTCGCCGGGGGAACGCAGCAGCACAAGGGCAAGCGGATCTGCGGCGACGGCGACACCCGCGCCGCCGGCCTGCGCACATGCGGTGATCGCCTCGAGATCGGGGATCCGCCCGCTCGATCCCGGATAGGGCACGAGGACACCGAACAGCCCACCGTCGGACAGCTCGGCGGCGAGATCGGTCTCGGCCGCACCGACGACGACCTCGATGCCGAGGGGACGGGCGCGCGTGCGCACGATCTCGATCGTCTGCGGGTGGCAGTCGGCGTCGACGAGGAAGCGCTGGGGGGCCTTGGGCTGCCGGCGGAGGAGCAGCGTCATCGCCTCTGCCGCGGCCGTGCCGGCGTCGAGCAGCGACGCGTTCGCGATGTCCATGCCCGTGAGGTCGCAGATCATCGTCTGGAAGTTGAGGAGGACCTCGAGGCGGCCCTGGGAGATCTCCGGCTGGTAGGGGGTGTACGCCGTGTACCAGCCGGGGTTCTCGAGGACGTTACGCAGGATGACCGGCGGGGTGTGCGTGTCGTGGTAGCCGAGTCCGATCAGGCTCGTGAAGACCTCGTTCTCGGACGCGATGTCCCGGAGTCGACTGAGCATCTCCGCTTCGTCCGTGCCGGGTGGGAGCGCGAGCGGTTCGTCCGCCCGGATCGACTTGGGTACTGCGCGGTCGATCAGCTCGTCGAGGGTCCCGCAGCCGATCACGTCGAGCATGCGTCGCTGCTCGTCCTGTGACGGGCCAATGTGTCTGGATGTGAACGGTGCGGGCTTCGCGGTACCGCTGCGCACGTCGGGCATCGTGACCTCCCCGGTCGGACCCCCTCTGTCGCGGTACCTGAGAGCTTCGCCGGCCCAGGGCCGGCTTTCCCCTTCGGTGAGGCACTGTCGTGGGCTTCGTGGGTGTGCCTTCTCTCCAGAGGTGCCTGCTCCGGCGGTCCTGGGGCCTGAGAGATTCCGGGGTCGGTTGCTCCTTCGGCGCCCCAACGTGGGGGACTCTCCCGCCGGAGTTGTGCGGCTGTGCCGACGATAGCCAGACGCGCACGGCCCGCACGAACACGTGTGCCGGGCACGGATGAGGCTGGGTCAGTCCTCTTCCTCGGGACTGCGCTCGGCGGCCTCGACGGCCTTGCGCCGCTTCTTGGAGACGTGGCGCTTAGGCGCTGCCGCACCCTCCTGGTACTTGGTCCGGAACTTCTCGACACGCCCTGCCGTGTCGACGAGCTTCATCTTGCCCGTGTAGAAGGGGTGGCTCGCCGAGGAGATCTCGACGCGTACGAGGGGATACGTGTTGCCGTCCTCCCAGTCGATCGTCTCGTTCGTCTCGATCGTCGACCGCGTGAGGAACGCGAAGTCCTCCGATCGGTCCTGGAACACGACCGATCTGTACTCGGGATGGATGTCGGGCTTCATGCGGGCTCCTCGGAGCTGCTCGATGGAGATCTCTGGCCGGGGGACGACTCGACGGACGCGTCCGGCGTAGGCCAGTCTACGCGCCGCCTCGGGGTGTGCCTCCAGCCGGTGGGGTCACGTGCGCACGAGCATCGGTCCGAGCGGGCGGCCGCCGAAGATGTGCACGTGCAGGTGCGGCACCTCCTGGTGCGAGTCCGCGCCGTGGTTCGCGAGGATGCGGTAGCCGGGGTCCTGCAGGCCGAGCTCACGCGCGACCCGGCCCACGGCCCGGACGAAGGCGGCGATCTCGGCATCGCCCGCGCTCTCCGCGAAGTCGTCCATCGACACGTACTCGCCCTTGGGTATCACGAGGACGTGGACGGGCGCCTGCGGGTTGATGTCGCGGAAGGCGAGGACGTGGTCGTCCTCGTAGACGCGGTCGCAGGGGATCTCACCTCGCAGGATCTTCGCGAAGATGTTGTCCCGGTCGTACGCGGTCGCCATACCAGACCTCCGGCAGGTAAAGGGTTCCACGTGGATATACCACCGATCACGGACGCGGGTCCCCCTCGCCATGCACAAGGTCTGGGTACCTGAGCGGCGATATATCGCCGCTCAGGTACCCAGAACCCTCGTGACGTCCTCTAGGGTGCGCCCAGCATGACCGAACCCGGTGCCGAACCGTCGCGTCCTGACCCCCCCGCAGGTGGGACGCAGGGCGAACCACCCGACCTCCTCGAAGCCCGCTACGCGAAGGTGGATGGCCTGCGCGCGCAGGGCGTCGACCCCTACCCGAGCCGCTTCGATCGCACGCACACGCTGGGGGAGATCCGGGACGAGTGGGGACACCTCGGGGCGGAGGAGGAGACAGACGTCCACGTGCGCACGGCAGGGCGGGTGATGCTCGTCCGCGGACACGGCAAGCTCGTCTTCGCGACGATGCGGGACAGCACAGGTGAGGTGCAGCTCCTCGTCTCCCAGGCGGTGTGCGGCAAGGAGACGATGGACCGCTTCAAGGCCGTGGATGCCGGCGACTGGGTCGGTGTCGAGGGCCGCGTCATCTCGACACGCCGCGGTGAGCTGTCCGTCGAGGTCGCCGACTTCTGCATGCTCGCTAAGGCGTTGCGGCCCATGCCCGACAAGCAGAAGGGACTCGCCGACGTCGAGACGCGCTACCGGCAGCGCTACGTAGATCTCATGGTGAACGAGGACGCCCGCCGTGTCTTCACGATCCGCCACGCCGCAATCGATGCGATGCGCGCACACCTCGGGGACCGCGGCTTCGTCGAGGTCGAGACCCCCGTCCTCGGCACGATCCAGGGTGGAGCCACGGCCCGGCCCTTCGTGACGCACTACAACGCGCTCGACATCGACGTCTACCTCCGCATCGCCCTCGAACTGCATCTGAAGCGTCTCGTTGTCGGCGGCATGGACCGCGTGTTCGAGATCGGACGCGTGTTCCGCAACGAGGGACTCGACTCGCGGCACAACCCCGAGTTCACGATCCTCGAGGCCTACGAGGCGTTCACCGACTACGCCGGGATGATGGACCTGACCGAGGGACTCCTTTGCGGCGCGGCGCAGGCGGCCCTGGGCACGACGGTGATCGACGTGCGGGGCCGCGCCGTCGACCTCGCACCGCCCTATG
>JADZDR010000003.1 GCA_020850945.1 Acidimicrobiia bacterium | reverse complement strand
GACCAGGTCTTGGTGCGGCCGTCCCAGATCCACGTCTCGGAATGAGGCGCCTGGTTGGCATCGTCGGAGTCGGAACGGTAGAGGACGGCGGTGTCGCCGTCGGCGGTGCCGCTCATGCTCGAGCCGACCTCGTTGCGCGGGTCGTCGAAGTCGGGTCCGCCTTGGTCCGTGGTGACTTCGACTTCGTCGAAGACCTCGTCGAGGACGGGTTCGGCTGCTTCGGTGAGCGTGGGTTCGGGGATCGTCGTGTCGTCGGCGGACGCCGGGCCTCCCAGGGCCAGGGCGGCCGCCAGTGTCGCCCCTCCCAGCAACAGGAGGCACGCACCTCGTCTCGAACGTCTCATCTGCACTCCTCGGATCAAGGGTCGGTCGGTGGGCACGATAGACCTCGAGGCGCCTCCGGGCGCGTCAATCGCGGTTGCAGGGGCGGGTTCCGTCTGGAAGTGTGAAAGCACACCGGCGGGTCGCCGGGTGCCGACCAGGGAGCCAAACCATGAGCGAGAGCGTGTACAAGGTCATCCAGCTCGTCGGGACGAGCAGCGAGAGTTGGGAGAAGGCGGCGTCGGCGGCTGTCGCGAAGGCGTCTCAGACGCTGCGGGATCTGCGCATCGCCGAGATCGCCGAGCTCGATCTCGTGATCGAGGACGGGGCCGTGGTCGCGTACCGTGCGAAGGTGAACGTTTCGTTCAAGTACGAGGACTGAGGCCCTCGATCACGGCTCGGATCCGGTCCGGGTCGAGCTTGGGTGAGTGGTCTGCCCTGAGCAGGCCGTTGACCTCCTGCTCGACGTCTGCGAGCTGCGTCCAGCACCAACCGCGGAACTCCGTGACGGATTCGGCGGCGGCGGCGAGGGCGGAGAAACGGGCGAGGAGCTCGTCGGCGTCTCTCGCCGTGCCGTAGGTGAACCGGTCCTCCGTGTCCCCCTGCGGGCCCTGCTCTGCGGCGAGGCCGATCCCGCCGAACTCCGACAGGAACATGAGGGCCGGCCCCGTGTCGGGGGCACAACCTGTCGACCACACGTCCATCACTGGGATGAGGGTCCTGAGGACCTCGGGGTCGAGGTCGGCGGGGTCGTCGATGCCGACGTGGCGCAGCCATGTCACGGGGTCGAAACCCTCTCCACCATCGACGGCGAGGCTGACCGGTCCCCTGTCCCATTCCCTCTCCGCGATGTCCGTCCAGCGCCGGGCCAGCACGTCCGGATCGGGTTCGTAGTCGTGCACGTCGACCACGTCGGTGCTCACGTGGCACCAGCCGCTGTTGTCGCACACGGGCCGTGTCGCGTCCAGCGCCCGTGTCGCATCCACGACCGATCTGACCAGCGCCTGCAGGTCGGTGCTGTCGTGTACACCCTGGATGCCCCACGACTCGTTGAACGGAACCCAGCACACGACGCAGGGGTGGTTCCTGTCACGGCGCACCGCCTCGGCCCACTCCGTGCGGAGATCAGCTTCGAGGTCACCCCGGACCATGCCCAACCAGAACGGGGAGGGCATCTCCTCCCACACCACCACGCCGAGGGCGTCCGCCCAGTACAGCCAGCGCGGATCCTCGATCTTCTGGTGCTTGCGCACGCCGTCGAAGCCGGCGCGGCGCACGAACTCGATGTCGGCGCGCATGGCGTCGTCCGTCGGTGGGGTGAGGAGACCCCCCGGCCAGTAGCCCTGGTCGAGCACGAGGCGCTGGTAGAAGTCGTCGCCGTTGAGGAGCCAGCGACCTCCCGCGGTCTCGAGCGTCCTGAACCCGGCGTAGGAACGGACCGTGTCGAGGACAGTACCGTCACGGTCGACGAGCTCGACCTCGAGGTCGTACAAGGCAGGGCTCGAGGGTGACCAGACCTGGAGAGAGGCCTGGTCGCACAAACCCTCGAGTTCAACTCGAGAGTCAGACTCCAGTGTGACCAGGTCTTCTCCGCTCCGAGCGAGGTGGACTCGCAGCGTGTCGCCTGCCGCGTGCTCGCTCACGTCGGCACGAACCCCGAGGTATCCGTCGGCGCGGGCCGTCACGTGGATGTCCCGGATCCAGCGCTCACCGACCACTTCGAGCCAGACGGGCTGCCAGATGCCCGAAGTCGGCGTGTAGTGGACGAGGTGGGGGAACGTCGCGGTCTGCTTGCCCCGGATCTGATCGGCCCGGAACTCGTCGACTGCACGGACGACGATCGAGTTCGAGCCCGTGACGAGTGCCGTAGTCACATCGCAGGTGAAGGGGGTGTGTCCGCCGCGGTGGGCTCCTACGGGGACGTCGTTCACCCACACCTCGGCTGCGAAGTCCACGGCGCCGAAGTGGATCAGGACGTGCTCGCCCGGCGCGAGCCGCGGGGTCTCGAAGGTGCGCCTGTACCACAGGACTTCGTGCTTCGCGTCGGTGGCGATACCGCCGGCAGCGCTCTGGTAGGCGAAGGGCACGACGATCTCGAGGTCGAAGTCGGACCTCCCGAACGAGAAGTCCCACGGGCCGTTGAGCTTCACCCACCTGTCGCGGCGACGATCGGGACGTGGGTGCTCGGGGCGGGGGACGGCTGTGCTCACGACGGCACAGTAGCGGCGCCTGCCCGGTTCACGCTTCGAGCGTGGCAGCCGCCTCCGCGTCGGTACCGAGAGTGGCGCGGTTGTCCGCGCCGCCTTCAGGCACCCTGCCCCGCCTGTGACGACCGGCCGAGACGGCGGCAGCGAGCAGGCCGGCCGCCAGCACGGCCAGTCCGAGCGGAAGCCGGGCACGGGCGATGTCGTAGCGGGTGAGCAAGGCGCGTTGGCGTGCGGCGGACGCCTGTGCCGCGGCCGCAGACGTGGACGCGGTGAGGTCGTAGACGACCATGCGCGTGTCGGTGTCGAGGTACGCGTCCAGGTGGGCCACGGCGGTTGTCGCCGCCGGGTCCGTCGACGTGGCGAGAGCGGCGCGGGCGGTCGAGAAGGCCGACAGGTCCGGCACACTCACGAGGCGCGTCCGCCACCGCAGCGTCCTCAGCTCGCCACCCGACGGCACCGCCACGTCGAACACCTGGCTGCCGGAGACGGTGTGGTCCACAGGCACGTCTGATTCTAGGGCGAGCCGCACCGCGGCCTGTGCGTCGCCGCTGACGCTGCCGAGCGCCGCCGCGAGATCGGCTTCGAGGTCGATTCCGCGCTGCTCACGTACGAGGGCGAGGAACTCCTGCGAGGCGAACGAAGTACGCAGGCCGTAGAGGTCCACGAGCTCGGCCTCGAACAGCGGTGCCACAGGAGCGGCGAAGTCCCCCCTGAACCGCACGAAGTCCACACCGGCGAACGTGCCCCTCTGGACGGGGTGGATCTCGTAGGCGGACTCACTCACCCAGTCGTGATACGTGTAGCTCGCATTCGGATCGAAGCCGGGTGGCAGCCCGACGCTGTAGGAGGGAGAGCGGTCCACGACATTGCCGTCCCGCGTCGACCATGCGAGGTCACTCGCCACGTTCTGCTTCGTCGCGGCCTCCACCACGTACTGGACCTGCGTGTCGACGTTGAGTGCAGCAGCCGCCTGACTGGCCTGGCCGACGCGGATCACGACCGTGCCGTCCGGTCCGGGACGGATGCGCCATCTCTGCGTGTCGGTGAACTCCAGAGCGCGAGGCGGGATCGCCGGCCGCGCCGTCCACGGGTCGAAACTCAGCTCGAGTGTTCCCTCCAGCGTGGACTCCTCGGTTTCGCCCGCCCTCAGCCAGAGGACACGGGGTGCGTACACGAAGTGGAGGATTACGCCTGCGGCGACCGCGAGGAGGCCGAGGCCTGCGACGAGGCGAGCCGTTCCCGGACGCGCACACCTCACCCCGAACCTGCCGCGTCGCGTCATACGAGTCCATCGGCAGGGCGGGAGGGCAACTGAGGTCTGCACACGGGGCGGGGGGACGGGAATCCCACGCCGCGTCTTGACTCCGGGAACCGCGTGGGCGATCCTGATGCCGGTCTGTCTGCGGCTTCCCGGGAGGGTCGAACCATGCGCACGCCTGAGGAGTGGGACGCGATCGTCGTCGGATCAGGTCCGGGCGGCCTCACGTGCGCCGCCTATCTCGCCGCGAGCGGTCGACGCGTTCTCGTCGTCGAGCGGCACGACGTCGCCGGAGGCAACTGCCAGGTGTTCCGCCGGCACCACGCGGGACAGGACTACGAGTTCGACGTCGGCCTCCACTACCTCGGTGACTGCGAGCGGGGGGGTCTCATCCCGTCCGTCCTCCGGGGTGTGGGTCTCGAAGGTCGCATCGACTTCCGCCGCCTCGAGTCCGACGGATTCGACACCCTCCTGTTCCCGGACTTCACGTTCCGCGTGCCGGCAGGGTGGGACGCTTACCGGCAGCGGCTCAAGGAGCAGTTCCCCGACGAGGCAACCGGGATCGACGTGTGCCTCGACGTGCTCGAGGCGATCCCGCCCGCCCTGCGCAACATGGGCCGGGACGGGGTTGACATGTCCGTCCTCCTCGCATGGGGATTGCGTCCCCTCGCCGACCTCTTCGCGGAAGCAGGACTCTCGACACGGGCCGCGGCGGTCATCGACCACTGGAGTGGCCTCTACGGTTCGGGCCCGCAGGATTCGACGATCCCGATCCATGCCATGATCGTCGACCACTACATGTCGGGAGGCGGCTACTACCCCGCCGGTGGGGGTCAGGTCATCCCGGCCCGGCTCGTCGAGGTGGTCGAGTCCTGTGGAGGCGAGGTGCGCACGCTCGCTTCCGTGGGACGGATCGAGGTCGAAGAGGGCCACGCCGTGGGTGTCGTTCTCGAGGACGGCACGCACCTCACGGCGCCCGTGGTCGTCTCGAACGCGGACTACAAGCGCACGGTGCTCGAGCTCGTGGATCGGTCGGCGTGGCGACCCGAGACGGTCACGAGGGCCGCTGAGGCGGAGATGACGTTGCCTCTCGTGGTCGCGTACGTGATCGTGGACTTCGACATCTCGACGCGCGTGCCGAACACGAATTTCTTCGTGTTCAGTGGCTACGACGCGGAAGGCGACTACGAGAGGCTCGAGGCGGGCGAGGTAGGCGCCGAACCGTTCGCGTACATCTCGCTCGCCTCCCTCAAGGACCCGGGAAACGCCGCCTTGTGCCCACCCGGCCACTCCAACTTCCAGGTGATGACGCTCGGACCCCGCGGCTATACCGCCTGGGGTGTGGACGACGGCCCGGCTCACGGTGTCTCGTACAGGCGCAACGAGGTCTACCGCGTGTCGAAGAAGAGGATCACGGAGGCGCTCCTGGACCAGGCGGAGCGTGCCCTCGGTCCGTTCCGGGACAACATCGTCCACATCGAGACGGCGACGCCCCTCACGCAAGAGCGCTACACGCGCTCGACAGGTGGTACGTCGTATGGACTCAAGTTCACGGCCGCCCAGACCGGGCCCCTGCGCCCCGGCTACCGCACGGAGATCGAGGGCCTCTATCTCGTCGGGGCGAGCACCGTGGCCGGGCACGGTATCGCCGGCACGATGGTGGGAGGTGTGATGTGTGCGGGGGAGATCCTCGGCCGCGACCTCATGGCTGAGGTCGGGAATGGGGACGTGCTCGTAGATCCGTCGATCCTTCCCCCCGTGCACGACGCGTGGGATCCTGTCGAGGTCTCACGTGGTGCCACCCTGCGGGAACGCCGTGAAGCGGGCCGGGCTGCCCGGGCCACATCTCCCTGAGACGGCACACGTGCCGCGGACGGGGGGAGGGGACGCATGGATCTCGGACACGACCTGAGCCGGGCGATCGTCTTCGACGCCATGTACGCCGGCGAGCTGTCCTTCTCGCGTCGGCGTTCGACGCGTGACCTCGACGGTGTCGACCTCGCCGTGGTAGGGATCCCGTTCGACGCCGCCACGTCGAACAGGCCCGGTGCACGCTTCGGGCCGCGTGCGATCCGGGAGCAGTCCTCCCTCGTCGGTTGCTATCCGTGGGGCCCGTGGCCGTGGGATCACAACGTGTTCGAACGGTGCGAGACGATCGACTACGGGGACGTCACCTTCTATCCGGGCTATCCGGAGCGGATGGTGAGCGCTGTCGTCGAGCACGTCGGTCGTCTCGTCGAATCCGGGATCTCCGTGCTCTCCTTCGGTGGAGACCACATGGTCGCCTACCCGCTGGTCGACGTGCACGCGCGTCGCTTCGGGCCGCTCTCCCTCGTGCACTTCGACGCCCACACCGACACCTGGGCGATGGGCGACGACCTGAACCACGGAACGGTCTTCTTCCTCGCCGCCCGCGAGGGATTCGTCGATCCCGCCCGCTCGATCCAACTCGGCATCCGCACCCCCAACCCCGACCCGCTCGGCTTCGAGATCGTCGACGCCGACATGCTCCTCGACGCGGGAGCCGAGGCGATCGCAGCGCGCGTCCGGGACGTCGTGGGCGACCGTCCCGTCTATCTCTCCTTCGACGTCGACTTCCTCGATCCGGCGTACGCCCCCGGGACCGGCACCCCCGTCGTGGGTGGCCCACCGACACATCTCGCCCGCCGCCTCCTGCGGGGACTCGAGGGGCTCGACATCGTGGGCGCGGACATAGTCGAGGTCTCCCCCCCATACGACTCGGGACAGATCACGGCCCTCGCTGCCGCCACGCTCGCCCACGACATCCTCTACCTGCTCGCAGCCGCGCGCGCGGCACGCACGACCTGAGCGCCTCGGAACAGGAGCCACATGCCGAGACCGTCTCGGGCGGTACACTCGGGTCGAAGCACTTCCGACACGACGCATCGATGTGATCAGGGGGGAAACCGTGCGAGAGGATCTGCGACCGTTGGAGCGAACGGTCATCACCTTGGACGACAGGGGCCTCGACGACTCCGAGATCGCGTGGCGGCTGCGCCGCACGCCCGGGTTCGTGCGGCGTGTGCGTGCCCTGACCGAGTTGCGCGACCGGGTACCCGCGCGCTCGGGCCGGAGTGGTGCCGGGGCTCTGCGTCCGGTCGAGCGGCGCATCCTGCGCAACCTCGACGAAGGGGCGGGCTATCCCGAGATCGCCGCCCGCTTCCGCCGCTCGGCGAGTTGGGTCGAGCGGGTCGAGCACTTCGCCAACCTCAAGCTCGAACCCTGACGGGTCCCGGTCAGGAGGCGCAGACCGCAGCCCGACTCGAGAGACCCGCCACGCGGCGCCACTGGTTGGGAACGAAGGCATCCATGCCGTTCGTGAGGTAGGAGAACGAGAGGCCGCTCGCGGGATCTGCCCAGGCGATCTGGCCGCCGGCGCCGTCATGCCCGAAGGCCTGTCCCGAGACGGTGTATCCGAAACCCCGCAAGGCGCTGTCACCGTCGTCGCCCGCGATGCACAGACCGAGACTGCGGTTCGAAGCGACTCGCGTGATCGGGTCCTTCATCGTGCAGAGGATCTCGGCCGTCCCCTTCGCGAGGATGCCGCGCTCCCACATCTCCCCCGGGTTGTGCAGGAGAGCCTGGTAGAAGAGGACCATGTCGGCGGCGGACGCGACGCCTCCACCGCCGGGCACACCGAGCGCCATGTTCTCGGGTGCGTTCATCATCGTGAGGTTCTCGTTCACGACTTCGCCCGGGTCCCAGCCCGGGATGCCGAGTGCGGCGAGTTGGTCGGGTGTCGGTGGCTCACCGAAGGGCACGATGTGGTTCACGTCGTCCTGCCGGCCGACGGGTGCCCCGAGGGAGAGGCGCAGTCCGAGCGGCTCCGAGATACGCGTGTGCACGAGGTCACGGAGGTCCTCGCCTGAGACGCGCTCGGCTATCTCGGCGAGGACCCAGTGCGCCGACGTCGGGTGGTACTCGTACCGGCTGTCGGGTTCCCAGTTGAGACGCCACTCTCCGAAGCGTCGGAGCCGTCCCTCGCGCGTGAGCCATGCCGGCGGACCGAGGGGTGCGTACGGGAACCCGCCCGTGTGCGTGAGGAGGTTCGCGACCGTGACGGTGTCCTTGCCGTTCGTGCCGAACTCGGGGACGAAGTCCGTGACAGGCTGCTCGGGTGCGATGCCCGCTTCGGTCATGAGGAGCCAGATCACGGCTGCCGTGACGGCTTTGGTGCTCGAGAACACGATGTACCGGCTCGACGGATCGGCGTCACCCAACGTCATGAACAGGCCGAGACGCCCGTTGCGTGCCAAGGCGAGCTGGCAGGACGGGAGGGCACCTGCGTCGATCTCGCGTCGGGCGCGGGTCACCAAGTCCGCTACGCGATCGGCATCGAGGCCTATCGCGTCGAGCTCCGCCACCGGATAGGCGTCTGCCCCGCTCAGATACCCCATGAGGTGCCGACGTTACCATGACGCCGCGTGCCCGGCTCAGATGCGGCGTGGCAGGCTCCCGGCCGGCACGTAGTCCGGCACGGCCGTCCCCACATGCAGGTCGGGTGCGGGTTGGGCCCCGCCCACTTGCGTGTGAAGGGGGATGATGCCCGCCCAGTGCGCGAGGGTGACGTCGGCGGGAGGATCGCCGGCGTGGCCGTCACGCATCTTGGCGGAGGCCTCCGAGATCACGACGGAGAGCACCGTCGTCTGTCGCAACTCGCCGGCTGTCGGTGGGCGGCAGTCCGCCCAGCGGCCGGGCAGGACGCGCTCGGAGATGACACGCAGTGCCCGCAGCCTCTCGTCCGCGTCCGTCACACGCGCAGCCCTGCCGAGGATGACGGCAGAGCGGTAGTTGAGGGTTTGGTGGAATGCCGAGCGAGCGAGGACGAGAGCGTCCACGAGCGTGACCGTCACGCAGAGCGGGATCTCGTCTGCCAGCGCTCTGAGCATGCGGCTCGCCGTCGACCCGTGGAGGTAGAGCGTGTCGCCGTCCCGGCCGTGGATGGTCGGTATTACGTAGGGCTGCCCGTCGTCGGGATCGGGAACGAAGCCGACATGGCACACGAGGGCCTCGTCGAGGATCGCGTGGATGGCGTCCGTGTCGTAGACACCGCGCTCGGGCGCACGTCGCACGCGGACGCGGGAGGAGGGAGGCCGATGTGCGGGGTGGTCAGCTTCGCCTGTCATCACCCGCACGTTAGACGAGGGTCTGTGGGGGCAGGGGTGAGTATCTAGAGTTCGGCGGATGGTTCTCGTCTTCGGCTTCGGGCCGGGTCGCGCCCAGGACAAGGGTGAGGTCGCACCCGTACGGTGTCCGGCCTGCAACAACGACGTCATGCTGCACCACGTCGTGTCGAAGAAGTCGTTCCGCCTCTTCTTCGTCCCCGTCGTCCCCTACGGGACCGACGAGTACCTGCTCTGTCCCGTCTGCACACGAGGTGCGCCCGTCACGCCGGGGCAACGTCCTGGAATCGAGGCCCTCAAGGCCTTGACAGCGACTTGGCGTACCGGACAGGTCGCGTGGGAGCGCTACGAAGCGGAGGTCGAGGAGGCGTGGCGAGGGCTCGGCTACGACTGGGGTTCACCTGCAGGCGTTCCCCGGAGCGGTCCAGCTCCGCCACCGCCTGCGCCTCCGCCTGCTCCCGGGCGGGACGTCGAGAGCCTCGCGGATCGCATCGAGGCTCTCGTCCGCCTGCACGAGCACGGCGATCTCACCGACGAGCAGTTCGAGGCTGCCAAGCGCAAGCTCATCGGCGAGGGACCACCCGCGTAGGACAACGTGCCCGGCAGGTACGTGGTAGGTACGTGGGCGTACTGAAACACAAATGTTGTGGTTGAGTACGCCCACGTGGGGGGCGGGAGGTACGTGGGTGTAGGCGGGTCAGAGCTCGGCGATCGCGGCCGCGATCGAGAGAACGCGGCGGGCCTGCTCGACGTGGAGGTTTTCGATCATGCGACCGTCGACCGTGACGACGCCCTTGCCCTCCGCCTGCGCCGTCTCGAACGCGTCGATCACCCGTTCCGACAACTCGATCTCGTCCGGGTCGGGCGCGAACGCGCTGTTGCACGGGTCGAGCTGCGTGGGGTGGATGAGGGTCTTGCCGTCGAAGCCCAGGCGGCTTCCCTGCAGGCACTCAGCCGCGAAGCCCGCCTCGTCCTTGATGTCGTTGAAGACCCCGTCGAGGATGACTTTGTCCGCGAGGCGGGCGGCGGCGACGCAGCGCGAGAGCCCGAAGAGCAGGGGCTCGCGTCCTGGAACGTGGGCGGCGTGCAGCTCCTTGGCGAGGTCGTTCGTTCCCATGACGAGAACCGCGAGCCGCTCCGACGCCGTCGCGATCTCCTCGGCGTGCAGGATCGCCTCGGGTGTCTCGAGCATCGCCCAGATCGCCGTGTGGGCGGGGGCGGCCGCGCCGTCGAGCGCGGTCTCGACCGTGTAGACGTCCTGGGCCGAGTTCACCTTGGGGACCACTATGCCGTCCGGCCCGGCCGCGGCAGCCGCCTTCAGGTCGTCCGTGTGCCACTCGGTGTCCAGGCCGTTCACGCGGATCGTGAGCTCACGCTTGCCGTAGTCGCCCGAGGTGACGGCGGCACACACGCGCTCACGGGCCTCGACCTTGGCGTCGGGGGCGACGGCATCCTCGAGGTCGAGGATGAGGGCATCGGCGGGCAGCGTCTTGGCCTTCTCGAGGGCACGCGCGTTCGCCCCCGGCATGTACAGGACCGAGCGGCGCGGGCGGAAGTCTGTCATCTCGTTCTCCTGGTTCTCCCTCGTCGATCTCAGAAGCCGTACGCGGTGGCGAGCTCCGCGTCCTTGGCGGCGAGCATGCGGGCGAGGTCGACCATCACCTGGCACTGCTTGTACGTGGCGTCGTCCTGCATCTTGCCGTCGATCATGACGGCACCGCTGCCGTCACCCATCTCCTCGATCACGCGTCTCGCCCACATCACGTCGTCCGGCGAGGGGGAGAAGACCCGCTTTGCGATGTCGATCTGCACGGGATGGAGGCTCCACGCCCCGACGCAGCCGAGGATGAACGCGTTCCGGAACTGGTCCTCGCACGCGATCGTGTCCTTGATGTCGCCGAAGGGCCCGTAGAAGGGGAGGATGCCGTTGGAGGCGCAGGCGTCGACCATGCGGGCGAGCGTGTAGTGCCAGAGGTCCTGCTGGAACACGGAGCGGGGCGCCTCGACCTCTCCGTCGGGGGGGTCCTCACGCACGAGGTATCCGGGGTGTCCGCCGCCGACCCGGGTCGTCTTCATGCGCCTGTCCGCCGCGAGGTCGGCAGGGCCGAGCGACAGGCCCTGCATGCGCGGGCTCGCCGCGCAGATCTCCTCGACGTTCACGACGCCGCGTGCCGTCTCGAGGAGGGCATGCAAGAGGATGGGTCGCTCCAGACCCGCGCGGGCCTCGAGCTGGGCGAGGAGCCGGTCCACGTAGTGGATGTCCTCGGGTCCCTCGACCTTGGGGATCATGATCACGTCGAGGCGGTCACCGATCTCGGTAACGAGGGTGACGATGTCGTCGAGCACCCACGGGGAGTCGAGGCTGTTGACACGTGTCCAGAGTTGGGTGTCCCCGAAGTCGACCTCGGAGCCCACCTTCACGAGTCCCTGCCGTGCCGCTTCCTTGTTCTCGACGCTGATCGCGTCCTCGAGGTTGCCGAGTAGGACGTCGGCCTTGGGGACGAGGTCGGGGAGCTTGGCGACCATCTTCTCGTTGCTCGGATCGAAGAAGTGGATCATCCGCGACGGTCGCACCGGGATCTCTCTCACGGGATCGGGGGCACCGACCGCGAGGGGTCGGAAGAAGTCCTTGGGGCTGCGCATCTGAATCTCTCCGCGGGGTTTCGACCTGCCCAGACCCTACGATCTCGCGCCGTCTCGTGCACAGTCCGGCGTTCCCGGCGGACGGCGGGGCCGATAGGCTCGGGTCGTGACCAAGCCAGTGCGCAAGATCGCCACTCTCGCCGTCGGAGCGCTCGCCGGGGTTGCGGTCCACGATCTCCTGCAGAGGCAGCACTCCATTCTCCGCAACTTCCCCGTCGTCGGGCACCTCCGCTACTGGCTCGAGGCGATCGGGCCCGAGCTGCGCCAGTACATCGTCACCGACAACGACGAGGAGCGGCCGTTCACGCGGGATCAGCGCCGCTGGATCTACGCGTCCTCCAAACAGGAGAACAACTACTTCGGCTTCGGGACCGACAACGAGGTCGACCTGAGCCCCCACTACCTCGTCATCAAGCACCGGGTCCTGGGTGAAGACGCACCTCCCGCGCCGCCCTCACCCGACAGCACCCTTCCCTGCGCCAAGACGCTCGGCTCCTCGCATGCGCGCCGCCATGCCTTTCGCCCACCCAGTGTCGTGAACATCTCCGCCATGAGCTTCGGTTCGCTCAGCGCCACGGCGGTGGAGTCGCTGAACCGGGGAGCGCTGCTCGCCGGTTGCCTCCAGAACAGTGGGGAGGGGGGGATCTCGCCCCACCACCTCCACGGTGGTGACCTGATCTGGCAGATCGGTACGGGATACTTCGGGGCACGTGACGAGAACGGCCGTTTCTCGCTCGAGCGGGTCGTCGACCAGGTTGCGAGGGCGCCGGTGCGGGCGATCGAGGTGAAGCTCTCGCAGGGCGCGAAGGCAGGCTTGGGCGGCCTCGTTCCCGCCGTGAAGGTGACTCCCGAGATCGCCGCGATCCGGGGCGTCCCCCCCTGGAAGGACTGCTTCAGCCCGCCTCACCACAGCGAGTTCTCCACGGTCGACGGTCTCATCGACTTCGTCGAGCGCATCGCCGACGCAACGGGGCTTCCCGTCGGGATCAAGTCCGCCGTGGGGGAGCAGGAGTTCTGGGACGACCTCGTGGGGCGCATGGCCGCGCGGGGGGAGGGACCCGACTTCGTGACGATCGACGGCGGCGAGGGGGGAACTGCGGCCGCTCCCCTCGTCTTCGCAGACCATGTGAGCCTCCCCTTCAAGGTCGGGTTCCCCCGCGTCTACCGCGCGTTCGCGGAGGCGGGTCTGGCTGAGGACATCGTCTTCGCCGGCTCGGGCAAGCTCGGGTTCCCCCAGTATTCGCTTCTGGCGATGGCGATCGGCTGCGACATCGTGAACGTCGCCCGCGAAGCGATGTTCGCGGTCGGCTGCATCCAGGCGCAGCGTTGCCACACGGGGCGGTGTCCGACGGGTGTCACGACTCAGTCACGGTGGCGGGCGAGCGGACTCGATCCGAACCTGAAGTCCATGCGGGTGGCCAACTACATTGCGTCGCTGCGCTTCGAGCTCCTGCGCCTCGCCCGCGTGTGCGGCAAGGTGCACCCTGCCCTCGTCGACCTGTCCAGCTTCGAATTCGTCGACGACAGCTACCAGGGCGAGCCGGCCGCAGCCGTCTTCGGGTACAAGGAGGAGTGGGGCCTCCCCGGACCCTCCGACCGCGAGGAGATCGTGGAGCTGATGCAGGCACGCACCTGAGCGGCCTCTCCTCCAGATTCAGACCGGTGGGGGCGGCTCGATGCCGTGACGGCGCAGCGCCGTCTCGACGAGATCGTTCATCGACTCCACGATCTGCACACGCGCATACCGCTTCGACTCGGCGGGGATGACGTGCCAGGGTGCCCCGGGCCAGTCGGTGTGCGTGATCATGTCGTTGACCGCCTCCTCGTACTCCGGGCGCTTCTCCCGATTCCGCCAGTCCTCCGGCGTCAGCTTCCACTTCTTGAGCGGATCCCGTTGGCGGCGTTCGAAGCGCTTGAGCTGCTCGTCGTGCGAGATGTGGAGGAAGAACTTCGCGACGAGGGCTCCCTCGTCCACGAGCATGCGCTCGAACTCGACGATCTCGTAGTAGGCGCGGTGCCACTGGTCGGGGGTCGCGAGGCCCTCGACCCGTTCGACGAGCACGCGCCCGTAGTAGGAGCGGTCGTAGACGGCCATGCCACCCCATCCGGGCAGCGGCAGCCAGAACCGTGTGAGCCAGTGGTGGCGGAGCTCGTCGGGGCTCGGCGGGCCGAACTGCACGACACGGACGTGCCTCGGGTCGAGGTGGGAGACGAGCCGTTTGATGCACCCTCCCTTGCCGGACGCGTCCCAACCCTCGAAGAGAACGAGGACGGGTGGTCCGAGCTTGCCTTCGCCGAGCAGCCCGCCGAGGACGAGGCGGAGCTGGAGGAGCCGCTGCTGCGCCTGCGTGAGCCTCGCCTCCTCCGCATTGCGGGTGAGTTTGCGGTCGAGCTGTGTGTCGATCTCCGCGAGCTTGGACACGTGACCTCCTCGAGCTGTCAGGTGGGGCTTTCCGCCCCCGCCGAACCGACCACGAGACTGGCAGGGACCCGCCCCGTGAGGAAGTCCGCGACCGCCGACGTCGCGAGCTGTGCCATGGCGAGGCGGGTCGCGCGTGAAGCCGACCCGATGTGCGGCAAGAGTACGGCCCGCGGCGCCGAGAGCAGACGCGGGTGGATGGCCGGTTCCCGCTCGTACACGTCGAGCCCGGCCGCGAACAGGCGGCCGTCGTGGAGTGCATCCGCCAGGGCAACCTCGTCCACGACGCTGCCCCGGCTCGTGTTGACGAGAACCCCGGTCGCGCCGATGAGGTCGATGCGGCGGGCATCGACGAGGTGGTGTGTCGCGGGGCCACCCGGGACGTGCAGGGACACGATGTCCGCCATCTCGAGGAGGGTGTCGAGCTCGGCCACGTAGCCCGCCTCGTGAGTGTCGTGGCGCGTGTGGTGGAGGACACGGACATCGAAACCCGCCGCGCGGCGGGCGACCGCCCGGCCGATCCTGCCGAATCCCACGAGGCCCAAGGTCGAGCCGTGCACGTCCCTCCCCAGATGCGCATTCAAGTCCCATCCCGGCCACAGTCCCGACCGCAGCTCCTTCTCGGCGTCCTGGGCGAGGCGGGCCGCGGCGAGGGCGAGGAGCCAGGCGGTGTCCGCCGTCGTCTCGTCGAGAACCCCGGGCGTGTTGGCGACGGCGATTCCCAGCTTGCGTGCAGCCTCGACATCGACGTTGTCATAGCCCACCGACACGGTCGCGACGACCCGGAGGCGTCCCTCCCCGGCGGTGAGGACGGCACGGTCGATCGTGTCGGTGAGGAGACAGACGATGGCGTCGACGCCGGCAGCGGCGGTGGTGAGCTCCGCATGCGACATGGGCGAGTCGTCGGGATGCGGTCCCGTCACGTCATGGCCGGCGAGCGGATCGAGCGCCCCTGCGGGCAGCCTGCGGGTGACGAGGATGCGGGCCATGCGTGAAGGCTACGGGTGCTCTGGCCCAGTCCTCTGCACCCCCATTTCCGTCGCAGGCCGTACAGTCGCGAGACTCCTCCGGAGTCCCGCGAGGAGTTGCTCCGTGGAGTTCATGAGGATGATGGCGCTCGAGGCGCACGGCCCGGACACGTACATCGGTGTCGGGCCCGAGTACCCGTGGGGGGGCCTGTACGGCGGCCAGATCGTCGCCCAGGCACTTCGGGCGGCGGGCCTCACGGTCGATCCGGCCTACCGCGTGCACTCGCTGCACGCGTACTTCATCCGGCTCGGGGATGCCACGGAGCCGATCCGCTTCGAAGTCGACCGGGTCCGCAACGGCCGATCCTTCGTCACACGCCGTGTGGTCGCCCGCCAGTCGGTGGGCGCGATCCTCACGATGGCTTCCTCGTTCCAGGTCCCCGAGGCGGCCCCCGACGCCCAGACGGCACGCCTGCGTGAGACGATCGACCCGGCGACCGTCCCGAACGACACGTGGAGTCCCGTGTTCGACCGCCGCATGGACCGCAGGCACGACCTGCCGGGCGTGTCGACGGGATGGTTCCGGATGGAGGAGGAGCTCGGCGACGACCCGACGTTGAACGCGTGCGCCGTCGCCTTCATCTCGGACGACCTGCCCACGGAGGCGGTCATCATGCAGCATCCAGAGCGTCCGGCCGGCTACGAGGAGAACCATCTGCACTTCTGGAGCGCGAGCCTCGACCACGCGATCTGGTTCCACCGGCCACTGCGGGCGGACCGCTGGCACGTGCACGACTTCACGTGCCACGGGCTCATGAGCTCGCGCGGCCTCGCGATCGGACACGTCTTCACCGACACCGGCGACCATGCTGCCACGGTTGCGCAGGAGGTCCTCCTGCGCCGCCACGCGGTGCGAGCCTGAATGCCGTGGTGTAGCGTCGGCCGATGCTGTTCACATTCCACCATCGCTTCGCGGCGTCCGTAGAGGCCGTGGAAGACGTCATGTGCGACCCCGAGTTCTACAAGAGCCTCGGGGAGCTCCCCGACATCGGGCCACCCGAGGTCCTCGACGTCCACGAGCAGGGGAGGCGGGTCGCGGTGAAAGTGCGTTTCACCTTCACCGGGTACATGGAGCCTGTCGCGCAGAAGGTCCTGCGCGGCCAGACGCCATCCTGGGTGCAGATCGTCGAGATCGACCGCGAGCGGAACACAGCGGATCTGCGGATCGATCCCGACGTGGCGGGGAGCGTGGTGCGCTGCACCGGACGTTACGAGCTCCTCGCCGAGGACGGCGGCACACTGCGCAACCTCAACGGCGAGTTCAGCGTCCGCATCCCGCTCCTCGGCGGCCGGGCCGAGAAGGCGATCGGTCCCGGCATCGTGCGGCGCCTCGACCTCGAGTCCGGGATCCTCCGCAAGCGGCTCGCCTCGGTCACGTGAGGTCGCACGATGACTGATGCAGGTTCCGGCGACGTCCGGGTCGCACCGCCCGTCCTCACGTCGTTCGTGCGCGACGTCCTCGTGTCATACGACGTTCCCGAATCCGATGACGGCGTGACGGCAGATGCCCTGGTTGCTGCCGACGTCTACGGGATCGACTCGCACGGTGTGGCGCGACTCGGGTTCTACATGCACAAGCTCGGCCAGGATCTCGTGAACCCACGGGCCGAGCCTCGGATCAGTGTCGACAGCGGCGCCGTGTTCGTCGTCGATGCCGACAACGGCCTCGGTCCGGTCGGTGCCCAGTTCGCGATGGGGGAGTGCATCCGCCGCGCCGAAGCCGGGGTCGCAGCCTGCGCGAGCGTCGGCCACAGCAACCACTACGGCATCGCCGGCTACTGGGCGCTGCAGGCCGTCGCGCACGGCATGATCGGGGTCTCACTCACCAACGCCACCGCCTTGGTCGCGCCCACGTTCGGGCGCAGCACGATGTTGGGAACGAACCCGATCGCGGTCGCGGTGCCGACCGGAGACGAGAACCCCTTCCTCTTCGACGCGGCGACGAGCGCCGTGTCCTTCGGCAAGCTGCAGCTCGCCGCGACCGACGGTGTCGACATGCCCGAAGGTTGGGCCCTCGATTCTGCCGGGAACCCCACGACCGACCCGGGGCAGGGAATGCTCGGTGCCCTCGTACCCTTGGGAGGAACGCGTGAGCTCGGGAGCCACAAGGGCTACGGCCTCGCGGTCCTCGTCGACATCTTCTCGGCCCTCCTCTCGGGCGCGGCGTGGGGTCCGAACTGCCTGAGCCTCACGAGCGAGTTCAACGAGGTCGCCAACGTCGGCCACTTCTTTGCCGCGATCCGCGTGGACGCCTTCCGCCCCCTCGACGGGTTCGAGGCGGAGATGAGGGACATGACGTCGGGTCTGCGGGCGGCGCCGACGGCCCCCGGGGAGAGCGAAGTGCGCGTCGCCGGCGATCCCGAGTGGGTGTGCGCGGCGGAGCGGGAGGCGAACGGGATCCCCTTGTCCGAGTCGCTGCTCGCGAACCTGCGCGGCCTCGGCGCCTCACGGGGCGTCGATTGCCCGTTCTGAACGGGGGTGACAACGGGCCGGCGAGGAGGTAGCAATGGGGGCAGGACAGCCGGACCGGGAGGCAACATGAGACGGCGACGTTCCCCTCGCACCTTGGCCCTCGTGGCCGCCCTCGCCCTCGGAGCCATCACCTTGCCCCTCGTACCGTCCGAGATCGCGCGCGGTGTTCCGTCCGGGGTCTTCGCCTACGGTGTCGCGGCGGGTGAGATCACCGGCACGTCCGCCCTCCTCTGGACACGAGCCGAGACGGCCGACGACGTGATCATCGAGACCGCGACCGATCCCGACTTCACCACGATCGTCGATTCGCAGACCGTCACGCCCTCCGCCGCCGACGACTACACCCTCAAGGTCGCGGTCGCCGGGCTGGACGAGGACACGGAGCACTTCTACCGCTTCCGGGAGGCCACAGGCCCCGACGTGTCCACGACGGGGCGCTTCCTGACACTCCCGTCCGCGTCCGCACCGGCACCTCTCGAGATGGTCTTCTCGGGTGACGCGAACACCCTCAAGGACGAGTTCGGCGACCCCGTCTACGGCAACTTCGAGCCGCTCTCCGCCGCGGCCGCCGAGAACCCTGATCTCTTCGTGTTCCTCGGCGACACGATCTACTCGGACGCGCCGGAGCCGATCACCGATCTCAGCGACTACCGCCAGAAGTACAAGGACGTGCGTGATCCCGACTACTACCCGGCCGTGCAGGAGATCCTGTCCGCAACGGGCATGGTCGTGCAGTGGGACGACCACGAGATAGTGAACGACTGGAACTCCGAGACCGTCGACGCTACGCAACTCGCCAACGGCACGCAGGCGTTCCGCGAGTACAACCCGGTCGCGGGGGATCCCCAGAACGAGGCGAACCCGTTCTACAGGAGCTTCATGTGGGGCTCGGACATCGAGATCTTCGTCCTCGACGAGCGTTCCTATCGGTCTGCGCAGTCGATCGACGACCCCGACGTGCCCGGTGCGTGCATCAACCCGCGCACGGGTGAGCCCGATCTCGCGCCGACGGGGCCGCGCTGGATCCGGGCCCTGTTCAGCCTCGCCCTCGCCCAGCTCAAGTGGCGACCCGACGCCACGTGCCGGAACTCGCTGTACGACCCCGCCCGCACGATGCTCGGCACCACGCAGAAGGCCTGGTTCCTCGCCGGCCTCGAGAGCTCCACGGCTCGCTTCAAGCTCATCGTCAACGAGGTGCCGATCCAGGAGTTCTGGGCGATGCCGTACGACCGGTGGGAGGGCTACGCGGCGGAACGGGAGGAGATCCTGAGCTTCGTGACGGACAAGAAGATCAAGGGCGTCGTGTGGCTCACGACCGACAGCCACGCGACATATGCGAACAAGGTGCGCACCGACACCCTCAACTTCGACGACTTCCGGGGGTTCCTCTTCCCGAAGACGGCAGGACAGGAGATCGTGGTCGGTCCCGTCGGCACGGAGTCCTACAGCGACGAGGTGACGAACGTCGTCGGTTCCATCGGCCCGACGGCCATCGGCATCGTCTTCGCGCTCACCGGCGCCAAGTGCGTGAACATCGACGAGTATTCGTACGCGACCGTCACGTACGACGAGGTCACGAAGAAGCTGAACGTACAGCCCAAGGACGGCACCGGCACTCCTCTGTGCGGCGCCGGGATCACCCTGCAGGGCTGACACCTGAGTCGGGAGCCGAGTTTGGCAAGCGGACGTTCCACGGACACGCGGCCGAACGTGCTCCTCGTCACGGCCGATCAGCAGAAGGCGTCCACTCTCGGCTGCTTCGGTGACCCCTTGGGCGCGACACCGAACCTCGACCGGCTCGCCGGCGAGGGCACGCTGTTCAGGCGCTGTCGCACACAGAACCCTTTCTGCCAGCCGTCCCGGGCGACGATCCTCACGGGCCAGTACCCGAGCACTCACGGTGTGATCCGCAACGGTGTCGACCTGCCACTCGAAGCCGAGCAGGAATCGGTGGCCCACATCCTCGCCGGCGCCGGCTATCGCACGGCCCTGTTCGGCAAGGCCCACTTCGCCTCGTACTACCCGGACTTCCCGACGGGCCGGTCCGAGTCGGTGCCCGACGCGAGTCTCGTCCCCCCCGACTGGCACGGACCGTACTTCGGGTTCGAACACGTCGAGCTCGTCTCGGACGTGCACAACATCCGCCTCGCCCCCGCCTACGGCCTCTGGAACTGGGGGTTCGGGCCTCCCCCGATGGGGCTTCACTACGGGAGGTATCTGTTCCGGGACGGTCGGACACGCGGGCTGGAGCGTCTCCGCCTCCTCCAGCCCGAGGCAGCCGGGTGCGTCTGGGATCACACGCAGACGTGGCCGAACCAGATCGACGTTGCGGACCATCACACGACCTGGGTGACGGACCGGGCACTCGAATGGATCGACGCGGCAGACGCGCCCTTCTTCTGTTGGGTGAGCTTCGCCGATCCGCATCACCCCTTCGACCCGCCCGAGCCGTGGAGCAGTCGCTACCGGCCTGAAGACATGGCCGAAGTCCGGCCGGTGTCGCATCCGGACGAGTTCGTGGGCAAGCCGTGGCTGCACGAGCTCTGGACGCAGGGCTTCCGAGGCGGGCCCCTCGCCTGGACGAATCCGGGTTGGGCGCGACTCGAAGACGCGGAGCAGCTGCGGGTCATGGCGGCCTACTGGGGGATGGTCGCCCAGATCGACCACGGGGTGGGCCGCATCCTCGACCACCTCGCGACGCGCGGTCTCGACGCCAACACTCTCGTCATATTCGCGACGGACCACGGCGACTACATGGGGGACCACCAGATGATGCTGAAGGGCCCCATGCACTACGAGGCACTCGTGCGCGTGCCGCTCGTCGTGCGCGGGCCTGGATTCGCCGGCGGAAGGGAGGTCGACGATCCCGTCGGCACGATCGACATCTGCCCCACAGTGCTCGACGTCACGGGTGTGGACGTGCCCGGCTGGGTGGAGGGACGCACGCTCCGTGACCTCCCACGCGAACACGTCCTCACCGAGGACGACATCCTCCCCCCGTACCTCCGCTTCCGCACACTCACCACGCGCGAGTGGCGGATCACGGCGAGCATCAGCGACGACGACGCGGAAGGTGAGCTGTACGATCTCGCGTCCGATCCCGGAGAGCTGCACAACCTCTGGAGCGACCCCGGGTACCAGGACACGAAGACGGAACTCCTCGCCACACTCGACGACGTGATGCGACACGACTACGGGCGTGTCCTGCCCCAGGTCTGCAGCGCGGGGTGACACACCCTCGACACCGACCCGTGATCGCGGCCAGTCTTGTGCCATGGTCGGGTTGCTGATTCACGCGGTGGTCTACGTGGTGGCGTGCGGCTCCTTGGTCGCGGGCTGGACGCTCGTGCAGGGGTCGACCGCGGGACTCGAGGCCGTCATCTCGGATCCGACGCAGTGGAAGGCGGTGGGCTTCTGGCCGATCTGGGTCGTACTCGGCTGGGGGGCGGCCCTTCTCCTCCATGCGGGAATCGTGTTCGCCGCCCTCCTGTTCGGTGGAAAGCGGCGTCGCCGCAAGCGACGCCTGCGCGAAGCACGCACCGAGGCGAAGATCAGGCGGGCGGGGGAGGCAGCGCCGCCGGCACCGGCCGATGCCGGGAACGACGGATCGGGGCCGAGTCGGCAGTGGGTCACCGTCATGTTCGTCGACATCGCCGGCTCGACGACCCTGAACGAGGAGTTGGGCGACGAGGAATGGAGCCGTTTCCTCGTCGAGTTCCGCGACCTCGTGCGGCGGGATGTCGTGTCCCGCAACGGCAGGGAGGTCGGGACGCAGGGCGACGGTCTGCTCGCGAGCTTTCCGTCTCCAGCCGACGCCGTGCTCTGCGCCGTCGACGTGCAGCGGGACATCGGCACCAAGCTCGTGGATCCGCACCCGATCACCGTCCGCATCGGCGTCAACGCCGGTCAGGCCGTGCACGACGACGGCGACCTCATCGGCCGCGTCATCAACGTCGCGTCACGTGTCACCGGTGAGGCGGCCCCCGGCGAGATCCTCGTCACGGAGCCTGTCGCGGAATACGTGGGCTCACGCCTCCGCCTCGAGGACCGGGGTCTCCACGAGCTGAAGGGCATCGCCCAGCCCCGCCATCTGCTCGCCGTGGACTGGGTCGGCGCAGGCGACGGTGCCGTCCCGTCGTCACCGTGAGACTCCGTCCGTGAGTGCACCCGTCGCCGTCGGGCTCGGTCTCGGACGTTGCCGGCCCGAGCTGTGGGAGGATCTCACGGTCCTCGCCGATCACCTCGGATACGAATCCGTGTGGGTGCCCGAACACCTCGTGTTCCCCGTCGGAATGTCCGGCTCCCCGCACGCCGGTGCGGACACGCCGCCCGTGCCGTCCACGACCCCCGCATTCGACGCGTCGACGTTGCTCGCCCACCTTGCCGCCCGCACGACCCGCGTCCGACTCGGCACCTCCGTGTACCTCGCCGCCCTCCGGCATCCCTTCACGGTCGCACGTTCCTTCGCGACGCTCGATGTCGTCTCGGGTGGGCGCGTGGAGCTCGGTGTCGGTGCCGGGTGGCTGCGCGAGGAGTACGAGGCAGTCGGCATCGACTTCGCGACCCGCGGCAGGCGCCTCGACGAGACACTCGACGTGGTACGCCGCCTCTGGACCGAGGGCGTGGTCGCGCACGCAGGTGAGTTCCACACGTTCGCCCCTGTGCGCTTCGAACCCAAACCGGTGCAGCGCCCACACCCCCCCATCCATGTGGGGGGTGAGACCGCCGCCGCCCTGCGCCGGGCTGCATCCCGGGGAGACGGCTGGATCGGTATGCGCCACACACCCGAATCAGCGCGGGTTCGCGTGGGGGAACTGCGGGCCGCGGCGGAGGCCGCGGGGCGGAACCCGGCGAGCCTGTACGTCACGGTGGGTGCCGACGCCGAGGTGCCACTCGAGGCGTGGGGCCCCACAGGGGTCGACCGCATCATCGTGAGCCCGTGGCGGCACAGCGGGGAGGCCCTTGACTCGACGAGGGACTGGGCGAAGATGAGGGGACTGCAGCGCGCGCGACCCGAGGAATAGGCCCCAGGCATCACCCGTTGGACCACGCATGGAGCTCGACACCGTCCACGAGACGGCCGGATCGGCCGGTGAGACAGACGACTTCACCGTCGCGACTGCCTACTGGCATGTCCTCGACGACGGCCGCATCCAATGTGACCTCTGCCCGCGGGCATGCAAGATGCACGAAGGGCAGCGTGGCCTCTGCTTCGTGCGTGCCCGCAAGGATGATGGGATTGTCCTCGAGTCGTACGGGCGATCGAGCGGGTACTGCCTCGACCCGATCGAGAAGAAGCCGCTCTACCACTTCCTTCCCGGCACGTCCGTCCTCTCTTTCGGGACGGCGGGATGCAACCTCGCGTGCCGCTTCTGCCAGAACTGGGACATCAGCAAGTCCAAGGAGCTCGACGCCCTCGCGGATCGGGCGATGCCCGAGACCATCGCCAGCGCGGCCCGCGAGCTCGGGGCGGCGAGTGTGGCCTTCACCTACAACGATCCGACGATCTTCATGGAGTACGCAATCGACGTGGCCGACGCGTGCCGCGAGGTCGGCGTCAAGACAGTCGCTGTCACCGCCGGATACATCTGCCCCGAACCACGGCGCGAGTTCTTCGCGCACATCGACGCCGCAAACGTCGACCTCAAGGCCTTCACCGAGGACTTCTACAGGCACGTCTGCGGCGCCGCGCTCGGACCCGTGCTCGATACGCTCGAGTACCTGCAGCACGAGACGGATGTCTGGCTCGAGCTCACGACCCTGCTCATCCCGGGCAAGAACGACAGCGATGCCGAGATCGACGCGATGACGAGATGGGTCGTGGCGAACCTCGGTCGTGATGTGCCGATGCACTTCTCGGCGTTCCATCCGGATTTCAGGATGACGGATGTCGAGGCGACACGGCCTGCCACGCTCACACGCGCACGTGAGATCGCGATCGGCAACGGCGTCCGGCACGCGTACACCGGGAACGTCCACGACACGGCCGGTGCCAGCACCTACTGCGGTTCGTGTGGGACGAGGCTCGTCGAACGTGACTGGTACGTGCTCGGTGAACATGCGTTGACGCACGACGGCGCGTGCGCGGCCTGCGGCGCACGTTGCCCGGGTGTCTTCGCCGGGCCGCCTGGCACGTGGGGAGCGAAGCGGCTGCCTGTCCGTCTCGCCGACTTCGACAGGGCTCGCCCGTGACGGCACACACCGGTATCCGCCCCCCTGCCGTCTCCGGCACCTTCTACCCGGCGGACCCCGCCGTGCTGCGCCGCACGGTCGACCGGGACGTCGCCGCCGCATCCTCCGAGACGCGGGGGGTGGTTCACCCGAAGGCCGTCATCGCACCTCACGCCGGTTACGTCTACTCGGGACCGGTGGCAGGTGCGGCCTACGCGCGGCTCGCTCCCCTGCGGGGGCGGGTAGAGCGTGTCGTCCTGCTCGGCCCGGCCCATCGTGTGCGCGTGCGGGGTCTCGCCGTGCCGTCGGTGGACGTGCTCGAGACCCCGCTCGGACCTGTGCGCGTCGACTCTGCGGCCCGGGACGCGGTCCTGGTGCTCGGCTGTGTGCAAGTCGACGACGCCGCCCACGCCCCCGAGCACAGCCTCGAGGTGCAGCTTCCCTTCGTCCAGCGGGTTCTCGGGGACGTGGCGGTCCTGCCTCTCGTCGTGGGCGATGCACGCCCGGCCGAGGTCGCGTCCGTGCTCGACACGGTCTGGGGAGGCGCGGAGACGCTGATCATCGTCAGCTCCGACCTCAGCCACTACCACGACTACGAGACAGCGGTGCGTCGCGACCGCGAGACGGCGCATGCGATCGTGGACGGCGAGGTGGATGCCGTGGGAACGGGCGACGCGTGCGGTGCTCACCCGGTGCGGGGCCTCATGCTCGCCGCGAAGCGCCACGATCTCGACGTCGAGATCCTCGATCTGCGCAACTCGGGTGACACGGCGGGACGACGAGACCGCGTCGTGGGCTACGGAGCCTTCGCCTTCACGGAGCGGCTCGAGGACGAAGTGGCGCGTGTCGTCGACACCACAGCGCTCGAGGACGCAGGCGTGCAGCGCCTTCTCCTCGACACGGCTGTGGACGCGATCGACCGGCATCTGGAGGGAGACCGGCAGATGCACCTACCCGACGGCGATCTTCCCGAGGTCGTCACTCGCGACGGCGCGTCGTTCGTCACACTCGAACGGGCAGGCCGGCTTCTCGGTTGCACCGGCTCGATGGTTCCGAGCCGGCCCCTGATAGAGGACGTCGCGATCCACGCGGTCACATCGGCGTTCGCCGATCCTCGCCTGCCTGCGATCACGCGCGCGGACTGGCACGAGATGTGCGTCAAGATCTCCGTGCTCGGTCCCCTGGAGAGATTGGATGTCGATTCGACGGAGGATCTCGCCCGTGCGATCCGGCCGGGCGTCGACGGCCTCCTCGTCGAGGGTGGGGGGCGGCGTGCCACGTTCCTGCCTTCGGTGTGGGAGAAGGTGGACGGTGCCGACGAGTTCCTGGAGCTCCTCTGGCGCAAGGCAGGACTGCACGAGGCTTCGTGGCCGCATGACATGGTCGTCGAGCGCTACACGACCGTCGAGTTCACCGACACCGGTCCCCGCTGACCCGAGGCCGGGGCCGGCGGATCGACGACGACGGTGACCACGTTGTGCTCCAGGGGTTGCCACCACCCGGACCACGTTCTCGCCTCGACGTTGTCTCGGACTGCGATCGGGTTCCAACCGGCCGGGGCTGGGGACGGATCGAGCGAGACCTCGACCGAGGCCAGTGGCCGGCGCCAGCCTGTGCCGAGTGCCTTGAGGGTGGCCTCCTTGGCGGACCAGATGAGGGTCGCGGCTGCATCCGGATCTCGTGACGACGCCGCGATGTCCTGTTCGGTCGGCAGGAGCCACCGTGCGGCGAAACCCACCCGGCGCCGCGCGGGGAGCTCGATGTCGCACCCGAGACGGACCGCACCGCGCGCGGCGAAGCAGACGCCTCGTCCCCGCTTGTGCGAGATGGAGACGGCAACCGCGACCGGAACGCCGTCCACGCTGACGGTGGGGCGGCCGAGGTGGTCGGCTCGGATCTCGATGCCCGCGGGGGGAGCGGCGGTCCCGAATCCGCAGGCGAGGACGGCACGCTTTGCGAGCCAGCGACCGAGGCGCCATTCGGCACGCCGTGCGGGTGATCCGAGCGACGCGACCTTCTCCGCTTCTGCTGGCGACAGCCACGCGGAGCCAGGCGGCGTCTCCTCGATCGTGCCCGTCGCCCACACGAGCACGTCAGCTCACGCTTCCTCGTGCACGGCGGCGAGGAGGGCGGCTTCGACGTCAGGATGTGTGAACTCGAAGCCCGAGCGGGTGAGGACCTCGGGAAGTACGCGCTGACCCCCGAGGACGAGCTCGTCGGCCATCTCGCGGCCGAGAGCGAGGTGCAGGACCCAGGGTGGGACGGGCAGGAACACCGGCCGTCCCAGGGCACTCCCGAGCGCTTTCGTGAAGTCGCGGTTCGTGACGGGAGTGGGCGCGGTGAGGTTGACGGGGCCGGAGATCTCGTCGTGGTCGAGCACATGGAGGATCGCCCGCACCTCGTCGTCGAGGCCGATCCAGGAGAACCACTGGTTGCCCGAGCCGAGCCGGCCGCCCAGACCGAGCCGGAAGAGGGGCAGGATGCGGCCGAGGGTCCCGCCCTTTGCGCTGAGGACGATGCCGGTGCGGATGTGGGCGACCCGTACACCTGCGTCGACGGCCGGAGCGGTGGCGGCCTCCCACTTGCGGCACACGGACGCGAGGAATCCGTCGCCTGTCGGGGACTCCTCGGTGAGGACCGTGTCGTCCCTGTTGCCGTAGAAGCCGACGGCCGAACCCGACACGAACACGCCCGGGCGGGGGTCGGCCTCCGCCACGGCCGTCGCGAGGGCGTGCGTACCCCGCGCGCGGCTGTCACGGATGGTGGCCTTCGTGGAGTCCCGCCATCTCCGGTCGCCGATCGGCGCCCCGGCGAGGTGCACCACGGCATCGACCCGCGAGAGCGCTGCCGCGTCGGCGCTGCCCTTCTCGGGATCCCACGCGAGCGTGTTCCCCGACCCCCCCTCTGGGTACCAGAGCGGCGATATATCGCCGCTCAGGTACCCAGAGGGGGCGTCGGTACCGGAGCCGGCCCCCGGTCGTGTGATCTGGACGACGTCATGGCCCGCCCACGCGAGGGCTGCGAGAAGCGCCGAGCCGATCAGGCCGTGTGAACCGGAAACCGCGACGCGCACGGTGTCAACCTCCCGGCGGCGGTTCCGTCGGAACGGATGCGGCCGGAGTCGGTGCGGTCGTCGTCGGTGCCGTCGGGGTCGTCGTCGGCGGGGGGACCGCGGTGTAGAGGATGATCTTGTTCTGGGGGACGTAGACGGTCGTCACCTTCTCTTCCTTCGTCTGTCCGCTCGCGTACGTGATTGTCCGGAACGTGTCGACCGAGTACCCCTGTTTGGGGGATTGGCTCACCTTCTCCGTCCCCTCCTTCAGCGTCTTGTCCTCGCGCCGCACGATCTCCGGTTCCTTGTGGTCGTAGGGCTCTCCCGTCTCGCTCTCGACGCTCCGGCCGTCCTTCGTGCTGTAGAGCGCGACTGTGACCGAGGACTCGCCGACCCAGGACTTCACGAGGAGGTGGGTGTCGTAGTCGTTCACGAAGGCGAGGTCGGGATGTGGGTAGGACAGGGTTGCGTCCCGGCCGAGTGGGTAGCGCGAGATGTAGAAGGAATGGGCCTTGTGCTCCTTGATGGGGACACCGGCGAACCAGGCGGCGTTGTAGAGGGTTGTCGCGTACTGGCTGACGCCGCCGCCGATGTCATCCTTGTACTCGCCGTCGTAGATGACCGGCGCGGACACGAAGCCGTTCTCGGGTGTGCGCTTCCCGACCTTCTCGTTCACGCTGAAACGGTCTCCGGGCGGGATGGTCGTCCCGTCGAGAATCTCCGAGATGCGCTCGATGTTCTTCACCCTCTCCTCACCCTCGGGGAACTCCGTCGTGAAGGATCCGACCTGGTCCTTGATCCCCATCTGCTCGGCCTCGGCGGTCGTGAGCTCAGGCTCGAGGTCGGAGAGCGGCACGAGGGCGCGCCGCGCCGCCCCGTCAGCCCGGATCGCGGACTCGATGTCGGTCATCGCCGCCTCGATGTCGAGCCCGCGTCCGAGGGCGGAGGGCGCGATGCTGACCGACTCGCCGTCCGCGCTGACTTCGAAGGCGGCGTTGCGGGGCTCGATCGTGGCCGAGGTCAGGGCGGGTGCCACGATCTCCCGCACCTTGTCGGGTGACATCCTGATCTCCTCGAACGTGAGGCTGCGCGTCGAGAAGAACCCCGTGAACCACGACACGGGATTCCAGCCGTTTCGCACCTGCATGGCCTCTTCCACGGCTGCGTCCACGTCGATGTCGGCTTCGAGATCCGCGGGCGGCACGGAGAACGTCGCTTCCTCCGCCTGCACGGTGACGGGGTCGGTGAGGAGCTCGTTCGCCCTCTTCTGCAGGGTGACGCGGGCCTCCTCGGGCGTGAGACCGGCGACGTCCACGCCTGAGACCTCGACGCGGCGGCCGATCTCGTTTCCCGAGACCAGCCTGTCGAACACGTAGAAGGCGGTCAGCAGGAACAGCACGGCGGCGGCTGCGACCGCGCCGCGCCGCACCCAGAACATCCACGTCGGGACGGGTTTCGGGCTGCGTGGTGCGCTGGTGGAACTGTGGGGAGCACGTGCCGGCGTCGGCTTCGATGCCGGTTTCGTCTCGGTCGCAAGCATCCTCAATGAGGCCTCGGTGAATGCTGCCGGTCGCGGGAGGCAGTGACATCTGGCGCTCGTGCCAGGGAGGGACAGCAGGACTGAAGTCTACGCGGAGGGGGACGTCGGCGTGGGATCCTCGTCAGGTCAGCCTGTGGTCGTGGACGTCGTCGTGGAAGTCCCACCGCCGGCAGATTCGACGTCGAGGAGGTCGACGACGAACACGAGGGTCTCGTTCGGTGCGATAGCGGGGGGTCTGCCCTGCGCGCCGTATGCGAGGTCGGGTGGGATCACGATGCGCCGTCTCCCCCCTACCCTCATGCCCTCGACCCCTTGGTTGAATCCGGGGACCAACTGGCCGAGCACGAACGTCGCGGGTTGCCCCGCCTGCCACGACGAGTCGAACTCCTGCCCGGTGCTCCAGGCGACACCTACGTAGTTCACCGTGACCGTATCGCCGGCGTGTGCCTCGGGGCCGCTGCCCACGATCTCGTCCTGCACCTCGAGCGTGGTCGGAGGAGGGGTGGCCGGGTCGACGCTCACGGCAGGCTTCTCCTGCAGGGTCTCCGGAATCTCGAGGGGCGGCTCGACCTCGAGCACGTCGACGACGAATACGAGGGTGGAGTTCGGAGGGATGTCGCCTCCCGCACCCTGCGCGCCGTATGCGAGGTCGGGTGGGATCACGAGGAGGCGACGGCCTCCGGCCTTCATGCCGACGAGGCCCTCGCTCCAACCCGGGATCACACCGCTCAACGCGAACGAGGTGGGTTCACCTCTTGACCAGGACGAGTCGAACTCGTCGCCGTCGGGCCAGAGGACACCTGTGTAGTTGACCGTCACGGACGAGGACGACTCGACGGTGGCGCCGTTGCCTTCGGCGAGGTCCTCCGTCACGAGCTCGGCAGGTGGGTCACCGCAGCCGGCGAGCTCGATCTCGGGGGGGGACTTCAAGGCTGCAGGGACGTCGTAATCCGCCATGAAGGCAGCTTCTTCGTCTGAAGTCCCGACGTCGACGCAGCCCTCAGCGCCCTTCCCGCCACCCGGGTCGGAGCCGCCGCACGCGGAGAGGGTGGCAACGAGAAGGACGGTAGCTGCCAGGGATCGCAGGGGAAAGGACATCGGCCGGCCCTAACTTTGTTCGAGACGCATCAGAGGGGGTTCCTTGATCGACGGGCTGGAAGATACCGAACGAGTCCTGGCGGTCACGGCACATCCGGACGACTTCGACTTCGGTTGCGGGGGCACACTCTGCCGCCTCGCCGATGCAGGGGCGCAGGTCCACCAGCTCATCGTCACCGCGGGTGAGTCGGGGTCGTCCGATCCGGACATGACGCGGGAACGGCTGCGCGAGATCCGCATGCGTGAGGCGGCCGCGGCGGCGGCGGTCATCGGATGCGACGTCACGATCCTCGACCACGAGGACGGCCGGGTCGCGTACTCCCTCGAGTTGCGGCGTGACATATCACGTGAGATCCGCAGGCACCGGCCGCAGCTCGTCCTCTGCATGGATCCCCGTCCCGTCCTCGGCGGCTGGTTCATCAACCACCCGGACCACCGGTTCGTGGCACAGGCAACGCTCGATGCGCTGATCACGGGTGGCCCGACGCGTCTCCTCCATCCGGAGCTGCTGGCCGAAGGTTTCGAGCCGTGGAAGCCCCAGCGCGTGATGCTCTTCGGCCCGGGTGTCGACGTGAACCTGTCCGTCGACATCGCGTCGACGATCGACCGCAAGGCTAAGGCCCTCGCCTGCCACCGCAGCCAGACGGGTGACATGGACACGGTCGCTGTTCTCACGCGCGCGGCACGCGATACCGCGACCGGCACCGACTTCGAGCTCGCCGAGTCGTTCCACGTCTTCGATGTCAGGCCCTGACCGCGATCCCCTCGCCCTGTTCCTGCCCCAGACCCGGGGCTGGTTCGAGGCGGCACTCGGCAGTCCCACGGAGCCGCAGGTCGCGGCCTGGCCGCACATCGCGGAGGGCATGAACGTCCTCGTGACGGCCCCGACGGGATCGGGCAAGACGCTGACCGCCTTCCTGTGGGCGATCGACCGGTTGTGGCGTGAGATGGGGGAAGGGCGCGAGTTCACGGGTGTGGACGTCCTGTACGTCTCGCCGCTCAAGGCATTGAACGTGGACATCGGGCGCAACCTCGAGAGACCACTGCGGGAGGTCCGCGAGCGTGACCCCTCACTCGCGGAGCTTGACGTTGGGGTGCGCAGCGGAGACACGACGTCGAGCGCCCGGCAGCGCATGGTCCGGCGTCCCCCCCACGTCCTCATCACGACACCGGAGTCGCTCTATCTCCTTCTCACATCGCGCCGCGCGCGTCCCACCCTCTCGCGTGTGCGGACCGTCATCGTGGACGAGCTCCATTCGATCGCAGGCGGCAAGCGGGGAGTGCACCTCGCCCTGAGTCTCGAGCGCCTCGCCGCTCTTGTCGAGGAGGCGGGCGGGAGCGATCCACAGCGCATCGGTCTCTCCGCAACCATCGAGCCGGCCGACGACGCGGCTCGATTCCTCGGGGGGGAGGGCCGTGACGTCACCGTGATCGACACGGGACGACGCCGCAGCATGCACCTCGAGGTCGTGGGCAGCGCCCTCACACCCGCCCGGGAACAGGGAGACGGGGGGGAAGCGACGGCCGGTGGTGTTTGGGACGCGGTCGTGCCCCGCCTCGTGCAGGACATCTCGGACCACGACACGACCCTCGTGTTCGTGAACAACCGGCGCACCGCGGAACAGCTCGTGGGCAGACTCAACGAGCACGCCGAGACGCAGTGGGCCGGTGTCGACGACCCGGACGTCCAGGCGGCATTCGTGGCCGCGCACCACGGCAGCGTCTCCCACGACGTCCGTACCCACCTCGAGGAGTCCCTCAAGGCGGGAGCCCTCTCGTGCCTCGTGGCGACAGGCACACTCGAGCTCGGCATCGACATGGGAGCGGTCGACCTCGTGTGCCAGGTCGAGTCGCCCCACTCCGTGTCCCGTGGCCTCCAGCGGGTGGGCCGGTCCGGGCATCTCGTGGACGCGACGAGCGTCGGGCACATCTACCCCCTGCATCGCGTCGACCTCGTCGAGACTGCGGCTCTCACGCGGGAGATGCAGGCGGGCCGCATCGAGGTGACACGGCCGCCGCAGAACTGCCTCGACGTGCTCGCTCAGCACGTCGTGGCCGAGGTCGCCGTCGCCGACCGGTCTGCCGACGGACTGTTCGCACGCGTGCGGCGCGCCCAGCCCTACGCCCACCTGCCCCGCGACGTCTTCGATGCCGTCGTCGCGATGCTGGCGGGAGAGACGCGCGATCCCGATCTCGTCGCGGCGAAGCCGCGCCTTGTCTGGGACAGGGCGACGGGTGAGTTGCGCACACGCGACGGTGCCGCCCAGGTGGCTGTGCAGTCGGGGGGCACGATCCCCGATCGCGGCCTGTTCCCCGTGTTCCTCGCCGGGTCGGACGTTCGTCTCGGCGAGCTCGACGAGGAGTTCGTCTTCGAGTCGAAACGCGGGGACGTCTTCGCCCTCGGTTCGTCGCTGTGGCGTATTGTCGAGATCGGGCGTGACCGGGTCGTCGTGACGGAGGCCCCCGGCGCGGTGCCGCGCATGCCGTTCTGGCGGGGGGAGGGGCTGGGCCGGCCGTGGTCGCTCGGCTGCGCGACCGGCCGTCTCCTCGGTGACATAGCGGGTTGGGTGGCGGATGCGGGCGGGGACCTCACGGAGATCACTGCCCGTCTCATGCGCGAGTGCGCGCTCGATGACGATGCCGCGTCGGCCCTCGTGGAGACCGTGTCGCAGCAGCGTGACGCGGTGGGGGTGCCCACGGACCGGCACATCGTCGTCGAGGCGTTCACGGACGAGGTCGGGGACTGGCGTGTGGCGGTCCACTCGATCTTCGGCCACAGGCTCAACCTCGCATGGGGGATGGCTCTCGTCGCCCGCATACGTGAGCGCCTCGGATTCGACGTCGAGTGGGTTCCCCACGACGACGGCATCCTCATGCGCTTCCCGCAGCTCGACACGAATCCCCCGGGAGATCTGCTGCGGCTCGTGACGTGCGAGCGTGTCCGCGACATCGTGACGACCAACCTCGCCGACTCCGCCCTCTTCGCGGCCCGTTTCCGGGAGAACGCGCAGCGGGCACTCCTCCTGCCGCGCAACAGGCCGGGACTGCGCACGCCACTGTGGCTACAGCGTCTCCGCGCCGCAGACCTGCTTGCCCTCGTGAAGCGGGACCCCGACTTCCCGATCGTCCTCGAGACGTACCGCGAGTGCCTCGAGGACGAGCTCGACATCTCCAACCTCGAAGATCTGCTGCGGTCGATCGAGACGGGTGAGGTCGCGGTCTCCTACGTCACGCCGGACGCCCCCTCCCCGTTCGCCTCGGGCATGATGTGGCGCTTCCTGTTCAGCTACCTGTACCAGGGTGACGTGCCCCGGGCCGAGACGCGGGCGGCGACGCTCACGCTCGACCGCGACCTGCTCGCGTCCCTCATCGGCAGCGACCGCATGCGAGAGCTCCTCGAGCCCGCGGCCGTCGCCGAGGTCACGGCCCAGACGGAGCGGACCGCGCCCGGATGGCGGGCCGGGGATGTCGAGGCGGTGTGCGACATCCTGCGCCGTTTCGGTGACCTCGACACTGCGGAGATCGGGGCACGCTGCGAAGACACCGTGAACGTGGCGGACGTGCTGCTGTCGCTCGGCGATCGTGTGTGCGAGGTGGAAGGCCGCTGGGTGGTGGCCGAGGACGCAGCGGAGTACGCGGGCGTGCTCGATCCCGACGCGGGCCCCGATGCCCTCGAAGCGTGGCTGCGCCGTGTCGTGCTCGGCCGTGGTGTCGTCACGACCGGCTGGCTCGCCGCCCGCTACGCGAAGGACGAGTCCGAAGTGCGGACGGCGCTCGACCGCCTCGCCGCCGCCGGTCTCGTCGTGCGCGGCGACTTCCTTCCCGTTGAACCCGGTGCCCACCCGCGTGCCCAACCCGAGGAATGGGTGGGTGCGCGCACGCTGCAGCGCATGCACCGGCGCAGTCTCGCGATCGCGCGGAGCCGCGCGCGACCTGTGGACGGGGCGGCGCTCGCCCGCCACCTCCTGCGCCGCCATCTGCCCGGACGCATCGGCCCGACAGAGGATGCGGCAGCCGATGCCGTTCCTCCCGACCCGCGGCCGGTCGGGCCGGAAGGCCTCGACGCCGTCCTCACCCTGCTCGAGGGTGTGCCGCTGCACGTCGCCCTCGTCGAGAGCGAGATCCTCGCGGGCCGTGTGCGTGACTGGCATCCGTCACTGCTGGACGCGGCGCTCGCGGGTGGCCGCTGGACGTGGCGCCTGCTCGACGCGCGGCATGTTGCCTTCGTGCGGCCCGGCCGGTACGGCTGGCTCGCGTCGGACCCATCCCGGGCCGCGCCGGCGGGTGCGGCGCGTGACGTCTTCGACCTTCTCGGTGCAGGCGGGGGTTGGCGGACCGACGAGCTCGCCGACCGCCTCGGGCTCGGTGCGGCAGAGGTCGGGGACGCTCTCGATGAACTCGTCTCGGGGGGTTACGTGACGAACGACTCGTTCGCGCCTCTGCGGGCGAGGCCACCGGCTCCCTCGCGAGCCGGGCGACAGCGGCGCGAGGTGCCGCGAGCTCGCGCTCTGGAGAGCGCAAGCCGTTGGTCCGCCGTGCGCGACGTAGACCCTCCTCCCGACGCGGGCGCCGTGGTCGCCGACCTCCTCCTCGAACGTTACGGCGTCGTATCGAGGGAGGCGTGGGCCGCGGAGGCATGGCGCGTCCCCTGGATCGACGTGCGCCGTGCTCTGGATCACCGTGAGGCCGTCGGCGACGTGCGCCGCGGCTACTTCGTGGAGGGGCTGAGCGGACTTCAGTACGCGGCGGTGTGGGCCGTCGAGGACCTGAGGCGGGATCCCGAGCCGGCTGCCCGTCCCGTCGCCCTCGCCGCCTCCGACCCGGCCAACCCGTGGGGTGCCCTCCTCGCCGCACCGGGTGTGCGCCGCGCGGCAGGTGCTGTCGTCGTCCTCGAGGAGGGCGTGCCGGTCGTCACCTTCGAGGGCTCACGGGTCACACCCCTGTCGGACCGTCCCGCGGCCGCGTTCACCGGCGCGCTCGAGGTCCTGCGGGCGAAGTTGCGGGAACGCCCACGGGCGCACCGCCGTCCCCGCGTGGAGGCCTGGGGTCACGACGCGATGACTTCCCGCAAGGACATGGCCCACGTGTTCACCGCCGCCGGCTGGTCCCGCACGCCCCGCGGCTTCTCACCCTGAGTCGAGGCGGCTTCCCATCTTCGCGCGGAAGTGAACCCTTGATCACACTTCGGGCGTATGGTAACAATTGGTCGATTCCGCCGGTGGGGTGCCGGTCGGGGTGGTGCGGTAACCGGGCCGGTTCCGCCGGGATGGGATGGGAGAGCGAGCATGGGCTGGGTGGGCAACACACACACACACGGGTATCGCCGCGCCATGGTGCTGGCCGGTGTGGCTTTGGCGGTGGTCCTGGGTGCGTGCAATCACGAGGACAGGACTCCGCCTTCGACACCGCAGAACTTGGTGGCGTCGCTGAAGCAGGATCCCCTCGGTGTCGGGCTTGTGTGGTCGAAGTCGACGGACAACAAGGGCGTGAAGGGCTACCTGGTCTTCCGGGACGGGGTGTTGGTGGACAACATCCCGGCGTTGGAGTGGGCGGACACGTCGGTGGTGGCGGACGGCGAGTACGAGTATGCCGTGCAGGCCTATGACGCGGCGTCGAACAAGTCGCAGATGTCGACGGCCGTGCGCATCGTTGCCCGCCCGGCGCCCGCGTTGGATCAGACGGTGCCGACGAGTTTCTTCGACGCGACGAGTCACATCTGGTCGGGTCCGGACGCGACGCAGACGGGTGTGGTGCCGGGCGCGTTCACAGGTGAGGACGTTGCGGTGTTGCGTGGGTCGGTGGCAGATCGGGACGGCACTCCGGTCGAGGGTGCCCGTGTGACCGTGCTGGACCACGGTGAGCTCGGTGAGACGGCGACGGATTTCGCCGGTGGGTTCTCGATGGCCGTGAAGGGAGGGTCGCAGCTCACGCTGTCGGTGACGGCAGGGGGGTATTCGTCGGCGCAGCGCAACCTGAATTCGGTGCCCGAGAACGAGTACATGGCTGTGGATGAGATGCTGCTCGTGCCTGTGGATGCGACCCCGGACGTCGTGAGAGCGGATTCATCCGAGGTCCAGGTCGCCGAGGGCGACCTCGAGTCGGACGGGGACGGGCAGCGGCAGGTGCGTGTCGTCGTGCCGCCGGGTACGTCTGCGGAGATGGTCTTCGCGGACGGGTCGACGCAGCCGCTGGAGTCGATGCATGTGCGCCTGTCGGAGTACACGGTGGGCGAGTCGGGTCCGGACGCGATGCCAGGTGACCTGCCGCCGTCATCGGCATACACCTTCGCTGCGAACTTCACGGTCGACGAGGCTGAGGCGGCCGGGGCGGACTCGGTGCAGTTCAGCCAACCGGTCGTGGTCTATGTGGAGAACTTCCTCGACTTCCCCGTGGGTGGGCCGGTCCCGGCCGGCTACTACGACGACACGCGAGGTGTGTGGGTGCCCGGAGACGACGGCCGCATCGTCGAGATCCTGAGTACGAACGGCGGCATCGCCGCCTTGGACGTGGACGGCGACGGCACCGCGGATTCCGGTACGGCTCTGGATGACCTGGGTGTGACCGATACCGAACGGGAGGAGCTCGCGTCCCTCTATGGCGCCGGGGTGGAGCTTTGGCGGGTGCCCGTCGAGCATTTCACTCCGTGGGATCTGAATTGGCCGTTCACGTCAGGTGGTCAGAACCTCGCGTGGTTCTGGCGGGCGATGGAGGCGCTGTGGCAGCGACTGGGCGGGCAGGGTCGTCTCGCCGAGATGCTGCCGAACTGTTTCGAGGACGGTTCGATCATCGGCTGTGTCGACCAAACGCTGGGCGAGGTCGTGCCGCTGGAAGGTACCGGAACGGCCGTTGTCTACAACAGTGCCCGCACGCAGGGACGGCTGGATGCCCAGCTCGTATCGATGCCCATCCTGCCCGATGCCGTGCCGTCGGATCTGGAGCGGGTCGAGGTCGACATCGAGGTGGCCGGCCGCACGTTCACCAAGACGCTCGATGCCGCCACGATGGCCCCGGATTACGTGTACGGGTTCGTGTGGGACGGGATGGACGTATTCGGCCGGCCCGTCCAGGGTGAAGAACCTGTAGACGTGTCCATCCGCTACGTGATCGACCCCGCCACTCGCTGGTACGCGTTGCTGCCCGCCGGCGTAGACAGTCGTTCGTTCGGACGGCCCGGATCCGGGCCGTCGGCCGTCCTCACCCGTGATGAGTATGTCGTAACGATGCCGTTCAAGACCACCACCTCAGGTGTCGAGCGCTCCGCACTGGACGCGAAAGGACTGTCGGATCGGGCAGGCGGCTGGACGTTCGCCAACCATCACACGTACGACCCTGAGACCGAGATGCTCCACCGTGGGGACGGTACGAGCACGCCAGCCACGGCACAGCGCCGGCACGGAACATGGATCCAATCCGCGATGGCCTCACTCCCCTCGGCTTGGGGATTTCGACCTTCAGGAATGGAGATGGGATCCGACGGGTACCTCTACATCATCGGGCACACCGAGACTTTCTGGGGACTGAGCGATGAGTATCGGGTCGTACGTATGCGGGAAGGCATGAGCGCACCAGAGCTGATCGCTGGAGGGAACGGTTCGGGGCCGGGCTACTCCGGTGACGGGGGGCCTGCAACCCAAGCCCAACTGGGCAGGGTGTCGGACATGGCTCTGTCGCCGGATGGCTCGATCTACCTGGTGGACCAGGAGTGGCAACCACCATTCGGGTTCTCGATTATCGCCCCCACAAGGATTCGAAAGGTGACACCCGACGGGTGGATCAGCACTGTCCGCGAGGCACACTGGAACGCATCTGTGGATGTGGACTTCGAAGGGCGTGTGATCGCGGCGGTGACTCCGGAGGCATCATGGAATGCGTTCCTCGCGTCCTGCGGCGAGGACTTCTCGACGTGCGACTTCATGCTGCTGCACTCCCAGATCATCGAGGTCGGCCCAGACGGCAGTGTCCAAGTGCTCGCCGGCCGTGAAGACGTCGACTGGTCCGGCCGGCCACTGGACGGACAGGTGGCCACGGACATCACCCTGCCCAGCGCGGGGGCGTTGACGGTCGGACCAGACGGCACCCTCTACTTCACGACGACTGGGGCCGATTCTGCCGCCACAGGTGAAGCGATCGGCGCCCTGACGGGTGACGGCGTCCTGCACCATGTTGCAGGCGAGTCGTTCTGTGAATGTGCTTGGGCGCCCGCGTCCGAGCCTGACCTGCAGGCGGGCACCGAGGCGGGCCCCGCGCGTTCTGTGCACCTCGATGGCCTCGGGGCCTTGACCTTCAGCCCGACCGGCGTACTCCACTTCACGGCTCTCAAGGATGTCGGCGAAGGTGTCTACCGGCGGGCCGTGTGGCGTCTCGTCGGCGAGCTTGGCAACGTGCAGACCCTCGAGCTCGTGGCCGGTGGCGGACAGGAGTCGTGGAGCTCCCAGCCCGGGCAGGCTTCCCCGGCGGACACTGCCGATCTCGTGCGTCTCGACGATCTGTCTTTCGGTTCGGACGGCACGCTGTACGGCCTATTCCCCTACGAGGACTACAACCAGTTCGTCGCTCGGATCTGGGACGAGGACGGCCCACCCGAGATCCTTGTTCCCTCTCCCGATGGCAGCGAGATGTACAACTTCGACCTCGACGGCCGCCACCTCGCCACGCTGCATCCGGTCACTGGTGAGACGCTCGTCACGTTCCAGTACGACGCCATGGGTGTGCTCACTGGCTGGACGGACGTGTTCGGGAACGTCACGACGATCGATCGCACGATTCCCTCTCAGCTTGTCATCACAGGCCCGTATGGCCACCGGACGACACTCGCAGTCGGTACGGACGGGTACCTGTCATCGGTCACGAACCCGGCGGGGGAACGGCACGAGATGACCTACGAGGCAGGGGGGCTCCTCGAGACGTTCACGACGCCGTCGACGGGAACGTCGACGTTCGGTTATGACAACGGCCGGCTCGTATGGGACGAGAACTCCGAAGGTGAACGCCAGACTCTCCAGCGTCAGCTCACAGAGGGTGGCTACGAGATCATCCACACGTCACCGGAGGGACGGGAGACCGTCTATGACATGAGCGTCCTGCCCAGCGGGGACGTCGAACGGGTCGTTACCGGACCGGACGGCAGGTCCCGCACAGAGCTGCGCCGCCTCGACGGCACAGTCGAGGTGACCGAAGACGGCCACACGACGACCGTCGCCAAGGTACCCGACCCACGCCTGGGAATGGACGCTCCCACAGCCGGCCGCGTGACCTTGGAAGGACCCGAGCTCAACACCCAGGGTTGGAGCCGCAGCCGCGACGTCGATCTGGCCGATGCGACTGACCCCTTCAGCATCCAGGTCATGACCGAGACCGCGTGTGAAGGCGACTTCGACGAAGACGGCGAATGCCCCGCCGGCAAGCGCAAGTCGACCACGGTCTATGACGGTACGACGCGGACGTACACGGCCACATCGCCGGAGGGCCGGGTTGCGACAACGCAGATGGACGCATACGGTCGACCCGTGTTCTCCCAGACAGGAGACGCGGCACCGACGGTGTACACGTACGACGCACGCGGCCGGATGGAGACGGCCACGCAGGGTTCAGGTCCCGAGCAACGTCGGGTTGTCTATACGTATACGTCCGAGGGTTATCTCGGATCGGTGTCGGGGCCTGAGGGTTGGGGGACGTCACAGCGCGACTTCGATGCGGTGGGTCGGGCCGGTGAGCGGGTCCTGCCCGGCGGTGATGTCCTCGGGTTCGGCTACGGGCCGGGCGGCCAGGTCGACTCTCTGAGCCCACCGGGTCGGCCCGCTCACAGCTTCGACTATTGGGGTGACGGACTCCTCAGAGAGCTCCTCGCCCCCGCGGTGCCCGGTGTTGGGGAAACCGCGACTGCCTACACGTATGATCACGATGGGCTGGTCGAGACCGTCACCCGTCCAGGTGAGACGCCTACGTTGTTCACCTACGATCCGGTGACAGGTGCGCTGGAGGAGCGAACGGATGCGGGAGGGCGCGTCACGTTCACCGACGATCCCGTCACGAGACTGCCGTCGGCGGCCGCCGTGGAGGGTGGTGTCACTCTCGAGTACGGCTATGACGGGCCGCTCGTGACCTCTGAGACTCTCACCGGTCTCGTTGAGGGGGTGGTGTCCTGGACTCTTGACGGTGATCTTCGCCGTGATGTCGTGTCTGTGAACGGCGCTTTCGATGTCGATTACGACTACACGCCCGATGGTGCTGTCGATGCTGTTGGGCCGCTGGATCTCGATCAGGACCCGGAACTCGGATATGTGTCGGGTTCGACACTCGGAGTCGTCGACACGACTGCGGCCCTCGACGACTTCGGCGATGTCGAGTCGCTGTCGGCGCAGGCTGGAGCGTCGCAGGTCTATGACGTGGCTTTCACGCATGACGATCTCGGTCGTATCCGGACCAAGACCGAGACGGTCGCCGGCGAGACGCACGCCTACGAATACGAGTATTGGCCGCAGGGCTGGCTCAAGACCGTCGAACGTGACGGCCTCACCGTGGAGTCCTATGCGTATGACGCCAACGGCAACCGGGTCGAGGCGACAGGCGGCGGTGTCACACGTGCCGCGACGTTCGACGGCCAGGACCGCATCACGACAGACGGTTCTGTCGCATATGGCCATGACGACGCCGGGGACGTCACCACCATCACGGACGGAACGGCAGTGACCTCGTTGGGGTATGCGGCCGGGCGTGTCACGTCCGTTGCTCTGCCTGACGGTACCGACGTCGAGTATGTCTATGACGCTCTCGGTCGCCGTGTCGGCCTGAAAGTCGACGGTGCTCTCGCGTACGGGTTGCTCTACGAAGGCGACAGGCCTGTCGCCGAAGTCGACGCGGGAGGTGACGTCCTCCAACGCTACGTGTACGCCTCGCGGGCACATGTGCCCGACTTCATGGTCACAGCCTCGGGTGACACGTTCCGTTTCGTCACGGACCACCTCGGCAGTGTCCGTGCCGTCGTCAACACCGCAACCGGCGCGGTCGTACAGAGACTCGACTACGACAGTTGGGGCCAGATCACCCTCGATACGAACCCGGGCTTCCAACCTTTCGGGTACGCAGGTGGTCTCACCGACGGCGTGACCGGCCTCGTCCACTACGGAGCCCGCGACTACATGCCGAGCATTGGCCGCTGGACCAGCAAAGACCCGGCAGGCTTCGAAGCCGGCCCGAACCTCTACGCCTACGTCGACAACGACCCCATCAACCGCATCGACCCCACCGGTCTCTTCAGTCAAGCCTGCATCGACGATCTTCTCCGTCTACTTGGACCGCTCTTTGCCGACCTATCACCACATGACTCAGATGCAGGGAATACGTTCGGTATTTGTGGCGGTCTTGCGGGGGCTGTTGTGTGGTTCGGGCTGGATGCAAGCCTCTGTATCGTGGGCGACACTGAGGAGATCGGAATGGCGTTTGGCGGCGGACCTGCCGCGGGGCTTGGTGCAAGTACGGGGGCCTCAGCCATCTGGTCCAGTGGCAGTATTCGTGACTTGGAGGGTGACAGTGCCTGTCTTCAGCTGGATGCGGCAGCAGGTGGAAAGATCTGCATCAGTTTGGAACGTCGCCCTGATGGCACAGTAGTTCCTCAGTTTCCAATCAGTATTTCAGGCGGAGTGGGTCCAGGAATAGGTATGTACTACTCTGAAGAGAACACAGAGGTGATCGGAACACGAGCACCGTGGGCCAGGTGGTTTGACTAGTCACCTGAGTTAGATGCATTGACATGATTGTGAAGAAGAAGGTCAGAGATAGAACAGGTTTAGCAGTCTTCTTGGCGGTGTTCCTGTTCATTCTCATTGAGCCGATAGCATGTGTCTTGCTTGTAAGTGGATGGCAGAGCGGCGCTTGGCCATTAGTCCTAGGAGGAGTTGTCAGTGCAGTGCTAGGCCTGCTGGCTAGTGCATTCTACGGGAGGTCACGAGTACAGATCCTCGAGGGTGATGATGAACCAATAATTGTTGTTCGCAATGGCTTCCGAGAGTGCCGACTCCGGTGCGAGGATGTGTTAGCGGTCAAGCCTCACTACTTCCCGAGCGGTCCGTGGGGATGTCCGCGCCTGATTCTCGCCGAACATACCCTCCGGATCTATGCCTATGTGGCCTTTCCGCCGTCGGAAGACGCGAAGGACTTGGCGGAGGTGCTTGATTTGCCCGTCTCAAAGAAGTGGGGGCAGGTGAGAGTGGAAGGTGGCAAACTCGTCGACGGTTGAACTTCGCAGCCGGGTGTGGCCTGTTGGGGGGGATCGTCGGGAATCTCGTTTGCGCAGCTGTAGAGAAGGCCGCCGCGGTCACCGGCGTGGCGGCGGGGAGAATCGAGGCGCGGTGGCCTACCGCGTCGAGGCGCTGGCCGATCATGATCTCGACGGATTCGGCTGTGGCAACCGTGAGCTTGACGACTGGCTCGTCCTCCATGCGCGCCCCGCGACCGGGCAGGGCACACGCACCTACGTCCTTGTGGGTGTGGAGTCAGCGGTTGTCGGCTACTTCGCGATCGCGCCGCACTACCTGTCCAGAGAAGAGACGCCCGGCAAGCTCGGCCGAGACGCACCACGCAAGATCCCGGCGATCCTTCTCGCGGAACTCGCCCCCGACACCTTGATCCAAGGACAGGGCCTCAGGGCCGGACTTCTCGTGCTCGCGCTCGGCACGATCGTCGAGGCAGCACGTCGCGCCGGTGGCCGCACCATCGTCGTCGACGCCATGGACGAGAACGCGAGACGCTTCTACGAACACCACGACTTTGGGCCCCGACCCGCCGATGTACGTCGCCTCGTCCTCGAGCTGAGCACCGCCGCCCAAGCTCTCGGGCTCCGCTGGCCATGACGGCTCCGAGGGGTCAGTCGTAGATGATGACCGAGCGGGCCACTTCGCCCTTCTCGATCGCACGGAACGCCTCGTTCACGTCCTCGAGCTTGATGCGGCGCGAGACGAGCTCGTCGAGCTTCAGCTCGCCGCTCTTGTAGAGGTCGACGAGCTTGGGGACGTCCCTGTTCACGTCCGAGCCGCCGTAGAAGGCGCCCGTGATGATCTTCTGCATCGCGAAGAGGTCCATGAAGATGTCGAGCTCCAGCGTCGCGCCGAGCTGCGGCGCGCCGACGAAGACGGTCTTCCCGCCGGCTCGGGTCATGCCGATCGCCTGCTTGAGGGTCTCGGCGAAGCCGACGACCTCGAGTGTCACGTCGACGCCGCGGGGCATGCCGAGCGTGCCGATACCGGTCTGCTCCTTCACGGCCATGACGGGGTCACCCGAGCTGGCGTCGATCAGGTCGGTGGCCCCGAACTCCTTGGCGAGATCGAGTTTGGACGCGGCCGTGTCGACGGCGAAGATGCGCTCGGCCCCGGCGATGCGGGCCCCTTGGATGGCATTGAGGCCGACACCGCCGCAGCCGATGACGGCCACCGTGTCGCCCTTCTGCACGTTGGCCACGTTGACGGCGGCACCCACACCCGTGAGAACACCGCAGCCGATGAGGGCTGCCTTGTCGAGAGGCATGTCGTCGTCGATCTTCACGGCGCTGATCTCGGGGACGACCGTGTACTCGGAGAAGGTGCCGGTCGCCTGCATCTGGCGGATCGGCTCGCCGTCCCGCGTGAAGCGGTAGGTGCCGTCGAGCATCCCGGCCGTGACCGCGACCATGGCGCCGGTCTCGCAGAGCTGGGGCTGGCCGTGCTCGCACGTGTAACACGTGCCGCACTGAGGCACCCAGGAGATGACGACGTGGTCGCCGGGCTTGAACCGCGTGACGCCCTCGCCGACCTCCTCGACGATCCCGGCCCCCTCGTGGCCGAGGATCACCGGTGGCATGACGGGGAGCCTGCCCTGGAGGATCGAGAGGTCGGAATGACACACGCCCGACGCCGCGACCTTGACCTTGATCTCGTTCGCCTTCGGTCCCTCGAGCTCGAGGTCCTCGAGGATCTGGAGGTCCTCGTTGTACGCGGGGAGAACTGCAGCCTTCATCGACCCCTCCTGAGTGAATCCGTGGTGGGCTTGAACCATACGTCCTGGCGCCTGCGGGCGGCCAGAGCGGACGTGCTCGCCGATATCCTCGCCGATATCCCCGCCGAGAGCCCGCCGGAACGAGGGAGGACGATGGCGACGTGGAGCCTGGCAGGTAGGGAAGTCGAGTTCGGTCCGGACGTGACGCACGTGATGGGGGTCGTGAACCTGTCACCCGAATCGAGGGTGCGCCACTCCGTCGTGAGCTCCCCCGGGGATGCGCTCGAGCGAGCCCGTCTCTTCCGGGAGTGGGGTGCGACCTTCGTCGATCTCGGCGCGCAGTCGAGCCACTTCGAGAACCGTGAGCTCGGTTCGGACGAGGAGACAGCGCGCCTCCTTCCCGCTCTCGAGCTTCTCGTCGACGACGGCTTCCTCGTGTCCGTCGACACGTGGAAGCCCGAGGTGGCTGCGGCCGCCGTCGCCGCCGGATGCGCGATCGTGAACGACACGGGCGGTCTGTCAGATCCGGTGATGTGTGACCTGATCGCCTCTGCCGGCGTCGCCGCTGTCGCCATGCACATCGAAGGCAGGAATCCGCTCGAGGTCGGCTCTGTGGTCCTCTCGGATCACAAGGCGGCCGAGCTCGTGGAGGCGTACCGGCCGCGCCTTGCCGTCCTCGCCGCCGCCGGGATCGACCGCGTGCTCTTCGATCCCGGCCTGAGCATCAACTACCGCAGCGACTACGCGGCCTACAGCCGGCAGCAGATGCAGGTCATCCGGGACATCCCTGTCCTGCGCGAGCTGGGCGCCCCGGTCCTGATCCCGGTCCCGCGCAAGGCCGAGACGCACCGCATGGTGGCCTACCTCACGCTGGCCCTCGAACACGGTGCCGACGTCGTACGCGTCCACGACGTCGACATCGCGTGTGACCTCGTCGCCGCGTTCGGCCGGGCCACAGGCCCCTGAACCACCCGATCGGGTTACGTGTGTGGCCCGCATGTACCGGTCGGCGGGAATGACCGAATCGGGAGAATGAGCCGAGGGACCCATTCTGTCGGCTCTGCGCGTGTCGATCGGTGAGTCGAGCCCGACGGGCTGCGTGTGGGTTGGGAGACCTGCCTGAGTCCGGCAACGGAGCAAGCCGTGAATGATGAAAGGAAGGTTCCCGCGATGCAGGTCCTGGAACACGACGTCTCACATGCCGAATACCTGCGGGCCTCGGAGGCGGCAGAGATGCTGCACGTGTCCGCCAAGACGGTGAGCCGGTGGGCGAAGGAGGGGCGCATCCCCCACTTCGTGACTCTCGGTGGGCACCGTCGCTTCCCCAAGGACGCCATCGTGCGCCTCGCGCGTGAGCAGGAGGAGAACAACTCCTGACCGCTCGCTAGCCTCGGGACCATGACAGCCGGTCCCGAGGCATCCGGCCGCTTCGTCGTGCTCGAAGGGGTGGACGGCAGCGGCAAGTCGACACAGGTCGCCGCCGTCGCCGACATGCTGCGTGCCCACGGCCGAGAAGTCGTGACGACTCGTGAACCGGGTGGCACCGCCCTCGGTGCGGGGATCAGAGACCTCGTGCTCGGCCCGTCGACGCCCGGCCCGGCCGGGGTGCAGGCGTGGGCGGAGGTCCTCCTCTATGCCGCGGACCGCGCTCAGCACGTGGCCGAAGTCATACGGCCTGCACTCGAACGGGGACATGACGTCGTTTCAGACCGGTTCCTCTGGTCGTCCCTCGCCTACCAGGGCGCGGGCCGCAACCTCGGCTCGGACGACGTGGCGGCCGTCAACTCGCGGGCGACGGCGGGCATCGATCCGGATCTCGTCGTCCTCCTCGACGTCCCCTACGAGGTCTCGTGTGCCCGTCTCACCGGCCGGCGCGACAGGATCGAGGCGGAGCCGCGTGACTTCCACGAGCGGGTGCGCGCCGCCTTCCTCGATCTCGCCCGCCGTCATGCGTGCCCTGTCGTGGACGCTTCCAGAGACCTTGACGTCGTCACGAAAGAGGTGCGTGAGCTCGTAGCCGCCCGTCTCGGAGTGTCGGCGTGACCGACGAGATCCTGAGCCGGTTGTGCGAGGCGGCGACGGAACGTCCCGCCAACGCGTATCTGCTCGCGGGCGGGCACGACGCCACGATGGGGGCGGCCCGCCGTCTCGCGGCGGCGCTCATGCGTGTCGAAGACGACGCGGAGCAGGCCGAGGCGGTGCTGCGCGGTACCCATGTCGATCTCGACGAGCTCCACCCGGCCGGGGCGGGTGTCTACCTCACACGCCAGGTCGAGGAAGACGTCGTGCCCACCGCGCTACGGGCACCGATGCAGGCGCCGCGACGGGTCATCGTGTTGTACGGAGCCGACCGCCTCGGGGCCGTCGTCGCGTCCGCGCTCTTGAAGACGATCGAGGAGCCCCCCGCCACGACGTCCTTCGTTCTCTGCGCCGTCGACTCGGCGTCGGTGCTCGATACGATCGTCTCGCGCTGCGTGGTGCACTCCGTCCCGCCTCTGCCCGCGGACGCCGCCGGCGCCGCCCTCGAGACGGAGCTCGGCTGCGACCCGGTCCGTGCCGCCCACCTCGTGGCTGCGACAGGATCGATCGATGTCGCCCGCCTTCTCCTCTCGGACCCGGAGTGGGAGGCACGGCGCCGCTTCTGGCTCGAGGTGCCCAAGCGCCTAGAGGACGACACGTTCGCCGCCGTGATCCAGGAGATCGAGGACGACCTCGGCGCCGCCCGCGCGTCGTTCGACGCCGGCCACGCCTCCGAGCGCGAGGAGCTCGACGAGCACCTCGGCGGTGCCATGCGCGGTATCAAGGGTCACGCGCGCATGCGGCAGCGGGCGATCAAGGACCTCGAGGAGCGTCAGAAGCGTGAGGCCCGCAACCGGGCGACGGCGGACCGCCGCCTTCTCCTCGTCACACTGGCGGGTTGGAGCCGGGACGTGATGGCCCACATCGTGGGAGCGCCGGTCCTCAATCCGGAGGTCGTCGACACGACGCGTGATGTGGCCACGCGCCGGTCGCTGCGCGACGTGCTGCGGGTGCTACGCACCCTGCAGGAGGCATCGGATGCCCTCGACCTGAACGCGAACGGCGAGCTCGTCGTCGCCGACGCCGTCCTCCAGGTGCGCCGCCTCGTCGCCTGACGCCTGACATCGGGTGGGTCGACCGCTCAGTCGCAGTCGGGGTCGAGGAGGTCGAAGAAGTCGGGTTCACCGGTGAGGAGGCTGCTGAACTCCGCGTCCATGTCGCTCTCCTGCATGGTCGCCTCGCCCTCGCGGGCCTCGGCTTCGGACGTGAAGTAGACGATCTGCGTGAAGGCGCCGGGCGTGTCGGCATGCCAGCCGACGACGAGTCCGAGGACGTCGGGACGCTGCTCCTGCATCTCCTCTTCCATCTGCGCGGTGATCTCCTGCAGGCGTTCCCGGTCGGTGGTGCGCCCTTGGATCACCTGTACGAAGCCGGCCGTGTCCGAGCCGCCGCCGTTGATCAACTCGACCTCGGGGCAGTCGTGGAAGGTCACGTCGCCGCCGAACGCCTTGGCCGTCTCTGTCCACCACGCCGTCTGTTCGGGACGGGCGCTGTTCGCGCGGGCGGCTTCCTCGGATTCGAAGCGGACGCACTCGATGGCGCGTCCGTCCGGTGTGACGCCGCCCGTCGATCCCAGGTAGCCACGCGCACCCGGCTTGAGATCCGTGCGCCACAGTTCGAGCTGGCGCGACAGATGCTCCGGATCCGCGATTGGGCCCTGAATCACCTGCATGTACATGGTTACCCCCTGGTGTCTCGGTCGCCCACAGCGTAGAACTTCCGGCTCGGACTTGCTCGGCTGGGGCCGCTCGCGCCGGGGCGTCCTCCCTGCGGTGCCGTACGGGCGCGCGACTACGATGGGTCGCCGTCGCCGGAGTAGCTCAGACGGCAGAGCGACGCACTCGTAATGCGTAGGTCCGGGGTTCGATTCCCCGCTCCGGCTCCACAAAGTCCCAGGCCATGTGCAATTGCTGGTCGGGGCGTGAGATTCGGCCTTGAAGGCTGGCCATCCCTCAGGCCAACGGGACCCCTCGTCGGCCCCGAGGTCGAGCTCGTTCTTCGGCACATACGGGTCGATGGCCTCGTGGAACCGGATCTCGAAATCGCCGATATCGATGGGGCCCGTCGCACCGCCAACACGGCCATGACCGGCGTCGCCCAATTCCGCTGACGCCGAACCTGTCGCGAGCTTCCGAACAGAGGGACGTCAGGCCGCCTCGCCTCCACGCTCACCTCCCGACCGAGGCAAGCCCGTGATTTTCTCGAGATTTCGTCCCGAATTGGCCCGGTTTCGTCGCAGTCGTGTGTTAGACTCGAACACACGTTCGAGTAGCGAGATCGGTGTTCGACGGGCGGGGGTAGGACGGATGGTCGCAGCCCACAGCGACTACCACGACGAAGAAGGCCACGGGGACGGCCACGGCGACGGAGGCTGGGGGGCGGGACGGGCCGACGCCCTCTGCGAGGAGATCCGGGCCGCCCACACCGACATGCTCCGCGCGCAGGCGAGACTGTTGCGTCTCACCTGTGAGTACGACAGGGAACGGTACTGGGAGGCAGACGG
>JADZDR010000002.1 GCA_020850945.1 Acidimicrobiia bacterium | reverse complement strand
CGGACGGCTCCGCGGCCGTCGTCGCGTCGCCGGGCCGGCCGCCCCGCGTATTCGGCGACGTCACCTCGTTCGAGGATCCAGGGGCGGCGAAGCGGGGGGAGGCCGGCGTGCACGTCGGAGCCGGGACCGCTCGTGTCGTAGAGGCGAAACGGGGGGTTCGGGACCTGCCCTTCTGCCAGAGGGGAGGGATCGAGCTCCACTTCGCAGACTGGTACGCGGATGTCGGGACGACTTCCGCCCACGTACACCTTGCGCCGCCGGTTCCGGCCAGGTGCGCGGCCCGCCGTCGCACTGAGGTCGAGTATCTCGGTCATCCGAGCTCCCTTCGCCGGAATTACCCGGATCAGGTTCGTGCGGTCGACGCTTCCGATGTCTTGCCCGGAGTGCGTCCTCTCAGCCCGTGTGGGCTCCCGCGTCGTCGTGTCTGCACGCCATTCAACCACACCGCGCGCGGACTGTAGAGTCGAAGCGTGTTCCAATCACTGTCGGATCGACTCCAAGGCGTCTTCGACAAGCTCCGCACCAAGGGCCGCCTCACTGAGAAGGACATCGATGCCGCCCTGCGCGAGGTGCGCCTCGCCCTCCTCGAGGCAGACGTCAACTTCAAGGTCGTCAAGCACTTCGTCACCCGCGTTCGCGAGCGGGCCCTCTCGTCGGAGGTGTCGAAGTCGCTGACTCCGGCGCAGCAGGTCGTCAAGATCGTGCACACGGAGCTCATCGAGCTCCTCGGGGGGGAGTCGGTCAAGCTCAAGATGGCCTCGACGCCTCCCACGGTGATCCTCATGGCGGGGCTTCAGGGTTCGGGAAAGACGACGCAATGTGGCAAGCTCGCCCACCTCCTGAAGGGGAGGGGTGCGACTCCGATGTTGATCGCGTGCGACCTGCAGCGGCCCGCGGCTGTGCAGCAGCTCGAGGTCCTCGGGGAGCGGGTCGGCGTCCCCGTGTACACCGAGGGGGCGGAGGCCGGCGCCGATCCCGTTCCGGTCGCGAAGGCCGGTGTGGAGGCGGCCCGGAGCCTGGGCCGCGACGTCGCGATCGTCGACACCGCGGGTCGTCTCGCCATCGACGCCGAGCTCATGGCGCAACTCGCCCGGGTCGTGGACGCCACGCAACCTGACCACACACTGCTCGTGATCGACGCCATGATCGGACAGGACGCCGTCACGACCGCCCAGCACTTCAACGCCGAGATTCCCATCGACGGCGTCGTCCTCACGAAGCTCGACGGGGACGCACGCGGAGGGGCGGCGTTGAGCGTCCGGGAGGTCGTCGGCAAACCCATCTACTTCGCCGGGACAGGTGAGAAGCTCGGCGATTTCGAGCCGTTCCATCCCGACCGCCTTGCCGGCCGCATCCTCGGCATGGGGGACATGCTCACGCTCATCGAGAAGGCCGAGGAGGCCTTCGACGTGGAGCAGGCCCAGGAGATGCAGGAGAAGCTGCGCAAGGCGCAGTTCACGCTCGAGGACTTCCTGCAACAGATGCAGCAGGTGAAGAAGATGGGGCCGCTCACGTCCATGCTGGGCATGATCCCCGGCCTCGGCAAGCAGCTCAAGGACGTCGAGATCGACGAAGGCGAGATGGTCAAGATCGAGGCGATCATCCAGTCGATGACCCGGGAAGAGCGTGTGCATCCCGAGATCATCAAGCACAGCCGTCGTCGCCGTATCGCCCACGGCTCCGGCACGACGGTTCAGGACGTGAACGCGCTCCTCAAGGAGTTCAAGTCCGTCCAGCAGATGATGAAGGGGCTCCTCGGCGGCAAGAAGGGCAAGCTCCTGCGGGGCCTCGGCGTCGACCTCTCCCAGTTGGAGGGTCTCGGGCAGTGACCTCACGTGGTCTGGGTACCTGAGCGGCGATATATCGCCGCTCAGGTACCCAGACGCTTGGGCGTCCGGGTCGACGGACACGTGGGACGTCCTGATAGAGTTCGGCACCGACGTGGGTGCCAACCGCCTCCGGCGCCCCGGCGTATTCCTGTCCCGCTCTCACCAAGGAGTGACCACATGGCGGTAAAGATCCGCCTCACGCGAACCGGCAAGAGAAAGCAGCCGTCCTATCGGATCGTGGCGGCCGACTCCCGTGCTCCCCGAGACGGCCGCTTCCTCGAGATCCTCGGCCACTACAACCCGCGGACCGACCCCTCGACGATCGTCGTCGACAACGAGAAGGCCCTGAAGTGGCTCCGCACCGGAGCGCAACCGACCGCGGCCGTCGCCAAACTCCTCGAGATCAGCGGTGCCATGGCCGAGTTCGAAGGTGGTCCGGGATCCGATGACTGACGACGTACGGACCATCGGCGCCGACGAGGATTCCGGCGACGCGGCCGAGGACGACGACCTCGACGCCGCCGCGGACACGCCCGCGGACACAGCCGCTGACACAGCCGGCGGCACCGAAGAAGACGACTACGAGGACGACGACGAGGAGTTCGACGACGTCACGTGTGCCGAGCGTGTCCTCGACGTCTGCATCCGGGCGATCGTCGACGACGAGGATGCCGTCGAGATCGAACCGGACGAGAACGGAAGCCGCCTCACACTCCACGTCTCCGTCGCCCAGGAGGACATGGGCAAGATCATCGGCAAGCGAGGCAGGGTCGCGACCGCCCTGCGCACGCTCGTGAAGGCAGCCGGTGGTCGGGACGGCTACAGCGCGACCGTCGAGATCGACGACTAGGCCTACGGTGCCGGACCCGCCCGCGGGCACACTCGTGATCGGCCGGGTGGTCCGGGCACACGGGATCCACGGCAGCGTCATCGTCTCTGCCCTCACAGACCAGCCCCGCTTCGAGGTGGGACGGACTGTCCTCCTCGATGACGGTACCGAGCTCGAGATCCGGCACGCGACCCCGTACAAGGGCAAGCTGCTCGTGGCTTTCACCGGTGTGTCCGACCGCTCCGGGGCCGAGGCGCTGAGACGTCGTTCGCTCCACATCAGGCGTGAGGACGCGGGTGAACCCCCGGTCGGATCGGTTTGGGCAGTCGACCTCGAAGGCCTGCCCGTGCGGCGTCCGGACGGCACGCAGCTCGGCGTCGTGGCCGCCGTCCTGGCGAACCCGGCCCACGACATCCTCGTCGTTCGCGACCCCGAGGATCGGGAGTTCCAGATCCCGATGGTGTCGGCCTTCCTCGATCCGCTCACCCCCGGTGCGACGGAGATCGTGGCCCGGCCCATACCCGGCCTCGTCCCGGAGTGACCCGATGCGCATTTGCGTCATCACGCTCTTCCCCGAACTCGTCACGGCCCACAGTCGCACCGCCCTGCTCGGTCGGGCCGTAGAACGGGGGATCGTCGACGTCGTCCCCGTCGACCTGCGCGTGTTCGGCCGCGGTGCCTATCACCAGGTCGACGACGAGATCTTCGGTGGGGGACCGGGCATGGTCCTGCGTGCGGACGTCGTCGCCGCCGCCGTCGACACGACCCCGACGTCCGCGCGCCGCCTCGTGCTCGCGCCGTGGGGCCGGCGTCTCGATCACACCTTGCTTGCAGAGCTCGCGGCCGAGGAGGAGATCACCCTCCTCTGCGGCCGCTACGAGGGCATCGATCAGCGTGTCCTCGACGCGAGGCGGTTCGAGGCTGTGTCGATAGGTGACTACGTGATAGCCGGTGGCGAGGTGGCTGCCCTTGTCGTGATCGAGGGCGTGACACGCCTCCTGCCCGGCGTGATGGGCAATGCCGAGTCCGCAACAGTCGAATCCCACGTGGCCGGCCTCCTCGAGGCCCCCTGCTACACGCGTCCCGCGGTGTGGGAGGGGCACGCCGTGCCGGAGGTACTGCGCAGCGGTGACCACGCCCGCATCGAGGCGTGGCGCCGGGAGGAGTCCCTGCGCCGTACCGCGCGACACCGGCCCGACCTCCTCGGGACGGACGCCGACAGGGAATGAGGTCGACGGAAGCCGGGGCCGCTACCGCTGATACGATCGTTCGGACCTTCCGCGATTCCCGGGTACCCCTGTGGCGAAGCACACGCGAGACAGCACCGCTGAGGACCCGCTTCCGCGCCCGGCCCCGGCTGCCGGTGGCGGAAGCGGGGGTTTCGCGGACGCCGAGGCCACCGCGTTGTTGTCCGAAGGTGAGCGGAAAGGCGGACGCAAGGACAAGAAGCCATCGAAGCAGCGGTCCTTCCTGGGGGAGCTCCTCCTCATGGCGGGGATCGGCTTCCTCGTCGTGATGCTCGTGAAGGGCTTTCTCGTGCAGACGTTCTACATCCCGTCCGGTTCGATGGAGACGACTCTCCTCTGCAACGACCGTGTGCTCGTGAACCGCCTTGCCTACGTCGGCGGTGGCCCGTCCCGCAAGGACGTGATCGTCTTTCGCAACTGGCGGGACCCGCAAGGAGGCACGCGTGAGAACGTCGAGCCGACTCCCTTTCCCCGCAACATCGCGATGGCCTTGCGCGAGGGGGCGGGCTTCGGCAGCGGGGGCGACGAGGACCTCATCAAGCGCGTCATCGGCCTGCCGGGCGACACGGTCGAGGTCGAGAACTCGCGGGCGATCGTGAACGGAAAGGCCCTCGACGAGCCCTACGTCTTCGTCGACGGAGACGATGGTCGCCGCGACTTCGGGCCGGTTACCGTGCCCCCGGGCCACTACTTCGTGATGGGTGACCACAGGAACAACTCGGCCGACTCCCGCCAGGAGGGCGACGGCCTGTTCGTCGACGAGGATGCGATAGTCGGGCGGGCGTTCGTGCGCTTCTGGCCCGTCTCGCGCTTCGGCGGGCTCGGCGGCCCCCCCGACGAACCCGAGGCCCGGCTCTGCAACGGCATGACGTTCAAGGCGGACTGAAGTTCAGGGGTGGACGGCGACCGCAGCGACGCAGGAAGTGGATAGAGACGATCTCCACAGCGGCTGGTACACTCGCTCTTCGCCCTGCCCCAGGAGCCCAGGTGAACCCGACCGACATCGTCGATCAGCAGCATCTCCGAGACGTCCCTGCATTCGCACCCGGTGACACGCTCAAAGTCCACGTCAAGGTGTCCGAGGGTGGACGCGAGCGTATCCAGGTCTTCCAGGGTGTCGTGGTGAAGCGACAGGGTTCGGGTGTCCGCGCCACGTTCACGGGGCGCAAGGTCTCCTTCGGTGTCGGTGTCGAGCGCACGTTCCCTCTCCACTCACCCACCGTCGACAAGATCGAGGTCATCACGAAGGGTGACGTGCGTCGCGCGAAGCTCTACTACCTGCGTGACCGCGTGGGAAAGGCCGCCAAGGTCAAAGAGAAGCGTTGACCACGGAGGTCGAGCCGACCCTGGCCGCAGGGTCCGACTCCACCCCGTTCATCTCCGAGGAACCCACCCGGATCGAGGTCGACGACACCGACGGGGATCAGGCAGGCCCATCCTCCCGGGGCCGGTATGCGGGCAAGCACAGACGACGCAGGTCGTTCCTGCGCGAGTTGCCGCTGTTCCTCTTCGTAGGCCTGGTCCTCGTGGTCCTCGTGAAGGCCTTCGTCGTCCAGGCCTTCTACATCCCGTCCGGTTCGATGGAGACGACTCTCCTCTGCAATGACCGCGTCCTCGTGAACAGGCTCGCATATGTCGTCGGGGAGCCGGCCCGGGGCGATGTGATCGTGTTTCGTAACTGGGAGGCCGGGGGCGAGGATGTGCCGAGCGCGTCCGTGTTCATCCAGGTCGGCCGCTCCCTGCGCGAGGCGGTCCCCTGGCTCGGTGGGGCAGGCCGGCCCGAGGATCTGATCAAGCGTGTCGTCGCCCTACCGGGGGAGACGGTCGAGGTGAGAGCCGTCGGCGCCGGCGACGACGAGAGGAGCATCGCCGTCGTGAACGGAAACCCGCTCGAGGAGCCGTACGTGTTCACGGATGGCCATGACCCTCTTGTGCCGTACGGCCCCGTCGTCGTGCCCGCCGGCAAGTACTTCGTGTTGGGCGATCACCGTAACAACTCGCTCGACTCGCGTCGCGAGGCGAATGGCGCCTTCGTCGACCTTGATGCGGTGGTCGGCAAGGCCTTCGTGCGGGTCTGGCCGCCTTCCCGGTTCGGCGCCCTGCGCGGGCCCGGCAGCGGCGCCCCCGGCCTTCCGCGAGCTGCGGAACGGTGTGTCCCCGGTGCAGGGTAGGCTTCGCGCCGGGCAAGGAGACGCGGTGAGTGCCGAAGAGGAACTCGAACAGTACGAGACCGAGATCGAGCTGAAGCTCTACAAGGAGTACCGCGACGTACTCCCCATGTTCCGGTACGTCGTCGAGACCGAGCGTCGCTTCTACCTCGCGAACGAGGTCGACATGCAGATCCGCAACGCCGACGGCCGCGTCTATTTCGAGTTGCTCCTCGAGGATGCGTGGGTTTGGGACATGTACCGTCCCGCCCGGTTCGTGCAGAAGGTACGGGTCGTCACCTTCCGCGACGTGAACGTCGAGGAGCTGGGCAGCAAGGACTACTGACCCGATCGCGGCGACCCTGAGGTGAGTCGAATCCGGGTGGAGCACGGTGGACGCACACGAGATCGGGCGCATCGGCGAGGATTGCGCGTGCGAGCTCCTCGAGAGCCTCGGCTACCGGATCGTGTCGCGCAACACCGTCGTCGCCGGCGTCGAGATCGACGTGATCGCCTACGACACGGACGACGACCCGCCGACACTCGCCTTCTGCGAGGTCAAGACCCGCTCGAGCACCGCGTTCGGCCTGCCGGCGGAGGCCGTGACGGAGACGCAACAGCGCCGACTTCGCCGCGGGGCAGGTGCGTGGCTGTCCCGGCACGGCCGCGGTGCGGGGGTCGAGGGGTGCCGGTTCGACGTGGTCGAGGTCCTCGTGCGCGACCGTGACGTCGTGGGGCGCGTGCTGCGGGATGCCTTCTGAGGGACGCCTTCTGGGCGGATCCCCTCGATCTGGGTACCTGAGCGGCGATATATCGCCGCTCAGGTACCCAGAGCTGGCTGGGAAGCGCCGGTCTCAGAAGAACAGAGCCCAGGCGACGAAACCGCAGATGAGGAGGACGGTGACCGCGGCGACGACGATGTCGAATCGGTTCGGGGTGCCCTGCCCGTCAGCGCCACGATACGGATCGAAACCCATGGCCGATGCTACCTTGCGGCCCGCGCAGCAGACCGGGGTGGAGCCTTCACGGGACGCAGGAGAGAGGGGCAGGCGAATGGCGGACGAGGAGCACCTCCGACTCGATCGGGATGCGGGCGTCGCGACCCTCACGATCGCGCGACCCGAGAAGAAGAACGCCTTGAGCTCCGCCATGTTCCGGGATCTGGCCCGTTTCATCGAGGACGTGGCGAACAGGGACGACGACCGCGTGCTCGTTGTGCGCGGCACGGGCGACGCGTTCTGTGCAGGTGCCGACCTCACCGACGACGATGCCGACGGCAAGATGACCGGGCTCGGCCCGCTCGAGGGGGCGCAGTGGATGCGCGAGATCACCCGCGGCGCCCGCGCCCTCGCCCACCTCGCCAAGCCGTCGATAGCGGCCGTGAACGGCGTGGCCGCGGGTGCGGGCATGAACCTCGCCCTCGGCTGCGACATCGTCTTCGCAGCCGAGAGCGCGCGGTTCACGGAGATCTTCGTGAAACGCGGCCTCAGCGTCGACTTCGGCGGGACGTGGCTGCTGCCACGGCTCGTCGGCCTCCAGAGGGCGAAGGACCTCGCCTACACAGGGCGCATGATCAGCGCCGCGGAGGCCGCCGCGCTCGGACTCGTCCTCGAGGTGGTGCCCGACGACACGCTCCTCTCCCATGTCGAGAGCTACGCGGCGGAGCTCGCCTCCCTCCCCCCCGTGCCCCTCGGTCTCATGAAGCACGGACTGAACAGCGCGTCCACGTGGACGATGGACGAGACGCTCGAGTTCGAGGCCCGGGCTCAGGCGACATGTTTCGGTACCGACGACGTGGGCGAAGCCATGCGTGCATGGCTCGAACGTCGGCCCGGGCACTACACGGGACGGTGACCGCGGCCACGCGGGCCCGGGTCCCGTAACGGGACGATCGGGGGACGGGGCGCGTCCCACGCCACGTGTCACAGCGTCGGAGTAGGCTGCGTCCCACACGGCTCCTTGCGGCCTGTGCTTCCCCCGGATGCGACTTCCCCCGACCACGCATCTCTGCGCGAAGGGGGAGTGCCATGCTCGCTGTCGTACGTTCGGTGGCCACGATCGGCGTGGACGGCCATCCGGTCAGGGCCGAGATCCAGATCGGCTCCGGTGTCCCGGGCTTCACCCTCGTCGGCCTGCCCGACACGGCCGTGCGCGAGGCACGGGAACGCGTGCGGGCGGCGATCGTCACGTCCGGCTATACGTGGCCCCTGAAGAAGATCACGGTCAATCTCGCCCCGGCCGGACTCCGCAAGCAGGGATCGTGGTTCGACCTGCCGATCGCCGTGGGCATTCTCCTCGCAGACGGCCAGATCGAAGGTGAGTGGGCACCTTCCCACCTCGTGGTGGGTGAGCTCGGCCTCGACGGAGACGTGCGAGCCGTGCCCGGTGTCCTGTCGGCCGCGCTCTGCGCCCATCGCGAGGGGGTGAAGGGCATTCTCGTACCCCACGCCAACGTGGTCGAGGCAGGCGCCGTCAGCGGTCTCGACGTGATCGGACTGCGACACCTGACCTCCCTCGCCGCCGGGCTGCCTCCCCCCACGGACATCATCACAGGAGCACCCGGGTCGGAACCGATCGTCGCCGATTTCGGTGAGGTCGCAGGCCAGGAGACCGCGAAGTTCGCCCTCGAGGTCGCTGCCGCCGGCGCGCACCACTGCCTTCTCGTGTGAGAACCCGGCATCGGCAAGACGATGCTCGCCCGGCGCGTGCCGGGGATCCTGCCTCCTCTCGGCTCCGACGAGGCGATCGCGGTCTCGCTCGTGCACTCACTCGTCGGGACGGGCAAGGGGCTCATGCGGGCCCGACCGTTCCGGAGTCCGCACCACTCCGCCTCGGTGCACGCCCTCGTGGGTGGCGGCAGTGCCCACATCACGCCGGGCGAGGCGAGCCTCGCGCATTGCGGGGTCCTCTTCATGGACGAGTTCGGCGAGTTCCGACCTTCCGTCCTCGATGCACTCCGCCAGCCACTGCAGGATGGTGAGGTCACGATCAGCCGGCGTGCCGCCCGCGTGCGCTTCCCCGCCCGCTTCATGCTCATTGCCGCCTCCAACCCGTGCCCGTGCGGTTTCCTCGGGTCGGCCCGCAGGCCCTGCACGTGCGACCACGTCGCCCACGCCCGCTACCGGCGGAGGATGAGCGGGCCGCTCATGGACCGCATCGACATCTGTGTCCCGGTCAACGTGGAAGACCCCGACCGGGTCCTGGACCACGAGGTCACGGCCCAGTCCGCCGGCATGCGAGAGCGGGTTGTGCGCGCGCGTGGCCGGCAGGAGGAGAGGCAGGGCCCGACGCACCTCAACGCCGGACTCGACGGTGCCGAGTTGCGTGCGTGTGTGGGGCTGACGGCCGATGCCGCCATGGCCGTACGCAGCCACGCCGAGTCCGTGAGTTCGCGCGGTCTCACGTCGCTCCAGAAGGTCGCGAGGACGATTGCGGACCTCGACGGTGAGGAGCGGATCGAGGCGCAACACGTACATCTCGCGTGGCGCCTGCGGATGCCGGCCGGCGACGACGGCAGGGGAGGGTGGTCGTGACGGACATGGACGACATCCTCTGGTTGGGGATCGGAGGGCTTCCGCACGTGAATCTCGCCGCGCTCGCCGAGCTCGCCCGCCGGTGGCCGCGGGCGGGAGCTGCCCTCGCCCACCTCGTCGCCGGAGGCGACGATCTCGCCGGGATGATCCCCCCCGGGCGGCGGGCGACGACCACGGAGGCGGCAACGCGACTACAGGAGCCCGGCATGGCCGGCACGATGCGCGCGGATCTGGCTGCGTGCGACGGCTACCTCGTCCGCGCGGGGACCGAACCCCTCGCGTCGCTGCTGACGGCAGGGGCGGGGTGGCCGTGTGTCCTGTCCGTGCGAGGGGAGCTTCCGCGGTCGCCGTGTGTGTCCGTCGTCGGGATGCGCAAGGCCTCGTCGGGTGGGCGCCACTTCGCCCGCGCCCTCGGTCGGGACCTCGCGCAAGCGGGTCTCTGCGTCGTGAGCGGTCTCGCATTCGGCATAGACAGGGCGGCGCACGAGGGGGCGCTGTCGGCGGGGGGACAGACCGTGGCCGTGCTGGCCGGTGGAGTCGCCCGGCCGGGTCCGGCCGCGAACCGCGACGTCGCGGCGGCGATCCTCGCGACAGGAGGGGGCCTCGTGAGCCATGTGCCTGCCTCGTGCGGATCGCCGGGCTGGCGTTTCCCGATCCGCAACAGGCTCATCGCCGGTCTTGCCTCGGTTGTCGTGGTCGTCGAGGCCGCCGCCCGGGGTGGCTCTCTGTCCACGGCGGCGCATGCCTTGCGGCTCGGTTGCCCGGTCATGGCTGTGCCCGGGCCCCCGTGGTCGGAGCACAGTGAGGGGACGAATGCCCTGCTTGCCGACGGCGCCCTCGTGTGCCGCGGCGTCGAGGACGTCCTCGTCGCTCTCGGCCTCGAACACCTTGCTGCCCGCCCGCGAGCAGGACGTGGAGACGGGAGCTCGCCCCACCCCGACCTGACCGAGGTCGAGGTTGCAGTGCTCGAGGCCGTGCCCTACACGCCGGAGTCGGTGGACGGTGTGGCCCGCTTCACCTCGCAACCCCTCGTCGCCGTTCTCGCCGCCCTCGGCCGGCTCGAGCAACTCGGTCTGGTGGAGGCTCCCACGCCGACGTCCGTCGTGAGGGCACAGTGACGGGTCCGGGCGGGGGTGGCTCGGGGCGGTTCTATACTCCCGGCACGGCCGCTCCGGCCGAGTCTGCGGACAGGACTCGCACACTGCACCTTCGGGCGGAACATGGGCGTCGACAGCGCAAGCGATATCCAGGATCTCTGGTCCGAGTACAAGGATTCCGGAGGCAAGGAGATTCGCGACAAACTGATCGTCCACTACGCGCCCCTCGTGAAGTACGTGGCGGGTCGGGTCTCCGTGGGCCTGCCCTCGAACGTGGAACAGGCCGACCTCGTCAGTTACGGGATGTTCGGACTGATCGACGCGATCGAGAAGTTCGACATGGAGCGGGGGATCAAGTTCGAGACCTACGCGATCAGCCGGATCCGGGGCGCGATCATCGACGAGCTCCGCTCGTACGACTGGGTGCCCCGCAGCGTGCGGGCAAAGGCACGCATGGTCGAACGTGCATACAGCACGCTGGAGAACAAGTTGGGTCGGACCCCGACCGACCCCGAGGTGGCCGAGGAGCTCGGCATCTCACTCGAGGACTTCCACCAGATCTTCAACCAGATCTCCTTCGTCGGCCTCGTCGCCCTCGACGAGCTGATCGGCATGGGGTCGGAGCGGGGCGAGAATCTCACCCTCGGCGACACGCTGGCCGACACACAGGGCCAGGATCCCACGACTGCCTTCGAGGTCGAGGAGTTACGGCATCTGCTCGCCGAGGCGATCAACCGCCTGCCCGAACGCGAGAAGATCGTGATCACCCTCTACTACTACGAGGGGCTCACCCTGGCCGAGATCGGCCAGGTCCTCGGGGTCACGGAATCCCGCGTGTGCCAGATGCACACGAAGGCCGTCCTCATGCTGCGCTCACGCATGCACGACGTCTGAACGCCACCCGGCATCCCGTCACCCTGTGTGTCGTGATCGCCGCCGTCGTCGCGATCCTCACCGGAGGGCGGCCCGCGTGCGCCGAACCCCAACCGGACCGATTCGACGTGCGTCCGGTCCCGGGGCGCGTGGTGCGGGGCTGGGATCCGCCTGCCTCCCCGTTCGGACCGGGTCACGTCGGCATCCTCCTCGCGGGCTCCGGCCGACCGGTCCGGGCCGGCCTCGGTGGCGTTGTCACGTTCGCGGGGCGTGTCGCGGGCACGTGGTACGTGACGGTGCGGCATCGCAGCGGCCTCGTGGTGAGGTACGGACGCCTCGACCGGGTCGGTGTGCGGGGGGGCGACACGGTGGCCGCAGGCGAGGTCATCGCCGGCGGTGTCGAACACCTCGTCGGTGACGCGGCACTCCTGCATCTGAGCGTGTCCCTGAACGGCCGCTACCTCGACCCCACCCGGTTCCTTCCCCTGCCCCGTATTCACCTCACGGCGTGAGCGGGCTCGGGGTGTCCACGCGCCCCCCAGCAGGTTCCCGATGGCGGTGGTGAACCCGGGCGCTGCTACCTTGGCCTGCATCACACACGCCGATCGGATCTCCCTGCGTGGTGCCCGGCCGAGCCGGAGACGCAGGGCGAGTACGGGGCCGGCTCCATGCCTACAGGCAGGTCCCGACGATGATTCGGCGCAAGGCGAACCACCCACAGAACAGGAGCATCCGTGACGGATACACAGCGGTCGGGCGTCGTCTCGATCCGTGAGCTGCTCGAGGCCGGCGTTCACTTCGGCCACCAGACACGCCGCTGGAACCCGAAGATGAAGAAGTACATCCTCGGGGAGCGCAACGGCATCTACATCATCGACCTGCGTGCGACCCTCGAGGGCATCGAGAAGGCATATACGTACGTGCGGGATCTCGTGGCCGACGGCGGCACGGTCATGTTCGTGTCGACGAAGCGTCAGATGACGGACGCGATCCGGGCCTCGGCGGAGCGCGTTGCCATGCCGTACGTGAACTTCCGCTGGCTCGGCGGCATGCTCACGAACTTCCAGACGATGAAGGGTCGCATCGACTACCTCCTCGAGCTCGACGAGATGGAGGCCTCGGGTTCCCTGAACGAGTTGCCGAAGAAGGAGGCGCTGCGCCTGCGCCGCGAGCGGGACAAGCTCGAGCGCTACCTCGGCGGCATGAAGCACATGACCGAGGTGCCCGACGCCATCTTCGTCATCGACACCCGCAAGGAGCAGATCGCGGTCACGGAGGCGAACAAGAAGGGCGTCGCCGTCGTCGCCCTCCTCGACACCAACTGCGACCCCGACGAGGTGCAGTACGGGATCCCCTCCAACGACGACGCGATCCGCGCCGGCATCCTCATGGCGCGGGTCATCTCCGACGCCGTCGAGGAGGGCCACCAGCTCCACGACCGCTACGGCGCCTCGGGCCAGATGCGCCGCTACGACGTCGAAGCGGAGCTCGCCCACCAGCAGGCCGTGCACGACGCCGCGACGTACGAGGAGCAGCGTGCGCGCGAAGAGGCCGAGGAGGCGAGCCGTCTCGCCCGCGAAGAGGCGGCACGCGCAGCCGACGCGGGTGCTGCCGGCGAGGTGGTCGAGGCAGTGGAAGCGGTCGAGGCAGTCGAGGAAGTGGCCGAGGAAGTGGCCGAGGAAGTGGCCGAGGAAGTCGAGCCCCCCGCCGAGGCCGAGACCTCCGGGTCCGGCGACTGAGCCCACATCAGGCGATCGACATCGAGGAGCACGCGAACACATGACCATCTCAGCAGCAGACGTCAAGGCCCTGCGCGAGGAGACCGGCGCCGGCATGATGGACTGCAAGAAGGCTCTCGTCGACACGGACGGAGACGTACAGGCCGCGAAGCAGCTCCTGCGCGAGAAAGGGCTGGCCGCCGTTGGCAAACGGGCCGAAAGAGCGGCAACCGAAGGGCTCGTCGAGGCCCGCGTCAGCGACGACGGTCGGCGCGGTGTCATGGTCGAGCTCAGTTGCGAGACGGACTTCGTCGCCAAGGGCGAGCGATTCGGGACCCTCGCGGCCACCGTGGCGGACAAGGTGTTCGAGTACGGGAGCGGTGCCGAGGTCGAGGGTGAGCTCGCGTCCGAGATAGAGAAGCTCGTCGAGGATGCCGCCGTCGACCTCCGCGAGAAGATCGAGCTGCGTGATTCGGCGGCCTACGACGCGAAGGACGGAGTGGTCGTCGCCTACCTCCACCGGGCGGGAGGTTGGGCGAAGAAGGGCGTGCTGGTCGAGGTCGATGGCGCCGACCCCGGAGCGCTCGAACCCGTCGCGTACGAGCTCGCGATGCACATCCAGTTCGCCCGGCCCGAGTTCCTCACACGTGACGAGGTATCAGCGTCGCTTCTCGACGAGGAGCGGTCGATAGCCGAGGCGAAGGCCCGCAACGAGGGCAAGCCCGAGGACATCGTGCCCAAGATCGCCGAAGGAGCCGTCGCCAAGCTGTACAAGGAGCGGGTCCTCGTCGAGCAGGCGTACATCAAGGACGAGAAGAAGACGATCGCGCGATGGCTCGAGGACACCGTGCCCGGCGCCGAGATCCGCCGTTTCGCGATCTTCGAGGTCGGGAGCGGAGCGGACGGGCCGGACCCCGCATGAGGAGGGCCTGACGGGGAATGGAAGCGTCTGCGCCTGCTCCACGCCCTGTCGCCGACGACGCGGGCGACGCCGAGGCGAATGTGGGGACGACGAGCCTCGAGGACGTCCCACCCCCCGGAATCGACGACTCCGATCCCCCGGCGTGGCGGCGGATCCTCCTCAAGCTCTCCGGTGAGGCCTTCGCCGGGCCCGGATCGGGGCGGGGCATCGACGCCGCCGTCGTCGCCTCGTACGCGAGCCAGCTCGCCGACCTGCACAGGCGAGGCGTGCAGGTCGCGTGCGTCGTCGGTGGCGGCAACATCTGGCGGGGCCTCTCGGATGCCGCGACCGGCATGGAGCGCGTCACGGCTGACAACATGGGCATGCTTGCCACGGTGATCAATGCCCTCGCCCTCCAGGACGCACTCGAGCGTGAGCGTGTGCCGACGCGGGTGCAGTCGGCGATCACAGTTCAACAGGTTGCCGAGCCGTTCATCCGGCGCCGGGCGATGCGACACCTCGAGCTCGGGCGTGTGGTGATCTTCGCGGGCGGCACGGGGAACCCGTTCTTCACGACCGACACGACAGCCGCCCTGCGTGCGGCCGAGATCGGTGCCGAGGTCATCCTCAAGGCAACGAACGTGGACGGTGTCTACACGTCGGATCCCCGCACCGACCCTGCCGCCGCGCGGCTCAGTGACGTCTCGTTCACCGACGTGCTGCAACGTAACCTCAGGGTCATGGACGCCGCCGCCATCGCCCTGTGCCGCGACAACTCGCTGCCGATAGTCGTCTTCGATCTCTCGGTGGAGGGCAACATAGGTCGCGTCGTGTGGGGTGAGAGGATCGGTACGCTCGTGCACGACGATCCGGGGGGCGGAGTCGGAGGTGGTCGAGATTGAGCGTGGATGAGATCCTCGCGACGGCGAGAGAGAAGATGCACAAGGCCGTCGAGGTGACCAAGGAGGAGTTCGCCGGTATCCGCACCGGCCGCGCGTCGCCTGCGCTCGTGGAGCGGATGAAGGTCGACTACTACGGCACCGAGACACCCTTGCAGCAGATCGCCGGCTTCTCGGTCCCCGAATCCCGTGTTCTCGTCATCAACGTGTACGACCGTCAGGCGGTATCGGCCGTCGAGCGCGCGATCCGCGAATCCGATCTCGGCCTCAACCCGTCGACGGACGGCAACCTCGTGCGCCTCAACTTCCCACCCCTCACGGGTGAGCGTCGCCAGGAGCTCGTGCGCGTCGTGCGCCACAAGGCCGAAGACGGACGTGTCGCGATCAGAAACCTCCGCCACACAGCGAAGAAGAGGCTCGAGGCGACCGAGCACGAGCACGAGATCTCCCAAGACGAGCTGCACCGGAGCGAGAAGGACCTGCAGGCCCTCACGGACCTCCACGTGAGCGAGATCGACGAGCTTCTCGCCCACAAGGAGGAGGAGCTCCTCGAGGACTGAGAGGGCACGAATACGACAGCCGCGCGAGGGGACAATGGCTGACAGCGAGAACGACGACGAGGCCGGCGGAGCAGAGCCGAACGACGCGAACTTCCGCATAATCCCGCCCGAGGGCGAACGTGACGACGTGCCCGAAGACGGCAACGCGACGCAGCCCGATCTCTTCTCGGGGGCGAAGGACCCGGCCGCCGGGAAGGCATCGCATGTACCCGACTCCGATACGGCGGACGGGCCGGAGGACGAAGCCCCCGTACCACTCGGAGGGCCGGGTCCACCCGACAATCGACTCGAGAGCCCGTCCCCTCCCGAACCCGCAGAGCCGGAAGCGGAGACACCGCCGGCCGGAGATGCCGAGCCGGGTCTGCGCACGCTGCGGGTGCCACAGATGCGTACGGGTGCTGCGGGGGGAGATCCGGACCGTGACGCCGCGGCCGAGAGTGAGCCCGCGACTGCGGACTCGACATTCGAGATGCGGACCGGTGAGCGCCCCACCCGATCGCGGCAGGTTCCGACCAAGCAGATCCGGCCGGATGCCGCCGTCGGCGCGGAGGTCGATGGAGAGTCAGCAGGGCCGGCCCCTCCACCATCAGTCCCGAGCCCGGAGACACCCCCGGCCACCACGGGGGAGGAAGCGCCTCTCATCAGGGTCATTGCTGACGGTGATGCCGGGACGGGGGCTGCGAGCGGGAGCGAGGTGCCCGCGCAAGGAGTCGCGCGGCGCATCGAGGCCGATGTGGGACCCGCGCCGGGGATGCCCCAGGAACTGCCCGAGCCGGTCGATGCCCGGTCGGGTGTGATCACGAAGGTCATCACCGGCCTCGTGTTCGGGGCGGTGGCCCTGGTCTTCATATTCCTCGGCCGCGGGGGTGTCGCAACACTCGCAGTGATTCTCATCACATGGGTTGCCGCCGAGGTCTTCATCCTCCTCTACCGTGTCGCGACCCCCGCTCTGCGCGCCGATCCTGGCGCCCTGGCGCGGCGTCCGCAGTCGAATCCGGCTGCGGAGGGGGTCGGCAGCACCGACATCGCGGCGGACGAGACCGCCGTCCCACCCGTGCACACGGCCGAAGAGGGGCTCGACTGGGGCGACCTCCTCGTGCGGTCACCGTTTCTCGTGGGTGTCGCAGCCGTGGCTGCACTCGGCGTCCTCGCCTACCTGTATGGCCTCGAGGCTGTCGGGATCCTCACGGCGGCCGGGTCCCTGGCCGTCGTGCTCTGGTTCTACCGGCCGGGTGAGCGGCCCACCGTGCCGCTCGCGGAATCCATGGCCCTCACGGGAATCGTCCACGTCGGCCTCCTCGGCGCCTTCGCCCTCCTCATCCTTCGCCTCGAGAACGGATTCGCGATCATCCTCGTGACCCTGATCCTCGCCATCGTTTTCGACGTGGCCTCCTATGCGTGGGGGACCGCGATCGGGACCCGCCGCCTCATGCCGGACATCAGTCCGAACAAGACGCTCGAGGGACTGCTCGGCGGAGTCGCCACGACATTCGTGGCGATGGCGGTGGTGGTGATCTTGCCCGGCTCCTGGTACGAAGTCCCCTTCCTCCACTCGTGGCCGGACATGGCGGCCCTCACGGCCGCGATCGTCGTGTTCGGCATCCTCGGCGATCTCGCCGAGTCACTCGTGAAGCGCAGCTTCGGGATCAAGGACGTGGCCTCGTTCCTCCCCGGGCACGGCGGGATGTTCGACCGCTTCGACGGAGTGCTCTTCGTCCTTCCCGCTGCGTACGCCGTGCTCACGGTACTCGGGGTCACTGAGTGAGACGCCGTGTCGTGATCCTCGGGTCTTCCGGGTCGATCGGCGCACAGGCCCTCGACGTCTGCCGACGCCATCCCGAGAGGTTCGACGTCGTCGGCCTCGCCGTGGCTCGGTCCGTGGACACCCTGTGCTCCCAGGCACACGAGTTCCGGCCGGAAGCAGTGTGCGTCGCCGAAGTCGACGCCCCGTCTCCGTCCGACCTGCCTCACGGCACGTCCGTGTTCACGGGAGGGGACGGCCTCGTCCGGCTCGCGACCGAGACGGAATGCGACGTGGTCCTGAACGGTGTGGTCGGTGTCGCAGGACTCGAGGTGACGGTCGCGACCGTGCAGGCCGGCCGTACCCTCGCCCTCGCGAACAAGGAGAGCCTCGTGGCGGGGGGTCCCGTCGTGCGCCGTGCTCGCGACACCGGTGGCGGGCGGATCCTGCCCGTCGACTCCGAGCATGCTGCCTCGGCGCAGGTATTGCACGGCGAAGACACCGACGACGTCGCCCGCCTCGTGCTCACGGCGTCGGGTGGGCCCTTCCGGGGGAGGAAGGCTGTCGATCTCGCGGATGTGACCGTGGCGGAGGCGCTGCGCCATCCCACATGGCAGATGGGTGCGAAGATCACGGTCGATTCGGCCACGCTGTTCAACAAGGGACTCGAGGTGCTCGAAGCACACGAGCTATTCGGGCTGGACTTCGATCGCATCGGCGTCGTCGTCCACCCGCAGTCGATAGTGCATGCGATAGTCGAACTCGTCGACGGCTCGTCGAAGGCGCAACTCGCCCTGCCCGACATGCGCCAGCCGATCGGATGGGCGCTGGCGTGGCCGGAACGCCTCGACGACCCGATCGGAGCGGTCGCCTGGTCGGAACTCGGCGCGCTCACGTTCGAGGCCCCGGACATCGACGCGTTCCCCTCCCTCCGCCTCGCATATGCTGCAGGCCGGGCCGGCGGTACGGCGCCGGCGGTCCTGAACGCGGCCAACGAGGAAGCCGTCGACGCATTCCTCAAGGGTCGATGCGGTTTTCTCGACATACCTCGTGTGGTCGAAGGAGTCCTCGAACGCCACACACCGCATGATCCGGTAGATGTCACCGCGGTTGTCGAAACGGGGGCTTGGGCGAGGCGGCAGGCAGCGGAGCTGCTCGCGGCCCGAGTCCCCTGAGAGTGCCGGGAACAGGAGACGACGTGCACGAGCGACCAGGCACGGGAGTGCCGGGAGACGAATCCCTTGCCACGGGCGAGTTCCTGTCCACCGAGTTGACGACCGGGTTCACGGTGGATGCCGAGCCGGATGGAGCGGGGACGGCCCCCGTCGAGCGTGACGAGGCGGCGGCGGCTCGGGCGGACCGGCGTACGGGGCTGATCGTCCTCGCCGTGATGCTCGGTGCGGTCACGATCGCGAGCTTCTTCAACCCGCGGGTCTGGCCGGCAACGCTTCTGTTCATCGGGCTCATCGTTCCCATGGTGCTCTTCCACGAGTGGGGCCACTACTGGACCGCGAAGAGGTTCGGGATCGCATCGCGGGAGTTCTTCGTCGGGTTCGGCCCGCGGCTCTGGTCCTTCCAGAGGGGTGACACCGAGTTCGGCATCAAGGCATTCTTCCCACTCGGCGGCTACGTGAAGATCGTGGGCATGAGCCAGTACGAGGACGTGGACCCGAGGTTCGAGGGCCGCACGTTCAAGGACGCGAAGCGCTGGCAGCGCGCGATCGTCCTCGTGGCGGGATCGGTCACGCACTTCACGACGGCGCTCGTCCTCCTCTTCGTGATCCTCGTGTTCATCGGTGTCGCCACGCCAACGACGACCGTGGACCGCGTCGAGGCGGACTCCCCCGCCGTGGCCGCCGGGATCGAGCCCGGTGACCGCATCGTCTCAGTCGCCGGAGTCGAAGTCGACGCGTGGGAGGACGTGAGCGGTGAGCTGCGCCGCCACCCCGGCGAGACGATCCAGGTCGTCGTAGAGCGCAACTCCGAGACCATGACCCTCGACACGACCCTCGAAGAGCGAGAGGAGGGCGGCGAGACGATCGGGTTCCTCGGGGTCGGGCCGCGCGAGGTGGCCGAGAAGACAAGCGTGATCCGAGCCGTGCCGGAGACCTTCGAGTGGTTCGGCGGCATCCGGTGGGGCAACCTCGTGGCGGTGCGTGACACGTTCGCGGCGTCGAACGTGGCCAAGATCGTCGATCAGATAGGTGGCGGGGAGAGCCGGACCGACTACCGCATGAGCTCACCTGTCGGGATCGCCAACGTCGCGCAGCAGGTCGTGGCACGCGGGCTGCTCCCCTTCCTCTACCTCGTGATCGTGATCAACGTCTTCGTGGGGATGTTCAACCTCTTTCCCCTCCTCCCGCTCGACGGCGGCCATCTCGCCGTCCTCGGCACGGAGGCGGTCGTGTCGAAGGTGCGGCGCCGCCCCTTCGAGTTCGACCAGCGTCACCTCATGCCGATCACGATCGCCGTCCTCATGTTCCTCATGGTGATCTTCGTCTCATCCCTTTATCTCGACATCTCGGACCCGCCCCGCCTCTGAGGCATCCGCGGGGGCTCCTAGAGTGGCCTCATGCAGATCGAGTCGCAGTTGCCCGAACGGAGGCAGAGCCGCTGCGTCCGCGTCGGTGACGTCGAGATCGGTGGGGGGGCACGGGTCTCTGTGCAGTCCATGACCACCACGAAGACGGTGGACGTGGACGGAACGCTCGCCCAGGTCTATGCGCTTGCCGGCGCCGGGGCTGACATCGTACGGATCACATGCGACAGCGAGGATGCTGCCGCTGCCCTCGCCCACATAGTCCCTCGTTCACCCGTACCCGTCGTCGCGGACATCCACTTCCAGTACCGGCTCGCGCTCGCCGCCCTCGAGGCGGGCGTGCAGAAGATCAGGCTGAATCCCGGCAACATCCGCAAGCCCGCCCACATCAAGGCCGTAGCCACCGAAGCCCGCGACCGGGGTGTACCGATCCGGATCGGCGTGAACGCGGGCAGTCTCGACAAGGACCTTCTCGAGAAGTACGGCGAGCCGACGCCGGAGGCTCTCGTCGAGTCCGCACACCAGGAGATCGCCTACCTGCGCGAGGTCGACTTCGACGACATCGTGATCTCGCTCAAGGCCTCGAACGTGCCGCTCATGGTTGCCGCCTACCGGCTCATGGCAGGCCAGGTCGACTATCCCCTCCATCTCGGCGTGACAGAGGCGGGCCCCCCGCCGGCAGGCCTGGTCAAGTCCTCTGCCGGAATCGGCAGCCTCCTCCTCGATGGCATAGGTGACACGATCCGCTACTCGCTCACGGCCGATCCGGTCGAGGAGGCGAAGGCGGGCAAGCTCCTCCTCGAGACACTCGGTCTCAGGGAACGCAGGGGTCTCGACCTGATCGCGTGCCCGAGTTGTGGGCGGGCCGAGGTCGACGTCATCGCCCTCGCGGCCGAGGCGCAGACACGCCTCGACGAACGCGGGTTCCCCTACCAGGTCGCCGTGATGGGATGCGTCGTGAACGGCCCGGGTGAAGCTCGGGGTGCCGATCTCGGGATCGCCGCCGGGAAGGAGAAGGGGCACCTCTTCATCCGGGGCAGGGTCGTGCGCGTGGTCCCCGAACCCGAGATCGTCGACGCCCTCGTCGAGGAGGCGGAACGCCTGCGCGAAGAAGGCTTCGAGGCCAGGCTCGCCCACGCCGACAGAGAGGCGGCGGCGTCGGCTGCGCGCATCCGTGCCGATCGCCTCGCGGCAGACCAGGACCCCAACCATGCGGTCGAACAGGCCGCCCGTGCCCGCGAGATCGCGCACGGTGATTGAGAGGCGGTCGGTACAGCGCCGGGTCTTTCGCGGCATGGTACGATGCCTCGTCACAACGTCGCGCGGTAGCCACCGTGATTGGGGAAGACGTGGGCAAGAGCCCGCGTCTTTTTCGTCTGTGGGCAGCACGGCGTGGAACGCAGAACAGGAGTCGGCATGGACACACGGGAGGCGGTCGGGCTGGTTGTTGCCCGCGCGCTCACCGGCATGCCGGAGATCTCCCTCTATGACGTCGAGGTGAAGGGGAGTGGGCGCGGGCGTGTCATCTCGATAACCGTGGACAAGCCCGGGGGCACGACCGTCGACGACTGTGCAGCCGTGTCCGAGAGGGTCTCCGTCGCCCTCGATTCCGCGGATCCGGTGCCCGGTCCCTACCGGCTGGACGTGGCGTCACCCGGCCTCGAGCGGCCCCTGCGCAATGCGGCCCACTTCCGTCACGCCGTGGGATCCGAGGTCCAGGTGCGGCGCGTCGACGGCGTCACGTTCCACGGCACCCTCGTCGACGCCGACGGCGACGGGATCGAAGTGCACGGCGGAGAGGGGTCGACCGTGGACGGGGCAGCCGTACGCATCGCGTACGCGGACATCTCGAGGGCACGCACCGTGGTCGACTGGGAAGCCGAGATTCGCGGTGGCTCGAAAGTACAGCGGGGTCACGAGCCGGCCAGGCAAGGGAAGACAAGTTGAACACCGAGATCGTCGAAGGACTCCAGATGATGGCCCGCGACAAGGGCCTCGACTACGAGACGCTGGTCGACGCCCTCGAGGGGGCGCTGCTCGCCGCGTACAAGCGGTTGCCCCAGGCCTTCGAGGACTCACGTGTGAGCTTCGAGGACGGCGACATCCGGATCTTCGCCCAGGAGGTCGACGACGACGGGAACGTTCTGCGGGAATGGGACGACACACCGGATGACTTCGGCCGCATCGCCGCCCAGACCGCGAAGCAGGTCCTCACACAGAAGCTGCAGGCGGCCGAGCGGGAACTCAAGTACGAGGAGTACCAGGGCAGAGAGGGCGATATCGTCACCGGGATCGTGCAGCAGAAGGATGCCCGTTACACGCTCCTCGACCTCGGCAAGGTCGAGGCGCTCATGCCCCAGTCCGAACAGGTCAGCTACGAGCGCGTGGAGCAGGGTGCCCGGCTCAAGGCCTACATAGTCGAGGTGCGCAAGACGGCCAAGGGGCCCCAGATCGTGGTCTCGAGGACGCACCCCGGCCTTGTCCTCAGGCTCTTCGAGCTCGAGGTTCCCGAGATCGCGGACGGAGTCGTCGAGGTGCGGGCGATCGCGAGGGAGCCGGGCGCGCGCACCAAGATCGCCGTCGATTCGACCGATCCCAACGTCGATCCCGTAGGAGCCTGTGTCGGTGCGCGGGGGAGCCGTGTGCGCATGATCGTGAACGAGCTGCGCGGCGAGAAGGTCGACATCGTTCCCTTCTCCGACGACATCAGGGACTACATCGCCAAGGCACTCTCGCCCGCCAAGGTCCGTGAAGTGCGTATCGACGATGAGACGCACACGGCCGAGGTCATCGTCCCCGACTTCCAGCTCTCGCTCGCGATCGGCAAGGAGGGGCAGAACGCGCGGCTGGCCGCCCGCCTCACGGGGTGGCGCGTCGACATCCGCTCCGACCAGCCCGAGGTGGTGCCTGAGCCGGAGCCGGCAGCAGCCGCACTTGTGGAGGACGCCGGCACCGACGGAGACGGCGGCGAGGCGGTGGAGGCCGAGGTCGGGGCCGAGGACGAGGCCGCTCCCGAGAGCGTCGCGACCGAGGAGGCAGGAGCGGAGGCCGAGACGCCTGCTCCCGAGAGCGCCGCGGCCGAAGAGGGAACGGTGCGAGACGAGGCGGTCGGAGAGGCCGGCGGCGGCGAGGCCTCGGTTGCCGGCGTGGATGATGAGGCCGGAGAGGAGACTTCGGGGTAGCCTTTGCCCGAGCGGACGTGCATTGGTTGTGGTCGAAAGCGGTCGTCTGCCGAGTTGGTGCGGCTGGCTGCATGCGGCGACCGGGTCTTTCTCGACCTGGAGAGGACCGCTCCCGGCCGTGGCGCCTGGTTGTGTCCGTCGACTGCATGCTTGGACCGTGCGCTGAAGAAGCGGGCTCACATCCGGGCCCTGCGGCTCGATCCAGCACACACGGGCCGGAGCGCAGGCAGGGGAAACGGGGAGGGCCGAAGCAGTATGGAGTCCGAGCGCATGCGAAGACAGCTCGAGGAATTGATCGGAGAGGACACGAGTGGCCAAGGTCCGGGTCTATGAGCTCGCCAAGGAACTGGGTATCCCGAACAAGGAACTGATCGCGCGCCTTGGCGAGATGGGGATCTCGGTCAAGTCCCACTCGAGTTCGATCACCGACGAGGACGCGGCTCGCGTCCGGGCTGCAGGCACTCCCGCAGCGGGTGCCGGCCAGGCTTCCGGCGAGGCTGCGGCCACCCCCCCCGCCACAGAGGGAGCCGCGACCGCGAGGGCTACCTCCACGCCGCCTGAGTCCGCTGACGAACCGCCCGCGTCCGTCGACGCGTCGAACATCATCGACCTGTCCCCGCAGCGCAGCAAGCGAAAGCCCAAGCCCCGTCCCCCGGCCCCCAAGCCGGCGTCCGACGCGCCCCTGCAGCTGCCGCCGCGGCGCAAACCCGCCGAGGCAGAGCCGCCTGCACCCAAGGAGCCCGAGGTCATGTCGCCGGCCGAGGCGCGACCAACTCCTCCGAAGGAGCAGAAGCCCCCTTCCGGCGAGCCGCGCCGAGGAGCTGCGCCTGCGACGAAACCGCCCGAAACCCGACCCGAGGCGGGACCGGCGGAGGAGAAGCGCAAGCCCGAGACGCCCGAGCCCGCGCCTGCAGAGACCCCGGAGGAGGCCGCTCCCGACGGGAAGGCACCGGCCGCGGCGCGTGAGGAGTCCGCCGGGGAGGCGGAGACGAGCGCCCTCGAGGTCGAGCACGGCACGACCGTCCAGGAGTTCGCTGAGCTCGTCGGCAAATCGTCCGCCGATGTCGTGAAGGCCCTGATGGACCTCGGTGAGATGAAGACCGCGACCCAGTCCATGACGGACGAGGAGGTCGAGCTCCTGTCCGAGGAGTTCGGCATCGAGGTCGAGCTCGTCTCGGCTGCAGAGGCAGAGGCAGGGGTCGAGGCCGAGATCGAGGCGGAGCTCGCCGCCGACGAGAACGCCGAGCCACGTCCACCGGTCGTGACGGTCATGGGCCACGTCGACCACGGCAAGACGAGCATCCTCGACCAGATCCGCAAGGCGAACGTCGCGGCCGGCGAGGCGGGCGGTATCACGCAACACATCGGTGCGTACCAGGTCAAGACGGACGGCAAGCCGATCACGTTCATCGACACGCCCGGGCACGCCGCGTTCACGGCCATGCGCGCGCGAGGGGCGTCGGTAACCGACATCGCCGTCCTCGTCGTGGCGGCCGACGACGGAGTCATGCCCCAGACGGTCGAGGCGGTCAACCATGCCAAGGCCGCCGGTGTGCCGATCATCGTCGCGGTGAACAAGATCGACAAGCCGAACGCCGACCCGAGCCGTGTGCGCCAGCAACTCAGCGAATACGAGCTGATCCCGTCGGAGTGGGGTGGTGACACCGAGTTCGTAGACCTCTCGGCGAAGGAGCAGTTGAACATCGACGGTCTGCTCGAGACGATCGCCGTCGTAGCCGAGCTCGAGGAGCTCAAGGCGAACCCTGTCGTGCCCGCTCGTGGTGTCGCGATCGAAGCCCACCTCGACAAGGGCCGAGGAGCGGTGGCGAGCGTCATCGTGCGCCAGGGGACGCTGCGTCGCGGGGACGTCATCGTCTGCGGACGCGCGTACGGACGCGTGCGGGCGATGCTCGACGAGAACGGCCGGCCCCTCGACGAGGCCAGTCCCGCCATGCCAGCCCAGATCCTCGGGTTCCAGTCGGTACCCCAGGCAGGGGACGAGTTCAAGGTCGTGGCCGACGAGCGACAGGCCCGCCACGTCGCCGAGATCCGCGCACAGCGGGATCGGCGGGCCGAACTCGTGGCGACACCCCAGGGCCTAACGCTCGAGAGTCTCTTCGACCAGGTGAAGGCAGGCGAGGTCGCCGAGCTCGTGCTCGTCGTGAAAGCCGACGTGCAGGGATCACTCGAAGCCCTGACGGACGCGCTCGGCAAACTCGACACGGACGAGGTCAAGACCAAGGTCATCCATCGTGCCGTGGGCGGCGTGAACGAAAACGACGTGCGGCTCGCCGGCGCCTCGGGTGGCCTCGTGATCGGCTTCAACGTGCGGCCGGATCGGCAGTCCCGGGCCCTGGCCGAGGAGGAGGGCGTCGAGATCCGCACGTACCGTGTGATCTACGAGGCGATCGACGAGATCGAGAAGGCGCTCAAGGGCCTGCTCGCTCCCGAGTTCGAGGAGATCGTGCTCGGCCAGGCCGAGGTGCGTGCCCTCTTCAAGGTGCCCCGCGCCGGGGTCGTGGCAGGATGCATGGTCACCGACGGCCAGATCACCCGCAACGCCCGCGTGCGCGTCGTGCGTGACGGTGCTGTCGTGTTCGAAGGGGGCCTCTCGTCGCTCAAGCGCTTCAAGGAGGACGTCCGCGAGGTGAACCAGGGATACGAGTGCGGGATGGGTGTCGAGAACTTCCAGGACGTCAAGGAAGGCGACGTCATCGAGGCGTACGAGATGAGGGAAGTCCCGCGCTGAGGTCCTGCATCCAACCCGAAGAGTGATGTTTGCCGTCGCCGTACGTGTCGATCTGCGGATCCCACTCGTCAACTCGCTGAAGGAGAAGCGCCACATCCTCCGGCGCGTGCAGTCGGGTCTGGGCAAGTTCGAGGTGGCGGTGGCCGAGGTCGACCACCAGGACCAACATCGCCGCGCGACGCTCGGCCTCGCCGCCGTCTCCGGCGGGAGCTTCCAGCTCACGAAGCAGCTCAACGCGATGGAGCGCTGGTTGCGGGCCCAGCCAGACGTCGAGGTCCTCGCGTGGGAGGTCTCCTGGCTCGAGTGATTGCCGTCCGGAGCGCGAGTCGGACGGGGCATTGCTGCGACCTACAGTAAGGGCGATATGTCACAGCGCATGGACCGGGTTGCCGAGGCGATGCGTGAGATCATCGCTACCGAGATCACCCGCCTCACCGATCCCCGCATCGAGTCCGTCACGATCACCGGTGTCGACGTCTCGGGAGACTTCTCCGTCGCGACCGTGTACTTCGACCTCCTCGGAGACGAGGAGAGACGCGAGCAGGCCCGCGCCGGACTCGAATCCGCGCGAGGTCGCCTCCAGGCCGGCGTGAACGACGGCCTCCACATCAGGCGCACACCGCGACTGCGCTTCGAGGTCGATCCCGGGATCCTCCACGGGGAGGCCATCGACAACGCGCTCGCCGCGATCGAGGTTCCCCCCGCGGAGGGCGGGGGCGACGAGGACGTACGGGACGAGTGATGTGTGCCGACCTCCCGGCAGATCCGTCGCTCCCCTATGCCGAGGTGGGTGCCGTCCTCGAAGCCGCCGGCCGGATCGGCCTCACGTGCCACGTGAACCCCGATCCGGACGCGCTCGGCTCCCTGCTCGCCATGCACCACGGCCTGGCCCAGCTCGGCTGCTCCGTCGTGTCTTCGTTCCCCCGCCCCTTCAGGCTCTCGCCGGGCCTTGCCTGGCTGCCCGGCACCGCCGAGCTCGTCCCCCCCGACGACTTCCCCGAGCGCGTGGACGTCCTCATGACCTTCGATGCCGCGGACCTGGATCGACTCCACGAGTTCAGGCACCACGCGGATCTCGCCGGTACCGTCGTCGTCGTCGACCACCACCGCACCAACACGGGTTTCGGTGCACACCACCTGATAGACCCGCATGCCGCCTCGTCCGGCAACGTAGTCGCCGCCCTCCTCGAGACGATGCACGTCGAGCTCACACCGCCCATTGCCACCTGCCTGTACGCAGCCCTCGCGGCCGACACGGGACGGTTCAGCTTCCGGGCGGACGCCGCCACGTTCGCGTACGCCGCCCGCCTCGTCGCCGCCGGGGCAGACGGCGCGCTCGTCGCCGCCCGGATTTGGGGTGCGGCCCCGTTGGCGGCGCTGCGTCTCCTCGGTGAGGTCCTCGTGCGCATGGAACACGACTGCGAGCTCTCGTTCGTCTCCTCCTACGTGACCAATCTCGACCTGCAGGCGCACGGCGTCGACCGGGCCGATATCGAGGACTTCGTCGAGACCCTGCGGCGTGTCCGCGACGCCGAGGTGGCGTGCCTCTTTCGAGAGCTCGTGGACGGAAGGGTCAAGGCCAGCCTCCGCGGCCGCGGTGCAGTCGACCTCGGCGGTATCGCCGCCGCGCTCGGCGGGGGAGGGCACCACGACGCGGCGGGCTTCGACGCTGAGTCGTTCGAGACGGCCCGCGAGCAGGTGCGGGCTGCCCTCGACCCCCGGCTGCGTGCCGAGGACTGACCGGCAGGACGGGTATGGGCCGCAGACGCAGTGACGACCCGCGCATCGCCGGTTTCCTCACCGTCGACAAGCCGGCCGGTGTCACCAGTCACGACGTCGTCGCCCGAGTCCGGCGCGCACTCGGCCTGCGCCGAGTCGGGCATTCGGGCACGCTCGACCCGATGGCGACCGGACTCCTCCTCGTGGGCGTGGGATGGGTGACTCGCGTCCTGCGCTACTCGGGGGATTTCACGAAGACCTACGAGGGCGAGATCACGTTCGGGACGGCCACGGACACCCTCGATGCCGAGGGCGAGGTCGTGAGACGGGTTGAGATGCATGTCGTGCGAGACGCTCTCGAGGACGCCCTCGCGTCGTTCGTCGGTGATATCGAGCAGACGCCACCCATGGTCTCCGCCGTGCAGGTCGGAGGGGAGAGGCTGCACGAGAAGGCGCGAAGAGGGGAGTCGGTCGAACGTGAGCCGCGTCGGGTCACGGTCCACGAGCTGAGCCTCGTCTCGCTCGACGGTGTGCGGGCCAGGATCCAGACCCGTGTCTCGTCCGGCACGTACGTGCGTGTGCTCGCCGACGACGTCGGCCGTGTGCTCGGAGGCGCAGCCCACCTGTCCGGCCTGCGTCGCACGCGGATCGGACCCTATCGGGTGGAGGACGCGGTGTCTCTACCTCGGCTCGACGCGGAGGGACGAGGGCTCCTGCGTCCCGCCGCCGACGCGACGTTCGGACTCGAACGCGTCGAGGTCGCCTCCGTCGATGTCGACGCCGTCCTCGCCGGTCGCGTGCTACCCGGTCTGACCATCGCCGGACCCACCGCGCTCCTCCACGCCGGAGCCCTCCTCGCCGTGCACGAACCGGCGCAAACAGGTGTCCGCATCGGCTGTGTCGCGCCGCGGGAGGCGGTCTAACTTGAGGCGGGGGCACGCCGACCCGACCCGGAGCCCGAGCCCTCCCCAGTTCACCTCGAAACGGCCCCAAGTGGAAGTCATCGACCATCTCGAAGCACGTCCCCGACCACCCGAGGGTTGCGTGGTCACGATCGGGAACTTCGACGGAGTCCACGTCGGTCATCGCGCCGTCATCGAGGGCCTGCGCACCGCGGCCGACAAGATCGGCGCCTCGACCGCGATCGTCACGTTCGAGCCGCACACGCTCGAGGTGCTGCGGCCGGGACACGCCCCGCCTCGCCTCACGAACCTCGAGCGCAAGCTCGAGCTGTTCGACGAGACCTCGCTCGACTACGGGATGGTCCTCCTCTTCGATCGTGAGCGTGCCGCGCAGGAGGCCGAGGAGTTCGTGCGCGAGATCCTCGTCGACCGCCTCCACACGAAGGCCGTCATGGTGGGGGAGGACTTCCGCTTCGGAAGACATGCGAAAGGGGATGTCGGCCTCCTCACGCGTCTCGGCCGGGATCTCGGCTTCGAGGTCCTTCCCGTCGAGATCGTGTCGGGTCCTCACGGCAAGTACTCCTCGACGGCGGTGCGCGAGGCCGTGCTGGACGGGCACCTCGACTCGGCCGCGCACGCCCTGACCCGCCCCCACGACGTGCGTGGCCTGGTCGTCGAAGGCGACAGGAGGGGGCGCACGCTCGGCTTCCCGACCGCGAACGCCGACGTCGGCGAGGGGATGTGCCTACCCCCGCTGGGCGTCTATGCGGCCCGCGTGCGCATCGTGCACGAGAAGGACCTCGGCCACGCCGAGCTCGGCACGTGGCGGGACGCGATCGTCAACTTCGGTGTGCGACCGACGTTCCGGGAGCAGGGCGGTGATGCCCGCCCGCTCATCGAGGCGCACCTCCTCGACTATGCCGGTGACCTCTACGGCGAGGCGATCGACGTCGCGTTCATCTCCCATGTTCGGGCTGAGCAGCGCTTCGAGTCCGCGGACGCCCTCAAGCACCAGATCGGGCGGGATGTCGAGGCCGTGCGGGCGATCCTCGAGGACCGCTGACCGACACGCCTCGGCCGTGGATGCGAGGCCGTTTCGCGGGGTGTGCTAGCGTCCATCCGTCGAAAACAACCTGAAAGAAGACAAGAGAAGGCAGCAAGGAGCGTCCTTGCCCACGAAGCAAGAGATCATCGAAGAGCACAGGCTGCACGGTTCAGACACGGGCAGCCCTGAGGTCCAGATTGCCCTGCTCACGGAGCGCATCACACATCTCACCGAGCATCTCCGTACGCACGCCAAGGACCATCACACGCGCCGCGGCCTGCGCATGCTCGTAGGGCGCCGCCGGCGTCTGCTCGACTACCTCACGCGCACAGACGTCGAGAGGTACCGGGCGATTCGCGACCAACTCGGTCTCCGGCGCTGAACACCGGGTGGCACACGCCGCCCGCTTCGTCGATTCGCTGCTCAGAGGCAGCCGCTCCCGCCGCATATCCGGAGGAGCAAGACTCAGATGCAAGGAACCACACACACGTCCGCCCAGATCGGCGGACGGGAGTGGACTCTCGAGACGGGACGCCTGGCCGGGCAGGCCAACGGCGCCGTCGTGATCACGGTCGGGGGCACACAGGTCCTCGCCACCGCCACCGCCTCACGCAGCGCGCGTGAAGGCCAGGATTTCTTCCCGCTCACAGTCGACGTCGAGGAGAAGATGTATGCCGTGGGGAGGATCCCCGGCTCGTTCTTCAGGCGGGAGGGCCGGGCGAGCGAGCAGGCGATCCTGCTCTGCCGCCTCATCGACCGACCGTTGCGTCCCGCGTTCCCGGACGGCTTCCGCAACGAGGTGCACATCATCGCGACCGTGCTCTCGGTCGACCACGAGAACCCGCACGACATCGCGTCCCTGAACGCGGCGTCGGCCGCCCTCACCATCTCGGGCATGCCCTTCGACGGCCCGATCGGCGGTGTCCGCCTCGCCCTCGTCGAAGGTGAGTGGATCGCGAACCCGACGTACCAGCAGTTGGACGAGGCGGTCTTCGACCTCGTCGTGGCGGGCCGACGCAACGACGCCGGCGAGATCGACATCATGATGGTCGAAGCGGGCGCGACCGAGCACGCCTGGGACCTGATCGAGGAAGGGCATCGCCGCCCGGACGAGGAGTCCCTCGTCGAGGCGCTCGAGATCGCCAAGGGGCCGATCGGGGAGCTGATCGACCTGCAACTCCGCCTGCGCGACATGGTGGAGACGGTGCCTCTCGAGTACGACCTGTTCCGGGACTACACCGGCGACATCGTCGACAGGGCCGAGGGAGTCGCCGGCGGCCGGCTGCGTGAGATCATCCAGATCGCCGACAAGCGCGAGCGGAGCGCCGCGAACGACGCACTCGCAGCCGAGGTCTGCACGGCGCTCGCCGCCGACTTCCCGGACCAGGAGAAGCAGATCAAGGCGGCGCTGCGGTCCCTCGAGAAGCGCTACGTGCGGGAACGCATCGCCGAGGACGGCCTGCGCATGGACGGGCGGGGCACGACGGACATCCGGCCGTTGAGCTCCGAGGTTCGCGTCATCCCCCGTGCACACGGTTCCGGACTCTTCCAGCGGGGCGAGACGCAGGTCCTGAACATCTGCACGCTCGGCATGTTGCGCATGGCGCAGCCGATCGACACGATCCACCCCGAGGACTCGAAGCGGTACATGCACAACTACAACATGCCGCCGTTCTCGACGGGCGAGACGGGCTTCATGCGGGGTCCGAAGCGCCGCGAGGTCGGCCACGGTGCGCTCGCCGAACGGGCCGTCCTGCCCGTGGTACCGACCGAGAACGAGTTCCCCTATGCGCTGCGGCTCGTCTCCGAGGTCCTCTCGTCCAACGGCTCGACCTCGATGGGCTCGGTGTGCGCCTCGACCCTCGCCCTCATGGACGCAGGCGTTCCGATCAAGTCACCGGTGGCCGGGATCGCGATGGGCCTCGTGCACGCAGGCGAGAAGTACGTCACGCTCACCGACATCCTCGGAGCCGAGGACGCCTTCGGCGACATGGACTTCAAGGTGGCGGGGACGCGGGAGTTCGTGACGGCACTCCAGCTCGACACGAAGATCCAGGGCCTCCCGTCGGCGGTCCTCGCGGCTGCTCTCGACCAGGCCAAGGCGGCACGGCTCCAGATCCTCGACGTGATGCGCGACGCGATCCCCGAGCCGCGTCCCGAGGTGGCAGCCACAGCACCGCGCATCGAGGCGATCGAGGTACCGGTCGACAAGATCGGCGACGTCATCGGCCCCAAGGGGAAGGTGATCCAGGAGATCCAGCGCGAGACCGGGGCCGAGATCGACGTCGACGAGGACGGCACGATTCGCGTAGGTGCGACCGACAGCGAGTCGATGCAGGCGGCGATCGACTGGATCAGCCAGATCGCGAACCCGCCCGTACCCGAGATCGGCAAGGAGTACGCGGGCAAGGTCGTCAACATCACCGACTTCGGTGCCTTCATCAACATCCTCCCGGGCCGGGACGGCCTCGTCCACATCTCCAAGCTCGGCACGAGCGGCCGCCTCAAGAGCGTGCGCGACGTGCTCGAAGTCGGAGACGAGATGACCGTGCGCGTGGACGACATCGACATGCAGGGTCGCGTGAACCTCTTCCCGATCGCAGGCCCGGAAGGGTCCGTTGCCTCCCCCGAGGAGATCGAGGCCCGCATGGAGCGGGAGAAGGAACAGCGGGGCAGCCGGGACCGGGGCGGTCGCGACCGTGATCGGGGCGGCCGCGATCGGGACCGGGGTGGCCGTGACCGGGACCGGGGCGGCCGTGACCGGGACCGGGGTGGCCGTGACCGGGACCGTGGCGGTCGTGAGAGAGGCGAACGGGGCGGGGGTCGCTCCGGCGGCGAACGCGGCGGTGACCGGGATCGCGATCGAGGCCGCGACCGTGACCGCGACCGTGACCGGGATCGCGACCGTGACCGGGATCGGGGCCGGGAGCGGGCAGGGCGCGGCGACGATCGCGGCGACCGTGGCGGCCGTGACCGTGACCGGGGTGGCCGGCCGGACGAGAATCGGTCCCCCAAGCCCGATCGCGAAGTCGTCTCCGTCGAGGACAGCTTCGACGACGACATCTGATGTGAGGGCTGCGCCCTCGCACCCTCGAGCCTGCGGCTCGGAACTGCGGGCACAGCCCGCAGTGAAAGGGGGTGCCCGCACCCCCTTTGGAACCCCCTGGGCTCGCTTCGCTCGCGTGAGGGCTGCGCCCTCGGACCCTCGCACCCTCGACTCAGTATCCGGGCGGCGGCGTGAATCCGCCCAGGACAGCCGCCATGAGGCGGGCGAAGGCCAGTGGCGTGCGGTCCTCCAGGTAGGGGCCGACGACCTGGACCCCGACCGGCAGGCCTGAAGCCGCCTGCCCCACGGGGGCGGACGTGGCGGGGAGATAGCAGCCGCCCACCGCGCCCACCCACGCGAGCTGATCGATGTACGGCCGCGTCCCGGCCCCGAGCGCGGACGGCATGTCCCGCATGATCATCAGCGGATACCGATGGTCGTGGTGGAGGGGCAGCACCGGCGTGACCGGCGTGATCAGGACATCCCACTCGCGGAAGAAGCCCGCCCATCCCTCCTGGAGTTGGCGGCGCTCCTCGTTCCAGGCGAGCCACTTCGCGTGGCTCACTCCGTACGCACGTGCCGCCCGGAGGACCTCGTGGCCGGGCGGAAGCAGGTGGGCGAGCGGTGCGAGGGCCGACGGTGCCGGCATCGCCCGTGACAGGGACGAGTAGAGGAGGCGCCGGTACACGTCGTATGCGCGGGAGAGCGGGAACGGCGGCCGCGCCGTCTCGTCGACGCGGACCCCGGCCTCCCGCAGCGACGCCACGGCACCGACGAGCGTCTCGAGCACCTCGGGCTCGGTCGGACACGACGGGTCGTCGAGCCAGGCGGCGACCCGGAATGCGTCGAGACGTCCGTGGCGGGGGGCGGGAAGGTCGAGACGCCATGCCACCGCCGTGTCGTCGTCGGGTCCGGCCAGGACACCGAGGCCGAGGTCGAGATCGGCAGCCGATCGGCCCATGGGTCCCGCGGTCGCGATGTCGCACTCGACGTAATAGCCAGGAGGGTCGTCCACCCGTCCCGGATTGGGAACGATGCCCCACGTGGGTTTGTGACCGTAGACGCCACAGTAGGCAGCGGGGGTGCGGATCGAGCCCCCTATGTCGGTCCCGACCTCCAAGGCCGTGAGACCGGCGGCAAGCGCCGCTGCTGCCCCACCCGAGGAACCACCCGGTGTCCGTGTCACGTCCCACGGGTTGTTCGTGGTCCCGAACAGCCTGTTGTAGGTCTGCACGTCCGATCCGTACGCCGGCAGATTGGTCTTCCCGAAGATGACGGCCCCGGCCGCACGCAGCCTGCGCACGGGCACGCTGTCCGCGTCGGGCACGTTGCCGCTGTGACGGGGCGACCCGTACGTGCTGCGGATCCCTGCAGTCGGCAGCTCGTCCTTCACGGTCATGGGCAGGCCGTGCAGTGGACCCCAGCTCTCACCCCGCACGTGCGCGTCGTCAGCGGCAGCGGCACGAGCCCGCGCGCGGTCGGCGTCGAAGGTCACGACGGCATTCAGGGTGCCGCCGAAACGCGTGTTGCGCTCGAGGTACATGTCGAGGAGCTCACGGCTCGACACCTCCCCCGACGCCAGCATCGCAAGGCACTCGACGGCGGGAGCGAACGCAAGTGGCGAGCTCGTTCCCATCGTGTCAGCGGCGCATCGCCCGCAGGAGCTCCGCTGTCTCCGGCAGGGTCGTCGTCCATATCTGCGCGGTCACCTCCGCCTCGAGGACGGTCGCGAAGTCGGCTCGCCGCGCGAGGCGCAGCGTCTCCTTCACACGCATCGTGGCCCGCGTGGGGAAGGACGCCGCCGCCTCGGCCATGTGCCGCGCGGAGACGAGCAGCATCTCGTCGTCGACACAGCGCCACACGAGCCCCACACGTGCGGCTTCGTCACCGTCGAGTGCTTCGCCGAAGAGAGTGAGAGCGGCCGCCGCCTGCGGGCCGATCCGGTCCGTGAGCATCGACGTGTTCCCTCCGCCGGGGTGGAGGCCGATGCGGAGGAAGCCGGAGATGAACTTGGCGGACCGGGCGGCGAGGGCGACGTCGGCGGCCAAGGCGAGATTGAGCCCGGCGCCCACGGCCGAGCCGTTGACGGCGGCGATGGTGGGGACCCGCGATTCACGCAAGGCGAGGAAGGGTGCGTAGATCTCCACGTATGCCCGCCGCCGGTCCTCGAGACCGGCCGCGTCGTGGCCGCGCTCGGTCGCCTCGAGCAGGCTGCCGAGGTTGCCACCCGAGCAGAACGCGCTCCCCTCACCTGTCACGACAAGTGCCCGCACCTCGGGATCGGCGTCGCATGCGCGGATCGCCGCCGCGAGCTGCGCCGACATCTCGGGGTCGAGAGCGTTGCGCGTCTCGGGATCGTTGAGGACGACCACGGCGACGCCGTTCTTCACTTCGGACATGACTCTGCTCATTTGCTCCTCCGCCGGAGCACAGTAGCGGAGGCGCCACTACGATCCCCTGATGATCGAAAGGACAACTCTCGCGAACGGGATACGGGTGGTCATCGAGCACGTGCCGGGTGTGCGATCCGTGGCCTGCGGGGTGTGGGTCGACGTGGGCAGTCGGGACGAAGCCGCGGGCGAGCGGGGTGCGAGCCACTTCCTCGAGCACCTCCTCTTCAAGGGGACGGAGCGCTGGTCCGCCCTCGAGATCGCGTCCGCCCTCGACGCCGTCGGAGGCGAGTTCAACGCCTTCACCTCCAAGGAGTACACGGTCTTCTTCGTGCGGACGCTCGATTCCGACATCGTGCTCGGGCTCGACATCCTCGCCGACATAACGCAGCGGCCGGCCTTGCGGGAGGACGACATCGCCTCCGAACGCAACGTCGTCCTCGAGGAGATCCTCATGTACGAGGACTCACCCGACGAGCTCGTCCACGACACCTTCGCGGCTGCGATCATGCCGGATCACCCACTCGGACTCCCCGTGCTCGGCACACGCGAGTCGATCGAAGGCATCTCCCGCGACGGGATCCGGCACCACTTCACGTCCCGGTACACGCCGGACCGCACCATCCTGGCCGTGGCCGGCAATGTGGACCCCGAGGCCTTCGTGACGGAGCTCGACAGTCGCTGGGGTGGGGCGGAGGGAGAGGCGCCTGCCCGCGAGCTGCCGGCACCGGCGGGTGCCCTGCCCATAGCGGTCGACAGGCGGGACACGGAGCAGGCCCATCTCGTTCTCGGTGTCGAGGCGATGCCTCGCGACGACCCCCGTAGGCATGCTCTTGCCCTGCTCGCCCACACCTTCGGGGGCGGCATGTCGAGCCGCCTCTTCCAGGAGGTGCGGGAGAAGCGCGGCCTCGTGTATGCGGTGTACGCCTACAGGTCGCTCTTCGCCGAGACGGGCTGGCTCGCTTCGTACGCCGGAACCGCTCCGGGGCGGGCAGAGGAGACCCTCGATGTCCTCTCGACGGAGTGGGACAAGCTCGCGGCAGGCTTCACGCGGGACGAGCTGGAGGCGGCGAAGAGCCACGTGAGGGGGGGCCTTGCCCTCTCCCAGGAGGATACGGGCGCACGTATGACACGGATCGGCCGGTCCGAGATCACGCTCGACGAGGTTCCCGACATCGACGAGGTGGTGCGTCGCATCGACGCCGTCACGCTCGACGAGCTGAACGAGCTCGCGGCCGAGCTGGGCGCGCGGCCCCGCACGCTCGCCGCGATCGGTCCCCTCGACGCGGCCCTCCTCGGGCGGGTCGCATGACGCGAGTCGGTGTGCTCGGCGCGGCGGGACGGATGGGCTCACTCGTGTGCGAGACGATCGAGGCAGCCGACGGGCTCGACCTCGTCGCCGCCGTGGACCTGCAGGCGGGGCTCGGGTCCATCACACCCTCCGGCCTCGAGATCTCCCCCGACATCGGCACCCTGGCCGTTGCCGGCGCCGATGTCGCCGTGGACTTCACGCACCCCGAGTCCGCCTTCGACAACGTCCTGGCCTGTGTGGAGGCAGGAATCCACGCGGTCGTCGGCACGAGCGGCTTCACGCAGGGCCGTCTCGACGAGCTGGCTGCACGGCTCGGATCCGGCCCTCCGAACGTGGTCGTGGTGCCGAACTTCGCCGTGGGCGCGGTCCTCATGATGCACTTCGCCGAGAAGGCCGCGCCGTTCTTCGACAGGGCCGAGGTGATCGAGCTCCACCACGACGGCAAGGCGGATGCCCCGTCGGGTACGGCGATCAGCACGGCCGAGCGGCTCGCCCGTGCCCGTGAGGGCGGCTGGCCGGCGAGAGGCGATTCCGAGGAGTCGCTGGCGGGGGCACGTGGCGGTCAGGTGGGGCAGGTAAGGGTGCACGCCGTCCGCCTCCCCGGCATCGTGGCGAGTCAGGAGGTGCTCCTCGGCACGACCGGCCAGACGCTGACGATCCGCCACGACACCTTCGACCGCTCCGCGTTCATGCCAGGTGTGGTCGCAGCCGTACGCGCCGTCTCCGCCCTCCCCGGTCTCACCGTCGGTCTCGAGTCGGTGCTGGGACTCACGTAGGTCCCGCCTCACGCTGGGTGCCCCCTGTCACGTGGGCGCGTGTTCGGTGTTACGTGGGCGTACTGGAACACATCTGTTGTGGTTGAGTACGCCCACGTGGTTGCCGGGGCTTACGTGGGCGTACTGAAACACATCTGTTGTGGTTGAGTACGCCCACGTGGAGGGGGGTGAGAGGGGAGGATCGGGGCCTGGCGCGACGAATCTCCCGTTAGTAGGGTAACTCGTCTCCGGTCGCGACATATCCTGCAACGAGTCGACCGGACTACGGGTGCGCTCCGAGGTTTCAGGCTCCAGAGCCTGGTGGTGTGTGTTTCGTCCGGTGCCGGTGTGGCCGGAGAAACGGAATGAGGGCGGGTGGCCGACACGCGTGTTGCATTGGAGGGGGACGTCCCGATCACTCGGGCTCCTGCGTTGCCGCGGCCGCTCCGGGCGCTCGGCAAGCGGGCCCGCTCTGCCAAGGACGGCGTCGCCGAGCTCGTCCTCTTCCTCTCCGACCTCGTCTCGTCCATCGCCATCACCCGCCCCCGCCTCCGCGACATCCTCGAGAGCCTGGAGCAGGTCCTCTCGATCGGCTGGCGCCCCGTGGTCTTCGTCTCGCTGCCGATCGGGATGACGTTCGCCCTCAGCTTCGACAGCCTCCTCGGCCTCATCGGCATGCGCAGCCTCGGGTCCGTCGGACTCGTGCCCGCGATCGTGCGGGAGGCGGGACCCCTGTTCGGAGGGATCGTCGCCGCCGCCACAGTCGGATCCGCCTTCGCCGCCGACATCGGGGCCCGCCGCGTGCGTGACGAGATCAGCGGGTCCGAGGTGATGGGAGTGAGCCCGCGGGCGAGGCTCTACCTGCCCCGCATCCTCGGGTCGATGCTCGGCTGCCCGATCCTGGGGCTGTATGCGACGATCACCGCCCTGATCGGGGGCTTCCTCCTCCTCGTGCTCCTCCGTGGCGTGTCGGCCGGTGTGTACCTCAACGGCTTCGGAGTCATCCTCCGCACCGGCGACATCGTCGTGCTCGTCGCCAAGGGAGTGCTCTACGGGCTCGTCGTCGGGATCTCCGCCTGCTTCTTCGGGGACCGGGCCAAGGGCGGGCCGGCCGGAGTGGCCGCTGCCACGCGGGCCTCGATCATCGCGAGCTTCGCCGTGATCGCGCTCGTCGGGTTCATCGTCAACCAGATCGCGTACGCGCCGTGAGTGTCGCAGCCCAGCAACGGATGGAGAGCACGACTCTCACGGCGGTGGGGTCGATCGTCTACGACATGAAGGCGATGCGGTACGGCTTCAAGTACTGGAGGCTGACGCTCCACCAGGCGAGTGCCGTGTTCCGCAGTACGGCGCCCCTGTGCATGTGGCTCTGCTTCTTCATCGGCCTCGCCCTCGTCGTGCAGGCGACGAACGTCATCGGCATGATCGGCGCCGACCGCGGACTCGCCGGTATCGCCGTCGGCGCGCTCGGCCTGCGCGAGATCGCGATCAACGTCGCCCTCCTCGGGATCGCGGCGTCGGCGGGGGCCGGCTACGTGACCGAGCTCGGCGCGATGCGCGTGGCCGAGGAGATCGACGCCCTCGAGGTCATGAGCATCGACAGTCACAGCTACCTCCTCTCGACCCGCATGTGGGGGACGCTCATCGCCGCCGTGCCTCTTCTCATCTTCTGCATCGGCATGACGTTCGCAGGCGGCTGGCTCGCCGCCCTCAGCCAGAGCAGCGTCATGAGCCTCGGTTCGTTCGGCCTGTTCTTCTGGCGTTCGATCGCGACGGTGGACTTCCCGTATGCGCTGATCAAGGGAACCGTCCTCGCCGTCCTCACCGCTCTCATCTGCACGAGCCTCGGCTACCGGGCGAGTGGCGGACCGGTCGGCGTCGGTCTTGCCGTCGGCAAGGCCCTCGACCTCTCCATCGTGGCCGGGATGCTCCTCAACCTCGCCATGACGTACATGTTCTGGGGACTGAGCGACACGTTGAAGATATGAATGCCACACTCCTTGCACCGTTCACCCGCCGCCGGGTCGCCCTCATGGTCGGCGCGCTCGGCCTCCTCGTGTTCGTCGGGTTCCTCTGGTGGAGCTTCTCGGGCTCGGGTCTCCTCACGTTCGGCCAGGACACCGTCGAGTTCGTGTTCGCGGACGGGCTCAACGTCGCGCCGCGCTCGTCCGAGGTCCGTGTCAACGGGCTCGAGGTCGGCAAGGTGACAGGCATCCACGTCGAGGAGATCGACGGCGAGTCGCAGGTCGTCGTGACGGCCAAGATCGGCAGCGACGTCGAGCTGAAGGAGGATGCGAGCGCCGAGCTCGCCCTCAAGAGCCTCCTCGGCGAGAAGATGGTCAACCTCGACCCGGGCACCGCGTCGGCGCCGCTCGAGGGAGGGCGGGTCATGGAGACCAGCGTCGGGGCCGACGTGACGGGTCTGTCCTCGGGGGGGGAGGGCTCGGCCAGGCTCTACGACAACCTGGGCGAGGAGACGGTCATGGGCGGCCTCGAGACCGCGAGCGAGATCGCGCCCGTCGCCGGCGCCGAGGCCCGCAGCCAGCTCGCCCAGATCCGGGCGATGACCGATCAGCTCGTGGCCGGCCAGCCGGAGCTGCTCGCCACGATCGGCGACGTCGAGACCCTCACGAACGCCCTCGTCGACGCCATGGGGGAGATCGGCAGCCTCATCGACACCAAGCGTGTGATCGAGGCCCGCATCGAGGAGACCCTCGACCGTGCCCGTACCGACTGGGTGCGGATGGAGGCGTCGATGCGGATCCTGCGGGACGTGATGACTTCGCACGAGGCCGACATCAAAGAGGTCCTGCGGGTGGCCGAGATCGCGTACACGAACTCGATGGAGGCCTACCGGCTGTTCCGGGCGGGGCACACCGTCCCCGCGAACTTCTGGGGGTTGGGCACCCTCCTCGATCGCGACCTGCGTGAGCCCGGCCCGAACCCGGCGCCGCCGCTCCCCGTGATCCCGCTGCCCACCGAAGAGGAGCTCGAGGCGGAATGAACGACCGGCGTACCTGGGTCACAGTCCTCAACGTCCTCGTCTACTCCGTGGGCGCGGTGATCGTCTTCGCCTGGCTCGCTGTGAGGGCTTCCAACGGCGGCCTCTTCACCGAGGCGTACCGGACGTACGTCACGGTCGTGCCGTCGGCTCCCGGCGTCGAGTCGAACAAGACCGAGGTGCTCTCCGCGTCGGGGGTGCCCATCGGTGTCGTCACGGGAGTCGAGCCCAGCGACGACGGAGTCCAGGTGGACCTCAAGCTCACGAAGGAGGTCGATTTCAACAAGGATGCCTCCACGCGAGTCGTGATCCGCAACATCGTGGGTGAGCGGGCGGTCATGATCGAGCCCGGCACGTCCAAGACCGCCCTCTCCGCGAACGCCACGCAGATCCCCTACCGCGACGTGGGCGACGTGATCGAACCGTCCGATGCGCTCTCACCTGTGGCCGAGTTGCAGGGGCTCAGGAACAACCCGGAGATCCGCGCCCTCATCGACGAGCAGGAGGCGGTGATCGCAGAGTCCTCCGTCGACGTGGAGAAGATCCTGACCGACGGCCGGCAGCTCGCCTCGACGCTGGCTCTCCAGCAGGAGGCACTCGCGGCGGTGGGGCGGCGCACGGACGAGCTCGTCGAGGTGATGGCGTCCAAGGGTGCCGACATCAACACCCTCCTCGCCCAGATGGCGTCGCTCGCCCAGTCCGCGAACGGCCTCCTCGAGGACAACTTCACCGTCCTCGAGGCCGGTCTCGACCTCTCGATCGACACGGTCGAGCTCATCAGCCGCCGCCGCAACGAGCTCGACTTCACCCTCACCCGCCTCCCCGAGATCGCCAACGACCTCGAGCACATGAGCGGCGTCCTCGTGAAGCTCCTCAACAACGAGAAGGGCGCCTACGTGTACTTGGCGGTTCCGAACATGCCGACGATCGACGCTCTGCTCGCCGCCCTGCGGGGTGAAGCGTGATGGCCCGCCTCAAGCCGCTCGTCACGTCCGTCGTCGGTGTGGCGATCCTGCTCCTCGGCCTCTGGTTCATGGCACGCAGCTCGGGGGGCCAGGCCGACAACATGTTCCGGGCGGAGTTCGACAACGTCGTCGGCCTCACGAACAACTCGCCCGTCCTCTACAAGGGGGTGAAGGTCGGGCAGGTCACGGCGATCAACGTGAAGCCGGACAGCGGCGGCGAGGTCGCGGTCCTCGACATCGAGCTGCAGGAGGATGCGGACCTCACGCTCTCGGCCGAGGCGAGTCTCGTCCTGCGTCTCAAGTCGATCCTCGGCGAGTTCTTCCTCGACCTCGAGACGGGCAACTCGCCCAAGTCCTTCGACATGTCGAAGGCGATGACCAAGACGCACCGCGACACGAGCCTCGACCAGATCCTCTTCCAGGGGGCGGCGCTGTACGAGGAGGTGTCCGCGGCCGAAGAGACGCAGTCGATCGCCGACGAGGTCCGCTCCCTCCTCGAGACGTCGGGCGAAGACCTCACAGCCATCACCGAGAACACGAAGCTCATCGTGGAGGGCCTCAACACGCGGGCGGAGTCGATCTCGCGGATCATCCAGAACCTCGACATCCTCACGGGGGCAACGGAGGGGAAGGCGGCGCAGCTCGGCGTGGCGATCGAGGACGTGAACAGGACCCTTGCCGGGCTGCGCGAGACGCTCGTCTCCAACAACGCCCGCATCAAGAACCTGCTCGAGACCGTGAACGAGATCCTCGTCACCACCGACCTCGCCAAACTCGACGAGCAGCTCGCCCGCCTCCCCGAGTACATCGAGCGGCTCGACCGGGGCCTGCTCATCCTCCGCTCCTTCCTCCAGCACCGCCTCCCCCTGTTTGCCGTGGTGCCGTCCCTCGAGATGGATCTGAACGAGACGGCGATCGCGCAGGCCCAGAACATGGCACGCAACAACCCCTTCGTCGCCAAGATCCTCGCCGACGTGATCGAGGCGATCTTCTTCCCACCCGGATGAGCATCCCCGCCCGCCTGCACGGCGGAAGTCTCCAAGACGTCAAGGGTTCGGGCGTGAGCGATCAAGGAGCGTCGCGATCTGCGATCAGTGCGGTGCTCGGCAGCCGTCACCGGTCGGCGACTCGATAACGACTAAGACGAGACCCAGCGTGTGCAGTGGTCGCATTCTGTCCGGCTCTTTCGGGTATGCCGAAGGCCCACGTGCCGGTCGACTCGGGTCAGCCGGCCCCCGGCTGGGTGTGGTGGCCGGCACTTGACGCGGCTCGGTCCGGGGGCCGCCGCCGCGATTCTCCCGAGAGTGCACCTCTGGCTCGAACATGTCCCGGCCGATCAGCCAGAAGCCACCGCGTCCGGGCGCGGAGATCGAGGGCATCCCGCTTGCTGTCGATGTCGCTGCGGGTGACGGTCCCTCCGTCCACGCGGCGATCTCGTTGTCGTCGGCATCGCCTGTGTCGGTGACACGTGCAGGGTAGTGGCTAGATGAGGTCGAGGGTGTAGGTGGCCCCGTCGACCTCGATGTAGACGTCGAGGTCGGTCGGGCTCAGCGTGCCTTCGATACCTGCTTCGACGTCGACCCAGTCTTCGCCAGCCCACTTGTATCCGGCGCTTACGCTGCCACCGAGCCCGGCGTCCCACTCGATGCCGCTCCCGTCGGACTCGAGGTGTAGCTCGGCGTGGAAACGGACCGATGCCCTTATCGCGATGAGCCCGAGGTTCAGGGATCCACTGACGAAGTCCGCATCGGATTTGATGTCGACGCTGAACGAGCCGTCGTCGGCGATGGTTGCGGCCACGGAGAAGTGGAAGCCCAGTGCGTAGAGCTCACCGTTGATCGAGAGGCTTGTGCTTTTCGTGCGCCCGCTCGTGCAGTCGCCGTCATGGCAGTTGGTGAGCTCGACGCCGAGGGAGGCGCTGGCGACGACGAGGTTGATTTCGGCTGTGGTGCTGAAGAGGAACGTGCCTCCGGCGCCGAAGGTGATGTCCGCGTTGAGGGTGGTGACGCCGAGGTCGAGATCGATGGAGGCGGTCAGGCCGCGTTTGGTCGGTTCGTTCGAGAACCAGAACGAGGCGTCGGCGACGTCCCAGTCGCTCACGCTGAGGGAGCCTTCGCCGGCGAGCGTGTAGCTGATGCCGTCGCTGTCGGCCCTGAAGCTGCCGTCGAGGCTGGCGCCGAGTTCGACGACGGTGCCTAGCTCGATGTCGAAGCTGCCGTCGACGGAGACGCCGTGGCCGGGTTGGAGCACGAGTGCGACAGCACCGGTGGCTTCGATGCCGGCGATGTCGAGCTCGGCGTCGCCGGCGACGGCGAGTGTCCAGCCGTCGGTCCTCTTGTCGATGCAGCCGCTGAGGCTTGCGCTGCTGGCGTCACCGAGGCTGATGTCGCCGGCGGCGACGATGGCGAAGGTGTCGCCGACGCTGGTCACGGCGAGGTCTGTTTCGATGGCGAAGCCGCCGAGCTCGAGGTCAGCAGTCGTGGCGAGGTGGAAGTCACCTGCGCCGGCGGCGGTGGGTGTTTCTGTCATGGAGACCGTTGCCGGCATCGTGGACGTGTCGGCTGCGCAGGTGACGGCGTCGATTTCGCGGTCGGTGCCGTCGGCGGTGACGAGTTGGCCGGAGACCTCGAAGCTGCCGACGCTGTCGAGTTCGAGCGCAGTGCTGAGCGCGATGTAGGTGGCGCCGAGCTCGCCGGCGACCTCGAGGCTGAGTCCACCGACGCCGAGGAGGCCGGCGAAGGTGAACGACGCATCACGTCCCCGTTGGTAGTCGAACGTCGCGGTGGCGCACAGCTCGACGGCACCGAGCGTTATGGCATCGCTACAGGACGTGCCGTCCCAAGTGCCGATGGACAGGCTGCCGGCGAGCTCGCGGACGGTGCCGCCGGAGAAGGTGAAGGCGAACGAGCCGCTGATCTCGTTGTCGCCCAGGGCGACGGTCACGTCGGCCGCGGCTTCCAGGGAGAAGGTGGCGCCGATCGCGACGTCGAGATACAGATGGGCTTCTTGGAGACCGTAGCCGCCGAAGTTGAGACCGCTCAGGTCTCCGTCGAGGGTGAGGGCGACACCGGCCCCGTTCGCTTCGACAGATCCGGCGACGGTGACGGTCGTGGAGTCGTCGCCGAGCTCCACGCCACCGCTGAAGGCGAAGGCGAACCCGTCGGTGGGCGAGATCGTCAGATCGACGCTGGACTCGAGGATCGAGATGCCGGTGTCGGGGATGTTCAGCGTGCCGACGTCGACGTGCGCATCCAACGATGGACTGCCAGCGCTGAGATCGAGGGTGGCGTCGACGTCGACGGTCACGCCGAGGAGGGCGCCCTGGAAGAGGAGCGAGATACCGGCTGTGTAGTCGTAGGTGCCGATGCTGCAGCCGGCGGGGGCGATCACGAGGTCGACCACGTCGGCGGTGACGACCTCGGTGTCGCTGACGGTGAGGGCGAGCGAGTCGACGCCGTCGTCTGCGCCGATCGCAAGGGCGAAGCACGGGTTCGTCGCCGACAGGTTGACGGCGACAGTGACCGTGTCCTCGGCGTTCATGCCGAGCGGCGTGCGGATGGACTCGGGCAGGGTGGCGGTGGCGGCGACCCCCACGGAGGGGGTGCCGCTCCAGCTCACACCGACGGCGATCGCCGCTTCTTGGATCGTGAGCCCGTCGACGCCGAAGGCGTCGGTCCAGGCGCTGGTGAGGCTGAGCGAGCCGCTGATACCGTCGAGGCCGACTGCGAGGTCGGCGCTCAGTGCGAGTGGGTCGGGCTGGTCCGGGATGGTGAGGGAGGCGTCGGCCGTAAGCGCGAGCCCGTCGGTGTTGGCGATGCGGAAACCGACGCTGGTCAGGGTGAGCTCGATCCCTCCGTCGGTGTCGATGAGGGTCCAGCCGGACTCGCTCGTGAGGGCGACGGTGAGCTCGTAGTCGCTGCTGCCCGCCTCGATGGTTCCGGTCAGGGTGCCCTTGGTGTCGCTCGAGAGGCCGAGGAGGTCACGGATCTCTGACGGCACGGGGAACTCGCCGGTCACCCGCAGCTCACCGGCGCCAATCTCGACTGCGGACGCGTCGCCTTCGGGGTCGTAGGTGGTGTCGGCACTGGCGTATAGGACGTGGACGTCGCTCGCGGCGACACCACCCATCGGCATCCAGTCGCCGATCTTGACATCGACGACCGTGGCGTCGGGGGAGAGCTGCACCGTGGCGCTGGCCGTGACTCCGAGGACCTCGACGTCGCCGACGAGTCTGCCGGTGGTCGTGTCGCCGTCGTTGCTCACCTCGACGCGCAGGTCCTCGAGGGTGAACCCCGAGGTGGGCTGCCAGGTGTCAGCGAGGTCGGCGGAGAGCTGCCACGTGCCGGAGTCCAAGGCGAAACTGCCGGCGAGCTCAGCGGACCATTCGCCGCCGAGGGTGGAGGTGACCGCCACGCTGCCGGCGAGCTCGACTTCGGAACCGTCGCCGCCGTGCACGAAGAGGGCCGAGAGATCCGTGACCGCGATCCCGCTGGCGGGTGTCCAGTCCGAGAGGGCGACCGCGATCGACAGGTCGACGTCCCTGCCGTCGAAGGCGACCGTGCCCGACAGCGACTCGATCGTCACGCCATCGAGGAGCGCACAGTCGCCGGCCTCGTCGAGCGCTGCCGTGAGCTCACCGCTGTAGGCATCGTCCTCCTTGTCGAGCTCGCCCCGGAGCGCGACCTCAAGCGAATCGGACGAACCGCACGCAACCGTTGCCGCCCCCGAGACCTCCACGCCGGATCCGTCGGCTCGCAGGTACAGCGACGTGAGGGTCACTCCCGCGGCGATGTCGATATCGGCGTCAGAGGCCAACTCCGCCGCGCTTGCCAGGCAGTCGTCCCCGTCCTTGTCCAACGTCACCTCGACGTCGGCGCCGAAGGGTATCGTCACCGACCCGCTACTCGACTCCCACAGTGCACAGAACAGATCCTCGACCTCCCCCGTCGACCAATCTGTATCACTGTCGTCGGTCGTGTCTGTATCACTGTCGTCGGTTGTGTCCGTGTCGTCGTCGTCGGTCGTGTCTGTATCACTGTCGTCGGTTGTGTCCGTGTCGTCGTCGTCGTCGGTCGTGTCTGTATCACTGTCGTCGGTTGTGTCCGTGTCGTCGTCGTCGGTTGTGTCGGTGTCATCGGACTCGTTGTCGGGCTCCCACGTCTCAGAGGACTCGCTGACGTACACGATGACGCTGTCCGTCGCGGAGTTCGACCATTCGTCGGCGACGGTCAGGTCGAAGATCAGGTAGGTTTCTCCTTCGGGAGCTGTGAAGGCGAGGTCCGCCTCGTCGGTGGACTGCCCGGCGTCGAGAACGTCCTCGCCCTCGCGTTGCGTCCACGCGTAGGTGAGGTCGGGTCCGTCCGTCTCGCTCTCGTCATCGGTGCTCTCGTTCCCGTCGTCTACCTTCTCGAGGCCGCCGGAGCCGAAGATCACGGTTGTGGCGCCGGGAGCGACGACGAGGTCGGGTCCGGCGTAGGCGAAGGGGCAGTCGGTGACGGGGTCACCCGCGTCCGGGTCTTCCTCGGTGTCTTCCTCGGAGTCGCTCGACTCCGAGGAGTCCCGGTCGCAGTCCGGTCCGCCGGGGGCGGCTGTGACAGTGAGCGTGATGTCGGTCGTGCCGGAGAGGGTCTTGGCGTCCTTGGTGGCCGTGACGGTCACACGGAGACGGGCCGTGCCCTCCTCGTCGGGCCCGGTGACGATCAGGTCGGACTCGTCGGTCGTGGCT
>JADZDR010000001.1 GCA_020850945.1 Acidimicrobiia bacterium | reverse complement strand
CGAGGAAGATCTCCGACGACACAGTGGCGACACCGTGGGCGCCGAGACGCTCTCGCAGCTCCCGGTCAGACGTCACCGCGTACGCCGACATCCCCACCGGGAGGGCGGCAGCGATCTCCACGAGGCGGTCGTCGGCCGTCTCTCCCGCCGTGAACTCGTGTCGGACCCGGGGATGCTGTCGCCGCGTCTGCCCCTGCGTCTCCTCCTCCGAGGAGTCGAAGACGACGTGCATCTCTGCACCGTCTGGCACCAGCATCGCCTCGCAGCGCGAGAGGAGCAACTGCCGCTGGTCCGGACCTCGCATGTCCGGCCACCCGCGTCGCGCCTCGAGAATGACGTTGTACGCGTCGACGAGGATCACGAACGTGGGTTGACGCAAGGCCCACCGCAGGGCATCCCGTGTGCCCGGGTTCACCCCGGACGGATGGGGTGTGCGGCTCGCACCCCGGTCCGCCGCGCCGCGGGCCGACCCGGCCCGCGACGAGGGCCCGGCTGCCGAGGTTGCGGTGAGGTCGGCCTGGATACGGCGGAGTCTGCCCGCTACGTCCTCGATGGCGCGAGCAGGTGCCTCGAGATCGGGTACCCGCATGGATTCGAGGCTGCGGATGCGTGCGTGCAGCTCCCTGCGCTCCCGGTCGAACGACGCGGCGGCCTCGTCGCGACCGCGCCGTGCTTCCTCCCGGTCAAGCTCGAGAGCGTGCGCCGCCGCCTCGGCGGCCTCGAGCCTGGCGCGGAGGTCCTCCCCGTGGCTGTGCGCCTCGTCTCGCTCGCGTGCCGCCCTGTCGGCTTCACGCCGCAGGTCCTTGCACCGGTGGCGCAGCTCTTCGACCTCGGCGCGTGACTTCAGATGCCCCGACTCCGCCTTGTCCCGCGCCTTCTCGAGCTTCGACATGTGACGTCGTTCTCGCCTCTCGGCGGCGGCCACTGCCGCCTCGCGGTCCGCCAGGTCCCCCGCCCGCGTGCGATCCCGCGCCGTCGCTGCTGCTGCACCGAGCCACACGATCGTCTCCCAGCCGGCGTGGCGGTGGAGTGCGGCTTTGGACACGAGCTGGGAAAGACCCCGTTCGTCCCCGCTCTCGACGAGACGCAGCGCATCGGCGGCGGTCTCCGTCGCGGCCGAACCGGCCTCGACGACGCACATCGCCCTGAGCTCGGCGTCCGTGGCGAGCGCCTCGCGCAGCACCGCCCGCACCTGCGGCTGGAGCACGGCCTTGGCCGGGTTGAACCGCACGTACGGACGGATCGAGGCGGGGGGATCGGGGGCAGGGCCTTCTCCTTCGCCCCGACAGCGTTTCAGGTAGCAGCGGAACACGGTCTCGTAGAAGGGCGCGAGGAGGGAGTCGGCCGCCTCGAGCCCCGTGCTGTCGCCTGCGGTTCCGACCACTTCCCTCCGCGCTCCTCTTCCGGATCCCCCTATCCTGCTCGCGGTCCATGCGAACGATAACCACGCAGATCACGCTCGAGACGGAGGGTAACAACCAAGTCGTCGATCTGACGGCCCACGCCCGCCGCGCGGTGAGGGATGCGGGCGACGTGTCGGGGCTCCTCTGCATCCATGCCCTGCACACGACGGTCGGCGTGACCGCGCTCGAACTCGAACCGGGCGCCAACGCGGATCTCGGTGCCCTGCTCGACCGTCTCGTCCCCGTCGATGCGGAGTGGCGCCACAACGTGCACGACAGCAACGGCCACGCCCACGCACGCGCCGCACTCCTGGGACCGTCCGTGACGGTGCCGGTCACGGACGGCGATCTCGCGTTGGGGACGTGGCAGTCGATCGCCCTCGTCGACTTCGACGACCGGCCCCGCACGCGGACTGTCGTCTTCGCGTTGGTCTACTGAGCGCGGCGCACCACCGGTCAGGTGCGGCGCAGCTCGCGGATCGCCGGTTCCGTCAGAGCGATGTCGACGATCGTCTTCATCACGCGCCGTGCCGTGGCCTCGTCCTCGGGAGGAGCACCGAGTCGCACGTAGAGGGACTCGTGGTCGGGACTCACCACGGTGGGCGTGTCCGTCATCGCGTAGGAGATCACGGCGTCCTCGTGCTCTGCGGCGACATCACGGATCGCGCGCGGGTCGCTGAGCGCGTCCGCGATGAGCGAGGAATCGATGCCGAGATCGACGGCAACCTTGCAGAGCTCGTCCGTGTCGTCGATGTCGACCCCGCGCTCGTGCTTGGCTTCGAGGACGGCTCGGTGGAACCCGTCCGTGTGGGGGTCACCGCTCGTACGCAACACGTAGTAGGCGCAGAGCGCGGCGAGTCCGGGGGGATGCTCGTCGGAGTGGTCGAAGACCCGGTAGTTCGGTCTCCTGTCGTGGGACTGGGCCTGGAGGAAGCCCCTCCAATGCACGTCGTAGCCCAAGTCGGCGAGGTCGAGCCACTTGCGGAGGTCGTACGAATACGGGCAGGTGAAGTCGAAGTACACCTTGAAGCTCACCGAGTCCTCCGATCTCGTCGGCGGCGACTTGTCGCAGTATAACGACCAGGCTTTCAGCCCCGGCGGTGTCTCACCGACACGTCGACGAGCCTCGCCAGCACTCCCTCCGCGGCACCGGAGTCGAGCGCCTCGCGGGCGGTCTCCGCACCTTCGGCGAAGTCCGCCACCCGTCCGGCGACTCGCAACGCGGCGGCCGCGTTCAGCACGACGATGTCCCGCACGGGTCCGGTCGCCCCCGCCAGCACGTCACGGACGATCCCGGCGCTGACGGCCGGTGTGCCGCCTTCGAGGTCCTGGAGCGACGCACGCCTGAAACCGAGACCGGCCGGATCGAGCTCGTAGGCAGTGATGACGCCATCCGCGAGATCCCACACCGTGTTCAGCCCGGTCGTGCTGAGCTCGTCGATCCCGTCCGCGCCGTGCACCACGAGAGCGCGGCGCACACCGAGAGCCGAGAGCGCCTCCACCATGCGCTCCCCTATCGCCGGTGTCGCCACGCCGAGGAGCATGCGATCGGCGCGGGCGGGGTTGGCGAGGGGACCGAGGACATTGAAGACGGTGCGGATGCCCAGGCAGGTGCGCACGGGCATCACGTGCTTCATCGCCGGGTGGAAGGCAGGGGCGAACATGAACCCGATCCCCACCTCCTCCACGCACGCGAGGACACCGGCGGCGTCGAGGACGATCTCGACACCGAGGGCCTCGAGCACGTCCGCTGTCCCGCATTGCGAGGATGCGGCCCTGTTCCCGTGCTTCGCGACCCTGATACCCGCCCCTGCGCAGACGAGAGCGGCCATCGTGGATATGTTCGCCGTACCGGTCCGGTCACCACCCGTGCCGACGACATCGAGCACGTCCGGGCCGAGATCGACGCGGACCGCATGGTCGAGCATCGCCCGCACGAGACCGACCATCTCGGCCGAGGTCTCGCCTTTCGCCCGCAAGGCCACGAGGAACCCGGACACGACGATCGGGTCGACGTGTCCCTCCATCACGGCCCCCATCGCCGCGCGGGAGGTCTCGGCGTCGAGGTCCTCGCCGGCCAGAAGCGCGTCCAGCAGGTCCGGCCAGGAAAGGGCGGTCTCGTTCAGTCCCACCAGAGATGTCCCTCCAGGAGCCCGCGGGCGATGATCCCCTTCTGGATCTGGGTCGTGCCCTCGACGATCGTGAGCTGTCGGGCGTCACGGTAGTACAGCTCGGTCATGTGGTCCTTCATGTACCCCGCCGCGCCGAGCACCTGCAGGGCCACGTGCGACGCCTTCACGGCCAGCTCGGTCGCGTAGTACTTCGCCATCGACAGGTAGGCGGCATGGGACTTGCCGTAGTCGCCCCGGTCGGACATCCACGCCGCCCGGTACGTGAGGAGTCGGGCCGCCTCGATCTCCGTCGCAACCTCGGCCAGCATCCACTGCAGCCCCTGGAAGTCGGCAATGGGACTGCCGAAGGCCTCGCGTTCCTTCGCGTAGTCCACGGCGTACATGAGGGCACCCTCGGCCAAGCCGATTCCGCGTGCGGCGACGATCGGCCGCATCGAGTTCAGACCCTCCATCGTGATCCGGAAGCCCTCACCCTCCGCGCCGATCAGGGCCGAGTGGGGAACCCGCACCGCATCGAGGATGAGCTCCCCCGTGTCGAGCCCCCGCACGCCCATCTTGCGATCCGTGTTGCCCACGGCAAGCCCCGGCGTGTCACGCGGGACGACGAAGGAGGCCGTGCACCCGTGGTCCTTGGTCTCGGGGTCATCGAGCTTGCAGAAGACCGTGAACCAGTCGGCCTGCACGACACCCGACATCCAGCACTTCTGGCCCGAGATCACGTAACCGTCGCCGTCACGGCGGGCGACGGTCGTCTGGCCCATCACGTCGGATCCGGCCTGCGGCTCGGACAGGGCGAAAGCACCCCTCGTCTCACCCGATGCAACGGTCGCCACGTACGCCTGCTTCTGCGCCTCGGTGCCGGCGATGAGGATCGGTCCCGTCGGCAGCCGCGTGAGGAGGAGGATCAGCGCCGCCGTGTTCGAGTACTTGGCGACCTCCTCGATCGCGATCGACAGGCCGAGGATCCCGCCGCCGGATCCGCCGTACTCCTCCGGGATCACGAGGCCGAGCAGACCCGCATCACGGAAGAGCTCGAACACATCATCGGGGTATGCGTTCGCCTCGTCGATCTCCGGTGCGCGGGGTTTGATCCTCTCGCGGGCGAGGCGGCGCACCGTCGCCTGCAACTCCGCCAACTCGTCGGAAAGCTCGAAGTCCAACGTGAGGCTCCTCCGTGTTGTCGTGCGGAACTTGCGTCGACACTCTCGCCCATGCAGGTGCCGCGTGGCCAATCAGACCCGCGCTGTCACCGAGATGAGGTCTTCGCCGTAGGGGTCCTCGGATTGCACGGCCACCCGCACCCCGCCATTCGCCGCCCTCTCGATGATGAGAGAAGGCGCCTCGAAGTGGTGCTCGAAGACAGTGCCCACGAGTTGTGGGTTCACCGTGTAGCGCACGTGCGTGAGTCTCTCCATATGGCGGTACATGCCCTCGTTGAACCACTGTTCCGATCGGAGCTGGCTCTCGCCGGGTTCGTTGAAGAACCAGGGTCCGTTCCAATCCCAGGCGTTGGCCGACGGCTGCGCGATCACGTCGGCGCCGAGACCGTCGAGGATCAGGCCACCGGGCGTGAAGCACGGCTCGTCCGCGGTGTGCGCCTCGTCGAAGCCGTCGTAGCAGATGAGCGTCCCGAGGCGGCCGAAGGGGGTGTCGACAACCTCGAGGTCCCCGGCATCGCCTGCGCTCAGATCGAGGACGTCCTCCTGCGTGGGGACGAGGTTCACCTTGCGGACGACGGACACGCACCGCCCGTCGGGCGCGAACGTGAGGCTCGTGTTGTACACGCGTGCGCCCGCCGGCCGGAACTCGCCGGTGTTCCTGCCGAGGGCGTTCTCGGGAACGAGCGCGGATCCCGCGACCACCCACAGCTCGAAGTCGGCGGCGATGCGGCTGAACGTACCCCACCAGATCTTCCACACGGCCGGAGCCATGGCCGTGAGGAACAGCGCGTTGAGCGACCGGGGGCGAAAGCGGACCGCCGTCTTGAGCATCGTGGGCACCGCGCGGATGGCCACGCGGCGCATGGCGGCGTCACTGTCCTTGCAGGAGGCCACGGCAGCCGCATGCCCGGCCAGTGGCAGGAAGGTCGCTATGTTCTCGGGCCAGACAGCCAGGGCAGGCATGAGATGGCCGCTCCCCTCGTCTGGCTCGCGCCTTGCCTTGATCCTCTCGGCGTGCCGGCGCATCGTTGCCTCGAAGGCGTCAGCGGAGGCGTAGGTGTCGAGGTCGACTTGTGCCTGGACGGCGAAGAGCTGGACGGACTGCATGGCCTGAATTGTGGCATCCCCGCCCGCGACGTGCCGTATGGGGTGTTCTGCCCTGCAGGCCGGGAATCAGGCGCTGCGACGCCTGCGCCTGATGATGCGGCGTCGTTCCTTCACGGTCGCCCCACCCCAAACGCCTTCCTTCTCCCGCCGCGCGAGCGCGTGCTCGAGGCACACCTCCTGTACCCGGCACTCCAAGCAGATGGTGATCGCCTCCGAGGCGTCTTCCTCGATCTCCGGGTCGGGGAAGAAGATCTCCGGGTCCAGCCCCCGGCACTTTGCCTGGTCTCGCCAAGAACGCATCCTGATGCCTCCACGGTCTGTATCGGATCCCGCTTCCCATCAGGCCGGTGGAGGCGCCCCGTGCGCCCTGTCCCCCGGGCCGGCCCGACTGAGAGAACAAGCTCCTATGTCCGCCTGAACTCGGGTATCGGCTCCGGATCCCGAAATCTGAAGGACTTTTTTCGGCTCTCCTGACCCCGGTGTGGGTGGGGTAAGGGCGGAGGCCCCCACGGCTGTTGGGGTGTAGGGCTGGTTGGGGGGTCCGCGTGACGCGCACGAACCACGACAAGGATCACGGGTGTTCAAAGCCT